>JAMCQI010000061.1 GCA_023381515.1 Chloroflexota bacterium | reverse complement strand
CGTGTACGATCCGCGAGACCCTCGACCACGTCACACGTGAGCGGCCGACCGTCGCAGTCGTGGGCGTGCTTCTGTCCGATGGCAGCGGGGCCGAGGTATGCCGCGGGATTGACCGCGCGCGGGCGCAGACGGCGGTACTCATGCTGACCGCCTTCGATTGGGATGTCTACCTGGCCGAGGCATGGTCGGCAGGGGCGGTCGGCTTCATCCCAATGCGCGTGGACCTCCGCGGGCTGGTAGAGGCAATCCGAGGAGCTGCCGCAGGGGCGCGCCTGTATGCCCCTGAGCAGATGCGACGAATACAGGATTGGCATGTCGCGGTGGGGACTCGGTTGGCGGCGCTCACGCCGCGTGAGCGGGAGGTTCTCACGCTCGTCTCGGCAGGCAAGTCGAACCGGGAGATTGCGGAGCTCTGTGTCCTGACGCAGAACACGGTTGAGAAGCACGTCAGCGCAGTTTTGAGAAAGCTTGGCGTGTGCTCGCGGCAATCGTTGGTCGTTTTTGTGATGGACCATCATCTTCAAGTGTCAGAATGTCGAATGCCACGGCTGCAGCCAGGCATCTCTTTCCTGAGCGGGTGACGGTTGTCGTGACCGAATGTCGCGCAACAGAAATGCGGTCTTGTCCCATGCATGGCGATTGAACTGCAAATTGACAGACAGCCAGTTGGATGGTGAGTTGTATTTGGCAGGGCGCTGGGCCCAGCCGCTGCCGTATATCCAGACAAACCAGTGTCGCTGCAGCCTGGAGGCGTCGAGAAATGGGAATCGTCGACAGTAGGCTCGTCCTCGTTTTTCTCAGTATCGTGATCACAGTCGTCGTGCCAGTCTTTGGTATCGCGCTAGGGGTCGCACTGGGTTTCAGAATTCTGCGCGGTCAAGCTAGGCAGTCTGAACGTGCCTCTCCGGTTGAAATCGTCAAGGCTCGCTATGCGAGAGGCGAGATCACGAAGCAGGAATTTGAGAGCCTTCGCCGGGACTTGACAGACTGAATACTGAGTGCTTTCGCTGAGGCGTGGAAGGCGTGCGTTACCATGTTGTCTGTAGCGGTTGAGCTTCAGTTGTTGGCGAGCCCGCCCGCGCTGCGAAGACTATCCTCTCTGCTCGGACCCGCAGCGCGTAGACGGTGCCGCGCGTGAGTGCGGGACCGTCGTTGTAGACGCGGGATGCTCACCGTCGAACAGCAAGCAGCGCTCCATTGCTCCCCTCCTTGTGGCAGATCTTGGCCTCATTCTACGATGGGGCGTTCGCGTTGTCATCGCAGGAATCCGCCATCTCGAGATCACGGATTTCCGCCATGTGCGAGCATGATCTGCTCTAGAATGCAAGTACGCGCGTACCCATCAAATTGAGTACGCGCGTACTCTCCTCTTCCCGAAAATCTGTGATACAATGAATGCAGAGATCGATACCAGAGGAGGCCCTCGATGAATGAGCTCGCCCGCATCGTGCACGATCTCGTCACCGGCCAAGCGCCTCGCGCGGAATGCCTGGCCGGCCTCTCCCCTCAAGAGCGCGCAGCTCTGGAGGATCTGACTCCCCTCGTGCGTGCCCCTGCTCCTTCGACTAACAGCCTTTTCGACCGGCTGGTCGCCTATGATTGGGCAGGCCCTCCTATGAAAATGAGCCAATGAGCCAATTTGCCAATGAGCCAAGGAAAAACGATTCGTGCATTTTCATTCTACTGTCGGCGTGCTCTGAGGCGCATGGACATCTCCCTTGAACGCGGCAAGTGACAGGTGACAAGTGACACGTGGCAAGTGACAAGAGCGCCGTTGGAGAGCGCTAGTTCGCTGATCCGAGCAATCTTGGATGAGAGCGTGCCTGCGGGTGCTTTCCGGGCCGATGTGGAGCGGATGCTCTGGCCATGGCTGGAGCGGGAAGCTCAGGCGTCGTGTCTGGCTCGGCTTCCGTCCCTTGTGTGCGAGGCAGCGGGCGGTGATGCGCGGCAAGCCGCACCTGCCACCGCGGCCTGGCAGCTTGTGCGCCTCGCGGCCAAGCTCCTGGACGATGTCGAAGATGGCGACGTCGCTACAGGGTGCGGTGCGATGGTCAACGTTGCGACGGGGCTATTGTTCGGCGCGTCTTTGATCCTTAAGCGGCTTGGCGTTCCTACTGACCGCTCCCAATCGGTGCGCGACGAGCTGCAGCTCGCGATGCTGCACGCTGCGTCCGGCCAGCACGCCGATTTGTTGGCGCAGACCGCCGACGCGACAGCGCTCGACCCGGATGGTTGGTTCGCGATCGCGCGTGCCAAGTCAGGCGAACTCGTCGGGTGGGCCGCGTGGGCCGGTGCGTATGCCGCGGCTGTCCCGCCGCCCGCGCTCGAGGCATATCGCGAGTACGGGATCTGCCTCGGAGTTTTGCTCCAGGTCGTGGACGATTTCAACGGGATCTGGCGGTCGGACGGCAAGAGCGACCTCGCAGAGGACGCGAGGTCCGCCGACCTCGGAGACGGCGCGAGGCCTGCCGACCTCGCGGCTGGAGTCACGTCGCTGCCGGTGTGCTATGCGCGCCTGGTGGCGCGCGGCCGGGTAGGCGGGGATCTGGAGAGAGTGCTACAAGCAGCCTCTGAAGGAGATACGGACGCGGAGCGCGAGGGTCTGGAGTTGCTCACCGAGCTGGGAGCGCAGGGTTTCATGGTGGTCGTGGCCGAGGCCCAGCGGCGAGAGGCGCGCGAGGCGTTGGCACGCGCGGGATGCCGGCCACCGGCAAGGGATCGGCTCCTCGGGCTGCTGGACGAGGTGTTGGCTTCTGATGCGGCGAGTGAAGAAGCACCACCGCAGAGGGCGGAAAGAGCGCAAAGGAAGGATATGTAGAAGACTCTGCGGTCTCTGCGGTTAGATGTGGTTTTCAGCAGTCTGCCGGGCTACATGGTTAACATTTGGCGGAAAGGACAGGTAGGTAAGTGATGCGACAGCGGGTCAGAGAATGGATAGGGACGGGCGAGCGGTGGCATGTGGTCGTCGCTCTCTCTGCCGCGCTCGCGCTCGTCTCGATCCTCTGGACCGGGTTCGCCATTGAGATGCAGTCCTGCCGCGTGAGCGGATCGCCCTGTCCTTCCTTCTTCGAGAATGCCAGCCCGCTGCTCGTGGCGCTCGGTTTTGCGGCGGCCGGATTGGCTGCCTGGCTGTTGGGACAGGCGGGTTGGGGCGCGGTCTTTTTCCTTCTCACCTCCGGCGCGGTGGCCGCCGGAATATGGACGGAAATCGCGCGTAGCGCCGATCAGCCGACGCGCTGGTTTTACCTCCTCCTCGCCTGGCTCGCGCCGATCACGTTTCAATTTCACCATTCGCTTCTGGACCGACCGGCGCGCCGCGTCGGCAGGGCGGCACTGGCTATCCTGTGCGTATGCGCGGTCCTGGCCTCGCTGCCTCTCCTGTTTTGGACGGCGGCTCCACTAGCCGAGACAGCCTGGTTCCCCCCTCTGCGCACCGGGATCCGTCTTGGTCTGGCAGGGTCTCTAGCGCTCGGATGGCTCCTTCTCTTTCAGGAATACCGGCGGGGGCCTTCACCGAGCGTCCGACGGCGAATCCGAATCTTTGTCTTTGGCACGCTCTTTGGCTTTGCTCCATTTGTGGTCCTCTCGCTGATACCGGATACGTTCGGGGCCCCTGACCATGTCCCTTTCGAGCTAACGTTTCCCTGGCTGCTCCTCAGTCCGATCAGCTACCTTTACTCGATCTTTCGTCACAGGCTGGCCAAGTCCGACGTAGTCTTCAGCCGAGCGGCGGTGTACTACCTGCTGACGATATTGTTTCTGACCGCGTTCGTAACCGTCGTCGCGCTGGTGAATCGCTTCGTCGTCTCCTCGGCGGTGCATTGGCCGAGCATCAGCGCGGCTCTGAGCGTGGCGCTCCTCCTCCTCTTTAGCCCGTTAAAGCGCGGTCTCGAAAAACTGTTAGCGTGGGTTTTGTATGGCAATGAGATCACGTACACCTCGCTGATTGGTCAGCTCGCCGAATCCCTCGCGATTACGCTCGACCGCGAGACGTTGCGCCGCCTACTGTTGGAGGACCTTCCTGCCGCGCTCCGCGTTTCCCGCTGCGGGCTTTACCTGAGAAATGCCGATAATGACCTCGACTTGAGCCCTTTGCACGATCGGGCGCCGGAGGATGGCGCGCCATCTGTCGTGCCAACGGACGGCGCGCTCGCGGATTTACTCGCTGCGTCGAATGGGCCCATGCGGCGTGAAGAGCTGAGCAAGCGCGTGAAGGGCCTTGACCTCTCGGCCGAGGAGGCGAGATTGGTTGCACAAGCCGGCTGGGCATATTGGCTGCCGCTGGTATCGGGCGGCGTTCTGCACGGAATCCTGCTCGTCGGGCAAAAGAAGGATGGCGAGTATTTCGCAAGTGAGGATGAGCGCATCCTGGCGACAGTCGCTCACCAAGCCGCCATTGCTGTCCACAACCTGAATTTGATGGAAGAGGTGCAGGCGGGGCGAGAGCAGTTGAGCCAAGCTCACCGGCAACTGCTGACGGCGCGCGAGCGCGAGCAGCGAAGGCTTGCGCGCGAACTGCACGACGAGGCGCTGCAGAGTCTGCTCGGTCTCACCTTTCAGCTGGCCTCGGAGAAGAGGGCGCTGGGCAACGGAGACGGGCGACTGGATCTGGAAGAGCATAGGGAAGCGCTCGAGGGAATCCGCTCCGGGGTGCTCGCGGTGGTGAGGCAGTTGCGCGCCCTGGTCGGAGAAATGCGGCCTGCCGGGCTGGAAGAAATGGGGCTCACCGAGGCCATCGGGAGCTATGTGGACCACCTCGAGCAGGAAGGCGGGGCCGGCACTCCGGAAATTCGGCTCCGGCTGAGCGGAGATGCCGCGCGCATCCCTTCCCCTGCGGCCATCTGCCTCTTTCGCACCGCTCAGGAAGCGCTGCGGAATTCCGTGAGGCATGCTGGGGCCAAGTCGATCGAGTTGTGGCTGCATGTCCGTGAGCATCAAGCCGAACTGGTCGTGGAGGACGATGGGGTAGGCTTTCAAGTGCCGGCCCACTTCAGCGAGCTGGCGAATGACGGTCACTATGGAGTGGTCGGCATGGCGGAGCAGGCCGCCTGGGCAGGCGGTACTTTGAAGATCCACTCCGAGCCCGGGAAGGGTACAGAAATACGCGTCCTGATTCCATTGAATTCATGCGAGAAAGGGAATGGCCATGGGCATTCGAGTGCTGTTGGCGGATGACCACCCGGTGGTGCGCACCGGCATCAAGTCCATTGTGGCTGCGGCGAGCGACATGCAAGTGGTCGGCGAAGCGACGAACGGAGAGGAGGCCCGCGAGGCTTGTGTCCGCTTGCAGCCGGATGTGCTTTTGCTCGATATGAATATGCCCGGGCCGTCGGCGGCAGAGACAGTCGGTTACCTGCGTGAGCGCTGCCCGAGCATCAAGATCCTCGTGCTGACGGCCTATGATCACGATTACTATGTGCGCGGTGTGGTCAGCGCCGGAGCAGCGGGCTATGCGCTGAAGGACGAAGCACCAGAGACTCTGGTGCGCGCGATCCGGGCGGTGACAAGCGGGGACACTTGGTACAGCCAATCAATTGTGAAGAAGCTGGCGCAGTGGCAGGGGGCAGAGGCTGGGGCTAGGAAAGAGGCGCGACTGAGCCCATATGACCTTGAGGTGTTGAAGCACATTGCACGGGGGTACGACAATGCGCGGATCGCGAAAGAACTGCGCGTGGCGGAACAGACAGTGCGCAACCACGTAAGCCGACTCTACGGGAAGATCGGCGTGACCTCGCGCGCGGAGGCCATCGTCTGGGCGCGCGAGCGCGACCTAGAGTAGCAGCATGATTCCATAACGGGGCCATCGCGCGGGTGTCGCGGGCCTCGTCCTTCCAACCAAGTACGCGCGTACTCAGAGTGCCGGTACAAAAAGAGAGTACAAAAAGAGTACGCGCGTGCCTATGCAAACGACGAGAGCCGTCGTATGCTGAGGATGCCACCAAGGGCCCTGGTGAGTATCTGAGTCGTGGGAGGTTCGAATGCGATGGATCAGGTTTCTGTTGGTGCTCGGCGCGATGGCAGTGCTGTTTAGCGTTGGACAGAGTTCGGTTAGGGCCGAGAAGCCCGTCGACCAACTGACCAAGGCAGAAATGGCCAACGCCCTTCCGGTGTCGGACCCCGCTGGCCTAGCCCCGGTGCCTGTTCCTGGGGCTGAGGGTGCGGGAGGCAACTCGCCCAAGAGGGTCTACCGCCTTCCAGCGTGCGATCCGGAAACAGCTAGCAATAACGCTCCTTGTTACTTCGTCGTTTCTGGCCGTACCGATTCGGGAGCTGCCGGGGCCTCCGGGTCCCTGGGTGCTTTGTCCTTTGATCGGAACCTGACGTGCGGCAAGACCATCTACAGTTGGTTGGGGCTGCAGCTCGGTGTTCTCCAAGAGAATGTCAATGTAAGCTTCTGGAACGTGGATGGCAGAGCACCAGTCACGATGAACTGGGGAAACATGGACGGGACGGTAGCCACGATGGCTGGGTACTCCTGGTCGAACCTCAGCGGGCCCAACCCCAATCCTGCGTGGGGGGACCGGACTAACAATGCATTCGCAACAGCTTCTGGGCAACTGAATCAGTATTTGCCGCCTGGATGGTTCCAAGTGTATTCTGTCAATATGACCATTGACAGTAACGGGTGGTATTGCCAATAGGAGCCTTCAGTTCACGCAACTCCACGTTCGATGCGCCTGGAGCACAGTCCAAACCTGTAGTTGCAAGATCGCAGGCTTGGGGGTGTGACGGTGCGGGTCCAACGACCCGCACCTGCTTCCTATCCTGCGGCCCGCGCCCAATTGCCATGGGAAGTGCGTGGCGGGCTCAGCGAGAATGGAAGGACTACGTACGATGCAAGTACCGTTTGCCCACGTTATTCATCGGTAGGGGTCGATTCCAACTCCGCATGCAGAAGAATTGCAGCCCAGGGAGCCGACCCCGCCCAGGTTGTGAAAGTCCGCTGAGCCGCATCTCAGCAGCACTCCGGAGGCAGGGGACAGATGCCCGTGAATTTTTGGCTGAATGCCATAATCATCGCCCTCACGCTGTTTCTTCCGATTTATGCTCTCGTGGCCGTCGCTCGCTATCTGCGAAGGCTCTACAGGGATGTACATTCGATATCCGAGCGCCTAAGCGCAGAGAACGAGCGCAGGCCAAGTGACAAGAACAAGGTCGATCAATGAGACGGCCCGCCTGATACGTGATTGCGCGGCGCGTAGGACACTCCACAGTCAGCAGTCTGGGCTTCACTGTGGTATTTCGGAATCCGTGCGCGGCGCCGGGTGCATCCCGGTACCGCAGCTAATACGATGCAATTGACTTTTCGGCCAGCCACAGCCGGTCACCGCGGGCTTCTACTGCACCCCGCGCGTTGCCGAGCTCACCTAGCAGAGCAGTGAATAACCCCTCCTCACCGCTGAGGACGCCCCCCGCTAGGGTGCGCGGTGTTTTCGAAAGAGCGCAGAGCGAAATATGGAGAAAACTTTGCGGTCTCCCGCTGGGGATCGCGGTCCGCAGATCGCCAATCCCGCGATCCCTAGCGGGACTCCGCGGACTCTGCGGAGGATCTGCGATCTGTGTTCTTTGTGGTTAGATCAGGGACCTTTCGCTGCTCTGCTAGGGGCATGGGGCACTGGCGCACCCAGTTCGGCTTTTGCCGCCGGCACTGAGACTCTGTGGGCGCGAACGAGCGGGTTGTTCGTGACGCGGCGCCTGCTGGCGGCACGCGGGCTTGTACGGTCGCGCGGAGCGCTCGGCGTGATTACCTGGACCCAGACAGCGGTAAATGAATTGGAAAAGCGTCGCGGACCTCTTGATCGCCTCCACGGTCCTATAGGTGTCGCCGGTGAATTCAAAGGCCTCGGGCAAAGCTGGGTGGTGGTGCTGACCACCCCCCCAAGACCTATGCGCTGCACTGGTGTCGCCTTCTGTCAGGAGGCCATCCGGTTGGGGTGTGGAGAACTCGATCACAGTCAAGGGAACCAGAGCCCCTTCCGGTTCAGTGGATATCGGTTCCTTTAATTTCCTGGGGCTGTGGCTCATCGTAGGCAGGCGCCTCGATCCCCGCGCAGTCTCGCTTCAACTCCAACTGGGCGAAGGGGACACCCTGGATGCGCCCGTCCAGAATGATGCCTTCCTCGTCGTGAGGGAACTCGACCCGGCACCTTTCGGGGTCACTGTTCAAGGCGCGGAGGGCCAAGCCCTGGAACGGTTTTCCTTCCCACCGCGGCGGTCGTAGCGCCTGCATTAGTCTGCCGTCGTGGTGTCGCCGCTCGCGTGATCGCGGCGGGCACCCCGCTGCTGCTCGCGTGCCTCGCGATCCTGGGGAGACCGGGGAGGGTTCCTTCCATGCCGCTGATCCGGTGGGCGCCAAGATTTGGGAGGCGACGGCGCGACGGCGAGAGCGTTTGAAACACGAGACCCGCGAAAGGGCGCGAAAGCCGCGAAAGAAAAGCGCCCAGCCACACCCCACGACCCCGGGTGAGACGGGACGCTGGCGGGAACGGCCCCCGAAAGGTGGCTGCGCTCTTGGAAGCTCTCCTGATTCTTCAGAGTGCTCCGCGATTTCAATCAACCAGGTGGACTACCAGCCGCCCGGTCCACTTGCTCGCTCGAGCATGTTCCGGCTCCGCGTTTCACCTCCCAACCAAGTACGCGCGTACCGATGGGGCGGTACAAAAGGAGTACGCGCGTACCTATGCAGGCGACGAGAGGTGTCGTATACTGAAGAGGCCACCGGGAAGCCGGTGAGTATCCTGGATCGGAGGGGGTTTCCGTGCGTCGCGCTCGGTCATTCTCAGTCCTGGTGGGCGTTGTGGTCACACTAGCAATTCTCGCCGCCTCCGCACCGACGGTTGTCGCGCAGAGTGCTGAAGATGCGGATCCGCTGACGAGGGACGCGGGACAGTATGCAAGTGCAATGGGGGTCGATGCTAGTGAAGCCATGCGCCGGCTGAAACTGCAGGTTCATATCGGAGATCTCAACGCGAGGTTGACCAAGAATGAGCCAGACTCTTTTGGTGGGCTCTGGGTTCAGCATCAGCCGGAGTATCGAGTGTTTGCGCTCTTCACCCGGGGCGGTGAAGCGAAAATCCAGGAGTACACCGCAGGTGGCCCACTGAGCGGCATGGTTGGGACACGGACGGCAAAAGTGACGCTCACCGAGCTCGTGGACGCGCGCACACAGGCAGCGCGGATGGCCGGTAGACTAGGCATTGCGGCTCACTCTGCGATTAATATCCTCGAGGGGAACGCGGAGCTTTATGTGCTTGACGCCGCACATCTCGATGCAGCTCTGCAGAAGGCTGCTGCCCGTCTGCCGGATCACGTCAAGGTGGTCCAAGTCCCTGCTTTTCCGAAGGAAGCAACCGATATTTTCGGAGGCCTGGGGCTCGCGGGGCCCTCGGGAAGTTGTACGAGTGGTTTTTCGGTACAGGATTCAAGCGGAAATAAGGGGATCACGACGGCTGGCCATTGCGATAACACCGGTGTGACGTATATGGGCAGCGGTCTTCCGTTTGTCTCCGAATCCTGGGTCGATGCCTTTGACATTCAGTGGCACACGGCGCCAGGATTCACAGTCAGAAATCTGATTTGGGACGGAACATACAATCGCTATATTTACGGCGTGGTATTCGGGATTAGCCAGTACCCAGGCGACTGGGTATGCAAGTACGGAATAGCATCGGGCTATGGCTGCGGTAGCATTGTCACCACGTCATTTGATGGCTTTAACGTGGAAGTCGATATCTCGGTGGCGGGTGGGGACAGCGGCGGTCCATGGTTCTGGAACAACAGCGCATTCGGCTCAACCATATCGCAGTATGGCAGCCACTCGATCTATGGGCCAGTAGATACGGTCTACTCGCGCCTCGGGGTCAGCGTATCGACGGAATAGTCGACGCACAAAGAATTGCAGCGACGGTCAGGCGCATTTCTCAAGCCTCTGGCAGATGGGCGAGTTCAGAAGCATGCGGCTTGGCGCGATGCCGACGTCGCGCCAAGCCGTTGGTTGTATTTCGGGACGACGAGAGGTGGGTAAGGATGTCAGCTTTTGTGCAAGGCAGCCCGGATGGCGTCGACGCCTTCCTGCGGCGGGGCGTTCAACCGGGGAAAGGAGCGACTATCATGGGTGTCATCATTGTCGCGGCGTTCGCTCTGGAAGCGTGCAGTCCTACCCCAGCCCCTCCCACACGGTATGCCGCTCTACTTGTCGGTAAGTTGGTTATGGTGAACGACTGTCTGCGTGTGAATCCCGAACACTCAGATGAAAGCAATCTGCTCATATGGCCACCGGAATTCGAGGTGAAAATCAGCAACGAGACGGTCGACGTCTCCGATAGACTCACGACCCACAAAGCGACGTAGCATATCGGTGAGATCGTAGCGCTTGGCGGCGGTGCGGCTAACGGGATTCACGACGGGGAGCGCTCACTACTCTCTGACAATTGCCCCGGACCCTATTGGATCGTCGGGGACATCGCGGTGCCGCCAACGGTTACACCACCAATCCAGTAGACTCGGGTTCCGTGGGAGGCGAGGCGCGGCGCCGCTCGCTCCGCAATCCCGGTCGGCCATCTGGCCTCCTCTTTCCCTCTCCACTGGGTACGCGCGTACTCAAAGCGGCGGTACAAAAAGAGAGTACAAAAAGAGTACGCGTGTGCCTATGCAAGCGACGAGAGATGTCGTATGCTGGAGATGCCACCGGGAAACCGGTGAGTATCATGATTGCCGGAGGAACCCATGAAGCAGCTCCGATGGTTGGTCCCACTGGTCGCAGCTCTCGCTTTTCTGGCAGCGCAAGGGTCGGCCGCGTTCGCGGCGCCTCCTGATGAGACACCCAGTGCACATCCAGTGAAGTGTAACATCAACTTTGTTTTTCCGGAGGCGCGTCTCAGCACGTCAGGTAATGGGCCGAGGTACGTGCATTCTTCGTATCGAGTCATGGAAGATTGCAGGTTGGTTGAGGTGGAACACGTAGAGCTGAAAGAGCTCCCTCGAGGCGCTGGGTCGCAGCAATCGGACGAGCCCATGTCAGTACTGGCGGCGCCCGCAGGTGTGAACGGACATACGGCCGACCTGTTTACGTATGAGCTCGATGTGCTTGGGATCAAAACGAACGGACTGCGTACAACTTAGGCGTGGACTTGCATGGGCGGGACGGTGTCACTTTCCAACTGGAGCAATCTCTCTTACCTGTGCTGCGGTTGGTGGTACAAATGGGCACCGGAGAGCTTTTCAAATGGCTATGATAACCCGAGCCACACCCAGGGCTGGGCAAATGGTAATGTCACGAATTATTGTAACGGTGCTGCATTCTGTCCTGGGAGTGGCCCACAAGATGTCATCACGTGGCACAACTGGCTGCACCTGTACAGCAGCGGCGGTGCCAGTATGACGGGGACGTCCTCCGAGGGAACTATCATTCCAGGCGGAAGTCTCGATTACGATTTCGTCATTAGAGATTGAGGCAGTCTGGATAATGGTGCTCCCTTGGGATGATCGCAATGGTAACATGACCGACACCACAGTCGGTCAACAGGCGAACTGGTGATCGTGCTTGATTGTAGCGAGCGTTTCGGCGATGATCAAGCACGCTTCTGTGAAGAGGCTTGACATTGAGGAAAAGAGGCGCTGGTGCGGCGGGCGGCCGTTCAAGATGGGTGTCGAGAATTGGCTCGGGTCTGGTCTTGGTGGGCGGGCTCGGCGGCCTGATCGCGGTCTTGCTGTTTACCCAGTCCTACCTCTCGTCTGCCTACCCGGAGTTGAGACTCGCGCCAGATCTGATCACGCTCGAGGTATTGGACGCGCGCGTGAGTGGATTCCGATCCCTGGAGACCCAGGCAGCTGGGTTTCTCCTCTCTTGCCTCCTAGCGCTTGCGACAGCCATCGAGCCATCGAGCCGCCTGGGCGGTGTGGTCGTCCTCTTATTGGGAACCGTTCTCACCATCGTCAGCCTTTTCGGAGGATTCTCTGTGGGAGGGTACACTCTCTATGGAGCTATGGGCGTGTTGGCTGGGGGAATGCTGCTCGTCGCGGCGCGGTGGGAGTCGTCTCGGAGCGCGTGAGCGGAACCTGGAGTAGCGGCATGATTCCATAGCACGGTCATCGCGTGCGGGTATCGCGGGCCTCATCCTGCTGACCAGGTACGCGCGTACTCAAGGTGGCAGTACAAAAAGAGAGTACAAAAAGAGTACGCGTGTGCCTATGCAAACGACGAGAGCTGTCGTATGCTGGAGATGTCTCGAGATAGACTCGTGACAATTGCAGACTACAGGAGGTTCAAATGCGTCCAATCAAGTTTCTTGCGCCGTTCGTCGTGCTCATGCTCCTCTTGATCGGATTCCCAGCAACAAGCCTAGCGGCAGATCCTCCGCCCCCTCCACTCCAACACCCCGGTGTTCCTCGATGCATTGACATGCCGGCGGCTCAGATCCCGGGAACCAAGCCGGGCAGCGCGTGTCAGTTGTCAGTAATGGTCAATTCTGGCGGTATGGGCATAGCTCTAAGCTATGGTCGAAGCGGCAGCACCGTCATGTTCACGACGACTAGCGATTCGGGTATCATTGAGGATGAGATCAAGGCTGATGGATACCTGTCCGCGTGGTACCCCATGCCCGAGGTGTGGCAGCTAGAAGACTCATGCTCGGATCCCAAGCCGCTCGCCAAGCACGCTGCGTGTAGGACCTACTGGTACGGCGGATCGGGTACAAACTTGGCTCAGGACGGCTACCATTACTGGATCAACAGCACCTATGGAAACGAGAGCCTTGAGACGTACGACAATTGGTTCACAGCTAACCTGGGCTTTCCGCAGAGACCGGCAGGATATCCTGCCCGTCTGTTCTGCTGGTGTGCGATCCCTGCATCTATCGTGCCTCGGATTGCGCTTCCTCGACATTCTTGTACTCTATTTCCCAGTTGGGAGAGCATATGTGCAATTCCTCCAGACACCTTGTGCTCCTTTGCCTGATTGGCGCGTTGAGCGCCTGTTTTTCTTTTGGCGGCGAAAAACCGATTGACGAGGAGCGCTCCGCCCATCGCATCGAATGGATCCGTCACTCTGGGTGGTCAGCAGCGACCACTCTTACGAAATGGTCAGAAGCCAGAGGTGCTACCAGTCTATTCGTGGGTTTTGTTCGTCCCGAACACCGCGTTATTCCTCCAGGGCAACGAACCGTGCCGATTACCAAGTTCGACCTGGAAGCCGGGAAACCATTTAGTACACTCCTGATCCTCAAGAGCGGATTCAGTGCGCCCTATCCGGTACTGGTATCAGTCTTTTTAGACTACGAGCAAGTCAATTTCAGCCTGGATGGTGAGGCGGGTGTTCTGCATTACGTAAACGTTGAGCCGGGGGTAGACATGGAGATTCCGATGGAAGTGGCGGTCCAGACGCCCGGCTGGCACGACCTGTTCGTTGTCGTCTTCCGCGATCCGGACAATCATACTACCGACCCACAGGCACGGCTTCCACCTCGCCTCGGCGTTGGTGGACTCCGAACGGTGCTCTGTGCAGGAGATTGCTCAACACCAACCCGAGCATCACCGAAAGTGATGACTGGGCAGAAGACTGAGCTGCAGAGCAATTCAGTGTACGCCTACCCCCTATTGGGTGAAGAGGGGGCCCCCCAGCGCCGCCTTTTGCTGTCCTCCGAAGTTCATGCGGGAGCCAGACTCTCAACCCAGCTTTGGGCCAGAAACCCAGGGGACAAGTTGCGCGACTATTTCGTGATCCCTCTATTGGACTACGGGCAGGTGTCGTTTGCGGGCTCGAACGTGCTACACCTTCGCATGCCACCGGGAAGTGAGTTGATCATTCCCGGTGACATCCGGGTGCCTGGAGAAAATGGAGTCCATGAACTCCAATTCATCAGTATCTTCGATCCCCATCAAGCGCTTGACCGGGTGACGGACAAAGTGGTAGAGTCCTCCATGCGCTCCGCGCTTGTCGTCAAGGATGGAAAATAGAGAATTGGCCCCGACCGTCCAGTGCACAGGCAGCCAGGCATGGCTCCGGCGCAAACAAAGGGCAACGATGAGCTGTCAGTTCCCCCTTTTAGCAGGGATGGCGTTCGCCATCAACTTGATCGCGCTTCTTTTGCTGGCGGTGGTCTCAGTCGTCCTTTGGCGCAGACATTACAGGAGTCGTCTGATCTACCTGATGCCTCTGCTCCCCATCACGCTCGCAGGTACATTCGCCACATTGTTTGGGCTCTTGCCATGCCTCAACGCTCCATAGATTCCTTCGCGACCGTCCACCTGGGACCTCCTGGTTAATATTGCATAGCGACGGCAACACCAGCGTTACGGGACGTCGTTTGAGGGGACCTTGCGTTTTTGCGGAGAGGGGGACCAATCAATGGCACGGAGGCTCCCGTGATGGACAATCGTCCAAGATGGACTTGAGCAATTGGCTCGGGTCTGGTCTTGGTGGGCGGACTCGGTGGCCTGATAGCCGTCTTACCGTTCGCCCAGTCCTATCTCTCATCTGCGTACCCTGAGCTGAGGCTCACGCCAGATCTGATCACGCTCGAGGTATTGGACGCGCGCGTGAGTGGATTCCGATCCCTAGAGAGCCAGGCAGCTGGGTTTCTCCTCTCTTGCCTCCTAGCGCTTGCGACAGCCATCGAGCCGTCGGGCCGCCTGGGCGGCGAGCTCGTTTTGCTACTAGGAATCGTTCTCACCTTCCTCAGTCTTCTCGGGGACTTGACGGTCGGTGGGTATACCATCTATCCAGCCATTGCCGTCTTGGCCGCTGGAATACTGCTCGTCCTCGCACCGAGGGCGCGATCATAGGACCCCATTCCGCTCTTTGGGGCCGCGTGCCCGATGGCAGGTGAGTGCCTGCACCCACATTGCTGCGGTCTTGCCGATTGCCAGCATGGCAGCTGGCCGACGCTTAATCTGATGGTTCGCGCCTAGGCTTGCCGCTACCATAGCCGCTGGCGAGGGGATGGGCATGGCAACCTTTCTGCGACAATCCGGCCCGTCGTCGGCGCTTCTTCGTCGGGCGACCTTTGGCGGCGATTGCACCCTATTCCCGCCAAGCCTTCCGATGCAGGGCGGGGCTGTCGCTCGCTCCGCAATTCCGGTCAGCCATCCGGCCTGTCGATCACGCGTTGGGGTAGCAGCCGAGCCCTTTACCGCGATGGTTGTCATTCTGGCCTCCTCCTTCCCTCTCAACCGGGTACGCGCGTACCCGATCGCGCGCTACAAAGAGAGCACAAGAAGAGTACGCGTGTGTCTAGGCGGACGACGAGAGCTGTCGTATGCTGGAGATGCCACCGGGAACCGGTGAGTATGTCAGGTCAATGGAGGTATCAGATGCGCTGGATCCAGTTGCTGACAGGATTCGCTCTCCTGGCCTTGCTTGCGCTAAACTTCGGGGCAGGGATCGCGCAGGCAGAAGGCCCGTATGGAGAGACTCAACTCCTTCCAAACCTTGGACCGGTCCAGCCGGGGCTCACCCCTGGGGTGGGCGGGTACAAGGTCTTCGGTCCCGACGCCCTGAAGAGGGTTGCGGTGCGGCGTCCGAGTCTGCCGGGGGCGTCGCCCGCATCCCCGCTCACTGAGTATCGTGCGGGGTGGACCGACGAGTACCAGTGCGGTGACGCCCCAGTGTACGCATGCGGTAGCCACAACAGCCAGTCCGACTTGAACGAGGAGGAGATCAACATCGACGGCGCCGCCAGGCGGACTGACATCACCGGATGGCAGGACTTTCAACAAAAGCACACGGTGGGGAAGATTGCAGTCGCCACCACGAAGATATACTATGGTCCCCTCGGGCGTCTTTATACTGCAATTGGACATTCGTGGCACCACTTCCACAAGACCGGGTACGTGGATGATGATTTTCAGACCGAAGATACATGGTCGGGTTGATGCTTGCCAAAGAGCTGGGCTTTGACCCCAGGGTTGCTTTGCTGCGCCTTGCCACTGTCCGGGGGCTGCTGGTCCCCGGACTAGCCGCGCTCTGCGCACTGCTGCTACCCGGCTGCAACGGGGTGTGGCGGAGCAGCAGCGCAGACCGGGTTCCGGCAATACCCGCTGTCACAGATGTCGTCGTCCACTCGCGACTGTCCAGCCGCGTTGTGCTGAACCCAGTGCCCGCCGGAGTTCAAGGGGACAAACGGCTGGGATGGGCGAGAGCCGGTGACCTCGCGTTGGCGCCCGCTCAGCGTCCGCAAAATGAAGAGCTGAGCGTACCAGCGGGGGAGCCTCTCGACCTCTTCTTGATCCTGATCAACCAGATCGGCAGATCCCGCACCTTTCTCGTTACTGCGTTGCTGGATTATGAACAGGTCCCATTCGAAGTCGACGGCACAAGTGGAATCCTGCATGAAGTCACGGTTCCATCGCCTGCCGAGATAAATCTCCCATTACGGCTCAAGGCGAATGGCACCGGCGCCCACGATCTCATACTGGTGGCTTTCGCGGACCTGTACGATCATCCTCTTGATCCGAGGCAGCGTGAAAGCGACCAGGGTAGCATAATAGGGCGCCGCGCAGTGATCGTGGTGGGTGACCGAAACCAGCCCGTTCGGTCGCTGACGCCCGTAGCATTCGGAAGAGAAGCGCCTCCCAAGCTGCCCCTCGTTCCAATCCGCCTCGGTTTTGCCAATGCTCCGAAGGGGCAGATGTCCCACCCTTCCGAACGCTACATCACGTTTGCCCAAGCACCTCCAGGACAAGGGTTTGCGTATCAGATTTGGGCAACTAACTTCGGCAACGACCAAGCCGACACCTTCAACTATGCGCTGGTGGGATTCCTTGATTTCCACCAAATCGATCTCGTTCAGCCACTTGTAACAGTAGCGCAGGTGGGACCAGGGCAAGAGGTCGTCCTGGACGCACGCGTCGACGTGCCGAACTCACCGAGCATTCACGAGTTACAGGTAGTCTACGTGTTTGATCCCTACAAATCCGTCCTCCGTAAGGAGGTGGTTATGCCATTCGTCTTCAGTTCGCCCCGACTCGGGTTGGACGCGCGCTAGATGATAGATCGCGTGGACGGCTTGAGCTTCTGCATTTGCCACACCGACGTATGAAGTGTTTTGCATGAGCCCATAGGCCCAGGCAGCGATAACTGAACTGCGTAAGCAGCAAGGCTTGCTCGGTCGGCCCGCCAGCCCTATGCAAGTTGCCGGTGAATTCAAGGGCATCGGGCAGAGCTGGGTAACGGTGCTGACTACCCCCCAAGACCTATGCGCTGCACTGGTCTCGCCTTCTGTCAGAAAGCCATCCGGTTGGGGTGTGGAGAACTCGATCACAGTCAAGGGAACCAGAGCCCCTTCCGGTTCAGTAGATATCGGTTGCTTCAATTTCCTGGGACTATGGCTTATCGTGGGCAGGCGCCTCGATCCTCGGGCGGCCTCGCTTCAACTCCAACTGCGCGAAGGGGACGCCGTGGATGCGGCCGTCCAGAATGATGCGTTCCTTGTCGTGAGGGAACTGGACCCGGCACCTTTCGAGGTCACTGTTCAAGGAGGGGAGGGCCAAGCGCTCGAACGGTTTTCCTTCCCACCCCGAGGATCGAGGCGCCTGCATTAGTCTGCCGTCGTGGTGTCGCCGCTCGCGTTGTCGCGGCGGGCACCCCGCTGCTTCTCGCGTGCCACGCGATCCTGGCGAGGCGAGGGAGCACCCTGGTCTCGATCGCTCTTCTCGTGCCGGGGCTCGGCCTGCTCTTCTCCGTCACGCGGCCGGTCGTTTCCTCCATCTGGCCCTCAACTGGCCTGCTTTTGCTTGGGCGAGCGGTCTTGTCGCGATCATTGGGCTCCTGGGTTTCGTGGCCAGGCGCAGAGAGCAGGGGGCGTTCCTTCCACCCCGCTGATGCGGTGGACGTCAAGGTTTCGGGGGGCGATGGCGAGAGCGCTCGGAACACGAGACGCACGCCCCGCTGGAGAGCGCGGGGTCTTGGGGCGCGAAAGCCGCGAAAGAAAAGCGCCCAGCCACACGCCGCGACCCCGCGTGAGACGGGACGCTGGCGGGAACGGCCTCCCCAAGCTGGGTGCGCTCGTGGAAGCTCTGCTGATTCTTCAGGCTGCTCCGCAATTTCAATCAACCAGGTGGACTGCCGGCCGCCCGGTCCACTTGCTCACTCGAGCATGTTCCGACTCCGTGTTTCACCTCCCAACCAAGTGCGCGCGCACAAAGCGGCGGTACAAAGAGAGTACGCGCGTGCCTATGCAGGCGGCGAGAATTGCCGTATCCTGGAGATGCCACCGGGAAACCGGTGAGTATGTCGCAGCGGAAGGGGGAACCCAAAATGAGACCGAGCGAGAAGAGCCTGACCGTCTTGTTTGTTGTGGCCGCGTTTCTGCTTGCCACGGCAAGTGTAGTTCGGGCGGACTCACCCACGGTGCCCGAAGGGCTACAACCACCGGAGCCGCAAGAGATCCTTTTGAAGGGGGACCAAGCCCTTGCGAAGCTAGTTGAGCTTGGGTTCACCCAGGGCCAGATCAGGGAAATGCGGCAACGTGCGCGGCAGGGGTCGGCAAGCCAGCGGTTCAACGAGCCTCCGGTCTCGCCACAGGATGTAGGTGGGGACAACCAGCCACTTTCCTGCGGAGTAGGCAAGGGAGCGTGGACCTTGTTTGAAACCGCGATAGGCCCAATGGTTGCTACCTACATATCTAGTCTCGGGCTCGAGACGCCGATGCCGGATTGGTGCAACGACGCGTTTTGCACATACTTCCATAGCATTGGAGGCTCGCCGGACAGGGCATACTGGATTCACATGGTGCAGGCTGACTGGGCCGACCACATCACGTGGGGCTGCAATTGAGCCAACAGTGCGCCGGCATGCTCGCATGAGTTATGTGGGGGAGGGCGTTTCCTTGCACCCTCCCTTTAAGGTCGGCCTAGCGTCGAACTCGCAGGTCGTTCTGATCAAAGAACGTGGGACTTGCTAGGAAGTGGAACGTATCTTGCCGATCCATTCGCGCAGTTGTCTGATATAAAGCCGCCAGCTGTCCAGAGCGCTCTCACCAGCAGGATTCTCGTGGGCTTGGCCGGCCGAGAGGGGAAGCCGGATAAGTACCGATCGGGGCGGGGCGACCACTTGCCCTTGATCGAGCGCGTTCAAGAATGCTTCTGCCTGATCAAGGAGTGATAATGCCTCAGACGGGTACGCCTGGGCTCCGAGCGCGGCAGAGGCGACCATAGCGCCCAGTTGTCCGTTCACGTCATGAGCTTCAGCGTATGCGCGGACGACCTCCCGCGCTTCGGCCAGGAACGAGCCTTCCAGCTGGGCACCTGCTAATTTCAGGGCCAGACGGAGATTGGCCAGCCGTGCTATCGATTTCAGATCTCCGGCTGCTTTGGCCGATGCCAAGGCATCGTCCAACGCGAGGTACGCGCCTGCCAAATCACCGGACGCGCTGAGGAGGGTGGAACGATGGTATTGAATCTCGACCTTGACTGGGCTCGACGTCTTGTTCGCTATAGCCAGCGCGAGGTCAAGGAAGGCCAGTCCGGTGTGGGGGTTGTGAGTGTGCACTCCTTCAACCGTGGCGAGCGCGAGCAATGCCACGATTGCGTCTTCGTAGTTATTGATGCTGAGGGCGCGTCTGAGGGATGCCCATAGGTCCCACGCCGGCGTGTCGGTTTTCGCCGCGCGCGCTAGGGACCGCCAGTTGGGCGCCTGTTCATCGCTCATTCGATCCACCTTTGGCCAAGCAGCAGACGCGGAGCGTTAGGCATCACTATCGTCCGGGCGTTATTATTCCCTTTTCCTCTCAAGCTCGCAATAGAGACCTGGATTTGCATGAGTAACTGGTGTTTGTGCAAGGACTTCCCCAAAGCACCACTGCGGTCGACCTGGAATACGTCGCGGGACCCAAGAACTATGTTAGAATTACAACGATCGACCATCCGGTGAGCCTTATTTCGGACAAGTACGCATTACATACGGTTAGCGTGCCCGGTGCACACCCCTGCGGCTCGCAGGGGTGTGCACGCGCGCTTTGTCACCGGGAATTAGTCTGTCCATCGTGACCCCGCGTCTGTGGCGCGGTTGGTCCACGAATAGCTTGCCCATTGATCCAGACGGCTGAGGACATTGGAGGGTCATATGCTGAGAGCCGTGCTTCAGGTATCTAGGCTCGTGCTGGAGCTAGGGATAGCAGTCCTATTATTCTGGGTCGTGGCTCCCGAGAACAGGGCGTTGTTCCTGTCCATTTTAGGTGTCCTCATAGCACTGGCAGCATTCGTCTCCGCAGCGAAACTCGACAAAACGAGTCTGGGGCCTAGGATTGTTCTGTGGGCCGTTGTAGCTAGCACCCTGGCGTTCCTCAGGTTTCAGATCTGGCGACCGCGTATCGAGAGCCCGAGCTTTGACCAGACCATCGTCCAATTCGTTCTGCCCTCTCTGGGCGTGATCGCCGTAGGCGCCACGTTGAACAGTGCGGTACTGGTCCGGCGCGATGGGAGATGGTACATTACCAGCATGGAGCGGCTGGCGGTCACCGGGTAGCATTGTAGGAGAAAAGCCCCTTGGGCTGGACTTGCGCGCATACAGTCGCCAGTGCCGCGCAACGCCAATCTACGCGATTCCGTTTTCAGTCAACGGGCGAACTGGGGATCGCACCTGATCAAGCCGGGCGGTTTGGCCGGGATCAAGACCGCCCCTCTACAGATTAGAGCAGAGGGGCGGCTGTTTTGGAGGCTTGAGACCTTCGAGGTTTTGGACACCTCAAAGGTCTTACGGGGCGTCTCCGCGATTTCATCCGGTTCGCGAGCTAGCCCGTCCCCTCATACTTGAACGAGACCTTAACCTTGGCACGATAGGCCATAATCTTGCCGTTCTCGATCTGCATGTCGAGCTCTTCGATCTCGGCAATGCGCAGGTCGCGCAGCGTTTTCGCGGCTTGCTCGACTGCGGCGGCCGCCGCCTTTTCCCACGACTCGGTGCTTGTCCCGACGAGCTCGATCAGTTTGTAAACACTCTCTGTCATTGCTCCCTCCTACCGCCGACGAGTCGGATTCCCGTCCTCTCGGCAATCGCCGGGCAACTGCAGAGACGTTGTCTGCAAATGCGCCGGCAGTCCTGGTGCGATGTACTACCTGTCGGCCCGGCTTTCAGCTCCGCCGTAGTTTCTGATTATACACCGGATTGTCTCAAAATTGTGGGGTAGTGGTCAAGAGAACTCGAAATTGTTGTCTGCGTACTTGAGGAGGGGCAGCTTGACATCCCTGGAGGAGAGACGCGGGTCCTCGATCGGCCAGCGCACGCCAATCGCGGGATCATTCCAGAGGATGCCGCGCTCGAGATCGGGGGCATATTCGGTGGTGACCTTGTAGATCAAGTCGGCTTGCTCGCTAAGGACACAAAAGCCGTGAGCAAAGCCCGGGGGAACGTACAGCATGTGGCCGTTTTCATCGGACAGTTCCATCCCTACCCAGCGACCGTAATCCGGCGAGCCGCGGCGGATATCCACGGCGACGTCAAAGACACGGCCCCTGCTCACGGAGAGAAGTTTCCCCTGAGCCTGAGGATTCTTTTGATAGTGCAAGCCGCGGAGAACGCCTTGGGCAGAGCGCGAATGGTTCTCCTGGACAAATGGAACCCCGATTCCATGCGCGCGGAAATCGGAAAGCTTGTAGATCTCGCGAAAAAAGCCACGCTGGTCGATGGCGCCTTGCGGCTTGATCAGAATGACGTCGCCAATTTCCAAAGGTTCGAAATCGAATGGCATCTAAAACAAATCCCTAGGATCGGCAATGGTTCCGGCGACGGCGCTCGCGGCGACGACCGCCGGACTGGCTAGATAGATCTCTGACTCGCGCGTCCCCATCCTGCCCCGGAAATTCCGGTTAGCTGTGGAAATGGTGACTTCGCCAGGCGCGGGCACGCCCATATGGTTGCCCATGCAGGGGCCGCAACCGGGAACGCCGATGACGCCGCCCGCTTCGACAAAGGTCTGGATATACCCGCGCTTTAGTGCCTCGCTCAACACTTGGCTGGACGCGGGGATGACGAGGAGCCTTGTCCCGTGTGCGAGCTTGCGCCCACGCAAGATTTCGGCGGCGGCGGCCAAATCTTCGATGCGGCCGTTCGTGCAGGTGCCGATAAAAGCCTGCTGAATGCGCGTGCCGCGGACCGCCGACAACGGCTTGACATTGTCCACCCGGTGCGGGCACGCCACGTAGGGCTCTAGCTCGACGGCATCGTAATGATACACGGCGGCGTAGCTCGCGTCAATGTCGGGGTAGATTGCCCTTTGGGCAATTTCAGATTTAAGATTTAGGATTTCAGATTTGGCAGCTGGTTCCCCCGCCTGCTCCCCTGCTTTCTGCTCTCTGCCTTCTGCCTTCTCGGAGCGAAGCTGAGACTCCGCGGGCTTTGCGGAGCGCCTTCTGACTTCATCCTTCCTTCGCGCCAGCCATTCAAAGACCTCGTCGTCCGGCGGCAGATAAGCATTCTTGGCCCCGAATTCGGCCATCATGTTGGGGATAACCATCCGGCTCTCGATGCTCAATGCGTGGATGGCGGAACCGTCCAATTCCACCGACGCGTACAATCCTCCATCCGCTCCGAGGTCGCCAATGATCTTTAAGCAGAGGTCTTTGGAAGTGGTCCCTAGAGGAAGGCGACCATTCACAGTTATCCGGATTGATTCGGGCACGCGGAGCCACAACTCGCCCGTCGCCCAGATGGCAGCCATCTCGCTCCTGCCAATTCCCGCACCAAACGCGCCCATCCATCCATAGTGCGTGGTGTGCGAATCGGCGCCTAGGATGAGCTGGCCAGGGAGGACGATGGCCTCCTCGCTGAGGACCTGATGGCAAATGCCGCGTCCCACTTCGAAAAAGTGCTCGATCTTTTGTTCTTCGACAAAGCGCCGCGTCTCGGCATGGTTGGTCGCGTGAACGGTTGTGGGCGCCGGGACGGCGTGATCGAGCGTGATCGCGAGCCGATCCGGATACTTGACCTGGTCGATTCCCAGGCTGCGAAAGATTTTCGCGATCGCGGCCGTATTATCGTGCGAGAGCGCGACATCCGGCACCGCATCCACGATCTGTCCGACGACGACTTCGCGCTGCCCGGACGCTCGCGCCAACGCTTTTTCTGCAAACGTCTTGCCCATGCTTGCTGTCTCTCTGGTATCCCCAGACTTGCGACGTTTCCAAACACTTGAGTCTTGCCGCCAACAACCTTGACCCTGACGCTTTGTACTCGCTCCTCACTGCCCGTCCGCCCAGCGATACAAGAGCTCGTCGACATCGTTGAGTTCGATAGGCTTTTGGTCGGCAATCGCCTTGACGTGGGCGGTCACCTCTTTCAGCTGCTCATCGCTCAGGCTCAGCCCCAGTTGCTCGGCGCGGTCTTTGATCGCGTTCCAGCCAGTCAGCTTGTGAGCGATGCTAATGTATCGCGTCATGCCGAAATCCCGAGGATTGAGGATTTCGTATGTCTCCGGTTGGTTCAGGATGGCTTTCGCATGAATGCCCGCCTTGTGCGTAAAAGCGGTGACGCCGGTGACATAATTGTTAAATGGAATACCGATCCCCACCATATTTGCGATCATTTCGTCGATCTTGCGCAATCTCTTGAGCTTGTACTTTTTCTTGACGAGGTCGCGGTTGGTCGCATACATGCGGGCGACGAACCCGCCAAGCGGCGTGATGCCGTTGCGCTCGCCGATGCCGAGAACGCTCGTGTCGATGTGCGTCGCGCCCGCTTCGAGGGCGGTGAAGGAATTGGCGATCGCGCAACCCGAGTCATTGTGGCCGTGAAATTCGATATCGGCCTTGACGAGGCGCCGCAGTCCGCTCACGAGTTGGAAGACCCGGGTCGGCGTCGCCAAGCCAACCGTGTCAGCGATCCCAAAGCGGTTGACGCCGACTTTGTCCACCGCCAGGTAGACCCGAAACAAATCCGCCTCTTCGCTTCGGAACGAATCTTCAGTACTAAAGCGGATTTCGAGGCCCGGGGCCTGGCTGCGCAACCAGGCGAGCACCTCGACCGAACGGTCGATGACCTGGTCCATGGCCAAGCC
The DNA here is from genome assembly GCA_023381515.1 of Chloroflexota bacterium. Next base: position 113,334 of record JAMCQI010000061.1, on the reverse strand, counting down.
GAGGGAAAATTCGCGCAGGTAAGAGGAGGTGCCAATCACGAGGTCAATGCCCTGCACACCGGTGTCGAGCGCCTTTTTGGCATCGTCGAGATGACAGCGGATATGGGTGAGGATTCTGGCCCTCAAACCCAGCCGAGCAATCGTGCAAGCATCCGTGTAGCTTTGGGGCGAGGCAAGCGGCGAGGTCAGTTCGAGGTACTCGACGCCGAACTCGTCGAGGGATCGCGCGATCCGCACTTTGTCGTCGGTCGTAAAATTCGCGCCGACGAATTGCTCGCCCTCGCGTAGGGTGGACTCGATAATATTGAAAGATTCGAGCGACATGGAGAGACCTGTCTAGGATTTCGGAATCCGGAATTCAGACGGTGGATGCCGACGGGACGGGCAGCGGAATGGCTGCCAGAGGCTTGATCTCGCCTTGACCGACGGCTTGAACATAGTCGAGGATCCGATTTGGAATATCAACGCCCGTCGTCGAAATGCTGTTCCGAAACTCGATCGTATAGTTCACCTCATTGACCAAATAGCCGCGCTCTTTATCCTCCATCACGTCGACCCCGAAAATGCCACCCCCGACGGCGCGCGCTGCGGCAACGCAAATCCGGTCCAATTCGGGTGTCACAGGACAGTTGGAAGCCTGGCCGCCGCGGGCGGTGTTTGTGATCCAGTGCTCAGAAGCCCGGTAAATGGCCGCAATCGTCCGATCGCCGACGACAAAGGCGCGGATGTCCCGTCCCGGCTTGCGGATGTACTCTTGAATGTAAAAGATCGAGTGGTGGTAAGAGCCGAGGACCTCCTTGTGCTCAAGAACGGCCTCGGCGGCTTCTCGGTCATTGATCTTGGAGAGCAGCCGCCCCCACGAACCGACGGCCGGTTTGAGGACGACGGGGTATCCGAACTCTTCAATCGCGCGGATGGCCGATTCGGGCGTAAAGGCCACCTTGATGCGGGTCGTCGGCACGCCCGCCCGCACGAGCGCCGACGAGGTGACCAGCTTGTTGCCGCAAACGTCGGCCGCGTAGGCCGTGTTGACCGAGGGAATTCCCCAATCATTCAGTACGCGGAGGGCGGAAGCGGCGCGTGAGTGATTGATGCAGCGTTCGAGGATCACATCATAGTCGCGCCAGTGGCCGGGATTCTGAAAGTCAAACTCGACTTCCCGGTCGTCAATCCGATCGTACGGAACGCCGCGCGCGTCCAGAGCATCGAACAGCAATTTCTCCTCCACGCGCACGCGCGAATACAGCACGCCAATTTTCATCTTATTCTCCCCAATCCTCTTCTTCCTGCGGTGCCAGTTCGAGCGTCAATGGGTTTTCGCTCGTCACTTCCAGCTCGACGCCACAATCGGGGCACACGATGATTTCACCCCGCAGGACCTTGTCGAGCGTGATTTCGGCTTCGCATTCCGGGCAATTCGCCTTCATTGTTCACCTCCAGAGTAGCCGTTCAACCCCGTTCATCTCCGCGGGGGAAAATGAAAGCGCGCGCTGCGATCTCCCAACTGGTGCATTTCAATCGGCAGCGTGCGCATACGTACACGAGAGACGCGGGAGCCAAGCTCCCGCGAAGGACTTGAGGGGTCCGTATCCATCGAATCCGATTTCGTCAGATAATTGCGCACAGTCTATCACGACCCAGAGAGCGTGTCAATATGTTGTCGCCTTAAAATGTGGAATCACCTCTGCTGGGACCGGCGCGCGAGTTCGTCTTCCACGCGCTGCCAAGTTACGCCGCGGCTGGCAAGGAGCACCATCGTGTGATAGACGAGGTCTGCGACCTCCTCGACCAGTCGTTTATCCCCCTGCCCCTTGGCCGCGACAATGACCTCGATCGCTTCTTCGCCAACCTTTTTGACGATCTCGTTTTCGCCTGCGGCGAAGAGCTTGGCCGTGTAGGAACCGGGAGGCGCATTCGTCTTGCGCGACTCGATCGTCGCAAAGAGGTTATCGAGTACCTCGCTCATGGGAGGTTCCCCAGGCTGCGGTAAAAGCAGCTTACTTCTCCGGTGTGACACGCCGGCCCTTCCGGGCTTACGAGTAAGAGGATGGTATCCCCGTCGCAGTCGTACTTGATCTCGGAGACATGCTGGATATGGCCCGAGGTCTCACCTTTCATCCAGAGCTGCCGTCTCCGCCGGCTCCAGAAGTGGGCAATCCCCGTTTGCATCGTCTTGGCAAGCGCCTCGGCGTTCATGTAGGCGAGCATTAGCACCTGATGCGTCTGATCGTCCTGCACGATGGCAGGCACCAGACCATTGGTATCCCATTGAATTTCACCAGCCATAGCCCTTCTCCCCTATCTCCGCACGGCGACGCCGCGAGCCGAGACATAGTCCTTGACCTGTTGGACTGTCAACTCTCCAAAGTGAAACAGACTCGCCGCCAGGGCCGCATCGGCGTGACCCTCGATGAGCGCCTCGGCAAAATGCTCGATCCGCCCGGCCCCACCTGAGGCGATCACGGGGATTGAGACCGCGTCGGCGACGGCCCTGGTCAGCTCAATATCATAGCCATCACGCGTCCCGTCACGGTCCATGCTCGTCAGCAAGATTTCGCCGGCCCCCCTCGCCTCGACCTCTTTCGCCCAGGCCACCGCGTCCCTTTCCGTCGGCGTCCTGCCCCCATGGGTATAAACTTGCCAAAGCGCCCCTAGCTCGTTCGATTTTACCCTCTTGGCGTCAATCGCGATGACGACGCACTGGCTGCCAAACCTCTCCGCCGCCGCCGTAATCAATGCCGGGTTTTCGACAGCAGCCGTATTCGCCGCTACCTTATCCGCTCCGGCGAGGAGGATGGCTCGAAAATCGTCCAGGTCCCGGACGCCACCGCCAACGGCAAAGGGGATAAAAACCTGGTCGGCTACCCTCCGGACGACGTCGAGGAGAATGTCCCGCTTTTCGTAGGAGGCGGTGATATCCAGGAAGACCAGTTCGTCCGCGCCCGCGGCGTCGTACGCCCGTGCGTGCTCGACCGGATCTCCGGCATCCCGCAGTTGGACGAAATTCACGCCTTTGACGACCCGCCCTGCCTTGACGTCTAGACAGGGGATGATCCGCTTGGCAAGCATGGTTTGGTTTGTGTTACTCCATCGGGCCAAGTCTTGAGAGAGGAATAGCAAGACTCACGTGCTAACGGCACGTTCCGATTCCGGCTAGTCCTCCTGCGCCGTCGCGCGGGCAGCGATTTTGAGGGCCTCGGAGAGGCTCAGAGCGCCGCTGTATAGGGCTTGGCCGACGATAACGCCTTCGATTCCGTCCCCTGCTCGCGCCGCGAGCGCCTCGATATCCAGCAGGCCCGATATCCCGCCGGATGCGATGATGCCCAGGCCGGTGGCCTGTGCCAGGGAAACCATTGCAGCCGCATCGATCCCCTGCAGCATCCCATCCCGGGCAATATCAGTATAGACCACACGTTCCACTCCCCGCTCCCGCATTTGCAGGGCTAGATCTACCGCACGCACCTGCGTAGGTTGACGCCACCCGTGAACGGCGACGAAACCCTCGCGCGCGTCGATACCGACGAGGATACGCGCTGATCCAAAGTTCGCTACTGCATCCGCAACGAGCTGCGGGTTCTCCACCGCCGCCGTGCCAAGGACCACACGGGTCACGCCGAGACCCAGAACCCTCGTGATACTCTCCAGATCCCGCAACCCACCGCCGAATTGGACGGGAATGGAGACCGCTCTCAGAATTCCTTCCAGCGCGCTCAAATTAAGGGTCGCGGGGTCGCCGAACGCTCCGTCGAGATTCACGACGTGCAGCCACTCGGCTCCTTGCTCCTTCCACAGGCGCGCTGTCCGAGCGGGGTTATGCGCATAAACCGTTTCAGCCTCTGCGCGGCCCTGGCGAAGGCGGACCACGCGGCCGTGTCGGAGATCGATGGCGGGAAAGATGGCAAACATTTCAGATTTATGATTTATGATTTATGATTTCAAATTGCAGATTGCAGATTAAGACATTCGCCGCGCCTATCAGCATTCGTCCCAATCCGTAGGATTGGGCGGAATTTTCAATAAGCAATCCTTGTAAAGTTCTCCAGGATCTTGAGGCCGACGGTTTGGCTTTTTTCCGGGTGGAACTGGGCGCCGTGGATGTTGCCGCGGCCGATCACAGATGCGAACTCGATGCCGTAATCCGTGGTCGCGAGAATGATTTCAGGGTCGCTCGGCACACAATAGTACGAATGAACAAAAAAGGCATAGCTGCTGTCCGCGACGTCGTCGAGCAGAGGACTGGGCCGGCGCACATGGATCTGATTCCATCCCATCTGAGGGACTTTCAGACCGTCGGGGAACCTTTTTACCTTGCCGGGTACGATGCCGAGGCCGTCGAATTGGCCCATTTCCTCGCTTGTCTCAAAGAGGAGCTGCATCCCCAGGCAGATTCCAATGAACGGGATGCCGTCTGCGCATTTCAGTTTGAGCGGCTCAACCCACCCCTCTGCCCGGAGATTCTCCATCGCCTGCCCAAAAGCGCCGACGCCCGGTAGGACAATGCCCCGCGCCTCTTCGAGCCCCTGAGGAGATTTGATCACTTGCGCGTCTGCCCCTACCCGTTCCAAAGCCTTTTGGACGCTGCGGAGATTCCCCATGCCATAGTCCACAACCGCAATCACAGCACCCCTTTGGACGAAGCGACCCCCGTCCGGCGCGGGTCGATCACAACGGCCATCGCAAAGGCGCGGCCCAAAGCTTTGAACATGGCCTCCGCCTTGTGATGATCGTCCCGCCCGTACAGCGCGCGGGCGTGCAGATTCATGCGTGCTTGCACCGCGAGGGTTTCGAGAAAATGACCAACCAAACTCGCCGGCAGCGCCCCGATCATTGGCGTGGCGAATTCCGCATTGACGACTGCGTAGCCGCGCCCGCTCAGGTCGACCGCGGCAAGAGCGAGAGCCTCGTCCATCGGTACAATCGCGTGCCCCATACGCGTAATGCCCCGCCGGTCCCCCAACGCCTGGTCAATGGCCTGGCCCAAGACAATCGCAATATCCTCGACAGTGTGATGCGCATCGATTTCGAGGTCCCCGGTCGCATGCACCGTCAAGTCGATTAATCCGTGGACGGCAACATGGGAAAGCAGGTGATCAAGCATCGGGACTCCCGTCGCCAGCTCTGCCTGTCCCGATCCATCCAAGTTCAGATTGACGTGCACATCCGTCTCTTTGGTCTTGCGCTCGACAGTCGCAGTGCGCACGGCTCACTCCTCCTGATCCAGCGGTCGATCATCTTTATGACTCGCGAGGTACTGGCTGTAGCGACGCATCAATTCGGGCATGATCGTCTCCCCTTGCGCCGCCCGTTCCAGCCCAAATACCTCGTGGGGGAAATTCAGCGGCCCTTGAAGCTCCCAGATCTTGTCATGTTCCTGTGGAGGCAAAATACTCGCGGGATTGCCGACTGCAACCCAGCCGATGGGAACCACGCTGTCAGGCGGCAGAACAGTTTTCAGGTGCACAACGCCGTTGATCCGTACTTCCGAGCGGGTCTGGATACGGGCGCCATTGAACACCGTCGCGCCCGTGGCGAGAAAGACATCATCCTCGATTGTGCATCCAGTCAGATAGGCTCTCGGGCCCACTAGAACATGAATGCCTATACGCACCGGGTGCCGTTTGCTCCCCCGGATAACCGCGTTTTCCATGATGATGCACTCGGCGCCTATCTCGACGGGACCACCTTCGGCGACAAGAACAGCGCCGAAAAGTACCCGGCTGTTTTCGCCAATTCGAACGTCACCGCAGACCGTCGCGGTCGGCGCGACAAAAGCAGATGGATGGATTTGGGGACGCTTGCCTTGGTGTTCGACGATCATCCCTGTCCTTTCAAGGCTTGGAGCAGCACATCATCCTGCTCGGACGTGCCTACGCTGATGCGAACGTACTCTCTGAGCTGGGGCGCAGTATAGGCCCGGATCAATATCCCCTGGGACGCAAGCCGGTTCCGCAAATCGAGCGGCGACTTGTTTCCGACGCGGCAAAGGATGAAATTCGTACAACTCGGCAGGGGCTCCAAGTATCCGACTTGGGCCAGCTCCCACGACAGGCGTTCTCGCTCCTGGATGAGACGTTGAACATTTCCCAGCAAGTAGTCGGCATCTTCAAGCGACGCCTTTGCCGCCACGATTGCTGCCGCGTTCACATTGTAGGGCGGCTTGATCCGCAACATCTGGTCAGCAATCTTGGCAGGCGCGGCACAGTAGCCGATCCGCAGTCCTGCCAGCCCCGCCCATTTGCTAAAGGTGCGCACCACGACCAAATTGGCTTCCAGCGGGACTCGCTCGATCAAGCTCTCGCCGGCAAACTCGGCATAGGCTTCATCGACAACCAGGACGACGGGTAATTCGAGCAGGCGCTCGACGTCTTGTCGACGGGCCAGGCGGCCGTCCGGGTTGTTCGGGTTCGCGACGAAAATCAGTTTGGGTCTTTCTTGTGTAACGAGTCGTTCGACGGCGTCGATATCCAGGGAGAAATCAGCCCGGCGAGGCACCTCGATCACTCGTGCGCCGATGACCGCGGCGCATTGGCTGTACATTTCAAACGTCGGCGGGAAATCCACAATCGACTCGCCGGGGTCAAGAAAGACACGTTGCACCAAGTCGATGACCTCGTCCGCCCCATTTCCGACGACGATATTCTCGACCCCAACCCTCCCATATTGCGCGAGCGCAGGGCGCAGCTCATCCTGGGCTGCGTAACGCTCCCAATGACGCATTTGTGCAAGCGCGGCCATTGCCTTGGGCGACGGACCGTAAGGATTTTCGTTCGCGTCCAGCTTGATGATTCGGTCCATATCCGAAATCGTCACCCGCGAGGGTGCATAGGGCTGGAGGCCCTCAAGGTCGTGACGAAACAGTTTATTGAGATTAATAGTGGGCATTCGCCGTCCTCAATGTAGCAGCTTTCAAATATGCCAGAATGAGAGGATGGGGCGCGGCGGGGCTCGAAGAAAGTTGCGGCAGGAATAGCGTGCCGACGAAAAAGCGGCGATCCTGCAACTCGAAGATTCTCACCTCGCCATTGGCATCTTGTCCTGAGATACAAAGCGCGCCGCTACCGAATCGCTCGCGGTATTCTGGATTTAGTCCATAATTACAGCGGAACTCTTCGATAGTTTCATCTTTCCCAAAAGCCCTGTGTGCCAGCGTATCGGGCATAATCTGCACGGTTTCGGTCTTGCCAACCAGCGAGCAGGTCAGCCTGCTGATCACCAATGTCGAGGCATCCGGAGCGGTCTCTGCATGCTCTGCATCCTGGATGCCCAGCACATTGCGCGCATACTCTAACAGAGTATGTTGGAAGCCTCCTCAGGTTCCCAGAAACGGCAGGTCCCTTTCCCTGGCGAATTGAATCCCCTTGAGCGCCCCATTCATGCTGGAATAGGGACTGCCGGGCGCGCACCACAGGGCGTCAAACCGGTCCAGAATCGCTTCGCCGGCACGGTCCAGCGAGGGAGTGGGAATCCAGACATGATCCAGGGCAACCGACAGATAGCGCGCGGAGTGTTCTAATGCTTCATTGGTGGCCCGGTGGGACGGCGATCCCGGATCGAAATCTCCAATGATGCCAACCTTCAGCGGCTCTTTCACTTTTTGCCCTCCATCCGCTGCCGAATCGCGTTCGCATGGGCAGTCAGTCCTTCCGCATCCGCGAGCGCCGCCGCCGATGGTCCCAAAGCCTTTGCTTCTGCAGCGCTCAGATTGAACACGCTGGTGATCTTGCAAAAGTCGTTCACATTCAGCGCCGAGGAAAAACGAGCGGTCCCGGCCGTTGGCATCACGTGGCTGGGACCGATCACATAGTCCCCCAGCGCCTCGTTTGTCCATTCACCGATGAATACACCGCCGGCGTTCTCGACCCGTCCCAACCAATTCCACGGTTCCCGCACGAGCAAGCACAGATGCTCAGGGGCATAGAGATTGGCCAGTTCAAGCGCCTCTGCCAAATCGTCGACGACGATAATCGCCCCCTGCCCTTGCAGCGAGCGCTCGATGATCGTGCGCCTCTTCAGCTCCACCCCCTGGCGCTCGATTTCGTTTGCGACAGAGTCCGCGAGTGCACGGGAAGGGGTGATAAGCAAGCTGGTCGCAAGCTCGTCGTGTTCCGCCTGGGCGAGCAGGTCGGCCGCGACCCAGGCCGGGTTTGCAGAATCGTCGGCGAGCAGCAGAGTCTCGGTTGGCCCGTACAAGCCGTCAATCCCGACGGCGCCGAAGACCTGCCGCTTGGCGAGGGTCACAAAAAGCCCGCCCGGTCCGACAATTTTGTCGACACGCGGCACGCTTGCGGTGCCAAACGCGAGCGCGGCAATTCCCTGTGCGCCCCCCATTGCAAATACATGGGACAATCCTGCCACGCGAGCCGCGGCCAGGATTACGGGCGCTACATGCCCATCCCGCTGCGGAGGCGTCGCGATGGTCACCTCGTTCACACCAGCCACCTGGGCCGGGATGGCCGCCATGAGCAGCGACGAAGGATAAGGCGCGCCCCCTCCGGGCACATAAACGCCCACGCGTGCTAGCGGCGTAATTCGTTGGCCGAGCGCGGTTTCCTTGTCCCATTCCAACCACGATCTGGGTTTGTGCTTTTCGTGAAAGGCGCGGATGCGGCCTGCCGCTAGCGCGAGTGCCTCACGAACAGCGGCTGGTGTTTCCTCGTACGCAGTTTCGATTTCCTCCGCGCCGACGGCCGTCTTTGCCAGGTTGACACCATCTAGCTGACGGGTCCAATCGAGGATTGCGGAATCGCCGCGGCTGCGCACGTCGGCAATGATGCGCGCCACCGCTTCATCCGGGGTGAGCGCTTCGCCGAACAGATTATGCAGTCTTTCCAGCACTGCGGGCGCGACTTGCTTATCCCCCAACGCGCGCTGTTTTTGAATTCTCTCTCGCCCCGCCGCCACACCCGTAAAGACCGGAATGGACATGGCACTAGTACCTTTCCGATAACCCCTTTTCGATCCGCCAAGCCGGCGGTTCGCCACTGTCAGACCAGTACTCTGTTATTTCTGTTATTAACCCGTCCCTGAAAGTGAAAAAGGATGTTGCGTAGAAGCTGGCTGCACGATCAGCAGATTCGACGTAGACAACAGAAACAACCGTATCGTTCTCAGAGACTAATCTTGCGAGCGAGATAATCCATCTGCCTGGATATTCTTCGTTGGCGCGTATGAATCGGTCCCTGCCCTTGAACATCTCTCTTGTGTTGGGCCAATAGACCACGATGTTCGGATGCAGCAGCGGCCTTGCGTCGGCGAACCTGGCCTCACCAAAGGCTTTCCAGAACTTTGTTACAATTTCTTTATGCTCGTTCACGAAAGCCTCGGAGCCGTGCTAGGATCTCACGGCAATTTCGGTTGCGCTGATTCTCTCGATCAAATCGCGGATCTCTGTCACGCGCAGAGTATGGCTTGCCCGATTGACGATGAGCGTGGCCTGGCATTTGAGCACTTGTTCCAGCTCTACAAGGCCGTTTTCCTTCAGTGTCCGCCCAGTGTCCACCACGTCCACAATCAAATCTGCCAGTCCTACACGGGGCGCTAATTCCACCGATCCGTACAAGCCTATGATCTCGACCGTCAAGCCGCGGGAAGAAAAGAACTTGTCCGCGAGTCGCGGATACTTGGTGGCCACCCGCAGCCCGGTGACCAGTCGCCAATCCGCATCACGATGCTCCGGCTTGCCCGCGACCACAAGGCGGCATTGCCCATAGTTCAGGACGAGCGGCTCATACACATTGCTGCCCATTTCGCGCAGAACGTCTTGGCCTACGATGCCTATATCTGCCGCGCCGTACTCGACATAGACCGGGACGTCCGAAGCCTTGGCAAAAAGAAATCTCACCCCACCGGACTCGGCTTCTACAATCAGGCTGCGCGACCCATTTTGTCCGCCGTCGAGTGCATAACCGAAGGATTCAAATAGGCTGATCGAAGGTTCCAGGAGCCGACCCTTGGCAAGTGCGATGGTTAGCGCGCTCATTTCAATACCTCGGCCCGGCCGTCAGCAAACCAAATCTCGCGTGCCCCTCGTACACGCGCATACTCTCGCAGGCCCTCGTCCGATCGCTCGAGCACGTCTACCTCAACGCTTTGTCCCTCTGCCCGGGCGGCTTGAATCAGCGCTGTATCTTTTCCCCTAGCCGCGAGAATGTCCGGAGCGACATTTACGCTTGGCCGCCCGCGCGCGCGTAAAGCCATCAATGCCCGTTCTACCCCCATGGCAAAGCCCACGGCGGGAATCGACGGCCCGAAATGTGCAATAAGGGCATCATACCGTCCCCCGCTCACAACTGAAAAACCGAGCCCTTCCACAAACCCCTCAAACAGAATGCCGGTGTAATATGCCATGCCACGATTCTCAGCCAGGTCGAGCGTGATTTTGTCCTGCAAGCCGTACTGCGTAAGGCGCTCTACGACTCGCCGCAGATGCTCTACGGCGGCTCGCGTGCCTTCATTGATGCACTCGGCGCGATCCAGCACTTCCGGCCCGCCCCATAGGCCAGGAATCTGCGCGATCGCCTCCCGTTGTCTGGGCTCTAATTCCAGAGATGCCAGCAGCCGCGCCAGCTCGGCTGTGTTTTTCCTTCGAATCACCTCGCGCAATGCCATATCCTCGCCACCGTCCAAACCGCGCGTGAGCGCCTGAAGAAAAGCGGCATTGCCGAGGGTAAAGCGGAAATCCTCCAACCCGATCGCGCGCAAAGCCGTCATCGCGAGCGCAATCGCTTCTGCGTCTGCATCCGCGGTCGAGGCGCCGATCAGTTCGATGCCCGCCTGCGTAAACTCGCGGCGGATGCCTGCCTGCGGCTCTTCATAGCGAAAAACCGAGCCGACGTAGAAAAAGCGCAGAGGCATCGTCCGGTCAAAGAGCTTGGTCCCGACAATCCGCGCAGTTGGGATCGTAAAGTCGGCGCGGAGCGCGAGTGTCCGGCCGTCCCGGTCGAAAAAGCGGTACATCTCTTCACGCAGCTGGGGCCCCGCCTCCGCGGCAAGCGATTCATAGTACTCGAAGGTCGGGGGAATGATCTCGGAATAGCCCCAGTGCGCAAAAGTCTCTGCGAGCGCACGTTCCACAACGCGTCTGCGCGCCGCATCGTTAAAGTACAGATCGGCGACGCCGTGAGGAAGCTGCTTGTCCAACGAATGTGCAACCATAGTATAAACAAAAAAGACAAGTCTTGCTCGACTTGTCTTTGGGGCGAGGGTAGACGCGACGAATCCGGCCAGTCGCTTACCGACTCACCCCGCTCCGGTGATGATGCTTGGTTGAGTTGAATTTCGAGACCAAGTCTACCATATTAGCGGCGATTATAAGCGAAACGCCGATTCTTGTCAAGTTGAGATTTGACAATGCCTCTGAGTTGTGGTATATTCTTCGTCAATTCGAGAGGCAGACAGATGAATCTTTCCGTATTCAATCCTCGCCCGCGTCCTACGCCAGGCCATCGGTCTGGTGGATTTGCTGCTGCCTATTGAACGCATGATTGTACATGACGCATAGCAGCCCAGACCGCCTAACAAGAGGGGTCTGGGCTCTTTGTTTATGGCGCAGAAAGCATGTTTCTGGCAGAAACATCGTTCCCTAAGTAAGTTGGCAGGTCGGAACCGTAGGAGGGAAGAGTGATACGAGCCGGCATCTTTGGAGCGAGTGGGTACACTGGGATTGAGCTATTCAAGATTCTCGCGCGCCATCCCGAAGTGAAAATCGCCTTTGGGACATCGGATAGCTACGTCGGCAAAAAGCTGAGCGAGGTCTTGCCTTGCACGTTTGATGTCCCTCTCATCGGGCATGACGCGGCTCCCCTCGATGCGATCGATGTGGCATTTCTCGCCCTGCCTCACGGCGTGTCCGCCGAATTCGCCAAACGCGCCCTCTCCGCTGGCGTTCGCGTGATCGATCTGTCGGCAGACTTTCGACTGCACAACGCATCAGCTTACGAGAAATATTACGGGTTGAAGCACCATGCCCCCGAGCTCTTGCCGCAAGCCGTTTACGGTCTGCCCGAACTGCACCGGGCAGAAATCAAACAGAGCAAGCTTGTTGGGAATCCAGGCTGCTATCCGACGGGTGTCATTTTGGGTCTCTCCCCGCTCATGCGCGCCGAGGCGACGGATGAGACGATCATCGTGGATTCGAAATCCGGCGTCTCCGGGGCGGGACGCAAGGCTTCCCTCACTACTACCTTCGTCGAGGTGAACGAGAATCTTGCTCCTTACAATATTGGGCGAGTGCACCGCCATCTTCCCGAGATGGAACAAGAGCTGCAAGCCATCAACGCCCGAGCCTGCCTCATCTTCTCTCCTCATCTTGTGCCCGTGAATCGCGGCATTCTCTCGACGATGTACGTCAAGCTCAAGAACGGCTGGGACGACAGGCCTCTACGTGAGTTGTACGCTCGAACGTTCCAGTCAGAGCCTTTCGTGCGCGTTCTGCCCAGCGGCCAGACAGCCACCCTCGCGCACAGCACCTACACCAATCTCTGCACCCTTTCCATCCATCCCGTCCCAGAAACCGGCCAGGTCATCATCTGTTCGAGTATCGACAACCTGATCAAAGGCGCTGCGGGCCAGGCAGTGCAGAACATGAACCTCATGTTCGGATTCGAGGAAACGGAAGGACTCGTGTAATTTCAGATTGCAGATTGGAAAACCCGTCGAACTGGTCTTTAAATCGCACATCTGCAATCTGCAATTGAAACTCTGCAATCCGAAATCACTGATATGCTTATCCTCAAGATTGGCGGAAATGAAATCGACGATGCGGCTTTTCTTCGCGAGTTCGCACTTTCGGTCGCGGCGCTGAACGAGACGCCAATCGTCGTGCACGGGGGCGGCAAAGAGATTGCCGACCTGCAGATCAAATTCGGGCTGACCCCGCATTTTGTCGAAGGCTTGCGAGTCACCGATGAGGCGTCCCTGGCCATCGCCGAGATGGTCCTCTGCGGGCGCGTTAACAAACGAATCGTCACGGCACTGATCCAGGGGGGCGTCGACGCCATCGGTTTGAGCGGACTGGACCGCAGTCTCATTCAGGTCGAAAGAATGCATCATCCGGCCGGGGACCTGGGACGGGTGGGCAAAGTCACGCATGTAAGAGGTGAGGTACTATTGAGCCTAGCCCAGCAACGCGTCGTCTCCGTCATTTCTCCCATCTCGCTCGGCCCCGACGGAAGCTACAACGTGAATGCGGATTCGGTCGCTTGCGCGATTGCGGGCGCAATGAATGCAGACGCGGTCGTCTTTGTGACGAACGTCGCGGGGGTGATGGACGGCAACCAAGTGATTCCAACGCTCACCGCGCGGCAGGCAAGCGGCTTGATCAAGAGCCAAGTCATCCGGGGCGGCATGGTCCCCAAGGTCCGCGCGGCCTTGGATGCGATTTCCGGCGGCGCCTGTGCCGCGCGCATCACGGACCTGGCCGGGCTGAAAAGCGGGACGGGAACAATCGTAATTTCTGATTTATGATTTAGGATTCAAGATTTGGAGCCGGGTCCCAAGCCAGCGTTCATGTGGAATACCAAGCCCGGAATCTGAAATCTATAATCCTAAATCATAAATACCTATTCGGGAGATGATACCATGGACCCACAAGAACTGATGCAGGCCGAAAAGCGCTACCTCGCCCCCACGTATGGACGTCCGCCATTCGTGATCACACACGGCGAAGGAGTTTATCTCTACGATGCCAAAGGAAACAAGTACCTGGACTGCGCAGCCGGCATCGCCGTCAACGCACTCGGCTACAACGATCCGATGCTGATCAGCGCGATCCAGGAGGCGGCCGCCGGCTTGCTTCACACCTCCAACCTTTTCTACACTGCCCCACAGATCGAACTGGCCAAGGCGTTGGTTGAGAAATCGTTCGCCGATCGCGTCTATTTTGCGAACACAGGCACTGAGGCGATGGAGGCGGCCATCAAGTTCTCCCGCAAATTCGCCCACGAGCGCGGCGATTCCCAGCGCACCAATTTCGTGGCCTTTCACGGTAGTTTTCACGGCCGCACGATGGGCAGCCTTGCCTTGACCGACTCGGAGAAATACCAGGCCCCGTTCCGTCCTCTCATGCCCGGTGTGACCTTTGCGAATTTCAATGACGTGAGGTCGGCCGCGGCGGCCATCAACGATCAGACCGCCGGGGTGGTCGTCGAGCCGGTCCAGGGCGAAGGGGGGATCTACCCCGGGACGCCCGAGTTCTTGGGTGGTTTGCGCAAGCTCTGCGACGAACGCGGCGCTCTTCTCATCTTTGACGAAATTCAATGCGGCGTGGGACGGACGGGCACGTTGTGGGCTTATGAGCATGCGAATGTCAAGCCGGACATCATGACCGTCGCCAAGCCGCTCGCGGGCGGCCTGCCGATCGGAGCGACTCTCATGACCGAGCGCGTGGCGTCGGCGATGCATGTCGGCGAACACGGCACTACCTTTGGCGGTGGGCCGTTTATCACCTCGGTGGCGCTCAAGGTGCTGAATCGTGTCAGCCAGCCCGAGTTTCTCTCCAGCGTCCGCCAGAAAGGCGCTTTCCTGATGGAGCGTTTGAGCGAGATCAACTCACCGCACATTAAGGAATTGCGCGGCCGCGGCCTCATGGTCGGCATTGAGTTGGACACGGAGGCGCAGCGAGTGCTCGACAAGGGCTATGCCAACGGTCTGCTCGTGATCAAAGCCCGCGAGCGCGTCGTCCGCATCGTCCCTCCCCTTGTGATCGAAAAGCAGCACATTGACGAGTTGGCCAGCAAATTAGAGCGGATATTGGCCGAACTATGATCATTCAGTCTGCAAGCCTGGAAGACGCCCAGGCCATTGCCGAACTGGTGAACATGGGCGAGCGTGAGGGGCAGTTACTGCCTCGCTCGCTCGACTCTATCCGGGCGAGCATCCGAGACTGGGTGGTCGCCAAGGAGAGCACACGCGTCATTGGCTGCGGCTCACTGATCGAGATGAGCCCGGTTCTGAGCGAGATACGCTCTTTATACGTCAACCCTGCGGCTCGCAAGAACGGCATCGGCGCCGAGATTGTTCAAGCGCTCTTTCAATTGGCGCGCGAACGCGAGATACCCACTGTTTTCGCTCTGACGCGGGCGGTCCCTTTTTTTGAAAAGCTAGGCTTTCAGAATACGGTGAAAGAGGATTTCCCGGAGAAGGTGTGGCGGGACTGCATGATCTGTCCTGTGCGGCATGCGTGTGATGAGGTGGCCGTCGTTTATTCCGTGAAGAGCGAGGCGTGGGTCGTCGTCAACCTTGAAAAGACAGAAAAGAGTGGACTGGAAACAAGCTAAAGACCAAAGACTGGCAGGCTTACATTGGAGGTGGGGTGATGGCAAAGCAGAAAGCCGGCAAGGTGGTGCTCGCGTACTCGGGCGGTCTGGATACGTCCGTGATCGTTCCGTGGCTCAAAGAGAATTACGAATGCGAAGTGATCTGTGTATGCGCCAACATAGGACAGGGGGACGACCTGAGCGGCGTCGAGGCCAAGGCCCTCGCCAGCGGCGCGAAGAAATGCTTTGTCGAAGACCTGAGGGAAGAGTTCATTGTCAAGTACATCTATCCGACCTTGCAGGCGGGCGCTATTTATGAAGGAAGATACCTGCTGGGAACCTCTTTTGCGCGGCCTCTCATTGCAAAAAGGCAAGTTGAGATTGCAGAAATGGAAGGCGCGGATGCCGTCTCTCACGGCTGCACCGGCAAGGGTAACGATCAGGTGCGCTTTGAGCTCACGTACCAGGCGCTCAACCCCAAGCTCACGGTCATCGCTCCATGGCGTGAGTGGAGCATCCGTTCCCGTCAGGATGCGCTCGCATTCGCCAAGGAGCACAATGTGCCGGTAACGGCGACGGAAAAGTCTATCTATTCCCGTGACTGGAATATTTGGCACCTTTCACACGAGGGTGGGCCACTCGAAGACCCCTGGCTCGAACCGGAGGCTTCCATGTTCCAGTTGAGCGTGGCGCCCGAGCAGGCTCCGGACGAACCCGAATACGTTGAGGTTGAGTTCGAGTGTGGCGTTCCCCGCAAAATCAACGGCCACGCCCTGGGTCCCATCGAGCTCATCACCACCTTGAACGCTCTCGGCGCGAAGCACGGCGTTGGACGCGTCGATTTGGTCGAGAACCGTCTCGTGGGCATCAAGTCTCACGGCGTCTACGAGACTCCTGCGGGGACGATACTCTTCGAGGCCCATCAAGGTCTGGAGCAGATATGTCTGGACCGAGAGACGCTGCATTATAAAGAGCAGGTCGCGCTCAAGTATGCGGACCTTGTCTACAACGGCCAGTGGTTCACCCCCTTGCGCGAAGCGCTGGATGCCTTTGTCCAAGTGACCCAACAAAACGTCACTGGGGTCTCCCGCGTGAAATTGTACAAGGGGAGCGCGACGCTCGTGGGGAGGAAATCGCCGGTGAGTCTCTATCGCGAGGACTATGCCACCTTTGGCCAGGACGACGTATACAACCAAAAGGACGCGGAAGGCTTTATCCGCCTCTTTGGTCTTCCTCTCAAGGTGCGCGCCCTCATCGACGTGGAGCGCCACGGCAAAAGCACGTATGCGGCACCCGATTACAGCGAGTTTAAGCGGGACTAATGGAGCCTTCCGAAATCAACGGTGTCACGGCGCCCCGCGGCTGGCGAGCCGCGGGGGTCGCCTGTGGCCTCAAAGCAAACGGGGCACTAGATCTTGCCCTCGTCGCCACTGACACCGGATGCGCCTGTGCCGGCGTTTTTACGACCAACCGCGTCAAGGCAGCGCCCGTCTTGTACGACCAGCGCGTTCTCGCCATTAACAACGCCTCGATCCGAGCCATCGTCGCCAACAGCGGATGTGCCAACGCGTGCACGGGCGAGCCAGGGCTCGCGGACACCGAGACGACGGCAGAGGTCACGGCGAAGGCGTTGGGTTGCAGAAAAGAGCAAGTACTCGTCCTGTCCACCGGGGTGATCGGCCAGCGGCTCGAGATGGACAAGCTGCGGACGGGGATTCCATTAGCGGCTCAGCAATTGACCGTCGAGGGGGGAGAGTATGCCGCCCGCGCCATCATGACGACGGACACTCGCCCCAAAGTCCAGGCTCTGCGTCTCGCGGACTATGTCATTGGCGGCATGTGCAAAGGCGCGGGCATGATCCATCCGAACATGGCGACCATGCTCGCGGTGATCACGACGGATGCTCAAGTTTCTCCGGCGCTCTTGGATCGAGCCGTCCGAGCCGCCGTGGACAAGAGCTTTAATCATATCAGCGTCGACGGCGACATGAGCACGAATGACACGCTCCTCGTCCTCGCGAACGGGTCTTCCGGCCACGCGATTCGCGAGAATTCCGGCTTTGCCGAATTCACCGAGGGCCTCACCCAAGTCGCGACCAGCCTGGCCAAACAAATCGTCAGAGATGGAGAAGGCGCAACCAAGTTCGTGGAGATTGAGGTGACCGGGGCACGTGACGAGACGGACGCGACTCGCGTCGCCCGAGCCATTGCCAACTCTCCGCTCGTCAAAACCGCGCTCTATGGGGGGGACGCCAACTGGGGCCGTGTGGTCGCAGCGGCGGGGTACAGCGGCATCCCTGTCGAGCCGGATGCAATGACACTTTGGTTCGGCGATGTCCAGGTCTTTCGCCACGGAACGCCCACGGATTTCGACGAAGCGGATTCGACGCGCGCGATTGCAGGGAGCGAAATCGCCATGCGCCTCGACCTCGGTATGGGAAATGCAAATGCAACGGTCTGGACGTGTGATCTGACACATGACTATGTGACCATCAACGGCAGCTATAGGACATGATAAAGGGGCCGACATGTGGGGTGGACGATTCACCAAGGGCACGGACGACGCGTTTGCTCGGCTGAACGCGTCGTTCAGTTTTGATTGGCGTCTCTACGACGAAGATATCCGGGGCAGCATCGCGTACGCGCACGCCCTGGCCCGTGCGGGCATCATCAGCGCGGCCGAACGCGACACGCTCGCTCAAGGACTCGAGCGCGTCAAGTCCGAGTTTGCCTCGGACTCGTTCCAGGCAAAGCCGGGGGACGAAGACATCCATACAGCTGTCGAGCGGCGTCTCGGCGAACTGGTCGGTCCCGTTGCGGGCAAGCTTCATACCGGGCGCAGTCGCAACGACCAAGTCGCCACGGACGCCCGGCTCTATGTGATCGGCGCCGCCGGTCGCGTGCAAGCTGATATTCGTACGCTCCAGCGTGCATTGGTCGACAAGGCCACAGAGCATCTAGGTTTGGCCATGCCGGGCTATACGCATCTCCAGCGTGCGCAACCGCTCCTGTTCTCGCACTGGCTTGTCTCCTTCTTCTGGATGCTGCAGCGCGATTACGGGAGGTTCGGCGAAACGGGAGACCACGCATCCGTTCTACCCCTTGGCGCCGGCGCTCTCGCCGGGAATGCTTTCCAAATTGATCGCGAGTTTCTCTCGCGCGCCTTGGGGTTTAGAGATGTTGCAGCCAACAGTGTCGATGCTGTGAGCGACCGTGATTTTATCGCCGACTTCCTGTTTGCTGCCTCTCTCCTGGGCGTTCACCTCTCCCGCTTGTCCGAAGACCTCATCCTCTATTCGACGGCAGAGTTCGGTTTCGTCGCGATGGACGAAGCGTATGCGACCGGTTCGAGCCTGATGCCGCAGAAGAAAAACCCCGATGCACTGGAACTCGCGCGGGGCAAGGTGGGGCGGCTGGTAGGGCACCTCACCGGTTTTCTCACCACCATGAAGGGCCTCCCGTCCTCCTATGACAAGGACCTCCAGGAGGACAAGGAGCCGCTTTTCGACGCATCGGAAACGCTCGCTGCTCTTCTCCCTGTCCTCGCGGGCTTGATTCGCAGTCTGCATGTGAACGGCAAGCGGATGCACGCCGCTCTAGACGCGACGATGCTTGCGACGGACCTCGCCGATTATCTGGTTAGGCGCGGAGTGCCATTTCGAGAAGCGCATCACAAGGTGGGAGAGGCCGTCAAGCTTGCGGAGGCACGCGGGGTTGCCCTAGAAGAGCTAACCGTGGAAGACTATCAGAAAATCGCACCCGAGTTCGGGGCGGATGTGAAAGAGGTTTTCGATTTCGGACGGTCGATCGCGACGCATGACGCCGTGGGAGGCACCGCGCCCGCTTCTGTCCGTGCGCAAATTGAGCGCGCCCGCGAAGTGATGGCAGCGGTATGACGAAAGCGTGAGTGAAGGCGGAGTCCCTGCCCCCGCTTTCACCCACGCAACGCAATCTAAATCGGCGCGTTGATCGAGATGTTCGCGTTATAATCGTAGAACGTCATCGTGATGTCCTGGCCCGCCTTCGGCCGTGTCTCGCTCTGGTATGGCAGTCCATCCTTGATCCCGACCCAGACTTTGGTCAAGATCTTTTGAGCCGGAGGCCCCTTGATGTTCGTCGTATACTGAAGTACATAGGTAGGAGTATCATTCACGACGTCCGTGCCGATTATCTTGAAATCGGCGGACGTTTTCAGGTTCGCCTGCAGCTTGCTTGGATCAGCCCCGCTCAGGTCAAACCCCTTCATCGAGGCGACCTTGCTCCACTTGGTGCCCACCTTCATGTAGACAGTCTTGCCGATCAAAACGATGTCGGTGTTCGGGCCGGTCAAGTGAAATCGGTCCGGCATGACGACCTCGATCGTCATTTCTTTATTGATAACCCCCGGTATGCCCGTGCTTGTCATCTTGACGCGAAAGGACTTGACCCCGGCCATCGCCTTGAACGCATTGCTCACCACATCGGAGGGACTGCCAAGGGTGGGCGAGGGGGCGGCCGTCGGCGTCGCCGTAGGTGCAGTCGTCGCGGTTGCCGCCGGCGGCGTCGTCTGGGTCGCCGTCGGCACTGGAGTAGGTAGGCGCGTAGGAGTCGGGGGAGCGGACAACCCGGGAATTCTGTCGCATGCCGTCACCGTCAGTGCCGCGAGCATCGCAGCGAGAACCAGAAATGGCTTCACCTTTTCCTCCTGGCTGGGCCCGACAACACAGGTGATGGAAGAGAAAACGACGAGGGCTGCGGTCCTGGGCCACGCGTATGATTATAAACTCAATCCAGCAAGAGGCAAAAAGGGGCCCGGTCGGACGGAGCGGCTGATCGGTTTCTCGCCGCAAGATATGGCATGGCTATTTGTGCGGTGCGCCGGTATCCGGAGCTCGCTTAAACTCGCTTGACGTTGCAGTCAACACGCGGTCGATTTCCGCACGGGTGGGCGCCCGTTCTTTTCCCAGTAAAGGCTCGACCGCCTTTGAGGCTTTCGTTAACCCGCGGGCGCCCCACCCCGAAGCGCGATCGTTGATCGCCAACACTGCCTCACGGACGCGAGGCGCGTCGCGTTCTGCAATGCGCCGAGCTTCGGCTTCGTCGCGAGCTTGACGGATGCTCCGCTCCAACCAGTCCATCGCCCAGCTGAGCACAAGGTTGGCCTCAGCGTCAGTGAGATTGGATCGGAGGCGTTCGTCTTCGAGCAGGCGTTCGCAGGCAGTGGAGATGACTTGGTCAAACGAAGGCATTTTCTCCTCGGCGATTGGTCCGGCGAGTCAGGCTCGGCTAGGCGCCGTCCGAGTGGGCTTGTTCACCCTGACGCGGGGTTAAAGCATCGATCACATCCATCAAGTGTTGCTGCCACTCCGGGTCATCTTCCGTGCTGGCTAGCCACACCCGGTCTCTCGAGACCCGAACGCGACCATTAAAGCGTGCGCTCAGGCGCGCGGCGAGCCCGCTGTTTGGCTCCCCAAATTTGATCACGATGCGCCCGTCTTCCGTATTGATCCCGCTCACATGAGCATGAGCGGCCTCCACCTTGAGACGCAGGAGATAAATGAGATTCTTTACCGGGTCGGGTGCGGGGCCGAACCGGTCTTCCAGTTCACGCATCATGTCGTCCACTTGCGCCCGCGTCGTAACATCGGCCAGCCGGCGGTATAGCCGCAGGCGCAGCCCCGATTCCGGGACGTAGGTTTCCGGAATCTGCGCCTGCAACGGCAGGTCAATCAGCGGCGAAGCTAGCCTCGTCGCAGGCGTGACCCGTTCGGCTTTCATCGTCTCAGCCGGAGAACCCTGGGCTCTGTCGCGCGCAGTGTCTATGGCGTTCGCCAGAAGCCGACAGTACAAGTCGAACCCGACGGCCGCAATGTGACCGTGCTGGCGCGAGCCCAGAATCTCGCCTGCGCCGCGTATTTCCATGTCTCGCATGGCAATCTGAAAGCCCGCGCCTAACTCGCTCGCCTCGGCAATCGACTGTAGGCGTGCCCTCGCCTCTTCGCTCAGCGGCTGCCCTTTGGAATAGAGGAAATAGGCATAGGCTCGGGCCGCGCTCCGGCCAACCCTACCACGCAGTTGGTACAACTGCGCGAGTCCGAACTTGTCGGCGTGGTTAACGATCAGCGTATTCGCGTTCGGTATGTCGATCCCGCTTTCGATAATGGTGGTACACACCAGGACATCGTACCGGCCTGCCGCAAAGTCGACCATGACCTGTTCCAATTCCTCTTCAGGCATCTGGCCGTGTCCGACGGCGATATTCGCATCCGGCACGAGCTTGCGCAATTGCTCCGCAATGATGCGGATGCCTCGCACGCGATTGTGCACAAAAAAGACTTGGCCTCCCCGGTCCAACTCGCGGAGAATGGCGTCTCGCACCAGCCGCTCGTCGTATTCGGCAACATAGGTCCGGATGGGCAGACGGTCCTCCGGCGCGGTCTCGATCGTGCTCATATCCCGAGCCCCGCTTAACGAAAGATAAAGCGTACGCGGGATCGGGGTCGCGGTGAGCGTCAAGACATCCACTTCTTGCCGCAGCTGTTTCAGCTTTTCCTTGTGCACAACCCCAAAGCGCTGCTCTTCGTCGATGATGAGTAATCCGAGATCCTTAAAGCGCACATCCTCAGAGAGTAGTCGATGAGTCCCGATGACAATGTCCACCAATCCGGCTTGAATTCTCTGAACAATGTCCCTTTGCTCCTTTTCAGACCGGAACCGGGACAACATCTCCACCTCAATGGGAAACGGCGCCAACCGCTCCTTAAACGTGTTGAAATGTTGTTGTGCAAGAACGGTGGTGGGCACCAGAACGGCAACCTGCTTGCCGTCGGTGGCCGCCTTGAACGCGGCTCGCAGAGCCACCTCGGTTTTCCCATAGCCAACATCTCCCACGACCAGGCGGTCCATGGGACGAGATCGCTCCATGTCGGCTTTGATGTCGTCAATCGCATTCAGCTGGTCTTCGGTTTCGACATAGGGGAACGAAGCTTCCAGCTCGTGCTGCCAAGTCGTGTCGGCCTGAAAGGCATACCCCGAAACGACCTCCCGTGCGGCGTATAGCTCGAGCAGCTCGTCCGCAATGTCCTCAACCGCTCGCCGCGTCCGCTCTTTCACTTGAGCCCATTCGGCGGTGCCCAACCTGTGCAGCGTGGGCGCGTGACCGCCGGGCGCCACATAACGGCTCAGGCGATCGATCTGATGAACCGGTACGTAGAGACGGTCTCCTTGCGCGTATTCAAGCAAAAGGAATTCGCGCTCAGGCCCGTTCAACGCCAGTCGGACTAGGCCGCGGAAGATGCCGATGCCGTGGTCGATGTGCACGATATAATCGCCAATGGCCAAGTCTGCGAAAAAAGCCTCGGGTGCCATCCCCCGCGACTTGGCGATCCGGCGAGGCTTGGGGCGCGACCAGCCAAAGAGCTCGGCGTCGGTGAGGAGCTGGAGGCTAGAGATTGGAAGTTGTCCCGCAGAGTGCGCAGGATCTCCGCTTCGCTCCGAAAAATCGGATGTTGGAGATTGGACCTCTAGTTTGCTGTCTGGCTCGATCCCAAGCGTTGATTCTCTAACGTCTAGCTTCTGACCTGCAGCCTCCGACCTCCAATTTACGACTTGAAGCTTCCATCCTTCCGCGAGTGCTCCCTGGACGAGGATGATGTGGCCGGGCTGGGGCGGTTGCGTGATTTTGCTCACGGGCTTGATATGGATATCGCGGTCGCGGAGGTGGCCCGAGATGCGCTCGGCTTGCCGCGTGACCACAACCACACGAGCCTGTTCATTGCGCTGCTTCAGAATCTCATCGAGCGCCTTGCGCATCTGGCCGCCATAGCGGGGGCCGGGCACGAACGGCAAGTGGATCGATTCGCCCGGGCTCGAATAGTCGAGGAGCAACCGCGGGTGCCCTTTCATCTTTTCCTGCAAAGCACCCCAGCCGAAATACGGCAGTGCGATTCCGGGCGGAATCTCCCGCCGTGCTTCGAGATCACCGCGCACATCCTCTGCCTGGAATTCGAGAGACTGGGCAGTGGATTCGATTTCTCCCCAATTCTCGACGACCAGCCAGCTGTTCTCGACGAGATAGTCCAGGAGTGACGCCGCGTTCGGGTAGAGGTAGGGCAGATAAAACTCGATGCCGCGAAAGCGCTGACCATTCTGCAAAGCATCGCGGTCCTGTTTGAACGTGCTGGCGGCGATGGGATGGCAAAGGGAAAGGTCCCAGGCCTCCGTCGCCTTCGCGACGTCCGGGCCGCGCCCCGGCAGCGCTTCGCTCGCGGGCACAATTGTGATCGCCTCCAATTCCTCTGCCGATCGCTGTGTCACCGGGTCAAAGGCGCGCAGAGAGGCCACCTGGTCCCCTTCAAACTCAATTCGGACCGGCCGCGGGCTGGAGGGAGTCCAAATGTCCACAATGCCGCCACGGCGGCTGAAAGATGCCGGAGTGTCAACCACGGGCACGTGCTCATAGCCCAGGGCCACCAACCAGCTGGCCATTTCCGTCAACTCTTTTCCTTCGGCACCTTGACGCAGCTCACGAACTCCTGCGCGAAAATCCGCGGGGGGCATCGTCCGCTGCATCAGAGCCCGAATGGAGGAAACCACAATGGGCGAGCGCCCTGACAGTGTAGCGAGAACGCCGAGACGCGCGGCGGCCGTTTCAGCGCTCCAGGCTATTCTCTCGTAAAAGAGCGGGTCCGGCTCTGGAAAAACCGAGACTACTCGGTTCGGCCCTAACCAGACGGACAGCTCGTCGGCCAGTTGTTTTGCGCGTTCCGATCGGTGGGTGATTATGACCAACGGGGCATCAAGCATGCGTGCCAATCCAGCCAGCATTGGACTGCGCGCTGATTCGATGACGTCGGCCGTGACTGTTCTGCTATGGTGCAGCGCGGCAACCAGCTCCCCAAGAGCTTGCGTTTCCTCAATTAACGTGACTAGTCCAGAAAGATCCATGTGAAGAATGCCAGAACTATCGCTTATCAGAATTGAATTTGTTCATCGCGGCATCCAAGCCCTCGGCGAGCCAAACTCCAACCGCGTCTGCCGCCCTGCCTATCGCCTCTTCCATCACCTGTCGTTCCTGGGGACTAAAAGCTCCCAGCACATGATCGACGTCGGCGTCGGGATTCGGACGTCCAATCCCCACCCGCAAGCGCGGAAAGTCGGTCGAATGGATATGCGAAATGATCGACTCCATTCCATGATGTCCCCCTGCACTTCCCTTGGGCCGCAGGCGGGTCTTGCCGAGAGGTAGATCGAGATCATCATAGATAACAAGCAGGTCCTGTGGGGCGACCCTGTAAAAGGCGAACAGCTTTCCGACGGCCTCCCCGCTCGAATTCATAAACGTCTGGGGCTTGGCCACGATGACACGCTGTCCCATCCGGTTAGCCTCTGCGATGTCGGCGCGAAAACGCTTGCGCGAGAACGAAAGGGCGTGCTCACGCCCGAACCGGTCAGCCACTTGGAAGCCCACATTATGACGACTGTGGGCATATCGCGCCCCCGGATTGCCTAGCCCAACAATCATTTTCACTGGGTGCCCGTCCTCCGGTGCGTCGTGGCGTCTGAACCACTTCAGGCTCGGCATCATCCCCGCCTACGGACAAGCATAATAGCCCCAACGAACATTGCCACTGCGAGCATCGCCATAACCCCAAACAGAAAGAACGCCGTCAATACGGTTAGGTTGATCCCTTTTACTCCAATGGTACGGGCGGGTAGCGGTGTGGTGAGCACAGTTGGGTTAGGAGCCACTTCCACAGGCACACTCACGACAATTGTCGGGGTGGACTGAACGGGCACTACAGCTTCCGGCACCGTCTCTGTAAGAGTTGGCAGCTCAACCACTGTGGGAAACGCGTTTGAAACTCGGAACGGCCCCGCCACAACCTCGCAATAGTTGCCCGTCGAGTCCACCACATGTAGGCGGAGGCGATAGCTGCCGTTCTGAACAAGGGTCGTCTGCCACACAACCAAGCGGCCTTCGCTTACCGGCTTGCGAACAACATCTGCTCCGATGAGCGTCCATTTTCCCTGCCCCTGGGCGCTGTCCTCCACTTTGTAGAACTGAAACCCGGTCACCAGCGCCCGACCGCGTATCTCGACCGCTCCGGACAGAACGGATCCGGAGGCTGGGGCGGTGAGCGCCACCGTCTGGCAGTTGAGCGCGCTGGGGGCCGCTTGGACTCGACCGCTCACTCCGTACAGCCCCCCGACCCAGAAGGCGAGGTAAATACCAAGAAAACTGAGGCAAATTCGACCTGCTCGCGTAGAAATGGTATCCATATCGGCTCCGCGATTGCCGGATGCGCGCACCAATGCCAAGTTTAATAGTTTAGCACCGAACCGCCAAATTGACAAACGCAGGAACTCGCATTTGCGCACATTGACAGTCGATCGTCTCGTGTTATAATGGCCGCCAGCCTTACACGGCGAATGTGAGCCCTTGACACTGTCTTTACCCCTGGGAGGCAACATCTCGGTGTCCGCCAAAGAATTTCTGCAAAAGATCTCGGAAGCCAGCGGTGTTTCCGGCTACGAGCATTCGGTTCGCGATCTTGTCATCGAGCAGATGCGGCCGTACTCCGACCAGATCACTGTGACTGCAATGGGCAGTATTATCGCGAAAAAGTGCGGTGCTTGGGCATCTCAGGCCCGCTCGCCCGCCCCCAAAGTGCTGATCGAGGGGCATATGGACGAAATCGGGCTCATGGTGACAGACATTGACCGCGGCTTTATCCGGTTTACAAACATCGGCGGCTTTGATGCACGCGTGCTCCCGTCCCAAGAGGTCGTCGTGCGCGGCAACCAAGAATTGCGCGGCATCATCGGGTCGCGTCCGCCTCATGTTCTGTCCGAAGAGGAACGCACCAAAGTGGTCCCCTTGGATGAGCTATTCATCGACGTGGGACTACCCGAAGCTCGCGTGCGAGAGCTCGTCCGGCCGGGCGATCTGGTCACGATTTCCCGCAAAATGATGGACCTGAAGAACAACATCGTGGCGGGCAAAGCCTTTGACGATCGGGCGGCCGTAGTCGCCATCTCTGAAGCCCTGCGCCATCTCGCCACCATGAAACACACTTGGGACGTATATGCCGTAACAAATGTTCAGGAAGAGGTCGGCTTGCGCGGCGCGGCCACCTCGACCTACGCCGTGGCCCCGGATATCGCGATTGCCCTGGATGTCAGCCACGCAGACCAGCCAAATACGACCGATGTCAACGCCGTCCCTCTCGATTCCGGCATGGGGATCGCGCTGGGTCCCAACATCCACCCCATGATTCACAACAAGCTGGTCGAGGTCGCACAAGAGAACGAAATCCCGTATCGGGTCACTGCGTACGCTGGAGCAACCGGTACCGACGCCTGGGCCATTCAGGTCGTCCGCGATGGAATCCCAACCGGCTTGATCGACATCCCTCTCCGCTACATGCACACCTCTGTCGAAACCCTGAGCCTATCGGACCTCGAGCGCATTGGCCGGCTCCTTGCACTGTTTTGCGCCTCCCTGGACGACTCCTTTTTGCGGCAGCTCAAGGCGCAGGGGGAGGACACGGAAACAGAACCAGCTGACAAGCCGCGGCGGGCAGGGACAAAGAGGATCCGGAGATCACGAAGGAAATAAGATGCCTACGAGTATGCCCACGTTGCTGGAGAGACTTTCCAATGCCCGCGGCGTTTCCGGGAATGAAGGTGATGTCCGTGATATCCTGATCGGGGCCATCCGCGGCCTCGCCGACTGGCACCGCGTCGACCCACTGGGCAATCTGATAGCGTTCAAGAAAGCCCGCGGGACGCGCGCTCGGTCTGTCCCGAAGGTGATGGTGGCCGCCCATATGGACGAGGTGGGGCTTTTGATTGTCCACCACGAGTCCTCCGGCCAATTGCGTTTCCACAAAGTGGGTGGCATCGACGACCGGATCCTCTTGAGCAAAGTGGTCCTTATCGGCAAGGATCAGATTCCGGGCGTCATCGGCGTCAAGCCGGTTCACCTCCTAAAGCAAAAAGAGCGCGACCAAGTCGTCGACGTAGAGAACATGTCGATTGATATCGGCGCGCGTTCCAAAATGGAGGCGGAGGGCGCCGTAAAGATTGGCGATTATGCGTCTTTTGCCACCAAGTTCGGCGAGATGGGCGACGGCGTGGTCAAGGGCAAAGCACTCGACGACCGCAGCGGCTGCGCGATCCTCGTCGAGCTCTTGAAAGGCGATTTCCCACTCGACTTGTTTGCCGTCTTTACCGTGCAGGAAGAAGTGGGGGCCCGCGGAGCGCAGGTCGCGGCGTATGCCGTCGAGCCGACCGCCGCGTTCGTACTCGAGAGCACGGTGTGCGACGATCTGCCCAAAACCAGAGACGTTTCGCCGACCACGCGTTTGGGACAAGGCGCAGCTATCACCATTGCAGACAATTCGATGATTGCCGACCGCCGTCTTGTCGATTTGCTCATGGAGACGGCGGATGCGAACCGCATTCCTTACCAAATCAAGCAGCCCCTGAAAGGCGGCACCGACGCAGGCAGGATTCACACCGCGAAAGAGGGTGTTCCCTCTGCCGTCGTAGCTGTTCCGACACGCTACATCCACGCACCTGTGAGCCTGCTGAGTCTCAGAGATTTCGAAAGCGCCACAGCGCTCATGTTGAAAACCCTTGGCCAGTTGAGGGGCCTCGACGACTTGCACTGAGAAAGGTAGATTTATGGCCACCGGCAAGAAAACCACTCATTTCCCCATGATGGACAGCGCGAACGAGCGAGCCCAAAAGCTGCATCCCACCAAGGACCTCGTCAAGCGGCTTACCGAGACCTACGGTCCTTCCGGATACGAAGGACGCATCCGCGAGATGATCCGGGACGAAGTCAAGAGCGTGGCGGACGAGGTGCGCACCGACGCACTCGGCAATCTGATCGCCCGCAAGCGCGGGAGCGGCACTGTGCCGCGCAAGAAGGTCATGCTGGCCGCGCACATGGACGAGATTGGCATCATGGTGACGCACGTGGACGAAAAGGGCTTTCTTCGCTTTGCGTCCCTTGGCGGAGTTCAACCCTTGACCCTCCTAGGGCATCGCGTTCTTTTTGCGAACGGTGTTGTCGGGACGATCGGTCGTGAGCGAAAGAACGTCAGACCGAGCGACGTCAAGATCGACCAGTTGTTCATCGACATTGGCGCATGCGACGGTCAGAACCGCCGAGTAGGAATTGGCGACGCGGCATCGTTCATGCGCGACTTTATCGATCTGGGCGATCGCATAATGGCCAAGGCGATGGATGACCGTGCCGGCTGCGCGGTCCTGATTGAAACAATACAGCAGCTCAAGAAAACCCCACATGATGTCTATTTCGTCTTTACCGTCCAGGAAGAAGTCGGCCCTCGGGGAGCTATCACCTCCGCTTACGGTCTGCAACCTGACATTGCCCTCGCGATAGACGTCACGGACACCGGGGACACACCCGAGGCCCCGACAATGGCTGTGGCACTAGGCAAAGGACCGGCGATCAAAGTCAAAGATTCCGGAATGCTGACGCACCCGACCGTCAAGAATCTGTTGGTCAGCGCCGCAGAGGACGCGAACGTTCCATACCAGTTCGAGATTCTCACTCACGGTACGACGGATGCTGTGGCCATGCAGGTCTCCCGTGAAGGGGTGCCGGCAGGTGTGCTCTCTATTCCCACTCGGTACATCCATACTCCCTCAGAAATGGTCGACTTTGGCGATATGCAGAACGGAATCAAACTGCTCCTTGACTTTCTGAGCCGCCCTATCAAACTGGAGTAAAGCTGCCAGTACTCATTTCCCATTGTGCGCCGTATTAGCGAATGTTAAGATTCGAGAGGGTGAATCGTACACCGTTCCGATAAAGGCAAACCCATCGAAAGGTGGGGACGCAAAGCCACGGGTCTGTAACGCAGACAACGACGTCATGACCGCCGGGCCGCCGAAGATCAGTCCGTAGAAAAAAACGAGCCTGCTTCTTCGACGAAGGAGCGGGCTCGATTTGCTTGACCGTCTCACCGTTCGCGGGTTTGCCCATCCCCCCGGGCAGCCCACCCTTACGAACCACCGTGCGGCCGGCGCGGTGGTTCGCTTTCTATGCGATGCGGGCGATACGTCCAAGATTTCCATCAACCTCGATGGTCTCCCCATCGCGCACCTGATCGGCAATGCTGGTCGCACCCACGACGGCGGGCACTCCGTATTCCCGCGCGACCACTGCCCCATGCGACAGCACCCCTCCGCGCTCGAGCACCAGCCCCGCAATCCGGGCAAACACGGGCGTCCATGCCGGGTCCG
Organism: Chloroflexota bacterium; assembly: GCA_023381515.1. The sequence continues at coordinate 83,818 of JAMCQI010000061.1, read as the reverse complement.
TTGACGGTGCGACCAAAATTTCGCCAGGGCGAACGTGCATCAGATCGTTTGCCGACCTGCAAATCCGCACGACCCCTCGGGCCGTGCCCGGGCTCACCGCGCGAGCATACCAGACCTGCTGCTGCACGGGAGCCACCACAATCGGCTCATCACCTCTCAGGAACGCGGGATACGACAGATCAGGAGACCGCTTGAATTCGCTCCAGTAGCTTTCCCACTCGCTTCGCCGAATGGTAATTTGCCTACCCAATGTTTCCCGAGACATTCTCGATCCACAATACTCCTCCAGCTCTCGATGCGTCGCATAAAAGACATCTTCACGACGAGTGATGGCTCCTTCAGCTAATAGGCGCTCAGCCAAAACCAGGTACAGGCGGCGGGAGATGGCCAGACTCTTTTGCCAATAATAGCGCTGGTCCTCACGCAGCGCCACATATTTGAGCGCCAGGGAGCGCACGATTGCCAGCAACCCCCTGCGAACCGGAGGTAGAGGATGCGCGGCTAGAGCCGTTCGGCTGTTTCTGGCCATGCCGTTCCTACCTGCAGCACTCATGCCTTGCAACAGATGCAGCACCTGAGTCGGGTCGTCGGCAAAGGTGGGGACGGCGATATCCAGAGAAAAAGACCGGTGCCCATGCTCGGCGAGAAATTGCTGCAGCAATCCCAGAAACTCGGGGCCTCCCCCCTTCCCTTCTAGCAAATGAACGAGCTCGGGATAAGAGTCCGCCTTTTGGATGGCATCCTGCATTTCCGGCGCCAGCGCGAGCCTATCTGCCATCCTGTTCAGCGCCGCGTCCACTTGCATCGTCTTGTCGGACACGTTCGCAATCCACTCGGCGGCAATTTCATCCGCGTGCTCGCGGTCCACCCAATTCCGCGCGAGTCGCTTTAGGAGACCGAACAGAATGTCTGCGTGGGTAAGGCTCCACCGGTGAATGCGGAGCAAATCCCTGTGAATCGACTCGACCTCTTTCAAGCCCTCTAGAATATCGCGTGCCGCCGCGCCAGACTGTTCCAGCCCTTGAACACGCGTGCCCATTTCCCGCACTCGGCGATCGTGCACAACCGTGTAGCCAGCCCATTTGCGATAGTTGTGAAAGGGAGACACATCCCCGGGATCGGAGAAAAACGCGCGCGTCAAAGAAAACAAGAGACGAGGAGAAAGAGCCGAGCTTGGATATGCGGCCTCTTTGCGGAGTTGGACTTGGCCGTCGGGAAAGTAGCGATAGGCGTCTTCGGGCAAGAGCCAGTCAGGGAATATCTTGTATAGGATCTGGAATACCGCCACGTTCGTGTACGGATGTCCATGCCACAGGCGCGTAATGCGTATTTCCTTCGTCTTTGGATAGCCCAGGTATTCCAAGGGCTCGCGCAGCGCCAGCTCTTCGACCAGAGGCCCGATGAGCGACCACCCGAGCGGTGAAACGGGCTCGGAGAACCGCTCGTTGAAAAAGCCTGCAGTCCAGAGGATGGTTTCCCGTGTGGCGTCCATTGCCAACATTATATCGCCGCCCCAATGGTTTGACAAACCCCTTGCATGAATTTATAATGATTTTGTTGGGCGAGTAGCTCAGCTGGTGGAGCGCTTCCCTTACACGGAAGAGGCCGCGGGTTCGAGACCTGCCTCGCCCACCACCTAGGCGATTTCAACGACGAAGTCGCCATTGTCATATGCCATGGACAAGGGTTGACATGACTCTATCGCACGTGGACGAACAGGGGCGGGCGCAGATGGTCGACGTCAGCGCCAAGCCGGACACCGAGCGCGTGGCCGTGGCCAAGGGCCAGGTGACAATGCGGCCGGCGACCCTTGCGTTGATCCAGTCCGGCGGGATTGAAAAAGGAGATGTCTTTTCGGTCGCTCGCGTCGCCGGAATCATGGCCGCCAAGCGCACTCACGAGTTGATCCCGATGTGTCATCCGCTGCTCATCACCGATGTTGCGGTGGATTTCGAGATTCTTTCCTCCGGCGACGAGCATGAGCCGGCGCGGGTCGGCATCACCGGGACTGCCAAGAACGTTGGCAAGACGGGCGTTGAAATGGAGGCGCTCGTCGCGGTCGCTACGGCAGCTCTGACGATCTACGACATGGCCAAGGCAGTGGACCGAGGCATGCACATCGAAAACGTCCGTCTCGTTTTGAAACGCGGCGGCAAATCAGGAGAGACCCGCCTGGAATGATCTACTCCAGAGCGATGAGAGAAACAATCCTAGATGCAAATAGTTTGTTCAACCTGCAACGCTCAATACCCGCTGGACACGCGCGCATGGCACTGCCCCAAATGCGGCGGTCTCTTTGAAATTGCCGGTACTGTCCCATTCGACCCTGCGAGCATCGAGGCCGGCAACTCTTCCCTTTGGCGTTACCGCTTCCTCCTACCCTTGCCAGATGGCGCCGAGCCAATCTCGATGGGCGAAGGTTTGACCCCGGTCGTCGAGACGTTTCTGGACGGCCTCCACTTTTTCTCCAAGCTCGATTTTATGACCCCCACGGGATCCTTCAAGGACCGGGGCACCACGGTGTTGATCAGCCTCGTCAGATCGCTCGGCATCTCTCGCGTCGTCGAGGATTCGTCGGGCAATGCCGCCGCGAGTTTATCCGCGTATGCGGCGCGGGCCGGCATTGCAGCGGACATCTTTGTCCCAGCTCACGCCTCCCCGGCAAAGCTTGCCCAGATTGAGATTTATGGAGCACGCGTCCGCAAGATCGAAGGCCCCCGAGAGAAGGCCGCTTTGGCCGTACAGAAAGCGGCCCAAGGGGACGCCTATTACGCTTCTCACTACTACAATCCTTTCGTCCTGGCGGGAATGAAAACAACGGCCTGGGAGCTCTGGGAGCAGTTCGGTCGCCGCGCTCCCTTTGCCGTCGTCGCCCCCGTAGGACATGGCACGAATCTCATAGGCTTGGCGCGCGGCTTTCAAGCGCTCCAGGAAGTCGGCCTCATCGACCGGCTGCCCCGCCTCTACGCGGCCCAAGCCGCCGTCGTCGCGCCGCTGGTCCGCGCTTTTGAGAACGGGTTGGAGGACGCTCCGGTCGCCGCTCCCGCACAAACCGTTGCCGAAGGGATTGCGATCAACAAACCCGTGCGCGGGCGCGAGGTACTCCGCGCGCTTAGGGAGACTCAAGGCGGCGCCATCGCCGTCAGCGAAGAGGAAATTGTCCAAGCCCGTAATGAAATGGCGCGCGTGGGTCTCTACATAGAGCCTACAAGCGCCACGGCTGTTGCCGCCCTCCGCCGGCTGCCGGAAGCAGTCCGCAAGAACAGCGAGACCGTCGTGACCTTGACGGGGAGCGGGCTCAAGTCAAACGTGTAGAATGTCAGAATCCAAGAGAATACGACTAACCGAATACGCCGCTTGCGCAGGCTGAGCATCCAAAATCGGCGCCGCCGAACTGGCGCAAGTTTTGCGCCCACTCCGAGACAAGTTCAAACCTGCGGACTATCCGCCCCTCCTCGTCGGGCTCGGCGAACCAGATGACGCGGCCGTCTATCGCGTAAACGACTCGACCGCGCTCATCCAGACCCTTGATTTTTTTCCGCCCGTCGTGGATGACGCTTATGTCTTTGGTGCGGTCGCCGCTGCGAACGCCATGAGCGACGTCTACGCGATGGGCGGCCGGGTCGTCCTCGCGCTCAATCTCGCCGCCTGGCGAGATGACCTACCCATCGACCTCCTGGGCGATATTTTCCGCGGCGCCGCAGACAAGATGGCCGAAGGAGGCGGAGTCATTGCCGGCGGCCACACGATCACCGACGACGAGCCCAAATTCGGTCTCTCGGTGACGGGCTTGGTCGATCCCAACCGCGTTATCAAAAAAGGGGGGGCGCGCGCCGGGGACATTCTTGTCTTGACCAAGCCCTTAGGCACTGGTCTAATCACCACGGCCGGCAAGAACAGTGTGGTTTCTCCGCAGCACTTGCATAACGCGATCGACTGGATGACCAGGCTGAATCGAGGCGCCGCTCTCGCCATGCAGGAAATCGGCATACGGGGCGCGACCGACATCACCGGCTACGGCCTGCTCGGGCACGCCTACGAAATGGCTCTAGCAGCGGACCTTGGTTTTCATTTGCGTGCCGACGCGCTTCCCCTTCTCGACGGGGCGCTCGAATATGCAGCCAAGCATCAAATCCCGGGCGGCGCGGGCCGAAACAAGCTCTACCTGGAAGGCAAGGTGCAAATTCGCGAGTCTATCCCCGCGGACTTGAACGAAATCCTATTTGACCCGCAAACATCCGGTGGCTTGCTGATCGCCGTTCCGCCAGACCGCCAGGCAGATCTTGAGCGCGCCTTGGAAGCACACGGTGCATCGCACTGGGCCATTGGCGAAGCGTTACAGCCCACAGACGACAGGATACAGACGTCAGACAAGGCAGTTCGAATCCTAGTCACCTGAATCCGTTGCCTGTTCTCTGCCTAGTGCCTTCTGCCTTCTGCGGCCTGTTGTCTGTGATCTGTAGTCTGTCGTCTGTTCTGTGATTTTCCACACCATACCTAATCGGAGGGATAGTCCAATGGCGGACAACACTCACCGTGTCGTGGTCACTGGATTCGGGGTGATTTCCCCCTTGGGGAATCACGTCGACCAAATGTGGGCAAACCTGGTCGCCGGGACCTCGGTCGTCCATCGCATCACGCGCTTTGACCCAAGCGCCTTTGCCGTCCAGATTGCTGCCGAGGTGACGGATTTTAACGTCGAGGAGTACTCCCAGTACATCGACCGAAAGGAGGCCCGGCGCCTAGATCTCTTTATCCAGTACACGATCGCCGCCGCAGCTCAGGCAATCAAACACGCCGGTCTCAAGATCGATGAGTCAAATGCCGATCAAATCGGCACCCTGATTGGGTCGGGCATCGGGGGCATGATGACGCTGGAGCAAAGTGCGCGAACGCTGATCCAAAAGGGGCCGATGCGCGTCAGCCCGTTCACGGGCCCCTTTATGATTCCCAATATGGCCGCCGGCCAAGTCGCCATCATTTTCGGTCCACGCGGTCCCAGCTTTTCGGTCGCTTCCGCCTGCGCCACGGGAACGAATGCGATTGGAGAAGCTTTTGAGATCATCAAGCGCGGCGATGCTCAAGCCATGGTGACTGGCGGGACAGAAGCCTCCCTCACCGAGCTCGGCATGGCCGCGTTTCACCGCACGCAGGCCATGTCCACCCGCAATGACGATCCGCAGCATGCGTCGCGGCCATTTGATGCGAAACGGGATGGATTTGTGTTCGGCGAAGGCGCAGGCATTCTGATTCTCGAATCGCTGGAAGCTGCCCAGGCGCGTGGTGCCCACATCATCGCCGAGATGGTCGGATATGGCGCCACCAATGATGCTTTTCACATCAGCGCGCCGCCAGAGGGAGGCATGGGAGCGGTGCGGGCCATGCGCCGTGCCCTCGACAAGGCCGGGCTGAAACCAAACGATGTGAACTATATCAACGCCCACGGCACCTCAACGCTCTTGAACGACGCCGCGGAGACCGCTGCCATCAAGACGGTCTTTGGCGAGCAAGCTTACCGGATTCCCATCAGTTCCAGCAAGTCCATGTTGGGACATATGCTCGGCGCCGCCGGCGCCATCGAAGCGATTGCGACGATCAAGACCATTGAGACCGGGACCATTCACCCTACTGTCAACTACGAGTTTCCCGATCCTATTTGCGATCTCGATTATGTGCCCAACCAGGCGAGACATGCAGACGTGCGCGTTGGCATGTCCAACTCGTTTGGTTTCGGCGGGCACAACGCCATCGTTATATTCAAGAGGTACGAGCCATAGGCGAACTGCGGAGAAAATGCAGGGTCAGCCACTGCCAGGTGTTATGATGTCCTTGGAAGATTTGGAATCCCTTCTTAGATTCACATTCGACGACAAGTCGCTCTTGACGCGTGCGCTCACTCATCGCTCCTACTTGAATGAGAATCCCGACTTGCCGTATCTGGACAATGAACGCCTTGAATTCCTCGGAGATGCCATCCTCGATTTTGTCACTGCCGAGTATCTGTATCATCATTACCCGGAGATGAGCGAAGGTGAGCTAACCTCCTTGCGGGCCGCCCTCGTCAAGGGAGATTCGCTCGCGCGTTTCGCGAGAGATCTCGGGCTCCCACCGCACTTGCTCATGTCGCGGGGCGAAGACCTCGCCGGCGGCCGGAGCCGCGCCCCGCTACTCGCAGGCGCCTTTGAGGCGGTAGTGGGGGCACTCTATATTGACCAAGGCATGCTTGCGGCCCGGGATCTGGTCTTGCGGTTCATTTCATCAGAGGCCGAGCACATTCACGAGGAACGGCTTGATCGCGACTCCAAGAGCATGCTACAGGAACTGAGCCAAGGCCATCTGCAGGTGACCCCCCAATACCGTCTCGTCGAGACCCGGGGTCCCGACCACGCCAAACAATTCACCGTCGAGGTCATCTTGAAAGGGCGAGTGTACGGGACTGGCATGGGGCGCAGCAAGCAAACTGCCGAACAGGAGGCCGCGCGTGTCGCCCTCGAATCGCTGCGCGACGAGATTTCTCGCAGCGATCATGCAGCCTTGCTCGCTTTGCGCGGCCAGGCATCAGACGAACATTGAGACTCCTCGTCACGGGTGCAAGCGGTTACATTGGCTCAGTTCTTCTGAGACGTGCTCCACAGGGCTGGGTCGTCGGAGGGACTCGACTCTCGCATCCACTTGTACCCGCTGATGCCATGGGGTTCTTGCTAGATGTTCGAGACCAGCCAGCGGTGGAGCGTGTCCTCCTCTCTTTCAAGCCGGACGTCATTATCCATACAGCCGCGTTGATGCGGGGCCCGGACATGTCGGGAGTCAACGTGGAAGGCTCTCGCCACGTTGCCGCGGCGGCAGCGAGCGAGAATGTCCGCCTCGTCCACCTTTCCAGCGACGTGATTTTCGATGGTGAGCACGCGCCGTACTCTGAAGGGGATCTGCCCGTCCCTATGACTCCGTACGCCGCAACCAAGACTCTCGCCGAACAGGCCGTGGCAGAAGGCCATCCTGCCGCTCTGATTGTCCGCACCTCACTCGTATACGGGTTCAATCCCCTTGACCCTCGCACCCGCGGGGTGCTGGCAGGCAGCATGCCCTGGCTTTTCACAGACGAGTATCGCTGCCCGATCTTTGTCGACGATTTGGCGGATGCGCTCCTCGAGCTGGCCGGGTCTGGTTTGACCGGCATTCTCCACGTCGCAGGTCCGCAGTCCCTAAACCGCTACGATTTCGGCCTCAAGCTCGTCGAGGCTTTTCACACTACCCCTCGCTTCCGCCCCGCTCTGAGCTCTTCGTCCACGGAGCCTCGTCCCCGCGATTGCACTCTGAACACTTCTCTGGCTCGGCGCGTTCTTACGACCGAACTGCGGAGCGTCGATCAAGTGCTCGCCCAAATCACCTAGGTCGGAGGTTCCCTTCCGTTCGTCGCTGCCGGCCGTTTTTGTCAATTGACAAAGGTTCCCGTCAGCATTTTACGGCATACTTTCCGGGCGACTAGAATCGCAGTAACCCATAGCGAATTCGACGCAGGTCGAATTGGCGCCCAAAATCGTGACGCCCACCCTGTTACGAAAAAACATTGCTCATTTTCGCTATTCGTGCTAAAATATCCCTCTGATTTTTCGAGATTTGGTGTATGGTTCAGGACAAACTAGTTATTCGCGGTGCACGCGAGCACAACCTAAAAAACATCGATCTGGAGATTCCCCGCGACCGTTTTGTAGTCATTACGGGTCTCTCCGGCTCGGGCAAGTCTTCTCTTGCTTTCGACACAATCTACGCCGAAGGCCAAAGGCGTTATGTCGAGAGTCTCAGCGCGTATGCGCGCCAATTCCTCGGCCAGATGGACAAGCCTGAGGTCGACCACATTGAGGGCCTGTCTCCCGCCATTTCGATTGACCAAAAGGGCGTTAGCCACAACCCCCGGTCGACCGTGGGTACCGTCACAGAGATCTATGATCACCTCCGTCTGCTTTTCGCCCGCGTAGGGCAGCCCCACTGCCCCAAGTGCGGCCGCCCGATCGAACGCCAGACCGTCGAACAGATCGTGGATGCCGTCGAAAACCTGCCGGCGGGGTCCCGCATCTTGATCCTGGCCCCTCTCATCAAAGACCGCAAGGGGGAACATAAAAAGGTCTTTGAAGACGTGCGCAAGGCGGGCTATGTCCGCGTGCGCGTGAACGGCGATGTCCTGGATGTCAACGAGGATGTTCGACTCGACCGCTACAAGCAGCACACAATTGAAGCTGTGGTCGACCGTTTGGTAATCAGGCCTGGGGCGAATGGCGATCACAACCGTCTGACCGACTCTATCGAGACTGCACTCAAGCTCGGCGGCGGTGTCGTCATCGTCTCTGCTCAGTCCGAGGGAAGCAAAAAGGGCCAGGACCACATCTTTTCAGAGCATTTTTCCTGCCCTGTGGACAATATCTCGCTCGGCGAGATCGAGCCCCGCACTTTTTCCTTCAATACGCCGCACGGAGCCTGCCCCGCCTGCACGGGTCTCGGCACGCAGATGGAGCTCGACCCCGACCAAATCATTCCTAACAGGGACCTTTCGCTCGCCGATGGCGCGATTCGAGCGAACGGCATTGACAGCGGCGGGGATACCTACTTTTCCAAGCTCATCGAGGCCGTTGCCCGCAAGTACGGCTTTTCAATGGATACGCCCGTCCGCGAATTGACCCGCGAGCAAATCGACCGGGTTCTGTACGGCACAAATGGCGACCGCATCCGGGTGCGCTACGAGAATCAATTCGGCAAATGGCGCGAATACGAGACCACTTTCGAGGGAGTCATTCCGAATCAAGAGCGCCGCTACAAAGAGACAGATTCAGATTACATCCGTATGGAGATCGAGCAATACATGACCACGCGCCCTTGCCCTGTCTGCAAGGGGCAGCGCCTCAAGCCCGAGGCGCTGGCCGTGACCATAGGCGACAAGAACATCGTGCAGGTCACCGCCATGTCCGTCGGCGAGGTTCTCGCGTTTCTTGACGATCTCCCCAAACAATTCACCGACAAGCAAAAGACAATTGCTCATCAGATCTTGAAGGAACTGCGCGCTCGCCTCGGATTTCTCGTCAACGTCGGCTTGGACTATTTGACTTTGGATCGGAGCGCGGCGTCGCTGAGCGGCGGCGAAGCACAGCGTATCCGTCTTGCGACTCAGATCGGTTCCCAATTGATGGGCGTCCTCTATATTCTGGACGAGCCTTCGATCGGTCTCCACCCGCGTGATAATGCGCGTCTCATCGATACGCTCCTGCGCTTGCGGAATCTTGGGAACACTGTCCTCGTCGTCGAGCATGACGAAGAGACAATTCGCTCCGCGGATTTTGTCGTGGACCTCGGGCCAGGCGCCGGAGAACACGGGGGCTATGTCGTTTGCGCCGGGACACCGGAAGAGATCATGGCGTGCGACCAATCGATCACGGGCGCCTACCTTACTGGCATCCGCCGCGTGATTGTCCCCGAGCGCCGCCGCTCCGGCAACGGCAAGTTTTTGACCGTACGTGGGGCCGCCGAGAACAACCTCAAGCACGTCGACGCCAGGATTCCGCTTGGCAAGTTCGTTTGCGTGACCGGCGTCAGCGGCTCGGGCAAATCATCGCTCGTGGTGGACATTCTCCATCGCCGCCTCGCCCAGGTCTTTTTCGGCGCCAAGGACAAACCTGGAAAACACGATGCCATACAGGGCGCCGAGCATCTTGACAAGGTCATCAACATTGACCAGTCGCCGATTGGGCGCACTCCCCGCTCGAACCCGGCCACTTATACCAATGTCTTTACCGATATTCGTGACCTTTTTGCGACCACGAACGAGGCCAAGGTTCGCGGCTACAAGCCAGGCCGTTTCTCGTTTAATGTCAAAGGGGGACGCTGCGAAGCTTGCCAAGGGGACGGCATTATCAAAATCGAGATGCAGTTCCTTCCTGACGTGTACGTGCCGTGTGAAGTCTGTCACGGCAAACGCTACAACCGGGAAGCGCTCGAGATCCTTTACAAAGGCAAGAACATATCCGAAGTGCTCGACATGACCGTCGAAGAGGGCCTCGGCTTTTTTGAAAACGTGCCGCGCATCCGCGCCAAATTGGAGACGCTTCGCGATGTCGGCCTCGGCTACATCCACCTCGGCCAGCCGGCGACCACTCTGAGCGGCGGCGAGGCGCAGCGCATCAAATTGGCCAAAGAGCTTTCGCGCCGCGCCACTGGGCGAACGATGTACATCCTGGACGAGCCGACGGTCGGGCTTCACATGGCAGACGTGGAAAAGCTTCTGGAAGTGCTGAACAGACTGGTGGACGCAGGCAACACCGTGGTCGTGATTGAGCACAATCTGGACGTCATCAAGACGGCGGATTGGATTATCGATTTGGGACCGGAGGGAGGCGATGCCGGCGGCCGCATTATCGCCGAGGGCACGCCGGAGCAGGTCGCCGGCATGGATCATTCGTACACCGGGCAATATCTCAGCAAGATCTTGAGTCCATAGGCGAGGAGACACTGTTGCAGCGCATCCAGAGCGTGACAACGTTCGAACCCGCCCGGAAAAACGGCCTGTGGGGACAGGTTCAGCACAGCTGGCTGCTCCTGCTCCGCTTTTCGCGCCGTTACGGCGTGGCCGTGCTCGCCCTGTTCATCTCCGCCGTGCTCGGCTGGACGATTGCGAGCAGCGTCAGCAACTATACCAAGGGCGGATGGGAAATCCATTTCATCGAACGCGGCCTAGGACTCAACATCCACTTTCACCATTGGTACTATGGCATCCCCCTTGGCCTGATCGCGTTCGCGATCATGGACTGGAATACGACTCTTTCCATCTTTCTTTTTGGGTTGGGCCAGACTCTCGCGGCGCATTCCTTCATCAACGAGCACGGAATACCCTCCATTATCGAAGGGGGTCCGACTCTCGCCGTACCTCCCGAAATCTACTTTCCACTCGTTACCGCCTTTTCCATGCTGTATGCCTTCTTCGTCATTCGCCGGGAAGAGTGGCTGGTTCGGGCACGCGAGCGGGAAGAGATCGCGATGAGCTATCTCTGCCCCAAACCACAGATGGACCAGATTCTTGGTAACCTGGCAGGCTGGGCCGCCCGGTACTTTACACACAAGAAAACCCATTTGGACAAAGACAGCGGAATCGAATATGGGCGCTGGCATGCTCTGGATAAGAGTGCGCGCGGCGAGTGGCAGTTCCAGTACGAAGCATCGCCCTTTGACGAACGCCTCAATCTGCTCGTGGTCCGCCTCGATCACATTCCACTGCAGGGCCGCGCCGGGCAGATGGATGAGATGATTCAAGAGATCGACGCGGCCCTTTCCCCGCTCGCCCAGCCCGCCGTCGGCGGCCCGGATGCAGCGCTCGCGGCGCTTGCTGCACAGAACGCTGTGGAGCAGCGCATTCTCAAAAATACCTGTATGGCTTAGGTGAAATCATGGATGATCAAATCGATCGTGTTCAACAAGAATTCGGCGCTCGTGCAGAGGACTATGCTACCAGTCCGGTTCACGCTCAGGGTCCGAGCCTTGGGCGACTCATTGCACTGACTCAACCCCAGCGGGATTGGATCGTGCTCGACGTCGCCACGGGCGCCGGCCATACGGCGCTGACTTTCGCGCCTCATGTGACACAGGTCGTCGCGGTCGACTTGACGCGCGAAATGCTCGCCACGGCGCAGCGGCTAGCAACCGAACGCGGTCTCACGAATATCGAATTCAAGACTGCCAATGCCGAGAATCTCCCTTTTGACGCCAACACGTTCAACGTCGTGACCAGCCGTATGGCGCTCCACCATTATTCAGATGCCCGCAAGGCGATACAGGAGATGGCGCGCGTGTGCAAGCCCCATGGCCTGGTGGCATTGGTGGACAATATTGTCCCGCCCGACAAGCAGGTGGCCGGCTACATCAATCATTACGAGAAAATGCGCGACCCTTCCCATAACTGGGCTTTCCCCGTAGCTCGCCTTCAGGCCCTATTTGCCGACGCGGAGTTGGAGTTGGTCCACACCGAGACCTTTAGCAAAGAGATAGAATTCGAGCCCTGGGCCGACCGCACCAAAGCGACGCCGGAAACAAAAGCCAAGCTCCTCGAACGGCTTGCGCAAGCCCCGGAGGGTGCTCGCGAATTCCTGGCCCCGCGAACAGAAGGGACCAAGACCTATTTTGCGTTGACGGAGGCCATTCTGATCGGGCGCAAAGGATAGGTGCGCCTTGCCGAGAACCGACCCTATCATTTCCTCCTTCGCTCCCGCAGTCGAGCCGCGCAGCCGTATCATCGACATCGGCGCAGGCAAGGGATACCTGGCGCAGCACCTGTCCGACCGGTTTGGCGCACGCGTAACGATGGTAGACGTGGCGTCCTACAACCAAAGTCGCCTTCCGTTGATTGTTTGCGATAGCCGCGCCCTTGCTTTTGGCAGTGACAGCTTCGACATGGCACTCTTGAGCTTCGTACTTCATCACAGCCGCTCGCCGGAAGCCATCCTCGGCGAGGCGCTCCGTGTAGCTCGCAAGGTCGTCGTCATCGAAAATAACGTCCGCGGCTCGCTGCGGAGAGCCATCACGCGGGTGGTCGACTCGTGGCCGGCTCTCCGGTACGGCACGCCGCCGTGCTACATGGCCCAGAGCCGCTCCGAGTGGCTGACGTTCTTTCGCCGCTTTCCGGTCGAGGTCAACGCCGTAGGGGAGTTCAAGCTTGAATCGAGCTTTTTCGACTGCTTCACGGTTGTTCTGAAAAGAAAGTGATCTCGATAGAACATTGAGCAAGTTGATGAAATACCATATATGGACCGAAGGCTGTCAAATGAACCTCGCGGACTCGCAGCGAGTTGCGTCGGAGTTGGAGAAACTCGGCTATCGGGCGACTCGCGACGTCGAGTCCGCCGATGTCATCGTGCTGAACACCTGCGTCGTTCGCCAGAGTGCAGAAGACAAAGCCTACGGGCGCCTCATGTCGCTAAAGCCACTCAAAGAGTCCCGCCCCGACCTCGTCCTTGGGCTTATGGGCTGTCTCGTCGGCGTGCGCGATCCCGCGCCGCTCAGGAATCGCTTTCCATTCGTCGACGTTTTCCTTCCTCCTTCGGACCCGACCAACCTAGTCGACCTGTTGCGCTCGCGTGACGGAGGGGCTTCCGCGAGCGAGGACCATCAAATCGAACAGCGTGAGACGGAAGCGCGGTTTGCGCTCCAAGATGCCGACTTTGTTCTGCCCGCTCACGAGCGCGGCGATCTCGTCAGTGCGCACGTTCCCATCATCTACGGCTGCAATCACGTCTGCACCTTTTGCGTTATCCCCTATCGCCGCGGCCGCGAGCGCTCGCGCTCCATTGGAGAGATTGCCGCCGAAATTCATGCCCTCGTCAACCAAGGGGTCAAAGAAGTGACGCTCCTTGGCCAGATCGTAGACCGATACGGCTACGACGTGGGCGATGGCCCCCGCCTGCCGGACCTCCTGCGCGCAGTGCACGATATCGACGCTCTCGAGCGCATTCGCTTCCTCACCTCCCATCCGCTCTACATGACGGGTGACCTCTTGGAGGCGGTCGCCTCATTGCCCAAGGTCTGCGAACACATTGAGGTGCCGGTTCAAGCAGGGGACGATGAGGTGCTTCGCCGCATGAAGCGCGGTTATACAGTGGATGACTATCGGAGACTCATTGGACAGATTCGTGACCGCGTGCCGAACGTCAGCATTGGGACTGACATTATCGTCGGATTGCCAGGGGAGACGGAGCGGGAGTTCGAGGGGACGTACGCGTTGCTGCTGGAACTGGAGCTGGACGTAGCGCACATCGCCATGTTCAGCCCGCGACCCAACACGGTGGCGGCGCGCTGGGAAGATAACGTACCGGCAGAGGAAAAAGAGCGCCGTCGAAAAGCACTCGACGACCTCCAAGCCGAAATCGTCGCCAAGATCAACCGAAAATCGCTGGGACAGACGGTTGAGGTTTTGGTGGAGGAAAAGAATAAGCAGCGGTGGAAGGGGCGCACGCGCAACAACAAGCTCGTCTTTTTCGAAGACGATTCGCGCGACTGGAAGGGCCGCCTTGCTCACATCAAGGTTAACTGGACAGGCCCATGGTCCATGATCGGCACCGTCGCCTAGCAAGTTACTGATCAACCTCTCCCCACCGCCCAGGGTGCGGATCGCGAATTTTCCCGCAGACGCCGCGGGACCTGCCGGGCGTGATCCTCAGCGGGAGACCGTTGTGCGGTCGAAGTAATTTACCGGAAACATTCGCCCGGCCAACAAGGCGAGGTTTCAAGTCAGTATGAGGAGGTCCCCATGAGCCCAAAGAAGGACAGGCAAAAGTCGGCCAAGAGCACCGCCGCGGCCGGCAAGACGTCCAAAGGGTTCACGGACGAGGAAAAAGCCGCGATGAGGAATCGCGCCCAAGAGCTGAAAGCGGAAGCGCGCGCGAGCAAGAATAGGGCGGAAGGGGAAAGCGCCGTGCTCACGGCGATCGCCGCAATGACGGAACCGGATCGCGCCATGGCCAGGCGGCTCCATGCGATCATCACAGACAGCGCGCCAGACCTCTGGCCGAAAACCTGGTACGGCATGCCCGCCTATGCCAAGGACGGGAACGTGGTCTGCTTCTTCCAAAGCGCGAACAAGTTCAAGACCAGGTACGCGACGTTGGGCTTTAGCGACAAGGCGAACCTGGACGAAGGAGCACTGTGGGCGACTACCTTCGCGCTAAAGGAGTTGACCGCCGCCGAGGAGGCAAGGATCAGCGAGCTCGTGAAGAAAGCAGTGAGCCAAAGATGACTGCGCCTACAAGCCCTTTTCCGAAGGACAAGTCTATCTCTCAACAGATAGATGCCATCATCATAGAATCAATCTACTGATAGAGACGGTAAATGAGAGTTTCTAAATACTCTCCTAGAGCATCTCATGCCCTCTTAGGCTCGCTCCGCCGAGTCCGGAAAATCATCTTCAGCGGCGTCCCGTCAAATCCCCAACGCTCGCGAAGTCGGTTTACCAGATACCGCTCGTAAGAAAAATGCACCAGTCTCCGGTCATTCACAAAGAAGACAAAGGTCGGCGGCGCAACGTCCGTCTGAGTGGCGTACAGGAATTTTAGTGTCCTCTTCCCCTTGCCCGCCGGGGCATGAGCTTCGGTCGACTCGCGCAGCAGCTCGTTCAATTCACTCGTCGGCACACGCATCTGCCACGCCTTGCGCACCTCCAGCGCCTTGTCTATGACTTGGCGCACTCTCTGATGCGTCTTGGCCGAAACGAAAACAATCGGCGCATACGAAATGAAATCCAGCGCCGAGCGAACGCGGCGTGTGTAATCCTCCATCGTCCGCGTCTCTTTCTCGACGAGGTCCCATTTGTTGACCACGATCACGACCCCTTTGCCCTCGGCGAGAATATATTGGGCCACATGCTGGTCCTGGGCCATTACTCCATCTACGGCGTCGAGGAGAAGCAGCGCTACATCCGACCGCTGAATCGCCCGCACGGCACGCAGTGAACTGTACTTTTCTAGGCCCGGCGCAATATGGCCCCGCCGCCGCAGTCCAGCCGTATCGATCAGGATCACCGGTTCACCGTTCCACGCCAACTCGGTATCCACGGCATCGCGCGTCGTGCCGGGGATATCGCTGACGAGAGCCCGCTCCTCCCCAAGAATCGCGTTCAAGAGAGACGATTTGCCGACATTCGGCCGCCCGACGATGGCGAGTTGCGGGATCGTGGACTGCTCCCCCGACGACTCCTCCGGCAGATGCTCCACGATGAGATCGAGAAGATCGCCGGTCCCAACCCCGTGCAGCGCCGATATGGGCATCGGCTCTCCCAGGCCGAGCTGGTAAAACTCCACCGCCTCCAATCGCCGGGCCTCATTGTCAACCTTGTTGACCACGAGGAAAACCGGCTTGGAGCTGGACCGCAGAATCCCGGCAATTTCGAAATCATCCGGGCTTGGTCCCTCTTGGACATCCACGACAAAGACAATGACGTCCGCTTCCTGAATCGCCATTTCGGCCTGAGCGCGCACCCCCGCCAGCATTGCCGCAGGCGTCCCAGGCAGGTCTGCGCGCACATTCAGGGCCAGGCCCCCCGTGTCGACAACCGTAAACTCGCGCCCGGCGAAATCCGCATCGGCGTACAAACGGTCGCGCGTGGTGCCCGCCGTCTCTGAAACGATGGACAGCCGCTCTCCCGCCAGGCGATTAAACAAGGTGGACTTGCCGACATTCGGCCGCCCCACAATCGCGACAATCGGCTTACTCATGATTCGTCATTTATCATTGATTTCCCACAGCGCTCCCGCAGTCCCATCTACAGTACCAAACAAAGGTACGTCGAGTACGGTAACCTGCCTTAGCGAATAGTGAGCGCCGGCATCGACCAGCGCGGAGCTAGTTTCGGCGCCGTCATTCAGAATATAGACCGGTCGGCCCGCCTTGAGCATCATGTCGACAAAGTTCGTGTACTCTGTTGAATTCCAGACGCCGGGTCGGAACGTCGCACGCTTGGCATACAAATCGATCGGGCCATCATTCATCGTCGAGCCGATGACTGCATCGCTCGGAGTGAGCGCTGCGATCCGATCGAACGATGCTCGCTGCGCGCTCGTCACGTAGCCAAAGGTGATCCTGACCGGCTCAAAGGGGCGTAGGATCGTGATGCGTGTGCGCATCGCCGGCAAGAGCAAGGTCAAAAAGAGAACCACCGCCACAGCCCCGCGCGCCCACACCACTTTTCCCGCCCGGAACTGCAGCGCTCGCCTTTCAACCCATCCCCGTAAGTCGCGCCCCAGTCCAACCATCCCGTACGCCGTGAGCATTACGACGGCCGGATATTCGGGCAACAGGTCACGCAGCCTGACCGCCGCATAGAGCAATTGAAAGCCGGTCAGGACGACGATCCATGTGGCAATAACCGCGAATTGCCGCCAATTCTCTCGGGCCGCACGGTAGGCCCCATAGAGCATGAAAAAGATCAAGTAACCGAACTCGTTGCCGGCCAGGAAACGCTCGCTCAAGGCCCTGGCACTCGACACGATATTTGTGAATGAAAAGAGCACAAGCTCTTGTGATTCCGGGGTGAACCAATTCCCAAAGCGATCGTTATGATACCATAGATCCGGTAGTGCGACAACAACTGCAGCAGAACCTGCCGCGACAAGTAACTCCCAGCGCTTACGGCGCGGCAGTGACCAGACTGCAACGATCATTGGAATTGCGACAAGGACTTGGGTGTGGCGGATAAAATAAGCCGTTCCAAGCGCCGCCCCGGCGATGATGCCGCTCAACACCGTCCTCTCAGTACGCGCGGCTCGCAGCATCATCCAAATCGCTATGACGGAAAAGAATTGTGCTTCCGCATCTACCAGCGGCACGATGCTCCGGTCCACCAGCTCCCAAGAGGTGGCGAGGAGCGCAACCGAGAGCGCGGCAATAGCCGCCCGCTCAACCGTCCCTCCGGAACGGAAATACTCCCACGCTAGCAGTGCCAAGGCCAAGAGAGAGGCGCAGGCGGCCAGAGGAGTGGTTAGATATAGTCCCTCCTCGCCGAGGAGCCGGTACGCGAGTGCAAGAATTACCGACCCCCCAAAGGGCCAGACGGTGGCTGCGCGACCGCTCAAGTCGGAGAAGAGACGATATCCTACATGCTCGATCGGGTACCAGGGCAAATTGGAATTGACGAGGTAAGGGAATAGGGAAAAGGTGTGCAGCGGGTCGCCGTGCGTCGCAAGATCGACGGCCATCTGAACATACGCATAGGGATCGCTCGCCGTCACCCCGCGCGTCCTGTGGCCGATTGCCTCTGACGCGAACCAGACCAGCGCGGCGGCTGCAAATAAGCCGGCGAGAGCAAGGAGCAGTCGTGTGCGGAGCTTGCCCTTTGTGAGCTGGACCGTCACGACCATCGCCGTGTAGGCAATCACGGCGGCGGCCGTAGCTTCGACTTGAAAAAAGATAAGGCGCGGATCCGCGAACGATGCTTCGTCCTGATAGGGCTCGGCCGCTAGGAGAAATCGAACGGCAATCACGCGTGCGATCAATATCGCATAGAGGAAAAAGAGGGGAGCGAGCGTCTCGACGGCCAGGGGGCGACTTCTACGGCCCGCCATCACCGCCGGCGCAAGCAAGAATGCAATCGTTGGGACAGCGAGCCATATAGGTTGATGGTAATAGCGCCAAAAGGCGGCCAATCCCGCAAGGTGAAGAGCGAGCGTCCCCACCATCAAGGGCCACGGGACCGGGCAGGAGGTATCGGAATCACACAGCGCGAGCGCGTTCAAGTGCCTTGTGATCAGCTCGTCGATGCCATTTCGAAGGGATTGAATCAAGCGGTTCCGCCGATATTGCCAGGGTTGACCCAGCAGGGGAGTCGAACGCCAACTTCCAGGGACACTGCGAGCTCAGTCCACGAAACGGTATTTGAAGAGGGTCCACACTGCAACAAAGGCATCTTTCATGGCGATCTTTTTGCCTTCATTGTACTCTCGGCCAAAATACGAGATGGGCACCTCAAAGACGCGATGCCTTCGCTTGAGCACTTTGGCCGTCACCTCTGGCTCAAAATCAAACCGGCGCGACCGCAGCGGGATTCCCTTGATCACATCTGAACGAAAGGCTTTGTACCCAGTCTCCATATCAGTCAGAATGGCATCGTAGAAAACATTCGTCATTAGCGTGAGGAGCTTGTTCGCCATCATATGCCAGAAGAACATGGCCATGCGGGGTCCGAGGAAGCGTGAGCCATAGACCACCTTGGCGCGACCTTCGACGATCGGCTGGACGAGTTGGCCATAGTCTTTGGGGTCATATTCCAGGTCGGCATCCTGGATGACGACGATGTCGCCCGTCGCATGCGCCAGTGCCGTTCGTATCGCCGCCCCTTTGCCCTGGTTCTTTGTGTGGTAGAGGACGGTGAGACCGTCCTTGCACGCCTGCTGGAGAAGCTCGCGCGTTCCGTCGGTAGAACCGTCGTCTACGGCGATGATCTCTTTCTCGAAGGGAACAGCCTGCACCCGCTTGAGGATCTCGAGGACAGTCGTCCGCTCGTTGTAAACCGGGATGAGAATGGATAGCTTCAAGGAGGGACTCCGAATGAAATCGTGCCCATTATACCCGTTTGTCAGCACGGGTCAAAGCGAAAGGCAGCTACGGAGTCGACAGCAAGGCTTGAATCTCTTTCGCAGAGAGTGCGCGTGTCTTTTTGAAGAGCAGCGGCATCGGGTGATCGTAGACTGTAAAGCTTTCGTCCGCTCTGCCCCAATTCCAGACGTTCGGACCGGACAGATGGGGCGCGAGGAGTGGAGGCACAGCCAGATGGGCCTCGGACAGGGTGTCATCTGCGATCGTAATCCCGGCGAGACTCATATCGCCGCGTGCCAGGGCCACCAGTTGAAATCCCAGCTTGCCCGCGAACAAGAGGTGATAGTAACGTGAGGACATGGGATAGCGCGCCGGCAGCCGCGCGATCGCCCCATACAGGCGCTGGCTCGCAAGCACGATATAATCGCTCGAAACAAGGGTTTGCGCAATGGTATCTACCTTGGCCGGTGTGTCGGGATCGTACATTGGCAGCGTCTCAAACTTGTATTGACTCGGCGAGCGCACCTGGTTACCGTCCTGCATGGCGACCGGCAGGACATCATCCCAATGCTCGTCGGCGATGGTCGAGCCTGCGGGAACAGTATTGTAGATCTCCTGAGAAATTTGGAGCCACGGATGTTCGCGGGAATAAAGAGAATCGAAGGCGGTCGCATAGGCGAGCGTCAGGACGAGAACGACCGCAAAGCCCGCCTCCAGTCCGTAATAGGTCAGCCGCTGGCTCCTCACTCGTTCCAGCAGCGTCCCGGCAGACGGCGCCGAATCCGACAAACGCAGGTTCGCAAGCAAATTCTGAAGAGCCGCCGAGGCCATGAGAGCCAAGAAAGGTATGAGCGGCAGGAGATAACGCAAGTATTTCGCGAATTGTGCTCCGATGCCAAAGAAATAGACGAGTGCCCAAGACAGCACAAAGAGCGACTCCCAATCGCGCTTACGCCACCACTGCCAAACGAACAGTGCGCTCCCCAGCCAGGCGAAGAGGCCCAACGGTAGCCCCATCCCCCAGACGCTGCTTTGAATGATCTGATAGAGGAAGGGAATTCGACCGGCGTACTGCCTTGTATAGGGATAATCCAACCAGCCCCGCGCCACGAGCGCTTCAGTCCCTACTTGGCCAAAATACTGAATTGGATCGAGAAGGAAATACGGTTGAGTGACGACAAATACGACGAGCGCGATTCCGAGGACCTTGGCGAGCGTTCGCCGTTCTGCCCAGACCCGGTCGCGCCAGTTGCGCGCAGTCCATGTAATCTGCTCACGCCATACGGCGACCCGTCCTCGGGTCAAGGCGCCTTCCGGACGGGATCGAGGCTCAGCTTTCGCCACAAGCCGGGCAGAGTCCCTTGGTATCCGCCTCGCCTTGACCACGGCCACGACAATAGGAATAATGAGCGGGGCCGCTGTAGCTTTGGTTGCGAGCGCTGCGCCGAACAGGATCGCCATCGCAACCTCGTCCCGCCTTTTTCCATCTTGGCCCAACCGCGCGCCAAAATAGAGGGTCGCGACCACAAAAAAGGTCAGCAGCGTGTCCACCGCGTAAAAGTGCGACAGCTGAATGTGCAGAACGGCGAGCGCCACACAGGCCGCAGCCATCAGCCCCACGACGGCATTATAGAGGCGGCGACCCAGGAGAAAGATCAGAACGATTGTGCCAAGGTCAAACAGGCCGGACACGACCCGGCCCATTAAGGCCAACCCGGCAAGGCTATTTTCCCGCAACGGGACGCTCACCGCGCCTACAGGGGCCAAAGGGCTTAGTAGCTTGATGAGGTAGATAGGCAGTGAGCCATAAGCAAAGAATTTGGGGTTCAGCGGACTCTCGGAGGAGAAAAACTCGGGGAGACTGGCCGGAAGATGGAGTCCTGCCGCAGTCAGAATGATCTTGCGCTCATCGGGGTGAAAAAGATAGCCGCGGTCCCAGGCCAGACCATAGAAACGAAAGCCTGCAGCCACAATGAGGATAACGCCAAGGATCGCAAGCTGCCCCAGCACCTGGAGGACATGGTCCCGAGACTGGACGGATTCACGAACGACGACCTCCGGGACCGGCTGAACGATTGCTTTGCGCACCTGCACTGGACTTGCCTTTCATGACGCGCTGGCGGTCGCTACCTCTATATCTCTCCACTCTCTTTCATTACCTGAACACGTCCCAGGAATTCCGGGGAATGCAACAACTCGACTTGCGCGGCCGTTTCTGCCTCGGCGGATTCGTCCGCTGTGCGATCATAGGACTCGTCAATCAACTGCTTGGCGAGCGCCACGGCGCGGGGGGAGTAAGCCACGGCGCGCTCGGCCCAACTCCGCGCCAGTCCCATCAGGTCACCCGGCTCACTGATCCTATGGACCAGGCCCAGTCGCTGAGCCTCGATGGCACTTACATTACGGCCCCGCAGAATCATCTCCTTGGCCACGCTTGGACCCACCAAACGCGTCAACCGCTGAGTGCCTCCGAGGGCGAGCACCATACCCAGCTTAATTTCGGGCAGGCCGAAAATCGCACGGGTCGAAGCCAGCCGAAAATCGCACGCAAGAGCGAGGACAACGCCCCCACCAAAAGTCAGCCCATTGACGGCGGCAATGGTCGCCTGAGGCAGCGACTCGAGCGCATCAAAAGTCGTCCGCCATTCGCGGATCTCTGCGCGAGTCTGCTCCGGGGTAAAAGACTCGCCGATACGCACGAGCATATCCAAATCGGCACCGGCGGAGAAGACACGTCCCGCTCCCGTGAGAATGACCACTCGGGTCTGCCCGTCTCCGCGCAATTGTTCGGTCGTCGCATGCAACTCACGCATGAGCTCACCGTTGAGGCTGTTGCGCGCACTGGGGCGGTTCAGTGTAATCGTCGTGATCAAGTCAGACGTTTCGACGCGCAGGGTTTTTAGGGCCACGAGTCCTCGATGTTGTCCCGGGATGCTGTAGTACTATTCTTCCTCTCCGAGCTTGAGCACAGCCATGAACGCTTCCTGCGGAATCTCGATGGTGCCAAACCGCTTCATCCGCTTCTTGCCTTTTTTTTGCTTTTCGAGCAACTTGCGCTTGCGAGTGATATCGCCGCCATAACACTTGGCCAGTACATCCTTGCGCATCGCCCGTATCGTCTCGCGCGCGACGATGCGGCCTCCCATGGCGGCCTGGATCGGCACCGGAAAAAGCTGACGGGGAATAACTTCTTTTAGCCTGCGCGCCAGGGCTGCCCCCCGAGTAAAGGCTCGGTCCTTGTGAACAATCATGGAGAGTGCGTCCACGGGCTCTTCATTCACGAGCACATTCAGCTTGACCAGGTCGCTGGCGCGATAGTTGGCAAACGTATAGTCGAGTGAAGCGTAGCCGCGGGTCCTCGACTTTAATTGATCGTAGAAATCCACTATCAATTCCGATAACGGCATCCGATAGGCAAGCATTACGCGTGCTTCGTCCAGGTATTCCATTCTATCAAATTCGCCTCGGCGTGCAGTGACGAGGTCCATCACCTGGCCGATAAACTCTTTCGGCGTAAAGACCTGGATGTTCATCCAGGGCTCTTCAATCTCGGCGATTTCGACAGGATCAGGCATTTCTGCCGGATTGTCCACCGTCACAATATCGCCGCTATTCTTCAAAACGCGGTACTCGACACTCGGAGCGGTCGCAATCAGGTTCACGTCGTATTCCCGCTCCAAGCGCTCCTGGACGATTTCCAGGTGCAAGAGCCCGAGAAACCCACAGCGAAATCCAAAGCCGAGCGCCGCCGAAGTCTCCGGCAGATAGGTCAGCGACGCGTCGTTCAGCTTGAGCTTGTCGAGCGCATCCCGCAGCAGCGGATAGTCATTCGTCTCAACCGGGTAGAAACCTGCAAATACCATCGGCTTGGCAGGTCGAAAGCCGGGGACTGGCGCGGCAGCGGGGCTCCCTTCGCTCGCGGCTCGCGTAATTGTGTCACCAACTTGAATATCCCGCACGCTCTTGAGCCCCGTCGCGACATAGCCAACCTCTCCCGCCGCGAGCGACTCGTCCGCCACCATTTTAGGTCGAAACACGCCCACTTCGAGTGCCTCGACCGGCAGTCCGGTCGACATCAAAACCAGTTTCTCGTTCTTGTGAATCTCGCCGTCTACCACACGCACATAGGCGACGACTCCCTTGTACGCATCATACTTGGAATCAAAAATTAGCGCACTCAGCGGCAAGGCAGGATCCCCCTGAGGCGGCGGGATGTCGCGGACGACCGCCTCGAGGATGGACTCGGTCCCGGTTCCTTCTTTGGCGGAGGCGCGAATGATCTGTTCTTCTGGCACGCTCAAAAGCCGCGCCAAGTCATGGCCGACCTCCTCGGGTCGCGCCGAAGCCAAATCGATCTTGTTGACCACAGGGATAATCGTCAGGTTATGCTCGAGGGCAAGGTAGAGGTTTGCCAAGGTTTGCGCCTCGATGCCTTGAGTGGCATCGACCACGAGAACAGCGCCCTCGCACGCGGCGAGGGCGCGCGAAACTTCATATGTAAAATCCACATGCCCGGGTGTATCAATCAGATTCAGTTCATATTCATTTCCATCGCGCGCATGGTAGAGCATACGGACGGCCTTGGCCTTGATCGTGATTCCCTTCTCACGCTCCAGGTCCATCTGGTCCATCACCTGTTCGACCATCTCTCGGCGGCTGAGTGTTCCCGTAAACTCCAGGAGCCGGTCTGTCAACGTGGACTTGCCGTGATCGATGTGCGCGATAATGCACAAGTTGCGTATTCTTGAACCGTCCATTGCCGAGCATTATACCACGCGTTGCGCCTCTGCGCCAAGCAAACATCGAAAACTAGATTTCGCGGTTTACAAAAACACCTCTCCCCGCCATACCGGGAGAGGTGCAAATCAAACAACCAAAGTCACCGCGACGAAATCAATGTCGGCTGATATTCCGAAGTGATTTCCCTGACGTCGAGCACCTGCACTCCCAGCTTTTCGAGCGCAGGGAGAGTATCATCTTTCTTGCCATCCTGCAGCTTGATCGTCAATTCGCGATGAGCGGTATCATTGCTGAGGAAGGTAGCCAAGCTAATGATATTGCCGCCACATTCTGCTATCTTGGAGGCTACCTTGGCCAACTCGCCCTTTTGCTCGGGGATGCGCAGGACAATCCTTAGGCCTTTGGCTCGCCCACCCAACGCTTCAGCCATTGTGCGGAAGATATCGGTCTCGGTAATGATGCCTACCACGCGGCGGTCGCGTAGGACAGGGAGACTGCCAATCTTGTGGTCGACTAGGATGCGAGCAGCCTCTTCCAACGGGCAATCCTCGCCGACCGCGATGACACGCTTTGTCATCACGTCCTTGACCTGGAGTTTGGAGAGGAGGTAATGGACCTCAAAGACACTGAGCGAGGTCGCGGGAGAAGGAGAAGCGTAAAGCAAGTCCTTTTCGACGACAATCCCAACCAGATTCCCCTGTTTATCCACGACTGGCAGACGTCGTATCTTTTTCTCACGCAAAAGCTGCAGCGCATCTTCGAACGACGAGTCGGGACTGACGGTAATGGGGTTGGGCGTCATTCTAGTCCCTACCAACATGGAGCACCTCCGTGTAGCTCTCGCCCTAACGGGACGAGGCGGGATGCGAACGAGCCTCTCTCTTTACTATATCATCAACTCACCTGGAATGCAAAGCGCCTGAGCCAGCATCTTTAGTTCAATCCAGACCTTACTTTGCTGGCGCCAAACCCTCATCTCCCAACGCCCACTCCCCCATCGCGGCGTCATCCTCAACCCGGGTCAGCCGCACGGCCGCTATCTGATTGTGCAGATTGGCGGTGCTCTCCGAGAGGACACGGACGTAATTATCCGTGTACCCCGACCAGATCAGAGCCGGTCGACCCCGATCCCCAGATTCGCCACCCACATTCCCGCTGCGATTTGCGGTTGGCTCGCCGGTTTCCCAGAGCACATCCATCGTGCGTCCAATAAAATGGCGGATGAAAGCTCGCGCGCTCGCTTCCGCAACCGCCTGCATCTCCGTGACCCGCGCTCGTTTGATCGCCTCCGCGACCTGCAACGGTAGCCGGGCCGCCACCGTGCCTTCGCGCGCGGAATAAGGAAATACGTGGACTCGGGAGAACTGCATGGACTCGACGAACTGCAGGCTCATTTCGAATTCGACGTCGCTCTCGCCGGGGAAACCGACGATGACGTCAGTTGTGACGCCGACATCCGGAATGCGCTCGCGCGTGAGCCGCACGGCGCGCGAGAACTGCTCCGACGTATAGGGTCGGCGCATACGCCGCAAAACGGTATCACATCCGCTTTGTAGCGACAGGTGGACGTGGCGGCACAAGCGCGGATCGCTCCAAAGGTCCAGCAGAGACTCATCCAGATCCCAAGGTGCGATGCTCGTCAGGCGCAGCCTAGGCACCCCCGTTTCCCCCAAAATCGCCGCCACGAGGTCGCGCAATCCGTGAAGCTTGTCATGGATATTCTCAAAGACAGAGATCTGGACACCGGTGAGAATGATCTCCTTGAAGCCGTCCGCAACCAACGTTTTGACCTCATCTACGATCTCGCTCAGCGGCCGGCTGCGTTCCTTGCCGCGCGCGAGGGGAATGATGCAGTAGGTGCAGCTCATATTGCAGCCGTCCATGATCTTGACAAAAGACCGCGTCCGCAACTGGGGACTCGGTGATGCGGACCGTGATTTTCCACCGTCCGGCATCCACAACCCACCTTCCTTAAGTCGTGATGTGCCTTCTCCCCCAGCTGCCTTTGGTTCTCTGTCCTCCGTTGTATGTCGTTTCTCGTCTGGGGTCTGTTGTCCGACACCGGTCGCCTGAACCAGCCCACTTGCCGCTTCAGGCAATCGGCAGCCCGTCTCTGTGTTTTGGTACAAGGTGTCGCCAAGCAATTGACCGGCCAAGCGTACGAGCTCGTCTTTGTCGGCGTTCGGAACGACGAGTGCCACATTTGGCAACCGAGCTGCTTCCTCGGGGGCGGTGCTGGCATAACAACCCGTTAGAATGACCCGAGCTTGCGGATTATCCCGCGCCACCTGCCTGGCGATTTGACGGGATTTGCGTGCAGCAATGTGAGTAACGGTGCACGTGTTCAGAACGCAGAGGTCCGCCTGACGAGGATCGTCTACGACCTCGACCCGGCCGCTGGCAAATTGGCGCGCCCAACCCTCCAATTCGCTTTCATTCAGCTTGCACCCGAGCGTAGCGAGATAGACCTTCATGGCGCGCTAGAATATCATTATTCACATTGGCTGTCAACCATAAACGCAGATTGACAGAATTCGTTCATTGTATAGAATAATAGTAACCCCTAATTGGGGCGGAGAAAAGTTGAGAATGGAGCCACCCTTACGCACTGTTTTGGTATTAAACTCGACGTATGAGCCACTGAACATTGTACCGGTCCATCGCGCTATTGGGCTTTTGTTGAAAGAAAAGGCCGAAATCGTCGAGGCGGCGGATCAAAAACTGAGAGCCGAACATTTGGCGATGGACTGGCCGCTCGTCATCCGCTTGGTTGTCTTCGTACCCATTCCCCGACGCCTGCCTCTTCCCTTGTCGCGGCGCACTGTCCTGGCTCGTGATCTTTACACTTGTCAGTATTGCGGCGGGCAGCCCAGCAAGCACGACCTGACTGTCGACCACGTCATTCCCCGCTCACGCGGAGGGGCTACCGTTTGGGAAAACGTAGCGACCGCCTGTGCGCCCTGCAATCGTCGCAAGGGCGACCGGTTGCCGGAAGAAGCCGGGATGACACTACGCTCCAGACCCACACGCCCGCACTTTGTCGCCATCGTACTTTTGGGCGAAGCGAATGCGCATGATGTTTGGCGCAAATACCTGACGGCGTGAACGTGCCATGCCTTTTCGTGACCGCTGTGAATCGCTTTTTTAAGGTCGCGCGTATTGACCACCTTCGGGTGACCGTGTTATAATGAGCGGCACCCGTTTCCTCGGGGCCAAGATCTCATCGTGAAAGAGGTAAAAAGGAATGCTCTGCGACATTAGCATCTGGCTTGTGTGCAAGCAGATGGGCGCCGGTGGTTCCCCCATCGGTCCTTGTCGTAGTGCGCCTCGCGCGGGATTCTGAAACTCTGATGTTTGAGACCGCCGTGGGCGTACTGGCTACGCTCACGGCGTCTTTATTTCTCACGAAGAGAAGGGGCGCCGTGAATACCGCCGTGTTCGCGGCGTCCCTGTTTTCGATGGGGGTGAAAATGGCCGCCGTTATTCGCAATTATCAGCCCCAAGACCTAGAGTCCATCGTCCGTCTTATCAATGTGGCGGATGCGACAGATCATACCGAGCATGGCACCTCGTTTGAGGAAATGCGTCAAGAGGTCACGATTCCTGGCCTCGAACCTGAAAAGAATCTGTTTGTGGTCGATGACGGAGGACTGGCAGCACTATGTCGCACAGCCCGCTTTTCGGCCGGATCTCAGCCTCGTCGCAGTAAGGCGCAGCGATCGCGAGATTGCCGGTCTATGCATGGTCGCCGTGAACGAGCCCGAAATCGAGCGCCTGGGAGTCAAACGAGGGTGGATCGATATCTTGGCCGTCCGTCGACAATATCGTCGTAATGGTCTTGGCAGAGCGCTGATCCTGGCCGGGATGCGCAACCTGCGCAAGGCCGGCGTTTCTCAATCAGTACTTGGTTGTGACTCGGAAAATCTCACCGGCGCCACTCGCATCTATGAGAGAGTCGGTTTTCGGGTCAACCAGACCCATGTTTCTTTTCGCAGGCTCTTACGCGTGCCCGTTTTCGAATCGGCCCGGCCCTTGACTTGTGCGCCGAGCGAGTCGCAACGGAGGAGTAATATGCGGACAGGGATGACCGCCCTTCCCTGTCCATCGCTTCGCCAGCCCGGAGTAAATAATGTACCAAAAGCGCAACCACAACATCGCCGTCATGTGCGGCACGATCTTATTGAACTTGTTCTTTCAGTTCACGTGGTATCCCCTCCTCCCGCTCCAGCTGCGAGCGTTGGGGGCAAACGATCTTGAAGTAGGGGTGTCGTATACATTGATAGGGGTCGCGCGCACGCTCTTTGCAGTGATTGGCGGAACTCTCGCCGACCGCTACGGGCGCAAGGCACTGCTTGTGATGCCCATCATCTTGAGTATTCCGCTCTATCTTATCGCCGCTCTGACCGATCAGTGGTCCGTCATCGTGACCATGTTCGTCGTCGCCAACGCGCTGGGCGCGCTCACTTCACCTGCTTATTCGGCGCTGATTGCGGAATCCTCCGACAGCACTCGCGTGGCGCGCTCTTATAGCTTCACCGAGTTCTCGGCGCTCGTCGGCGTCATCGCGGGCCCGCTCGTGGGGGCGGCACTCTTGGGCGTCCTCGATATCCCTAAAATGATGCTTCTCTACACCTTGACACTGGTTTTCACGACAGCCGTCAGAGCATGGGGCCTGAGTGAAACGCATCACCGTTCGCCGGTAGAACGATCACGAGCTCCGGTCCTCGCGGCCATCGATTCGAGAGTGCGCTGGTACATGGTGTTGGGGACTTGCATGGTCGTCGCCTTTGCGATCGCCTTCGGCCCTTACTTTACGATTCTCGCGCGAGACGGCTGGCACAACACTGACGCAGAGATCAATATTCTCTTTGCAGCGGGCAATGCTGCCGCTCTGCTCGGGCTCGGTCTCGGCCGCATGAGTGATCACTGGGGCGGCCGCCGCGTGCTTGTGGTGGGGCTGTTGGGTTTCGGGCTCGCAACGATCGCGTGGGGTCTCGCGCCGAGCTGGGAGTGGGGCCTGGTCCCTCTCCTGATCGCATTCGGCTTTAGCGAAGCGGCCTATGTCGCTCAGCAAACGGTCCAGGCAGAGATCACTTCGCCTGAAACACGCACCTCCGTGTTTGGCATCATCGGAACGACGACGGGCGTAATCGGTGGGATGGGGCCCGCGTTGGGCGCGTGGCTGATCGCCCTCGGTGGGATTCCATTACCTTTCGTCGCGGCAGGGGTGATTAGCCTCGCGGCCATTGTGGCAGTCCCGCCTCTGCAAAAGAAGAGAACAAGGACCGCAGAATTCGCGGCCCCTGTTCATGCGGGATAAACGAGCCCCCGAGGGTTCCCGGGGGCTCACTCCTACCTCAAGTATTTACTAAACCAATCCAGTGTTCTGGCCCAGGCGTCGAGTGCTGCATCCGGGCGGTAGGCCTCTGGTCGCGTATCGTTGAAAAAGGCATGACCGGCGCCAGCATATATGTGGATCTCGTGCGGAATGTGATGTTTCTCCAGCACCTCTCCAAAATCACGCACCGCTTCCGGTCGGATGCTCTGGTCCTGCTCGCCATACAAGCCCAGTACGGGCACGAGCAGCTTGGCCGTGTCGCTCTCGTCCAAGGGGCGGCCGTAGAACGTCACGACAGCTCCGAGGTCTCCGAAACGCGCCGCCGTTGATAAAGCCAAGCCTCCGCCCATGCACCAACCCACAACACCTACCTTCTTGGGTGATACATCCGAAGTGCTGTTTAGATACGCGGCCGCGGCCTTGATTTCGTCCACCGCCCGTGCATGGTCCAACTGCATCGCCAGCTTGCGCGCCTCATCCGGCTCTTTCGCCTCTTTCCCATGATACAAGTCCGGCGCGAGCGCGACGTACCCTTCGCGTGCGAAACGCTCGGCCACATCCTTGATATGCGGCACGAGTCCCCACCATTCCTGAATAAGCACGATGCCGGGATGGGGCTTGCCGTTGTCCGGCTGCGCCAGATATCCCGGGGTCGTCTCGGAATCGGTCGGGAATTGGATATTCTGTGCCTTGATCGAAACCATAACCCTCCTTTCAACTCCGAGGATTATAGCACTCACGAACTAGTTGAAAAGAGGGGCTGGCTATGTATCCAAGGCGGCCTGGGAGCCCGGCGTCTACACTTTCCTAGAGCCGCCTCCCACTCCAGTCTCGATTCCTTTCCACGCCGCGACAACGGCCACCGTTATGATTGCGGCAATGATCGCTTCCGCTATAGCCTGAGGCACAATCGGCAGCATGGCTGCCCAGGGAAGGAGCCCAAACAGACCTGCCATGCCAAGCACGAGAATCGTGTTTGTCAGCGAGCCCACGACGCCCGAGACGGCGAGCGCCGCATACTCATTCCACCTCTTGAGCACAACATAAGAATAGTATGCCGTGATACCGATGATGAGCCGCGGCAGAATCGCGACAATTGGATTCTTAAAGATCGGACTTTCTGCCTGGATGAAGCTAAAGAGACCAAAAAGTCCACCGATCAGAGACCCCACCGCCGGGCCTTCCAGGACGGCACCGATAATCGCAGGAACATGCATGATCGTCGCATTGCCAGAAAGGTTCGGCACCGGAATAAAGCCCAGACGCGTGTAACCCAACAGGATGGCAATCGCGGCCAGCACCCCCGCGACGACGATTTTCCGGACCGAGAGACCTGATTGCGCAGTTGTTTCCATTTGAATTCTCCTCTGTGCGCGTCCCTCTCTTAGACGCGCTCTGTCTCCCATGAAATATCCTTCCTCTAGGTCACCTTTTGCCAAGAATTCTCCGCTACCCACCTCCCCTATCAGCATTCTTCTCGCCGTTCAATAAGCAAATGGGAAAAGCAAAATCCCGGCTGCGAAAAGGATGACAATGGCTAACGCCACAAAATCACTCGGCCGACTCTTGAATTCGACATAGTGCGTTCGCCCTCTGCCGCCCACGTAGCACCGCGCCTCCATCGCCAAGACCAATTCCTCCGCGCGCCTCAGGGCGCTGAGGAACAAGGGAACGATAAGCGGCAGCAAAGACCGCGTCTGCTGGATGAACCGGAAAGCACCCCGCTGACCCAGGTCCGCCCCGCGCGAAACCTGTGCCTTCATAATCCGCTCCAGCTCTTCGGCAAACGTTGGAATGAATCGGAGGGCTATGGTCATCGTCAGGGCGAGTTCGTGAGCAGGGAAATTGAACCGCTTTTGGAGCGGAGCAAGGAGCTGTTCGGTCCCAAGGGTCAGTTCTGTAACGGTCGTCGAAAACGTGAGAAGACTGGTGAGGATAAGGAGGTCGACAAACCGAGCCGCCGACACCACTGCGAGCTGGACGCCGCACGAATTCACGTCGATCGGTCCCCACCGGAAGAAGGAAACGCAGTTCGAGCCGCCGGCAAAACCGCTCGTGTAGAATGTGATTTGCAGGATGGCGAGGAGGATCACAACTGGTACCGCCGGTTTCAATCCGCTCAAGGCATAGCGAATCGGAATCTGGCTCACCCGGATGAGGGCGATGACCACGAATAGGAGGATTGCGTTCGCCGTGTAGCTCGTGGTGAACGTAATGGCGCCAACCAGAAACACGAAGCAGATCAACTTGACGCGCGGATCCATCCTGTGGACAAAAGAATGGAGCGCCAGGTATTGCCCAATCGTGATATTGCGGACGAATTCAAACTCTTCCATTGGTTCTCATCCTCACCGCGCGAGGCTTGGATTGACGCCAGCCTTTTCTTGCACCAGTGCCGGCGACCAGACCTCAAGCAGCGCCTGCTCCGCCTCGTCGACTGTGAGCACATCCGCGTTCACCGGAATTCCTGCCTGACGCAGAGTATGCAGCGCCTCGGCCACCGGCGGCACGCCCAGCCCGAGCCGCGTCAGTCGTTCCGGCTCCGCAAACACTTGCCGCGGCGTCCCCGATAACACCGCTCGCCCTTCTGCCAAGACGTACACCCGATCGCACAGCGCGGCGATCTCCTCCATGTTGTGCGAGATTATCACGAGCGTCGTTCCCCACTCACGCTTGATCGCCATCAACCGCCGCAGGAGGTCTTTGTGACCAAGGGGATCCAGTCCCGCCGTCGGCTCGTCGAGCACGAGGATTTCCGGCTTGACGGCGAGAACGCCCGCCAGAGCGGCGCGCCGCCGTTCTCCTCCACTGAGAGAAAACAGAGGGCGGTCCTTAAAGGCCGCAAACGGCAACCCGACGCCCTCCATGGCTTGACTTACGCGTGCCCGCAGCGCCGCACCGCGCAGCCCCATCTGCCACGGCCCGAACGCCACGTCATCTCCCACGTACTGCTCAAATAGTTGCGATTCGGGAAATTGAAAAGCCAAGCCCACCCTCCGGCGGAGGGCACGCAAATCCGTCTTGGGCGAATTCAAATCATATTCGAGCACCCGTACGTTCCCCTTCTGAGGACGAACGAGGCCGTTGAGATGTTGGACGAGCGTGGACTTGCCCGAACCCGTATGGCCGATGAGGCCGACCACCTCGCCGCGTCGTACCTCCATGTCCACACCGCGCAGCGCGACCGATTCCAGAGGCGTGCCCCGGAGATAGGTGTAATGCAAGTCGTGGATCGAGACGACGACGTCAGGTTGGGAGGCTGGGCGATTCGGCGATTGCCCCGCCAGAGACGCGGGGTCTGTCGGGGTGATTAGGTGGTCTTGTGCTCGTAGGAGACTTGCACCCTCTGGGCGGAGCAGTGCACCTGCAGATGACCCGAGCTCTGTTTGGGTCTCTCCTTTGCTCCTCTGATCCCCTGCTTCCCCGCTCCCTCTCGTCGCAGCGTCCACGAACTCGGTCACCGTCAGGACATCGCGGGGAAAAAAGTAATACCGGGCATGTAAGCGCTGGGCGAGTTCGGTGATCTCGGGGACATCCATTTGCAATTCTCTCAGCCGATCCGGTTGAGCGAACACCTCCCGCGGAGTCCCCTCCAGCGCGATCTGGCCGTCGTCTAGCACAATCACGCGATCTGCGAGCGCCGCCTCTTGCATAAAATGCGTGACCGCAATGATGGTGACGCCTTGTTCATTTAGTCGCCGGGCGACCCGGAGCACTTGCTCGCGCCCCAACGGGTCCAGCAGAGCCGTGGACTCGTCCAGCACTAGGACTTGCGGCTTCATCGCCAGAATGCCTGCGAGAGCGACCCGTTGTTTCTGTCCTCCGGAGAGCAAATGGGGTGCCCGGTGACGAAAGGCCTGCATCTCCACCGTATCGAGTGCCCAATCCACTCGCGCGATGAGTTCGGGCCTGGGGACGCCCAGATTCTCTGGACCGAAAGCCACATCCTCTTCGACGATCGTCGCCACGATCTGGTTGTCCGGGGTCTGAAAGACCATCCCGACCGTCGAGCGAACATCCAGGCGGTGCCCGAAGTCCCTAGTATTCCATTCTTTCACCCAGACGTCCCCCTGCGTCGGCAGGAGTAATCCGTTGAGATGCTTCGCCAACGTCGATTTCCCGGACCCGTTATGGCCGATGATGGCAACATACTCGCCGCGCGCAACAGCCAAGCTCACTCCCCGTAATGCCTGAACCGGGCGGCGCGAAGCAGGCAAATAGGTATGGTGAACATCCTCTACACGCAAAATGGGTTCTGCTGGCAGTCTAGTCATCCGCAAAACAAAACGCCTCCCGACCGGGAGGCGCGACAGTTACCCATGGACACATTGTCGTTCCGTCTCGGTCGCAGAATTAATTATGGCGATCCAAGCGGCAAAACTTTGTTCAAATGCTTGCAGTCAGCACAGGGCCCACGACATTCTGCGGGCCCACCTTCGGCACAGCTTGGCGTGCATGCTCGCGGCTGGTACCAGTCCGCGGCTTTATTATTTTAGCACAGACCGAGTGAACTTGCAATCACCTCATATTCCAAGTTTCGAGCCGTTCGTATCCGTCGGTGATCGCGTATGTGCGCTGCACATTCGGCCGCGTCAGCGTAGCCCGCTGGCTCCACCACAACGGCAAGATGACCGCATCATCCTCGACCAATATCTTTTCCATTGATCTGTAAAGGTCGCGCCGTTTTTCAATGTCCGTCTCGCGCGCGGCCGCATCCACGGCTTGATCGAAGCTCGCGCTGCTCCAGCGGGTAAAATTGTCCGGCGATCCCGAATGGAAGACTCCTGCAAAGCTCGCCGTGTCGGGATAATACGCGCACCATCCAAAGCGGAATATCATCGGCGGGTCGTCATGGAGCAATTGCAGATACTTTTTCCAGTCCGTCTCCGTCACTCGAACTTCGACGCCGAGATTGTTTTTCCACATTTGCGCCAGGGTCTCGGCAACATATTTGTGCATATCATCCGTGTTGAGCCCGAGGTCGATCACGGGCAACTTTTTTTCATTCTTCGCAGCCCCATATCCGGCCTGCTTCAACAACTCTCGCGCCTGGTTGATATTGAACGGCACGCCAATCGTGTCAGATACATCCAGGGAAGCAAAGAGCCCCGGCCGGTCAAACCAGCGCGCCGGCTCACCAAGTTGTACGACTGAACTCACGACGGTGTCGCGGTCCACGGCCGCAACGAATGCTTTCCGGACTCGCACGTCGTTGAAGGGCGGCTTGGCCGTATTGAACCCATAGTATTGTGAACACAAACTGGGCACGATCCGAAGCTGGCCCTTCAAGACCGGATCCTCTTCCAGGCTCGCGACATCCTTCGGCGTCAGGCCTCCGTAAGGATCCAGCGAATCGAGATTCCCGTTTTTGTATTCCTCTAGAGCTATGGCGGTGCTTCCGATCATGGCAAAATGGATTTCATCGATGTGGACCGTGCTGGCATCATACCAGTAAGTGTTCTTCTGCAAGACAATCTCGCGTCCGTGCGCCCATTGTGATACAACATAGGGACCGTCGGTCCAGAGGGTGCCCGGCTCCGTCCAGGCGGAGGCGCCTGCCTGGATGGCTTCGCGCGGCTGGGTGCGACCCAGCCAGGTGCTCAAAACGGAAGGGAAATAGCTCGCCGGCTTGAGCAAAAAGAAACGCACGGTGGTGTCGTCCACCTTCTGGACGCCCAGACCATTGAACAAGGGCTCCAGATCCGCGTCACTCCTTTTTTTCGGATCGGCGCGGTACAGTTCCTGCGCCCCACGAATCAGCGGAGCAAAAAATGGAGCAAACGACGACCCGACGCGTGGGTCAAAGATGCGCCGAAAGCTGTACACAACATCGTCGGCCGTCACCGGGCGCTTTTGCTCGATGCGTTGATTGTCGGGGTTGTAGCGCACCCAGACCGCATCGTCGCGCAACTTGAATTCCCACACCAGCCCATCGGCCGAGACTGCCCAGGATGTGGCCAGGGCATGCTGGGGGCCACCCGTTGCGGAATCGGTATCCACCAAGCTGAGGAAAATCATGCGGGAGATTTGCTGAGAGCCGGGGTCAGACGCGAGCGCCGGATCGAGCGTCGCGGGCTCCATGCCGAGGTTGAGATGCAGCACGCGCGGCGCGATCGTCTGCTGGGAATGGCAGGCGGTGAGCAAGAGGATGAATGCAAGCCAAAAGATGGCTAGAAAATGGCGTTTGGGACGAGTTTGCGTGGGGGACATTCGTGGCGATTATAGCACGAAAGCGCATGATGAGGAAAAAGAACGGGCGGCCGTCATTGTCCGGCATAGCTTAGGACGAGATGGCTGACCGCATCGGGGATATAAAAGAATAGGCCCCCATAGAGAGAACGCGCGTTGGGCACCAATATCAAGGCCAGTATAATGACAAGAACGACGAGCCCAATGCGCGCTAGCATCCGCGTATTCAAACAACTGCTTTAGGGATTTGAAGCAAAGAGGTGCCCCGAACCCCTCACACCAGAGCTTTTTCGAGCGCACTGACTCCGGCGCCCAACTCGAAGCCGAAACCGGACGCGAGCAAAGCGCCCTCGATCGCCGCGAGCGTCGCAGAAATATCCGCCGGATTGACAACACCCATGTGTCCGACACGGAAATACTTGTCGCGGATCGGAGGATAGATGCCGCCGGCGACTACTACATTCCGCTCGCGAATCTTGTTAACAAGTTTGGCATCCATGCCTTCGGGAAAATAGATCGCGCTCATCGTGGTGGCTGCGACTTCCGGGCCTACCGGCACCTGTTTCAAGCCAATCGCCTCCACGCCTGCCTTAAACGCATCGCTCAGCTTCTTGTGCCGCGCCGCCCGCGCCTCCAATCCCTCGTCGAGGATCTGCCGCAGGGCCTCGTGAAGGGCGTAGATCATGTTCACCGCAGGTGTGGCAAAGTAGGCTCCCCGGCCGGCGAGATAGGCTTCCATAATGGGCAGCCAGTTCGTCCAGTCTGCATAATAGTTTGCCACTGGGTGCTTACGGTCCCGGAACACTTGAATCGCGCGCGGGGACGCGACCAAGAGACCCAGCCCCGGCGGCACGCCGATTGCCTTCTGCGAGGCAGTCAGGGCAACGTCCACACCCCAGTCTTCCTGCTGGAATTCCATGCCGGCAATCGAGCACACCCCATCCACGACGACAACCGCATCATATTGTCGCCCTAGCTTGGACAAGGCGAGGACGTCCACGGCGACTCCGGTCGACGTGTCGACATGAGTCACAGCTAGTATCTTCGGGTGTACCCGCTCGAGCGCTACCCGAACCTCCTCCATTCGAACGGTGTCTCCGACAGGACCGCGCAGAGTCGTAACCGCCGCGCCATAGCGTTCGAGGATGGCGCTCATTCGGTCGCTAAAATAGCCAGTGGAGACCACTACCGCGCGATCTCCCGGTTCCGTCAAATTGCAGACAGCCATGTCCATCGCGAGGGTCCCCGATCCTGCCACCGCGAATGGCACCCCGTTGGGGGCTTGAAAAACCTGCTTCATCCACTCTAGAGCCTGGCGAAAACACGCCACAAACTCGGGCGACGTGTGACCGGCCGTCGGCGCACTCAATGCACGCAAGACTCCCGGGTCAAAGTTGATCGGGCCTGGAATCATCAAGAGATCGCGACCACTCATTTTTGTTCCTTCGCTGGAATTTGCCTCCGGCTGGGGAGTTGGCGTGGAACGCCCTTGGAAAATTCATCACGCGTAATCGCCATCTCCAGCCCATCGAATTCGCCGACGTCTGGCGAGAAACGACGTGCGCTCCCCAGAACGCGGAAACCGCACGCGCTAAAGCATCGCTGCGCTCTCAGATTGTCCGGGTACGTGAACAAATTGATAGTCCGCAGCGAAGTAGTATCGAACAGGTGCCGAAGGAGAGTCGTCACTGCATCCCGGCCGTAGCCCTGCGCCCAGTATGCCTGTTCGCCAATGACGATCCCCATTTCCGCTTTCCGTTCGTCCCAATCGATCGCGAAACAGCCGATCCGCCCAATCAGTTCTCCGGAATGGGTGACGATGTAAAAAGCACGGCGATTGCCAGGCGCAAAGCTTTGATCGTTTTGCAGCCGCTCCTTGAACTCGTTCAGAGAGAGGTCGGTGGGTGCTCCGCCGCTCCACCGCAGTATCTGCTCGTCTCGACTCCAACGATACACTCGAGCCATCTCGCCATCGCTCAATCGGTCCTCGAAAGGGCGCAGACCGACTTTATCACCCCACGCAATGATCATATCCGTTCCTACTTCTTCCTCAAACCGTCAATTCTTCGGGCGACTCGCAAGAGCCCCACAATCGTCTTGGCATCCACGAGTTCGCCTCGCTCGATCATGCCAATCGCCTCGCCGAGAGGCACCCACTGGACCGTGATGTCTTCGTCCTCCTCGGGGGACGCTTGGGACTGTCTGAGTTGGCGGGCCAGAAAGAGGTGCATCTTCTCCGTCGAAAAACCTGGGCTTGAGTAAATGTGGCCCAACGGCTCCCACACCCCGGCCTGATAGCCTGTCTCCTCTTTCAGCTCACGGGTCGCGCACATGGCCGGATCCTCACCTTCATTCATAGTTCCTGCCGGCACCTCCAGAAGCTCGCGCGCGGCCGCGGCGCGATACTGGCGGACCATCAAGACACGGTTTTGGTCGTCCATTGGAATGATGACCGCCGCCCCCCGGTGCTCCACGATCTCTCGAACGGTCACTTTTTTGTGCTCACCATCCAATCGGACTTGGTCAAGCCGCAAAGTTATGACTCGTCCGCGATAAAGGTACTCACTTCGAATCAGTTGCTCGCCCATAATGGACACCTACTTCTTACAACGTTGGCGATTGCCCCAAGAAACGCGAATCTTGATACGCGCTTTCCCGCAACCTGGAGGTTCTATGGAATCACAAGTCGCTGGCCGGTGTATACGAAATTAGGATTGGCTAGATGGTTCGCCATCTGTAACGCATATGGCGTCGTATGGAATCGTACCGCGATGGAAAAAAGGCTGTCTCCCGGCTGGACGGTGTATACCTCACTCTGGGTCGGCGTTGGCGTCTGGCTTTGGCCTTCCGCCCCGGGCGCCGGCAGTGTTGGGCTGGCCGAGCTCGCAGGAATATTCAGCACCTGCCCCGGATAGACGATCGCGGAGCTGACCCCTGGGTTCGCCGCCCGTAATGCCGCCGCAGTCACCCCGAACTTGCGCGCAATTGCAGAGAACCAGTCGCCACGCTGGACCGTATAAGTGATCGGACCGCCCATCCCTACCCCTGAGGGAGCCGTCGTCTGTGCCGGGCTGTTCGAAGGGATATTGATGACCTGACCCGGTATAATATGGTTCGGATCCATTCCGGGATTGGCCGCGACAATCGCTTGGGTCGTGACTCCAAAGCGCGGTGCAATCTTGCTCAGCCAATCTCCCAGCTGGACCGTGTAGCTCGTCTGCCTTGTGGCGGGTACGAGCGTTCCGCCTGCTGGTACGGGCGAAGAGGTAGACGCAGTAGGGCGAACCAGGATGACGGCCGTCGCGGTCGGTATCTCGGTAGAATCTACGGTCGGAGTGAGATTCACAGTGAGGGTAGGCGACACGACGCGCGTGTCGGATGGCAGAATGGGAGTGCCGGGTTGGAGGGCTATACCTGCAGGTGTGGGCAATATCACAGGTGGTTTTTCTCGCGTACACGCGGTTGCGCCTACCGCGATACATGCCATAGACGCAACCATCGCCAAACGCTTCACTGCCCAACCTCCAAGTCAGGTACATTGTGGCATGACTCTGCCATCATAGCACAACTGACGCGCGCCGTCAACATTTCGCGCTCAATGACTCTGATTCGACCCGTAGGGCGATGCGCGCAAAGGCCGCCGACCACCGCACACAACAAAATCCCCCACTTCCCGTTTGGAAAGAGGGGGTAGGATTGAAGACTAGGCGATCTCCGCCGGGGCGAGACGT
Organism: Chloroflexota bacterium; assembly: GCA_023381515.1. The sequence goes on along the minus strand of JAMCQI010000061.1, from coordinate 44,767 downwards.
GCACCAGACCACGCGATATGTCTCGCAAGTCCGAAAGTCTCGCCTGTTGTCAAGCCTATTGGCTCGGATGGTCCCTTAGGAAATCATCCACCTCAGCTTTCGCCTTTTGGAACGATCGCAAGAGCACTTCATCGCCCCCTTTGAACCCGCCTACCGTGCGCTTGGCGCATGCCGAACAACCCATCAGCGCCTTGTAACGATCGGGATTGCAGTCGAGACAACTACAATGCCGGATCATCATGAGCGAGAATGCCAAGCTTTCCGGATGGTCCTCCGGCAAGCTAGACACCCGCCGGGCCAACTCACGCCATTTGCTGTCGCGGATTGCGGCGAGCGAAGAAACACTCTTGTGCGGAAACAGAATTTCTGCGCGCATCAGAAGGGTTTTGCCCCCTTTCTATTTCGGCGGATGAAAGTACGCGTCCGCGGGCCAAAAAATAAAATGGCAAGCAAGCCATACCCCCGATTCTGTTCTGTCCGTCATCTGTCTCACCCGGATGACATCCGGGTGGCGGAGATTACTTGGCGGAGTGTTGCTCCGCGCCGGCATCGCCGCTGCGACGGGAATCAACTGCGCTTGCGAGCCGATCCCACCCGCCTTGCTCCCAGTTGGACATTCACCTAGCCGCCGCAGTTGCCCGCGACGCTGGTGGGCTCTTACCCCACCGTTTCAGCCATCACCGCCCAAGCGGTTGGTCTATTTTCTGTTGCAGTTGTCGTCGTCCCCAAAGGGGACGCCCTCACTTGCTTTTTCGTGAGGCAACCGCGTCCCGTCACTTTTGTTCCAGCAAGTGCGGGACAGGGAGTCGGGAAGTTCCTCTCATCCTTAAGCCGGGCTCTCGCCAAGCGATAGGATGAGCGACGGACGGCTTGTTTGCCAGAGAACAAGGGCCGTGCGGGACTCGAACCCGCGACTCTCTGCTTAAAAGGCAGATGCTCTACCAACTGAGCTAACGGCCCGCATGTATTATCACGACTCGAATCGACGCTGGGCAAGAAAAAAGGCGTGGAGCTAGCTGCCTCACGCCTCTATAGGAAAGCATGCCTTGCCCATCATGCGCTCCAGAGAGGCAACCGTGAATCTCGATTGCCAACCTTTGCCCGCAAAAATGCCTCTTCGTGACTGCGACGCTAGTTTACCACAACTGGCCGAGCATTGTCAAGCGAATGAGCAAGGCGCGGGGCTTATGTTAATCCTGCGGCAGGTGGTCTTGGATTCTGTGCTGGACTGCATACGCGGCGGCCTGTGCCCGGGTCGACATGTGCAGCTTGCTAAGAATTGAGCTCACGTAATTCCTCACAGTCTTTTCGCTCAAAAATACCTGTCCGGCTATCTCACGATTCGTCTTGCCCTCCGCGAGCAGAGCGAGGATCTTCATCTCCTGTTCGCTCAAGTCGGCAAAAGCATCACCTTCCGCCCGGCGGGTCGCCTCCCGGACCTTGGCAAAGACCTTTTGCGTCAGCGCCGGGTCGATCAGAGATTCTCCCTGCCCCACCCGATGCAACGCTTTGCGCAAGTCCTCAACTCCAATCTGCTTGAGGACATAGCCGGATGCACCGGCGTCAATGGCGTCAAACAGCAGCTCGTCCTCCGCATACGAAGTCAAGATGATGATTTTGGTGTCGGGGCGCGCCGCTTTGATCTCTCTCGTCGCCTCAATCCCGCTCTTCCCGGGCATCCGAATATCCATGACGACGACATCCGGTTTCAGTTCGAGCGCCCTTTCGACGGCTTCTCCCCCGGTCGCAGCTTCGCCCACCACTTCGAACTCCGGATCGTGCCGCAACAGCATTTTCAGACCGTGACGCACGATCTCGTGATCATCCGCTAAAAGAATCCTCATATTCTACTTCTCCGTTTCACCTGGTTCATCGGGCCTCAGCGGCATGAGCAGGCGCACACGCGTCCCCTTTCCTGGCTCGCTCTCGACCGTCAGCGACGCGCCGATGATGCGCGCCCGCTCCTCCATGTTTCTCAACCCCAAGTGCTCGCCAGTGCCAGCTCCCGCTCCATCCCCATCCTTCGTGAAACCCGCTCCGTTGTCGGCAACATCCAGCTCTATCTCATGAGGACGGTAATCGAGTGTCACGTCGACACGGGTCGCTTGGGCATGTTTGCTCACATTCGTGAGTGCCTCACGCGCAATGGTTAATACGTGGCTCGTCTCCTCTCGTTTCAATGCCGTCCGGACATCCCCCTTGACTTGCAGCCCAGCGTCGACGAGCGTGTCGAGGCGAAAGGTGCGCACCATTTCGTTAAGGCTGTCGGTCAGATTTCCAAGGCTGACTTCGCCTCTCAAATCGAGAATGTAGCGGCGGATGTCGCGGATCGCCCGGTTGAGTGAGACAATCACCCCCTCGATGTGCTCCTTGGCCTGGGCCGTGTCCTCGTCAATCGTCAACGAGGCATCCTCCAGCATCAATCCGGCGGCGTAGAGGGACTGGATAATACTATCGTGCAGCTCGCGGCCGATGCGCTCTCGGTCCGCCGCTACTGCTCGCGCCTGCGCAACCTCTTCAAGCAGACGGTCCGTTTCAATGTCGAAAATCTCCGAGCCGCGGATGATCAAGTACGCGATCAGACCTCCCAAGATCGCCCGAAAGACGGGTACTGGGACGCCGATCGTGTTCAGCACGGTGTCGTAGTTTATGACCGAAGCAGGAAAAAAATCTGCTTGCGGCACAATTGCGCTCGCAAAGGTATAGGCCACAAAGGCATACGCCGCAGCACGAAAATAGTTCGAGATTCGGGGCAAATCCATTTCGCGGACCTGCTCTGCCTGCCACCACAGGCCCCACGCAGCGGCCATCGAGCCTGCCACGCCCATACCGTACCGCGCCAAGATATCTCCCAAGACGAGTACCTGATCGAGAGTGACGCGAGGTTGCGTCTCGGCGGCAAACATCGCGAGCGTCCAAGCGAGAAATCCCAGCGCCGGCAGTGTGCTCAGCCATCTCAAGCGCTTCGATCCGAGCGCGATAAGTTCGGCGCCGAACTGCAAAAGAGCAAGAAACGAGACCGCTTCGAGCACCAGTTGCAGGACTCGCAGAATACTGACCGCGCCCGCGGGCAGATACGTCTGCTGAATCGGAATAAAGACGGCGCCCCATTCATAAATCCCGTGGATGAATCCGAAAGCCGAGAGCAGCCACAAGCGTTTTGCGAGGGGGAGCTGGCTGTGCTTCCGCGACTGCAGAGCGATGGCCAGCCCCAGGACGAAAAAGGCCTCGCCGTAAACAAACGTGACGATAACGCTGTTGGTCTGAAAAAACTGAGCCAAGGAATGCATAGTGGCTATAGTCGCCTCGCCGCCATCGCGGCAACCTCCTCCAGGAACCGGCTGTCTTCATCGGTAAAGGCGGCGGGCACATCGCTGTCGATGTCAATTTCACCCATTACCTGCGTGCCTTGCAGAATCGGCACCACGATTTCACTCCGTGTCTCCAGACTGCAAGCCAGGTACTCGGGATCGCTGGCCACGTCATCCACAGCAACCGTCTGACCGATCCGAGCGGCGCGGCCGCACACGCCCGCGCCTACCGGGATGCGTGTGTGCTCGGTTGGACGCCCTCGGTAGGGCCCCAGCACCAAAGTGTCCCCTTCGAGGAGATAGATATAGACGCCGGTATAGCGCGGGAAATTTCGCTTTAGTTCTTCCGCCACCTTGTCCAGGAAATCAACGGCCGTACTCCCGTGATCCCGGGCGAGCCTCTCCTCGACGTCGGCGATGCGCAGGCGTGTCTGCCCGTCCATACCCATTCCTTTTCTCGCGGAGTCGGATGCCGGCCTAGAATGCGAAAAAGCACGAACCGCCATCGGTTCGTGCTCAACGCCAGCATCGGTGAGTACTCTACAATTTTAACGCATTATCCCGATTTGTGCAAACGCAATCGCGGGAGACGGGAAAACCCCGAGCGCAACCACCCCGATGACGGCCACCAAGAGCGCCAATCCAACCAGCGGAGCAACGCGCGTTACGCTTACGCCCGTCGATGCGCCTGGCTCCTCTGCCGCCGGCTCATTCATGTACATCTGGATAACCGGGCGGAGGTAGAAATATACCGAGACGAGACTGTTTAGGACGCCTACCACGGCGAGCCAGGTCCATCCGTTTTGTACGGCGGCGCCAAAGATCAGGAACTTGCCGACGAACCCAGCAAAAGGCGGGAAACCGGCTAACGAGAGCAAACAAATGCTCATTACGGCGGCGATCAGTGGATGAGAGCGCGCGGCGCCCGCGAAATCGCCGATGTTCAAACGCTCGCGTCCTCCTCCGCTCAACGCAATCACAGAGCCAAAAGCGCCAAGGTTCGTGAGCGTGTAGGCGAGGAGATAGAAAAGGGCACTAGCCGTCCCCGACTGGCCGAGGGCCACCAGTGCAATCAGGATATAGCCGGCGTGCGCGATGCTGGAATAGGCCAGCATGCGCTTGATGTTCGACTGGAGGAGCGCCGTCACGTTGCCGAGCGTCATCGTCAAGACCGCGAGGACCGCGAGCGCGATCCGCCAATCAATTACCGGCGCGGGCAGCGCCGTAAAGGCACGAAAGAACGCACCGAAAGCGGCGGCCTTGACCGCCACGCTCATGAACGCCGTCACCGCAGTGGGCGCGCCCTCATATACGTCCGGCGTCCACCAGTGAAACGGGACCAAGGCGACTTTGAAAGCAAAGCCGGCGAGGAGCAAGCCAAATCCAATCAAGAGCAAGTCATTTCTCGCGCTGCTCGCGAGAACAAGCGTTGCCAGACGCGACAGATTCGTCGTCCCAGTCGCGCCATAAATGAAGGCCACTCCATAGAGAAAGAACGCCGAGGAAAAAGCACCCAGGATAAAGTACTTTAATCCCGCTTCAAGCGAGCAGGAGGTATCTCTCTGAAACGCCGCCAAGATGTACAAGGGCAAGGAGAGCAATTCCAGCGCGAGAAAAACGACGACCAAATCCGTGGCCGTGGTCATCAAGATCATGCCCGTCACTGACGCAAGCAAAAGCACATAATACTCGCCCCGGTCGATGTGCTGGGCGTGAGTATAGTCAATCGAGAGCAGGATGCTGATGATGGCCCCGATAAGAATCACCAAGGTCAAAAAGAGGCCAAAGTTGTCGGCCACCACCATCCCGCTAAACCCGGTCGCATTCACATTCCACAGACCGACGGCTGCCACCGCGGCCGCGAGCAAACCCAGGAGGCTCCCATATCCCAGCCACCGCTTACGCTCCATTGGCACAATCAGCTCGCCGATCAACACAAGGAGCGTGCTGACGGCGACGATGAGAGCGGGCAGGACAATTCTCAGATTGAGATCCGGCATGTTGAGAGTCATAGGAATTCAGAGATCAAGATTGAAAGCAGGAAGATAGCTACTTGACGATCGTAAGCAGATTGGCGACGCTCGCTTGCATCGGATCCAGGAAAGTACGCGGATACACTCCGATCCAAACGATAAAGATCACCAGGAGAACCAGTAGAGAAATCTCCCGCATCGACAGATCTGGCAGATGAGCGTTCGCCTCGTTTGTGACCGGTCCGTTCATCGCACGCTGATACATCCACAGTAAATAGACAGCCGACAAGACGACGCCGGTCGCGGCGAACGCGGCGTACCAGACATTCGCCTGGAATGCACCCGCCAGAATCAAGAATTCCCCCACGAACCCGTTCAGCCCGGGTAGACCAACGGAAGAGAACATGACGATCAAGAAGAAGGCGGCAAAGGTCGGCATGACCTTGGCAATTCCGCCGAAATCGGAGATGAGCCGCGTATGCCTGCGCTCGTACAACATGCCGACGAGGAGGAACAAGGCCCCGGTCGAAAGGCCGTGATTGACCATCTGCAGCACACTGCCGCTTATCCCCTGGGCGTTAAAGGCAAACAAGCCGAGCATCACAAACCCGAGATGGGACACGCTGGAAAAAGCGACCAGGCTCTTGATATCGCGCTGGACGGCCGAAACCATCGCGCCATAGATGATCCCAATGATCGCAAGGACCATCAACACCGGAGCCGCATCGTGCGCCGCCTGCGGAAACAGCGGAAGATTAAAGCGCAGAAAACCGTACGTCCCCATCTTCAGCAAGACACCCGCGAGGATTACGCTCCCGGCAGTGGGCGCCTCCACGTGGGCGTCGGGAAGCCACGTGTGGAATGGGAACATGGGTACTTTGATGGCAAAGGCCAGCGCAAACGCCGCAAACAGAACCATCTGGAGGGAGGACGGTATCGGCGTCTTGACAATGTCCGTGAGCGCAAAGGTCAGCGTACCGGTCGCCTGCTGGTGGACAAACACGAGGACCAGCAACGCGACGAGCATCAGTGTCGACCCGAACATGGTGAACAGGATGAACTTGACCGCCGCGTAGATGCGTCGGCCGTGCCCCCAGATGCCGATAAGAAGCGCCATCGGAATGAGTGTGAATTCCCAAAACACATAGAACAGAAAGAGATCAAGCGAGACAAAGACTCCGACGACACCCGCTTCGAGGATCAGAAAGAGGATATTGTATTCCTTCACCCGATCCGTGATCGCGTTCCAAGATCCGCCGATCGCAATGATCATCAGGAAAGCGGTCAGAACGACAAGGAGCAGGCTTAGTCCGTCGACGCCGACGTACCACGAGATACCCAACTGGGGAATCCACGGCGCCCGCTCGACGAACTGCATATCGGCGGTGCCCACGCGAAAACCCAAAAAGACGGCGACCCCGAGAGCGAAATTGAGGAGCACCGTCACGAGCGTGACCCATTTGATCGCGCGGTCATTCCCGTGTGGAACCAAGGCCACGCACACGGCGCCCACAAGCGGAACGAGGATCAAGAGAGAAAGAAACGGAAAATTCATGTCCACAACCAGTGTGCTATTTCAGGATCAGCCAGCCAATTACGAGTACCGTTCCGCCGAGCATCGCGAGAGCATAAGCACGGGCATAGCCGGTTTGAATCCTGCGCAGCCCGCGACTCGCCGCGCCCAGCGCTTGCCCCAAGCCGTTCGCGATCCCATCGATAACGCCCACGTCCACGTCCTGCCATAAGAACGTGGCCAGGCTCTGTCCGAACCGGACCGTCACGGCGCTGTAGATTTCGTCCACATAGTACTTGTTCCAGAGCACGTTATAGACCGATTTGAACCGGGCCGCCAGATTCACCGGCATCTCAGGGCTAACGATGTAGAACCAGTATGCAACTCCGATGCCGACCAGCCCTGCGACGACCGAGGCGGCAATCAAGAGCCATTCCGTTGCCGCGGGGGTAGGCGTAGTCAATTCGCCGAAAACCGGAGCGAAATATCCTTCCAGCAGATTCGGGCCGAGGACGCTCGGAAGCCCCACCACGCCCGCAATCACCGACAAGACCGCGAGGATCATGAGCGGGACTGTCATGCTCGCCGGAGACTCATGGGGATGAAGAGTCGCGTGTTCCGAGGTCGCGGTTCCGTGACCCACAGTCGGCGAAACCACGCTGCCCTTCGTCTGGGCGCGGCCTGCTTGGGCTGTCCGCTTGGTCCCCCCCGCGCTCTTTGCGGGGACCCAACGCGGATCCCCATGGAAGGTCAGGAAAAAGGCGCGGAAAATATAAAAAGCCGTCAAGCCCGCGGTGATAAGACCAATCCCCCACAAGACCGTGTGGCCCGATTCAAAAGCGCTCGCCAGGATTTCGTCCTTGCTGAAAAAGCCCGAAAAGAGCGGGAAACCGGAAATGGCCAGCGCGGCGGCCAAGAAAGTGATATACGTCCAGCGCATCTTGCTGCGTAGGCCGCCCAATTGTCGCATGTCGATAATCCCGCTCATCGCGTGCATCACGCTTCCTGCCGCGAGGAAGAGCAGCGCCTTGAAAAAGGCGTGCGTCATGAGGTGGAAAATACCTGCGCCAAAGGCGCCCACGCCGACCCCGAGGAACATGTACCCGAGCTGAGAAATGGTCGAGTAGGCAAGTACACGCTTTAAATCCATCTGCACGAGCGCAATCGTTGCGGCGTACAGTGCCGTCACGGCGCCGATCACGGCTACGACCTCGGACGAAAGCGGGGCGAGCGAAAAGAGCACGTGCGAGCGCGCTACCATATAGACGCCAGCGGTCACCATCGTCGCCGCATGGATGAGCGCGCTCACCGGCGTCGGCCCTTCCATCGCATCCGGCAGCCAGACGTACAGCGGGAGTTGCGCGGATTTGCCGACAGCGCCCGCAAACAAGAGGAGCGTGATGGCCGTGATGACCGGCGCGCCCGCTTGGAAGAGCTTGGGGGCTTGATCAAAAACGGTGCTAAAGTTGAGCGTTCCAAAGGTGACGAAAATCAGGATCACGCCCAGCCCGAAACCAAAATCGCCGACGCGAGTTGTAATAAACGCCTTTTTGCCGGCCGCTGCGGCCGACGGGCGATTGAACCAGAACGAGATGAGGAGGTACGAGCATAGGCCGACGAGTTCCCAGCCCATATACATGACCAGGTAATTGTCGCCGAGGACGAGCATCAGCATTGAGAACACAAAGAGATTGAGATAAGTAAAGAACCGGCCATAACTCTCGTCGTCGGCCATATAGCCGGTTGAATAGATGTGAATCAGAAACCCAACGCCTGTCACGACCAGAATCATCAAAGCAGAAAGTGGATCGAGCAGCAACGCGATGTTGACCTGGAATTTGCCGACCGGGATCCAGGAATACACCGGAAGATCAAAAATCCGATGCTCCCCCCCGCCCTGCATCGCCAGGAATTCGACAATCGCCATGAGAAAAGCTAGTCCGACCGCTCCCACGGCGATGGCACTCACGAGCTTCCGCGGCATCTTGCGGCTGAATATCGCGTTAATGACGGCCCCGGCTAGAGGCAGCGCCGGTACAAGCCAGAGATACTGTGTCAACTCGCTCTACTCTCCTCTGCTCAACCCATCCATGGATTCACGAGACCCTACCCTTTGAGACTGTTCACTTCGTCCACATTCACCGTCGACCGCGACCGGAAGAGCGCGACGATGATCGCCAGCCCCACCGCAACTTCCGCGGCTGCCACCGTCAGCACCAAGAAGACAATCACCTGTCCGTTGAGATCGTTCAGATAGCGCGCAAAGGCCACGAACGCGAGATTGACCGCGTTGAGCATCAACTCAATGCTCATGAACATAATGAGCGGATTGCGGCGAATGAGCACGCCGATCGCACCGATGCTGAAAAGTGTTGCGCTCAGTATCGTAAAATGATTAGCAGTCAACATGGTTTGGAAATGGGAAATTGGACATTGGAAATCGGATAGTGTGGCCTGCCAGTTCCTAACGCCTAGCTTTTCGTTTCAGCTTTCTTCGTCAGCACAATCACACCGACGATCGCGACGAGCAGGAGCAGAGATGTGATCTCAAACGGCAGGAGGTAATCGTTGAACAAAAGTGCACCCACTGCCTCGACATTGCCGATTTGCGCCAGCCGCTCGGGCGAGTACGGACCCGCCGCGACCGGAAGCACTGCCGTCCCGAGGACCAAGCCCAGCTCGACGACGAGGGCGATCCCTAAAAGGGCCGCCAGCCAGCGCTGCATCTTGAGTGGGCCCTCCCCGCTCTCGGTTTCCGGGCTGAGCAACATGATGACAAAGAGGAAGAGAATTAGGATCGCTCCTGCATACACCATTACCTGCGCGGCCGCAATGAAGGGCGCGTTCAACAAGACGTACAGGGCCGAGAGGGAGACAAAGACGACGGCGAGGCAGAGTGCGCTGTGGACCGGGTTCCGGAGCGTCACTACGCCTACCGCGGCGAGAACCGCCATGGCGGCAAACACGGAGAAGACAATCAGTTCCATCTACTTTTTCGATTCACGGATCTTGTCGGCGATTTCACTGCAGTGAGTTGCCTCGTGCCTATAGATGACGACGAGCAGGTCTTTTAGTGAGATCTGGCGCGCAATGGGATGCTCGCCGCACAACTCGAGCTGCTCGGGAGTCAGACTATCAAGTAGTGCCATCAGCGCGCCACGGGTCTCGTTCAGTTCGGCCCGCAATTGGGCGAGAGTCAAGTCTCTCCGTTTCGCCACCTGCCGGGCGTTGTACTCGTCGTTGTTGTAGCCCTGGGGGAGTTGAGGGTTTTCGCCCCTGGCAATCCCCTGGGCCATTCGCGTCATGCCGCGTTCCGCACCCGCCAAATGAGCGAGCGCATCCTTGATCGTCCAATCGGGGTTTACGCGGATCGTGGCCGCCTGCTCCTCCGTCAATGACTCCACTTCGCGATTGAGCACGCCCCGTTCCTCGTTCAGCCTGTCCGCAATCCCGCGCAGTTCCGTGAGCATATACGCCGCGCCTTTCTAGCTTCAACGCCCCAGGAGCACCATCACTACGGCCGTGACAAAGATATTTGCCAGCGCCAGCGGCAGCAGGACCTTCCAGCCGAAACTCATCAATTGATCGTACCGAAAGCGCGGGAGGGTACCGCGCATCCACATGAGAAGGAAGATAAAGAAGGCGATCTTGATGATCAGCCAATGTATGCCGGGCAAGATCCCGAATGGACCTTGATAGCCGCCGAGAAACATGGTCGCGGCGATCGCGCTGACGGTCAGCATATTGATATATTCGGCCATGTAAAACAAGGCGAACTTGAGCGAGGCGTATTCGGTCTGATATCCGGCGACGAGTTCCGTTTCCGCCTCGGGCAAATCAAAAGGCAGCCGGTTGACCTCTGCCACGGCGCAGATGAGATAGATGACAAATCCGAGCGGCTGCCACAGCACATTCCAAAAGGTGGACTGCTGTTGGACAATCTGCACGAGACTCAGCGTGCCGCTGACCATAAGCACGCCGACCAGAGCGAGGCCGAGCGAAATCTCATAGCTGATCATCTGGGCCGTGGAACGCAGACTGCCGAGGAGCGAATACTTGTTGTTCGAGCTCCATCCTCCGAGGACGATCCCGTATACGCCCAGCGACCCGATAGCGAGCAGGTAGAGAACGGCCACGTTGACGTCGGCGACATAAAAGTCAATCTTGTATCCGCCAATGGTGACCGACGGATTGAGGGGGATCACTGCCCATGCGAGCAGTGCCGTCCCAACCGCCAGGCCGGGAGCAACGATATAGACCAGCTTGTCGGCTTGCGCCGGGATGATATCCTCTTTAAAGATCATCTTCAGCGCATCCGCGATCGGCTGCAAGAGTCCGCGCGGGCCCACGCGGTTTGGCCCGATACGCACTTGGATACGCGCAATCACCAGCCGCTCGACGAGGGTCAAATAGGCAAAGGCCGTCAAAAGCACTACGATGACGACAATGCTCTTGACGAGCGACTGTAGTACCAGTATGGCAAGTGGATCCAGAGTCATAAGATTCCAGACTTTACTATCGCGGTGATAGCGTCACTACAAGTCGAACTCGAGCCCGTGTCACCGCCGCCGAACGTTGGACCTGGCGGCAACTCTGAAACCGGCAGGCTTCACTCTTTCATGAGCCGGTCAATGATCTCGTCGATCTTTTCGTTGGTCAAGTCCTGCAACTGTTCCTGGCCATCAATCAGCATGACGGGCCCGTGATTGCAGCCGCCGAGGCATTCGGCCTCCCGAAGGGTGATCTGCCCGTTGGGGGTCGTCTGTCCGGCTTTGCAGCCCAGCTTGTGCTCCAAGTGCTCCAGCATTTCGTCCCCGCCGACGAGTGCACAAGGCAGGTCATTACAGAACATGATCGTGTGCTTGCCTACCTTTTCCCGCGTAAACATTGCGTAAAAGCTCGCGACCGCCCCAACCTCGGTCGTCGTCAATTCAAACAGGTCCGCCAACTCCTGAATGGCTTCGTCCGGCAGCCAGCCGTAATCGTGCTGCGCCAGATGGAGCGCCGCCATAATTGCTGACCGTTTATCCGGATACTCGCCCATCCGTTCCTTGATCAACTCTTTCGTTCGATCAGAGAGCATTCAACCCCCAATGATACCTACCGTAGCACACGGAGAATCAGTCCCAGTCGAACCCCCCTTTTCGCCAGACGTAAATATAGCCAATTGAGAGGACGAGGATAAAGACCCCCATCTCGATCAGCCCGAAAATCTTCAATTGGCGAAAGAGGACGGCCCATGGGTAAAAGAAAATGATCTCTATGTCAAAGAGGATAAAGAGAACGGCGGTCAGGTAGAATTTGATCGGGAGGCGCCGCCGCGCGGATCCGATGGGCGGCATGCCCGACTCGTAGGGCGACAGCTTGGCGGAGGTAGGCCGGCGAGGGCCGGTCATAAAAGAGAGGACGAGAGCAATCGCTGCGAAAGCGACGACCACCACGATCATGACGAGGATTGGTAAATAGTCAATCGGCATCGACTACCTTGCATTCATGGCAGTTTGACTTCTTTGTGCACTCCGTAACAAATGAATCATATTACAAATCGAGACGTTTGTCAAAAAGTTGAATTGACTCGTGAGGCAACGCGGTAAGAGCCGCGAACCTGCTGAGAAGCTTGATCTTTTTCGCACGATTTGCCAATACAGTAGAAGAGCAACATTTTACGCTGCAGCATCGACGAGAGGGGCATGAGGAATTATGGAAAGGGGACAGTGTCACTAACCTTTGCGAGCGCGTGATCTTTGCCGTCACGGGAGAATTGGCGGAGATAGAGGACGATGGGGATGAAAAGGACGTGTGAGTGAGCTTTGACGGTGGCAGGGAAGCCAAGTATAATGCGACCCGTGGGTGCAAGTTGCCTCCCTGGTTGCGGGACGATGACTGCAAACAAAAAAGGGACGGCTAGAGTTATGGCTCTAGCCGCTTTGTTTTTCGAGCCGTGGTCGGAGGTGGTTTGCAAGTATTGCTTTCCTCGATAGGCTCCCGGGGCGATGTGCAGCCTCTCCTGGCGCTCGCCTTGGAACTGCGAGCGCTGGGACACGACGCGAGGTTATGCGTGGCTCCCAATTTCAAGGAGTGGATCGAGTCGTACGGGCTGGAATGTACTCCGATCGGGCCGGACCTCAGGAAGCTCACCGGCGGAACCGTGCCGGGCAAACCGGTCCTGCCCTCCCAAGAACAATTACAGCGATTGGCCGATGAATCAGTGCGCACGCAATTCCAGGTTATCGCAAAAGCGGCACGTGGCTGCGATCTCGTCGTCGCCGGAGGGGCGCTGCAGATCGCGACGCGGTCCGTCGCGGAGGAGCTGAACATCCCTTACGTCTTTGCGGCCTATTGCCCTGCCGTCTTGCCATCGGTCAAGTATCCTCCGCCGAGAACGGGTGGCCACTATTCGTATTCGCTGCCGGAGACGGTCAATGCGCAGCTATGGACAGAAAATGAGAAAGAGTTCAATGCCCGCTTTGGCACGACACTGAACGAGGAGCGAGCGAAATCCGGCTTGGGTCCCGTGACCAGTGTGCGGGCATATATGTTTACAGATCGCCCGTGGCTTGCCGCCGATCCGGCGCTCGCGCCAGCGTTCCCGGCCGCCGGACTGGAGATAGTGCAGACGGGTGCCTGGACCCTACCGGCTCCAACCGCGTTGCCTGAAGACCTGGAGAATTTTCTCGCCGACGGCACGCCTCCCCTCTACCTGGGTTTTGGCAGCATGCGGGCGTCCGAGCAGACGGGTCGGATGCTGATTGAGGCAGCCCGAGCCCTCGGACTGCGTTCGCTCCTTTCGCAGGGATGGGCAAATCTCACGCCGAGCGACACAGGTAACGACTGCCTCTCGATTGGCGACGTCAATCACGAAAAGCTGCTCCCCCGGGTGGCCGCGATCGTGCACCACGGCGGCGCCGGGACCACGACCGCGGCGGCGCGGGCGGGTAGAGCGCAGATTATTATCCCCCACAATTATGATCAATTCTACTGGGCCCACCGTGTGCAGCAGTTGGGTGTGGGCGTATTTGGCCCCACGCGCGATGACCTCACCGTGGACGCCCTGGTCGAGGCGCTGCGCGAAGGCCTGCAGCCGGACGTGACGGCGCGTGCTCAGGTAGTGGCAGGCCGCATGGAGCGGCACGGGACACGCATCGCCGCCGAACGACTGATAAAGGAATATAATCTTGACGCAAGGGCAAAGTTAGCGGGTGGGCTGTAGCGTAATGTAGATGAAAATGATGGAGATGACGAGGCTTGAAGCGAAGGAGGGCCGAGATGGGGATATTGATCGCGATCGCACGTTTTGGCGGATTCTACTTAAAGCGCGGCCAGCTCTCCTTGGGCTGGCTGACCATTTCCTCGGTTCCATCCGGCATTGAACAGCAGCTTGAATTCGCGGTCGGAGAGAACAAGAAGATCGAAGCAGAGCTCGCTCGTCTGAAAGACGAGTACGCGGGCATTGCTCGCCGACAAGAGGTTGCCCTCCAGGAGAGCGAGAGCCATAAGGCCGAGATGGCGCACAGCTTGAAGGAGAACACGGACCAGATAGAGTCCTTGCTCCGAGAGAACGAAGCGCAGAAGGCGGAAGTGGGACGGATCGCCCATGGGGCAGAGCAGCAAGTCGGCGCGATGAAGCAAGAGAACGAGAACCTCAAGTCGCAATTGAAGAGGACGACGGAGGATTACGAACGCAGGTTGAATGCGGCGTTGGCGGAGATCGAACACGTCAAGGCCCGCGCGGAGCGCATGTCGGCGGGAGTGCGGTGAAAAGGATGAGGGATGAAGGATGAAGGCGGAAGAGGGGCAGGGGAGAGAAAGCAGAAAGCAGTAGGGAGAAGGCACCCCGCATTGTCCACGGGGTCTCCGCTTCGCTCGGAGAAGGCAGTAGAGATCGCGTAGTCCAGGGACCTGAAACTCGTTAGCTGTGAGGCTGGCGGATGGCGATTATTTCGTCGATGTGGGGATGCGAGTGACGGACCGGCGAGGACCGGGCCGAGTTTCCCCATCAAATCACGATGAATGCATCAAATCCGCAAGTAGAACCGGCTTGATGATGGCCGTCCACCTGGCATAGCCCTTTTTGTTGGGATGCGGGCCATCGAAACGATACAATGCCCGATCGGGCCATGCCGTCGGGACCGAGAATCGCAGCGGTCAGGTCAATGTAACGGAGCCGCTTGTCGGTGGCCGCGTGCCCGCGCTTGAACAGCTGAAAGTCGATTGGTAACGGGTGAGGCTTCTCAAGGGATATCACCTCACCCATAATCTGCGAATATCAGCTATGCTTGGCAAGGAATTGCCTCAAGGTCGCATTGAACGCCTCCGGCTGTTCCATGGGGACCGCATGGTGGGCATCCGGTATGACAGCTAGCTCGGCATTCGGCATGAGCTTGACGTACGCTTCCTTGAGCGCTACCGGGGAATAATCCTGGTCGGAGGAGACGACAAGTGTCGGGCAGCGAATGGAGTTGATCTGACTGAGGACATTCCAGCCGACCATGGAAAGGAGCGAATCGATGTAGGCGCGGGGGTCGTTCTCGGCCCAACGTTCGACAAAAGCCTCGCGCAAAGAAGCGTGCTCCGGTTTGGGGAACAGGGCCGGGGCAAGGACCTGGCCCATTGCGCGCATCCCTTTTTGCTTCACGATGGCAACTCGCGAATCGACCTCTTTTTGCGCATCGCCGCCGGGCGCTGTCAGCATTGGGCCGCTGTTGACAATGACTAGAGTCCTAACCATGGCCGGGGCATCGAGCGCTAATTGAAAAGCGATGCCGCCGCCGAGCGAGATGCCGACGATGTGAGCCGATTCCTCTCCCAGACCCTTGAGCAAGCCGACGATATCCGATGCGAACATGGGAATTGTGTACGGGCCCTCGGGCGCATCCGATTTGCCCTGACCCCGAAGATCGCAAGTGATCACTCGATAGGTCTTGCAGAATTCTTCGACCTGGAATTCCCAATCTCGGGTGCTCGATCCAAGCCCGTTGATGAACAAGAGCGGCTGACCCGTGCCGTTCGCCTCATAATAGAGATCGATGTTGTTTGTGCGCAGCTTGGGCATAGATGATTCCTCCTTTCAACTTTTACGCCCTCGAGGCGTCTCAAAGCAAAGCACCTGTCGCTCCGCGCGCGCAGGCCTCCATTTGAGGCAAACGCGCTGATTGACAGGTGCTTTTCGTATCCTCGAAACGCGTCTAGCTTGGTGGACGGGAATCCGAGACGCCATCTACTCGCTCATCCTTTCGAGCGAACCAAGACCTGGACAGCTGACTAGCCGCAATGCCGTTAGTGTACCACGAATCTGGTAGAGGGGCAACCGAGACGCGGCGAGGGTGTTTGGAACACAAAATCCACGAAAGGCAGCGCAAGCCGCGAAAGGCAACTGCTCATCAGCAGTTGCCCCCTCTTCGATAGGGGAGGTTCGGGGGCGGACAGAAATGCTGGCACTACCCTGTTCTCCCTCACACCGCAAAGTACGCGGGGTTTAGGGACACCGCAACGCCCGCGGATCACGTGGCAAGTGTGAATTCGGTGCAACCCGTAGCGAAACCGGCCTCGCCAGCGTCGCGGGGTCTAGCGACCCTACCCTCTCCCCCCTCCACTTCGTCCCCCCTGCTCCGCTTCGGGGATCTTCGATTTCGGGGATCTACGGCCCCAACCGAAAAGTTCACTCGATTAGGGGAGAGGGGATTCAGCTAGGCGTCTCTGTCGGTTGGCGCATGCGGAAGCGCTGTATTTTGCCGGTGGCCGTCTTGGGTAATTCGGGGACGAACTCGATCCACCGCGGCCGCTTGTACTCGGCCATCTTTTCCCGGCAGTATTTGGTCAATTCTGCGGACAGCTCTTGGGACGGGGCGTAACCCTCCTTGAGAACCACAAAGGCCTTGGGTTTGATCAGATTCGCATTGTCGGCCTGTGCCACAACGGCGCACTCGAGCACGGCGGGATGGCTGATGAGTGTGCTCTCGACTTCAACCGGCGAGACCCAGATGCCACCGACTTTCATCATGTCATCCGAGCGACCGGCATGCCAAAAGTAACCGTCCTTATCCTCATAGTACTTGTCGCCAGTGAAGAGCCATTCGCCGAGGAAAGTGCGCTGGCTGTTAGCGTACTGATGCAGGTAGAACTGGGCAGCCGTCTCGCTCTTGACCAGCAGGTTCCCGATCTCTCCCTTGGCGACCTCTTTGCCTTCCTCGTCTACCAGCTTGACCTCGTATCCCGGCACGGGCTTGCCCGTGCTGCCCGGCCGGATGTCGCCGGGGCGATTTGAGATGAAGATGTGATAGTTCTCGGTTGAGCCAATCCCGTCGATGATATCCAGCCCGGTCGCTTCTTTCCAGGCATGCCATATGGGGGCGGGCAAAGCTTCACCCGCGGAGGCACACAGTCGCAAAGACGAAAGGTCGTACCTGTTCTTGAAATCTGGTACAGCGAGCATGGCGGCATAGCTCGTTGGAGCATTATAGAAGATGGTCGGTTTGAACCGGTCAATCACCTCGAGGAGATTGGTCGGAATTCGAGGGGGGCCCGCGAAGAGAACGATGCTTGCGCCCACATACCAGGGGAAGATCAGATTGCCGCCGGTCCCGAAGGTGAAAAAGAGCTTGGCGGAGGCGAAGGTGCGATCGTTCTCGCGCAGGCCGAGCACGTCCACACCCCACAGCTGCGACGTGAGAGGATAGTCCTTGTGTGAGTGAAAGATGCCTTTCGGTTCACCAGTTGTTCCGCTCGAATAGTTCAGAGAGCAGAAATCGTCTCGATGCGTATCCGCGGCGTTGAGCTCGGTGGACTCGTTCTTGATCCATTCCTGATAACTCGGATCCGCCGGCCGGCCCGTTCCATCGACGACGATTACATGCTGTAAATATCCGACACTGTCGCGAACCGACTCTAATTGGGGCACGAGCGATTTGTGGACCACCAGGACACGCACGCGGGCATCGCGTAGGACAAAGGCATGCTCCGGCGGAGTCAGAAGAGTGTTCATACTCACGGCGACGGCGCCGATCTTGAAAGAGGCAAAAAAGGTGGTCACAAAATCGGCCGAATCCGGCAAGAGAATCCCGACCGTCTCTCCAGGCCGGAGACCCATTTTTTTGAGCGCGTTGCCGACTTGATTCACCTCATTTGACACCTGTCGAAAAGTCAGTTCGCGCGCGGCGGTGTAGAGTGCCACCTTGTCCGAGCGCGCGCCGAGATTACGCTCCAGTATGTCGACGGCGTTATAGTGTAATGGTATATCTGCTGCTCTCATTGAAGTACGTCCTCCTCACTCTCTACTCACGCCCGAGCAATTCTCGGGCAATGACGAGTCTCTGGATGTGCGCAGTCCCCTCGTAAATCTCCAAGCCCTTGATGTCGCGCAAGTAGCGCTCGACCGGGTACTCGTTCGAGTAACCGCGCCCGCCATGAATCAAGACAGCCTCGTTTGCCGCTTTGACCGCGGCACGGACCGCGAAGAATTTGGCCATCGAGGTTTCTTTGGTCGCTTTTGCGCCCTGATCATGAAGCCACGCCGCACGATAGACGAGCAAACGTGCGGCATCCAACTCCGCCGCCATCTCCGCCAGAGCGCTCTGAATCATTTCGAAATTACCTATCCGCTGTCCAAATTGCCTTCGTGCCTTGGCAAACTCGACGCAGGCATCGAGGCAGGCCTGGCCGACCCCGATGGCGCCGGATGCCACTCCCAACCTCCCATGGTCTAGAGCCGACATGGCGACCTTGAAACCGCCACCTTGTGGACCCAACAGGGCCGTCCGCGGAACGCGCATCTCCTTGAAACGGATGTGGGCGTGATCTGCAGCCCGATGCCCCAGCTCCTTGCCACTCATCTTGTCGCGCTCAAAACCGGGCGTGTTGGTCGGGACGAGGAAAGCGCAAATGCCTTTGTGTTTCAGGCCCGGCTCGGCATTCGCAAATACAATCGCGACATCCGCAATGTTACCGTTGGTGATCCAGATCTTTTCGCCGTCGATTACGTAATCATCCCCTTCGAGCCGAGCCGTGCTTTCCATGGCCGCCGCATCCGACCCGGCGTTCGGCTCGGTGAGACAGTAGCAACCGATCATTTCTCCGCGCGCGAGCGACTTGAGCAAGCTTCGCTTTTGATCCTCGTTTCCCCATTGCAGAATGCACTCGGAAACGAGACTGGTGTGCACTGTCATGAGACCACGCAGGGATGAGTCCGCCCGCCCGAGTTCTTCGTAGCAAAGCGCGAGGGAAACCGTGTCCCAGCCGCCGCCACCATACTCTTGAGGGATGGGGCCCGCGAGAAACCCAAGCCGGGCAATTTCGCGGATGAGCTCGGGGCGCATACGACCTTGCTCATCCATCTCGCGGGCGAGGGGAGCGAGCTGTGTTTGCGCAAAGTCGCGGGCACGGGCTTGAACGTCTAGTTGTGCCGGGCTATAGGTAAAATCCATTTTATATACTCTGAGGACTTGGCCGGACGGGTCAACCCGTTGCAGGTTGACGAGCACTGGAAGAAAACGAAACCTTGATCGATTCTCTTGGCTGTCTAGTCAGGCAGGACGGCGATGCCGTCGATCTCGACGAGCGCCTCAGCGTCGAAGAGACTCTTGACCTCGACGAGGGTCATCGCGGGATAGTAGCGGCCGAAAAAGGTACGATAGGCGCCCCCGATCGGCCTCAAGTTGGCCAGGTAGGCCTCCTTATCGGTGACGTACAAGGTCAGCTTGACGATGTCGGTCATCGCGCCGCCTGCGTCCTCCACGACTGTTTTGAGGTTGGCAAATGACTGGGTAAACTGCGCCGCGATGTCGCCCGGTGAAACGATCTTGCCATTGACGTCGGAAGCAGGCTGTCCTGCGAGGAAGAGGAGTCGACCACCGCGCGTCAATACACCGTGCGAGTAACCGGCCGGTTTGACGAGCGCTTCGGGATTGAGGATTTGTTTGTCCATGATTGTCTGCTACCGTCCCTTGAATTCGGGCCTGCGTCTTTCCTTAAACGCTTCATAGAATGCGCGGTGGTCCTGCCCCATCATCATGAGCGCCTGCGCCTGCGCCTCGGATTCGACCGCGGAGGCGATGTCCATCCCCCATTCATTATCTACCTGGATCTTTGTCAATCCTGTCGAAAGGGTCGGCCCGTGGGCGAGGCGGGCGGCCCATTCCTGCGCAAGGGGCAATACCTGAGCTTTGGGTACAATCCGGTTGACGAGGCCAATTTGCTCGGCGCGCCTGGCATCCACATCATCGCCCAACATGAGCAACTCGAGGGCGCGCCCCTGCCCGACGATGCGGGGAAGCAAAAAGGCAGCCCCCATATCCGCGCCGGTGAGACCGACGCGCGTAAAAAGGAATGCGAATTTGGCATCTTCGGCCATGATGCGCAAATCCGAAGCCAGCGCGATAACGGCGCCCGCCCCGGCTGCGAGTCCATTGATGGCCGCGACAATCGGCTTGGAAAGCATGCGCATGTTGCGCACGAGATGGCCCGTCATTCGACAAAACTCGAGATGCTCCCGCATGTCACGGTCAAGCACCTCCCCAATGATCCTGTGGACATCGCCGCCGGAGCAAAAGGCCCGTCCGGTTCCGGTGATGACGACGGCTTGCACGTCGTCTTTCGATCCCAACTCGGCGAATAGATCCCGCAATTGGGCATAGGTTTCGAGCGTCAACGCATTCAGCACATCCGGGCGGTTTAGCGTGATGGTAGCGACTGCGTCGTGGATCTCGTAGCCAAAATCATACACGGGAGACTCCTCCATTGCAGATCTGAGATTGCGGATTTCAAATATTGTAGCTCTGGACGCATGCGGCAGCCCTCGGTCGTAAATCCACAATTTCCAATCTGCAATCTGAAATTAGAACATGACGAGACCGCCATCGACGTTGATGGCTTGGCCGGTGATGCCGCGGGCGTTCTCATCGACTAGCATGACGACGACGGCGGCCACCTCTTCAGGCTCGATGAGGCGGTTCTGGGGGCAGGTCTTGGCGAGCACGGCGAGAGCATCCGACTCTGAGAGCCTGGTTTTGGCGACGATATTTGCGACGGACCGCTCCGTCATCGGCGTGTTGGCGTACCCGGGACAAATGGCGTTCACGGTGATGTTGTACGGAAGGAGCTCGACAGCCAGGGCGCGGGTCAGACCGAGCACGCCGTGTTTGGATGCGGTATAAGCGGCCAGGTACTTGCCGCCCACTTTGGAAGCTGTGGAGGCGATGTTGATGATCCGTCCCCACTTGTTCTCCATCATCATTGGCACGACTGCTTTGGAGCAATAGTAAGCAGAGTTCAGATTAGCATTCAGCATGCGGTGCCAGACTTGGTCGTCGTGGTTTAAGAATTTGCGAGTCTCAGCTGCGCCGGCATTGTTCACGAGAATATCGACGCGGTCCAATGCTTTCGCCGCATCTTGTACAACCGCCGCAACGGCATCGGGCTGGGTTACATCGCAGGGAAGCGCAACGGCTTGTCCTCCCTCAAGGCGGATGGTGGCGGCTAGCTGCTCCAAGTCGGCGGCGGTGCGACTTACCAGAACCAGGCGGATTCCTTTGTGCGCGAGCGCGAGACTGATTGCTTTGCCAATGCCTTTGCCGGCACCGGTGACGAGGGCTGTCCTCCCCATGGCGAGTGAGCTCCGGGCAAAGTTCAAAACCAAAAGTCAAGGTATCAAGGTTTCCGGCTTGAATCCGGATTCAGATAAAGCGATCGGCCAGCCATCTAGCCGAAGGGCTCCCAGGCAGTGACGTGCTGGGGCTCGATCTTGTAAATGCGGCGCACCTCATTCGGAAAGCGCCACGCGGCCGGATAATGGTCGCGTGCCAAGTAGCGCTGAGCGAGCTTGTCGAGGTGGTCGTCGGCCCCCTGTTCGGCGATATCGACGACGCGGCCGCGGATGCCCAGGAATCGGTTCGGGTTGTCGGGATCGGGGATCTGGAGCGCCACCTGCGGGTCTCGCTCCATGTTGCGGTCCTTCTGCCTCCCCTTGGCTGAGTTGATCAAAATGTACTTGCCATCATAGTCGACCCAGACCGAGGTCACCTGAGGTGTGCCATCGGGCATGAGGGTCGCGAGATGTCCGTAAGAGACCTTGTTGAACAAGTCGAGGAACTCGCGAGGGATGGCGCCGGTGGAGGGCTGCTGCCGACGCCATTCCTCGTATTGTTCAATGAATTCGGGCGCTTGCCGCTTGAGACGATTGTAGCCGACGCGATTGCTCCGGGTGACGACGCCGTAGGCGAACGGAACCGGGTCGAGGTGCGTATACTTGTCCACATTTTCGAGCCAGGTCAGGCTGCTCACGGCGGCGTCCTGGAACTGGTCGATCATCGGTTTGCGAGTTCGCTCAAATTCCTTTAGGCCCGCACCGATGTCAGGATAACGCTGAAGGCTGCGAGCGAGATAGACAGCATCCTCGAGAGCCAATTTCGTACCCGAGCCGATTGAAAAATGGACGGTATGCAGCGCGTCGCCCAAGAGTACGATATTTCGGTGACTCCATCGCTTGTTCTTGAGCAGCAGGAAATTAACCCAGCGCAGGAAATTGTTGGCAAGAAGCTTGTGGCCGCCCAAATCAAGCCTGAAGACATCTTCAAGGTAGGCACAGGTCTCCGACTCGCGCATGTGCGCGAGGCCGGAAGCCAACCAGGTGTCAGGCGGGACTTCGACGATGAACGTGCTCATGCTCGGGCTAAAGCGATACGAATGAGCTATGAACAGTCCCGCTTGCGACTCGCGGAAGGTCAGCGTAAGACCGTCAAAGAGCTGATTCGTGCCGAGCCAGACATACTTGTTCTGCCGCAGGTCGGTCATCGGGAGAAAGAAATCGGCAAAAGCCTTGCGAACAATGCTGTTCGCTCCGTCGGCGCCGACGAGCAAGTCGCATGCCCGACTCCAGCTCTCCAATTCCTTTTCATCCGCGACATTCGTTTGAAAACGGATGTCAATGCCCAATTCCCGGCAGCGCTGGTGGAGGACGTTGAGAAAAGTGAGGCGCCGGATGCCATAGAAGGTATTGCCGCGTGCGGGTATCTTGGTATCCCGGTGAACCACATTTACGTGGTCCCAGCTTTCGGTCGCAGCGAGGGTTTCTGCGTACGTCTCGGGGTCATTCTCGCGCAAGAGGGACATCGTCTTTTGGGAAAAGACAATGCCCCAACCGAACGTGTCGTTCGGCCCGTCGCGCTCGGCGACGGTAATCTCGTTCTCGGGGTCCATCTTCTTCATCAGAATGGCAAAATAGAGTCCGGCCGGGCCGCCGCCGACGATGTTTATTCTCATACGCTCGACCACCATTTCCGAATCGCGTCTTCCCACGACCCCGCGTAGAAATGACGTACATAGCTTTCATAGTCGGCCATGCGCTGTCGATAAAAGTGCACAAGGGGTTCCTGGTTTCTCTCTCGCCGCCACCGCTCGATCCATTCCGTCCAGACGTCGAGCGCGCTCGCCGTAAGCGCCTCCGCCTCTTCGGATTTGGCATGGCGTGGGTCTTCGCCTAACACGGCGACATGCTTCGCTCCCTGCATCCCGGGAAACTTGTCGAGGTGAACCAATTCCGGGCGGACATTCAAGAGCTGAGCCGTTTCCCATCTGCCCGCGTGGTCCAGGTACTCGTCCTTGTGTAACAGCTCCAGAGGAGTGGCCGCAAGGACACACAGATCGGAATGAGCAGCCATAGCTTCGAGGGCAACGTTGTACAACTCGATTTCGTGGCCTTGCGCGTAATGCCCCGTAATGAGACAAATGACCCGGGCGCCGGCTCGATACAACTCGCCCACCAGATCGCGCCAGATGCCAATGACGACCTCCGAGTGCAGCGAAAGGGAGAATTTGTGGGGGAGGGCCGTGATAGGAAGCCAGACGGTCGGAAGCAGCACGCCCCCGGCCCGATCCGCGAGCCGCTCGGCGAAACGCTCGGCCACCAGCCCGTCTAACCCGAGAGGAAGGTGCGGGCCATGCCATTCCAGAGCACCCCAAGGGCAGAGAGCAATGGGCTTCGCTTCCCAAATGCGTTCGAGCTCTTCCGGCAATAATTCAGCATAACGATTGATCATAGTGTCTCTGTTCCGTGTTAGGTTACATCCGGACGCTCTTCAGGATACCTGGCATACATTCGCTCATTCATCACCTGGCAAATACGCATTACGCCTTTGTGGATTTCCTCGTAGGTCGTGTAGAGGGGCGCGAGGCCAAGCCGGATATTGTCCGGGTAGCGAAAATCGGGAATCACCCGCATTTCCTCGATGAGCGCCCGATCAATGCGCAGCGCATCCCGATGGCCGATCGATACATGCGACCCACGCCTGGCTGCTTCCCGAGGCGAATTCAGCGTGAACCCGAGCGGTTTGAGCAGGGCCTCCCAAAGAGCAATCAAGTACTCGGTCTGCCTGATCGACTTGGCCCTTAAGCGGTCCAGCCCTGCCTCCAAGATCAAATCTACGGATGGCTCGACAGCAGAGAGCGAAAGGACGGGTGGAGACCCGGCCAGAAACCGGCGCACGCCGGGCGCGGGCTGATATTCTAATCCGAAATCGAACTGCCCCTGTTGACCAAACCACCCCCAGACAGGGCTCCGCAGTTGGTCCTGAAGGTCCTGTCGCACAAAGAGAAAGGCAGGTGCGCCGGGCCCGGCGTTCAGATACTTGTAGGTGCATCCGACAGCCAGGTCCACTCCTGACTCGTCCAAGGCAAGCGGCATAGCGCCGACCGAGTGGCAAAGGTCCCAGAGCATCAACGCACCAGAGTGGTGCGCCATTTCGGTGACCGCGGGCATATCGTAGACAAAGCCGCTCTTGAAAGCAGTGTGAGTCAGCATGACTAGCGCCGTGTCCGAATCCACGGCGGCGCGCAGGGCAGCATCGTCGATGCTGATGCCGTCGGCAGAGTGCACAAGGACGAGTTCGTAATCCGGCCCGCCCAACCTTAACGCGCCGCGGGCGACGTAGATGTCGGAGGGGAAGTTCAGGTCGTCGGTAACGACCTTGTGGCGCCCAGGGCGCGCCTGGAGCGCGGCGGTAATCAGCTTGAAGAGATCGACCGAGGTCGAGTCCGTAACAATGACCTGGCTCTCTACCGCGCCGACGAGGCGAGCAATCTTGGCGCCGATCCGCTCCGGTGCGCTAAACCAACCGTCTCCCCAGCCGCGGATGAGCCGCCCTCCCCACTCGCGCTCCACTACCTCGCGCATCCGTGCAGCTGTGCGCTTGGGCAGTCGCCCGAGCGAGTTGCCGTCAAGGTAGATCAAGTCCGGATCGTCGACGACGAACTCGTCGCGGAACGAGGCAAGCTCATCCCGGCGGTCGAGTGCGCGGGCGTACTCGGCGTCGGTGATGGAAGGTGAGGCAGCCACATGCATCTCGTCCATTGCTTTTTGTCTCACGAAAGCAAGCGGGTCGCAGAAAGGGTGTCCCCTCGTGGCCTGTGGGCGCCACGAAGGGGGTGAAAATGCTTGGCTCCAGATCCCTCGGCTCACAAGGACACACCCGAGATTCGCACCGGTTCTCAGCATCAATAGGCAGAGAGACGGGTCCGCACGGCCCACAACTCTTCAAAGAAGCGGGGCCGGCGCTGAACATCCTCAAGAATCCTACCTTTGGATTGGGTTCTCAGCCCGGCGGTTTCCATCAAATACTCGGGACCGAGAAAGCCGGTCCCTGATTTGCCCCCGATCATCTTTTCCACCATGTTGACGTGGATGATTCGCCACATGCGGAACGCCTCGTCGAAATCAACGAGCGCATCCGCCAGATCCGCAAGATCGCGGTTCGGGTTCCACACATTCGCCGGAGCAAAGAGCATGGCCAAATCTGTGACGCCGCGCCTGGCAACAGCTGAGTCAAAGACATCGCCGAGAGTCGGCTGATTGAGGCGTCCAGACTGTCGTGGGGTCAATAGGCGGATAGGGAGTTTCTCGGTCTCGTTCAGATATTTGCGGAAGGCGGGATCGTGAGCCAGTCCGCAGGCAACTTCGATTTCGCGAAACTGGTAACTTTCTGTTCCACTCGCCGGTGCAAGCCCAGTGATTAAAGTCTTGCCGTCCCGTTCCATCTGCTGTTCGCGGAAAAGGGCGAAATCCATTGGCAGCATTGTCGCCGGCATTTGAATCTGCCAGTTGAGCAAGCGCTGAATTTGCACCACCCGCCGCAGGAGGCGCGTGGCCTCTGCAATTTCATCTTGAGAGATGAACTCGATCGCTCGATCGACGTGGTCCAGGATGACCTTGAACCAGAGTTCAAAGCACTGGTGCACCACGATAAACATGTTCTCATCCGGACTGATGTATTCCGGCTGCATCAATGCGGCGGGGTGCTGACCAGCTTCAGTCCATGCAGCCTTGGCGCCTTGCTGCAAGTCCAATAACTCGGTAAGACGCAACCACTCGGCGTAGGAGGGGGCCTGAGAAGCCCGAGGAGAGAGGGTAGCCTGGACCAGTTTTTGCCAATGGGCGCGAAACACCTCAAACCGCGCGTCATAGTCCCGCATCGCCTCGCGTAGCCTCGCATCCGGTGTTTCCAGAGTGGAAAGACGGCTCATGCTTTCGGACAATTGGGCTAACTGATCCGAATAGCCATGCTCCGGGAGCTTGTATAGGCTTTTCGCCGCCCACAGTTCACGCACAAAAAGTGCTTCGGCAAAAGCTGCCTGTAGATCAAGAAGCTGCAAGATCTCGCTCCCACGGCGGAGCAGTTTGATGGACTGAAAGCTCCTCCCCGCGTCCTCGAGCGCTGCACGCATGTCCGTGACAAGAACCTTGAACCACAACTCGTACCATTGAAATATGGTCACGAGCAGGAGGTCGGAAGGCGAGTCCTGAGGCTGGAGCGTAAGCAAACGCGGCACGCGGATGTACGTGCAATAGTGGGTTTGAAAAGCAAATGCGACACTGTGGCCACAAGACGGATCATTATCCCAGACGGCCGGATCTACCGTAACGACCCCCTCCCATCAGGCTCGTGAATCAGCGCATTCGCTACTTGATCCCCGTCACCTTGTCCGCGGCCCGGCGACGGAATTCTCTAAAGACCGACGCCTTGGATTTCGACTTACGTTGTCCCACGGCACTAAGAATCTGCGAGAGGTTCTATGACTATTGTGGGAATGTAGAATTGCGGTTCAGTATATCAGATGCCAAACTGCTTTGTCAACCACCCATTCGGGCGGTTGATGCAATTCTGTAGGATTTCCGCCTTTGCCCTATTTGCGATATAATCGACGGGCGAAATGAACCCCGAATTGGACCGCTTGAAAAGCGCGTTCCTAGCTATCATCTCCCACGAGTTACGTACACCGCTGACGGAGATCGTCGCTGCCCTCTGCCTGCTCCAAGAAGACTATGTCGGGCCGCTCAATGACCGGCAACGCCAATACGTCGATATCGCCAAGGGCGCCGCCGACCGATTGGATGGACTGATCAGCGACTTGATCGCGTTCAGCCAGCTCCAATCCGAGATGATGGAAACTCGGCAAGAACTTCACCCGCTTTCCACCCTGGTCGCCCGGGTTACCGAGTCACTCCGCCCAAGAGCTCAATTCAAGGAACTCGCCCTCTCCTTCAGCTCCGTGAGAGACCTTCCTCCGATCCTCGTCGACGAGGCGCTGATCACTCGAGTCGTTTCCAACCTCGTCATCAACGCGATTAATTTCACCCCTGCCAAGGGCCAAGTGAACGTCAGCGTCAACAGAGAGCCAGGTTTCCAAACCATCACCGTTCAAGATACCGGCGTGGGAATTCCCCAAGAGAAGAAGGCACTGCTATTTGATAGCTTCTACCAAGCCAACGGTTATTTGACGCGCCAGGTAGGCGGCCTCGGCATCGGGCTCGCCTATGCCAAGAGGATCGTCGAGGCCCACAAGGGTAAGATCACTTTCACAAGCCAGGAAGGACAAGGAAGCAGTTTTGTCGTCCATCTTCCATTTCCCTGAGCCGCCGCTTCCAAACTCGCTTGACGCCATAGATTTCTGCATCTCGGAAGAGAGCGGTGGATTCTAGACAATCGACCCGCGAGTTGGTGCGCCTGCCCCCTCCCGGCACAGTGCCGGAACCCGTTACCCTACCCGAGTCGGTTGGCTCGCAGATGTCTGCCGAGGAACTGCGGCGGCGATACACTGACCTGACATCGCTTTACAATGCCGGGGCCGACCTGAGTTCGATCTTGGAGTGGGATCCGCTTGTCGAACGGACGATCGACGCGGCCATGCGCGTGGTCCACGCCGACGCGGCCTCCCTGATGGTCGTCGACGATCGACGAAACTCTCTGTATATTGCATCCGCACGCGGGCTCGCACTGCACGTTCTCCCAGACACGCGGCTCGAAATCGGCAGAGGGGTGGCCGGATGGGTAGCCCAGAACAGGGAAGCCCTGCTGCTGGTCGGTCCAGTCCAATTAGAGCGTTTCCCCGGGTTCTATCCCAAACCCGAGTCGATCTCTTCGGCTCTCTGCGTACCGTTGATACCGCCGCCGACACTGGGACATGCTCAGGCCGTCCTCGGAGTGCTCAACCTTAGCCGCCGCATCGGATCGGCGTCCTTTGAACAGAGTGATCTTGAACTGGCCACCGCGTTCAGCACACAAGCGGCGGCCGCGCTCCAGAACGCTCGCCTCTATAAGCAAATGGAGCGCCGCAACACACAGCTGCAGAATCTGATTGACATCAGCCGGAGTCTCACGGTCAGCCTGGACGTGGATACCGTTCTACGGTCCATCATGAAAAAGGCTGTGGAACTGTTGCACGCAGAGGCCGGCTCCTTGCTGCTCGTCGACCAAGAGACCGGCGGCCTGATCTTCAAGATCGCTCTAGGCCCCGCAGGGGAGAAGCTTGCCGACACGCGGCTTCCACCGGGCGTCGGAATTGCCGGTGCCGTCGCGCGCGATGGGCGTCCATTGATCATTGACGACGCGAGGGCCGACCCTCGCCACTATCCGGAGATCGACGCGAACACCGACCTCTCGACTCGATCTCTTCTTTGCGTTCCGCTTGTCAGCAAAGAGAAGGTCATCGGCGTGGTGCAAGTCATGAACCGGATAGATGGCACGCCTTTTCAAAAGGAAGACAGCGAATCGCTGTCCGCGTTCGCCGTCCAGAGCGCCATAGCTCTCGAGAACGCGCAGCTGTACTCTGACTTGAAGCGCGCGTTCACAGACACGGTGCGAGTGATCGCAAACGCGGTCGCGGCACGCGATCCGTATACCTCGGGGCACATTAACCGCGTCACGCGCATCGCCCTGGAGACTGCGCGCGAACTGGGGTGGAATCAAGACCAAATGGACCTGGTCGAGATCGGAGCTCTGCTGCACGACATTGGCAAAATTGGCGTCGCAGACGCGATTTTGCGCAAGCCGGACCCATTGACCGAAGCGGAATACGAGGAGATGAAGCAGCATCCGGTCCTCGGAGCGCGCATGCTCGAGGGGGTCTCGATTCTGCGTCCGATCCTGCCCTATGTCTTGTATCACCAGGAGCGCTACGATGGCACGGGCTATCCGTTTGGACTCGCAGGCAAGGAGATTCCCATCGAAGGCCGTTTGCTGGCGGTGGTCGATAGTTTCGACGCCATGACCTCGGACCGGCCTTATCGCCGCGGAATGCCAGTGGACCGCGCCATCGAAGAGATTATTCAGAACGGCGGGACTCAATTCGATCCCGTCATTGTAGACGCGCTCGTGCGCGTGGTGGCGAGAGACGGACTGGCCGCCTGATGGCGGCCGATTGTCAGCAAAGCGACGACGGTGGGCTGGGACGGCAAACTGGAACACATATGGCAAGAATTCTGGTCGTAGACGACGATTCGATTCAAAGAACCTATTGGAGAACAACTTTGGAGGCCGCCGGGCACACAGTCCTGGCTTACTCAAGCGCCGTGCAGGCACTGGCGGAGACCGGAGAGGCCACCCCGGATTTGATTTTGTCCGACATCCTCATGCCGCAGATGAACGGCTTTGCGTTTCTCCGGGAAATCAAGCGCCATCCCGAATGGCAATCCATTCCTTTCCTGTTCGTCACGGAGACGCATGTCTCTCAAGACGACCGTGATTTCGCCGAGGCGCTTGGAGCGCAGGCGATTCTTTCACGGGCGGACGACGGGCAGCGAGTGCTCCAGGAGGTCAGGCGATATCTTTCTTCGTCGACAAGTGCAGCGTCCATCCCAGCGGGTGCGGAGGCGGGGAAAGAAAAACCGAATTCGGTGCCTCTCCCATCGCCCGAGCAGGAGGTGCACGGACCGATACTGCGCTCGCCTCTCTCGAAACGTGCTGAAAGGACAACAACCACGCCCCTCCAGGACGTGACAGAAGAGCGACCTGACGGACGGCGACGCGAAGAGGTCGAATCACAGGAGCCGGAGGGGCGACCTATCGACGTGGCTTCAGGCAAAGCCGACCGGGCCCAGCGAACCATTATCGAGCGAGCCGAGAAACCGAGTCCCAAAGGCATCGGCCGGGGCAAGCCTCAATTGGCAGAACAGGAGCCGTCCGGAGAGCCGGAAAGTGGGCCCGCCCCCAACAAGCGCTTTCTCGATTCGCTCGTCGCGGCGTCGCAGGCACTTCGGTCGAGCATCAATGCCGAATCGCTTTTCGACGAAGTCGTGCTGCGGGCCGCGGAGCTCACCGGCGTGGACGATTCCGCGCTCTACGTGTATGATCCGGAGACACGCAAGTTTCATTGCGAGTCGAGTTCTAATCTGGGCCGAGAGACCCTGAGGAAGCTGCCGCTTCAAGTCGAGAGCAATGCCGCGATCAAGTGTATCGTCGAAAACCGGGCAGCCGTCGCGGTGTGCAACATCGACCGATCTCTGCCGGCTGCCGGCCGCCCCCAGCGCACGCTGCTGCCGCATGAGTTTGGATCAAAAGCGTTCCTGATCACGCCGCTGGTAGCGCACGATCAAGTGCGAGGGTTGCTCGTCTGCGCCGACGTCAAAGAGCAAAGGGCATTCGCCGAAGAGGAGATTCAATTCGTTTCCCTCTTGACGGATCAAGCCGCGCTCGCCCTAGAAAATGCAAATCTGGTCTATGAGTCGAATCGCCGCCTCGAGCAACTGCGGCTTTCGGAGCAGCGCTTTGCCGCGGCCATCGGTCAGCCGTCGGTCGAGGGCGCGGAATCGATAGAAGCCGTTTTTGCGCATGTGCAGGAACTTGAGACAAGGACGAGAAAGCAAGAGCAGCGATTGGCGGCATTGTCTCAGCTCATCAAAGGCGTGATCTCGACCACCGCCAAGACTATCCTCGACCAAGTCGTTCGAACGGCATGCGACTTTCTTCGGGCAGACTTGAGTTATATTCTTCTTCTCAGCTCCGACAACGCCACCTTGGACGGAACGGCAAGTTCTTCTATGACGACCGCGGAGATTGCCAAGCTCCACATACCTGCCAAGAACAGCCCCATCGGGCAGGCGGTGCAGAACAGGAAGGCCGTCACTCTAGGCGGGAAAGACTTGCCCACGAGTGATTTTCCGGGGGTAGCGCTGGTCGTCCCCTTGGTGACGCCCAGCCGAGTTTTCGGAGCCATTATTTGCGCAGATTCAGACGCCAACCGCAAGTTCTCAGACGGAGAGAGCGCACTCGCGGGAACCCTCGCAGAGCTCGTCTGCGCAGCGCTGGATCG
This sequence comes from Chloroflexota bacterium, assembly GCA_023381515.1. The sequence continues at coordinate 13,400 of JAMCQI010000061.1, read as the reverse complement.
CGCTCAACTCTTGCGGCAGGCTGAGGAAGCTCTTGTCAAGCTTGCAGGAGCGCAGCAAAGGATCGCAGACGCGGAGAGAAGAGAGATCTTGGTCGCACGTGCAATGTCGGCCGTAGACGCGTTAAGCGGCCCGCTCGCCGAGATCTTGCACCGGGTGCAGAGTTTGAAAGAGCGCCCTTTTTCTCCGCGGGTCATGAATGAGATACACTTTATCGAAAAGCAGACGCAGGAACTGATCAAGTTGGCGGAGGAAATAAGGAGCGTTCCTGAGGATCAACAAGAAAACGAGCCGCCTCCACCCGCCAAGGCAGCCCAAGATTCTTAGAGTAGGCGTGGGGTGCAGTCAACCCGCAGCCTCTCACTTTTCTCGTTGAAATAGGATGAGGCACAGCAGGACAGGCAGTACGTTTCTTGGCTTGTGGTTTGGCTGAGAAAAGGCGCTAAGCGCCGAGTCCTGCGGCTTGCTTTATCTCGTTGAGCAATCCACCCGCTAGCACAATCTTGACTTGGCGCGGGCTCATTGTGTGCTGCACCTGGAATTCATTCCCCTTGGTTACATTTCGGATTTTGATTCGATTCCCCTGTTGAACCTGGGAATAAAGATCGCAGATTTCCAGGACGTCGCCTTGGGCGATGCCGTCATAGTCCGCCTTTTCCACGAACGTTAACGGAACGATGCCAAAATTGATCAGATTGGCATAATGGATGCGGGCGATGGATTTCGCGATCACTCCTCTCAAACCAAGATACATCGGCGCGAGCGCCGCATGCTCACGTGAGGAACCCTGGCCGTAGTTTTCGCCCCCGACTACAAATCCTCCGCCCTTTTCCTTGGCGCGTTTCGGGAATCCGGGATCGACCCGGGCGAACACATGCTCGCTGAGAGCGGGTACGTTGGACCGCAAAGGAAGCACTTGAGCGCCGGCGGGCATGATGTGATCAGTCGTGATATTGTCCCCCAACTTGAGCAACACTTCTCCGCGCAAAGTTTCCGGGACCGGCTGTGCCAGAGGGAGCGGCTTGATATTGGGCCCGCGCAAAACCTTCACCTGATCTGGCTGCGCAGAAGGTGCGAGAAGCATATTGTCGTCGATGACGTATCTTTCGGGCAGATTCACACCGGGATACGCACCGAGCTTGCGCGGATCCGTGATCACTCCCGTTAGCGCCGAGGCAGCACAGACCTCGGGGCTCGCCAAGTAGACTTGATCGCCGGGCGTACCGCTCCGCCCTTCGAAATTGCGATTGAAGGAACGGAGGCTTGCCGCCCCGGTCGCGGGCGCCTGGCCCATGCCAATGCAAGGACCGCAGGCGGACTCGAGGATGCGCGCGCCAGCGGCGATCATGTCTCCCAAGGCGCCGTCCCGCGCGATCATGGTGTAGACCTGCTTGGAGCCGGGAGTCAAGGTGAGCGAGACGTCGGGCATGACCGTTTTGCCGCGCAAGACATTCGCTGCGACCATCAAGTCCATGAAGGAGGAATTGGTACACGATCCAATGCAGACCTGCGCAACAGGAGTGCCTTCGACTTCTCGAACGGGGACGACGTTATCCGGGCTGGACGGTTTAGCGATAAGGGGCTCGAGCGTGCTGAGATCAATCTCGATCAATTCGTCATAGGCCGAGTCCGAATCACGGCCGATCTCGCGCCACATGCTCTCCCGACCCTGGGCCCGGAAGTACCTTTTCGTGTTTTCGTCACTGGGGAAGATGGACGTAGTCGCACCCAACTCAGCACCCATATTCGTCACCGTGCCCCGCGCCGGTACCTCCAGATCGGCCACGCCTTCGCCGAAATACTCAAAGATCTTGCCAACGCCGCCCTTTACCGTCAGCCGCCGAAGCATCTCCAGAATGATGTCCTTGGATGTCACCCAGGGCTGCAGATGACCCTTGAGGTGGACGCCCACGATCCTGGGCATCGTCAAGTAGAAAGGCCCACCGCCCATCGCGACGGCGACGTCCAGACCGCCGGCCCCAATCGCCAACATGCCTGCGCCGCCACTCGTCGGCGTATGTGAGTCACTGCCGAGCAGAGTCATCCCCGGCGAACTGAACCGCTCCAGATGCACCTGGTGGCAAATGCCGTTCCCCGGACGCGAAAAGTAAATACCGTATTTGGCCGCAAAGCTTTGTAGAAAGCGATGATCGTCGGCGTTCTCAAAGCCGGTTTGCAGCATGTTGTGATCCACGTATGAGACAGAAAGCTTGGTCTTGACGCGCGGAATGTTCATGGCTTCGAACTGCAAATACGCCATCGTGCCGGTGGCATCCTGCGTCAATGTTTGATCGATGCGGATCGCAATCTCTTCGCCCGGATTCATCTTGCCCGTGATGAGGTGTTCTCCAATTATCTTCTGGACGAGATTCTGTCCCATTCAACTCCTCCCAATCAATCAATAAAGTCTGACGAGCGATTCGTAGCGCTCGTCGCCGTGCGGCATAAAGAGTAGCTTGACGGCTAGTATCAATCGAGCTGCGACTGTCACGGCATCAAGTTCAGTATTTGGCATTATACTCGGATTTGCCAGCGCGACAAGCACCGGGCGATTTTCCTTCATCTGCTCGCCGAGGCCGATTGTATGCTATAATCGACCTCGTCGTTGACATCTCTAGCATGCAGGCTATAATGTCAGCGTGATGCTTTTAATCAGGAGATTGTAAATGCGTATTTTGCTATACACAGGTAAGGGGGGCGTGGGCAAAACGAGTATCGCCGCCGCGACCGCGCTCCGCTGCGCCGACTTGGGCTATCGCACCGTGGTCGTTAGCACGGACGCGGCCCACTCTCTGGCCGATTCGTTCGACGTCCATATCGGCAGTGAACCGATGGAGATCGCGCCTCGCTTGAAAGGACAGGAAATTGACGTCCTTCATCAAATGGAAAAATACTGGGGGACCGTGCAGGACTGGCTATCCTCCGTACTCGCGTGGCGCGGCATCAACGATCTTATTGCCGACGAGGCAAGCGTGCTGCCGGGCATGGACGAGTTGGCTAGTTTGCTCCAGATCGTCTATTTGCACGACAGCCAAGAATATGACGTCATCATCATCGACGCCGCGCCGACGGGCGAAACCCTCCGCTTTCTCTCGCTTCCTGAGGTCGCCAAGTGGTACCTGGCGCACATCTTTCCAGTCGAGCGCCAAGCCATCAAGCTTGCAGGGCCCCTGCTGAGGAGTATCACAGACCTGCCGATTCCCGACGACAAGGTTTTTGCCTCCGTCCAGGACTTGATCCTGCAGCTCGATCGCATGCACGCACTCTTGGCGAATCCGGAGGTGTCCTCTGTGCGTCTGGTTCTGAACCCGGAGAAGATGGTCATCAAGGAGGCGCAACGAACCTTTACCTACCTCAATCTCTACGGCTACTCGACAGACCTGATCATCTCCAACCGGATCATTCCGGCGTCGGTAGAGGATCGTTATTTCACGGCTTGGAAAGGCTCGCAGGAGCGCTACGGTCATTTGGTCGAAGAAGCTTTTGCACCGCTTCCCATCCTGAGGGTCCCACTCATGGAACAAGAAGTGGTGGGGGCTGAGATGCTCCGGAAAATGTCGCAAGCCGTCTATGGCGATCAGGATCCGGCCAAGGTCTTTTACACTGAACAGCCCCAGTCCATAGAAAAGGTAGAGGATGCCTATCTCCTTCGGCTGCGTTTGCCCTTTGTCGGGAAGAAGGATGTCAACATCGCACGGGACGGGGACGAGCTCGCGCTCAGTATCGGTAACTTTAGGCACAATGTCATTCTGCCGAGGGCTCTTGCTACGCTAGAGGTCAAGAAAGCCAAATTCGAAGGGGAGTATTTGGTGCTCACGTTTTCAAAGGATGGGGAAGGCACCCACTCGACAGCCTAGGTCCTGTCAATGAGCCGAGAGAGGCACTCGGTCAGCCGCGCGAGGCTTTTGCCAAGGACTTGTATTTTCAGCATCTCTCATGAGAATGAGCAGACGACACAGGGTACGGCTGTGGGCGGGGTCTCATAGCAATGGGTTGGTCAGCGCGGCAATCACCGCGCTGACCGCCGTGCTGTATATACGAACCGCTGGGCCGACTCTCGGCGGCGTCTTTGACAGCGAAGAGTTCCAGCACGCCGCCTATACCCTGAGCGTCGCCCACGCCACCGGCTATCCCCTTTACCTCCTCCTGGGCAAGCTCTTTGTCACCGTTTTTGCCTACGGCAACATCGCGTACCGGATGAACATTCTGTCCGCGGTGATCGGCGCGCTCGCCGCCGGTCTTGTGTATCTGGTGGCTTTGAAATTGACCAACCGCCCGATCGCATCGGCCGCGGCGGCGGCCCTTTTCGCTACGAATCCCGCAGTCTGGCGACAATCAGGGGTAGCCTCGGTTGGGCCGCTCCATCTCCTCTTAGTGGCGGCTCTTATCTACACGGCGCTTGGGTGGCACACGCGACGGCGTAACGGCAAGACGAGCCTGGTACCGGTCGCGTTCGTTTTTGGCCTCGGGCTGGCTCACCACAGTTCTACCATTGTTCTCGCCCCCGCGATTATTCTGCTCGTCCTCCTCACTGATCCGGACATCCTTCGCCGTGGGCGAGAGCTTGGAGTGGCTGCGGGTGCCTTCCTGCTGCCTCTCTTGCTCTATCTCTATATTCCGCTCCGCGGCGGCGCGACCCCTTGGTACAACAATACGCTGGAGGGCTTTATCGGCGAAGTGACCGGCGGGAGCGCCGAGAGCTTTATGCGAACGACTCTGCCCGACCTGGCCCAGGGGATCGCGTCCGTCCTGCAATATCTCTTTTCTTCCTTCGGCTATCTAGGAGTCTTGCTCATCCTGGCCGGCCTCGCAAGTGTATGGCCCGGCCGGAACCGCTGGCAGACGGTCCTGCAGGGCTCGGCGGTTCCTCTCTTCCTCGCCGTCTGCACACTGATTTTCGCCATTTGGGGCACGGTCTATGGGGGCGAGCCGGACCGTTATCTCGTCCTCCCGTTCTTCTTCCTCGTCTTTTGGTTTGCCGCAGGCGCGGCAAGTGTTGAGAATTGGATCGAGTCATTTCTGGTTCCAGTCTTTATCGTGAAACTCGCTTCTGCCCCTCCCTTGTCCCCTCCCCGCGAGGTGGGGAGGGAAGCAGATGGGGTACGGGGGGTAGTAACCGCTTCGTCACCACTCCCTGTAATCTCCTCCCTGCCCGCTCCCCCGCATGAGCGGGCGAGCGGGCAGGGTGAGGAGGCAATCGAGGGGGAGCCTCTCGACGAAAGATCGGCCATCGAGATGAGTCGTCCGGTAGGCTCCAAAAGAGCAAAGAGACTCGAGCTGATCTCCCAGTCGGGTCTAGCAATAGTCCTGGTTCTGTTTCTTGCTCTCCCCTTTGGCGATCGCTATCGGACCGCCGACTGGAGCTCTTACGATCGGGTTTACAAACAATGGGACGAGATCTTTTCGCTGCCACTTCCCCAACGGTCGGTCCTCGTCGGCAACTGGCCTCAATTGAATGCCATGCGCTATATGCAGCGAGTGGAGAATCGTAGACCCGATCTGGAATTCGTCGGGACGCTCTATGATCCCGCACCCCAGACAGAAGCGGCACACACGGCGCTCGCCGAGGGACGCGCCCTTTTTCTGTCACCCGGCATCGCATTACCGAACGGTTCGTATCGCTACGGCCAGGTCGGGCCATTGCTTCAAGTGCGGGATAAACCCGAGGCACAGCCGGCGAGTGCTGTGGGGACACAGAGCATGCTCTCCCTGACCCCTTCGCTAAAGCTCGCCGACGATGAACTCTCGCCCGCGCTCGAACCCTACCGTCCAGGCAAGACGGCCAGCGTTGCACCGAACCGGACCGTGCGCGTGACGCTTACCTGGTTCACGGCAGCTCGCACGGACGATTTCCTGGTTCGGCTTCAACTATACGATCCAGAAGACCGCCTGATCGCACAGACGGACGAACCTCCTGTGCGCGGACTGTACGCTCCTTCCAGGTGGACACCGGAAGAGTACGTGAGCGACGTCCACAACTTGCTCATTCCTGCTGGCTCTCCGCCCGGAAAGTACTCGACGAGCATGACGCTGCTTGAAGCGGGGACCAAGAACCTCCTCTCTGCCCCGGTTCGTCTGGGCTCGGTCATCATACTCCCGGCAACAAATCTCGACCGCGAGAGCGTCTTTGTGCAACATAAAGTTGATATCGACGCCGGACCGCAGTTGGCCATTTGGGGCTATGGGGGCCTGGATGGCACTCTCCAGCCAGGAACCAAACTAACCTTTTACCTGTTGTGGTCCGTGCGGCAGAACCTCGGTCCCAACGAGATGCTGGCAATTGTCCTCCTGGACTCGCACGGCAGACGGCTGCAGCAATGGGACAAGGTGCCGATCGGTTTTTACCCAACCGAGACATGGCAACGCGGAGAATTACTCAAAGCCTATTACGATGTCGACTTGCCGATGGATCTGCCATCAGGGAGCGCCCTTCTCGCGGTCGGCGTAGGTCCAAGCAGCCAACCTGGCGAGCTCGTTTCGGTTGCGGCCATAAGAATCGCGCCATAGATGTCGAGAATTCGACAAAAGCGATGAATTCGTGTAATATCTCTTGCCGATGAAACAAGGGAAGGCAAGCCGCCAGCCCCCGAACGGATGGAACAAGTACCTGACCGACTACAACGAGGGTCTGGGACTCGTCTATGAGCGGTTTGTCCTGAACGATTATCTCGATCGGCTTGTTAACCGATTTCAGACCCGCACGGTTCTTGAAGCCCCCATCTTTGGTATGGCGGGGGTAAGCGGGATCAACAGCGTGCACCTTGCTCAGCGCGGGGCAGCTGTGACGCTCGTGGACGAGAATGCGGAGCGCCTCTCGGCGATAGAGCGCATCTGGGGAGAGTTGGGTTTACAGGCACGCTTCGTGTGCCAGTCTGACCTGCACCAGCTCCCTTTTCCCGATCATTCGTTCGATCTGACCTGGAACTGGGCAGCGCTGTGGTATTTGGGCGACCCGTCCACGCTCCTCAAAGAACTGGTCCGCACTTCACGTCAATTGATCTTTATCGCGATGCCCAACCGCGTTCAGGTAGGTTATTGGATGCGCAAGCATCTCCTCGAACGCGACTTTGTTAACTACGTGGACGAAGGATGGGCGGACATTCAGCGCATCAAAAAGGCCCTCCGGTCTTTTGGCGTCCGTTTCCTTGAAGAAGGGGTGCTGGATGTGCCCCCCTGGCCCGACACCGTCATGCCCGCAGCACAGGTCTTGAAGCGTCTGGGCATCCAGTCGAAAAAACTGGACGCGCAATTCACGGGCAAGGCGTGGAATTGGAGCACGATGGACTATTACCTGGGACGCCGGCCCGAACTCAAGGCACGCATTGACCGCTACACGTTCCTCGAACACGCCCCCTTGCCCTGGCAAATCAAGGCCATCTGGGCGCACCATCGGTACGTTCTCGGACAAGTGACAGGTGACTAGACCTTCCAGTATCTCCATTATCGTTCCAGCCTTTAACGAGCAGGAAAGCATCGGCGACGTGCTCAACGGGCTGAGAGATTGGTGCGACCGTGGAGAAGTCATCGTCGTCGACGATGCTTCGACCGACCGCACCGCGGAGATTGCGAAACAGGCTGGGGTGCGGGTGATCAAGCACCTACACAACAAGGGCTACGGCGCCGCGCTCAAGACTGGCATCCGCGCGGCCGCGGGCGATATCATCGTAATGATGGACGGGGACGGGCAGCACAGCGGGACCCAGATTCAGCCTCTCCTCGACGCTTTTGGCGACAACGACATGGTGGTGGGAGCACGGGCCAAGGGGTCGGATGCGCCGCTCGTGCGACGTCCCGGTAAATGGATCCTGACGAAGGTCGCCAACTATCTGGCCGAGACGCAAATCCCCGACCTCAACTCGGGGCTGCGGATCTTTCGGCGCGATATCGCCATGCGCTTTCTGCATATTCTGCCAAACGGCTTTTCCTTCACCACGACGCTCACCCTGGCGATGTTCAAAGAGGGCTATAATGTCGCGTACGTCCCGATCACCACGCGCCCGCGAGTGGGAACAAGTACCGTCAACCCAGTCCCCCACGGCTTGAGCACGATCATGCTCATCATCCGCATCATCGCTCTCTTCGACCCGCTCAAGGTATTTTTGCCTGCGAGCGTTTGTCTTTTTCTCATCGGGGCCGCGTATTGGATCGGCTCCGTCGCCTACCATTCGTTTGAGACGAATCCTGTAACCTCCATCATTCATATTCCCTCCGGAGCGGTCATCCTCCTTGTCTCCAGCGTGATCGTCTTCATGTTCGGCATCCTCGCCGATCAGGTGAGCGCCATCCGCCGCGAACAGTACGAGTAGAGTCGTCCACCGAAAGGCAATGCATGGCACTCGGCACCTATGTAAACATCGCCAAGGCAATCGTCAACAACAAGACCGGCCGCATCGAGCTGCCGAACATGTGCACGTTCATTATCACCTGGCGGTGCAACCTCCGCTGCTTTATGTGCGACGTTTGGAAAAAACAAGACCACGACGAGATGTCGCTCGAGGATATCCGGAAGGTATTCAAGCAAATCCCTCATCTCGATTCCCTCCGAATCACGGGGGGCGAGCCGTTCCTCCACCGTGACCTCACCGAAATCACGCGCATCATCCTCGAAGAGACCGCCCCGACCGTCATCCACGTCACGACCGCGGGCATAATGACCGACCGGATTCTCGACTATGTCCGGACGGTTGGGTCGCGCCGGCTGCATATCAAGCTCTCGATCGATGCGGTGGGCGAACGCCACGACGAGATCCGCGGGGCCAAGGGGCTATACGACAAGGCAATGCGGACCCTGCGGGCGCTCGTCGAGCTGAGGAGCCAATACGGCTTTTATGTGGGGGTGAACCAGACGATTACTGACCGCAATTGGGACCACATCGAGCCGCTGCGCAGAGAAATGGACAAGCTTGGAGTGAGCGTTCACTATGCGATCGCGACCGATCACTATACGCTGTACCGCCTCAACACCGCGAAGGAAAAAGACATTCCGGACATGAAAGCCGTCTCCATGAGCGCTTTCACGTCGGAACAACTGAGCACGATCTTCCAGCAACTGGAAAGCCGGGACGGCATCAGGGATATCCCCGAGTGGCTCGTCCAACGTTACTATATACGCGGGCTCAAGAACCGGCTCTTGAAAAATGTCGAATCTCCCAAACCCCGGTGTGTCGAACTGCACAATCACCTGCGTCTCATGCCGAACGGCGACGTGATGACCTGCATCTACTATCCGACGGTGGTCGGAAACTTGCGAAATCAGAGCCTGTCCGAAATTTGGTTCGGCGACGCGATCAAGCCGCAGCGTGAGATCGTGCGGCAGTGCCCGGGCTGCTGGGCGGGCTGCGAGGCCAAGCCGAACGCGATCTATACCGGCGATATTGTCAGGGCGCTGTAAAACGGAGTTTATACGAGCTGAATCCAGACAATATCGGCTGAGCAGCCACGCAGAAACTGAACGTGAGGCGGATCAGATTGTGCAGCAAGAACTCCAAGAGGCGCTCCTTTCCGATAACCTGGAACTCGTCGAGGATTATCCAAGTGATCCGCGTCGGGCGAGCTGCCTCGTTCTGGGGTTTACCAAGGACGCGCGGCCAATTCATCTAGTCTGCGGCATTTCGCATCCCGACATGTTAGTTCTTGTCACCTCTAGCGGCCGAACCCGGACGAACGGATTGACTTGAGGAAACGGAAGGAGCACGGCAAGTGAAATCTTGCTATTACTGCAAAGGCACGGTCCTCGAAAAACGCATTCGGCACGTGCATCCCTGGGGCGGGCGAATTTATGTTCTCGAAGGCGTGCCTGCTGAAGTCTGCCAGCAGTGCGGCGAGGTCTATTTTACTCCAGACTTGCTCCCTGAGATGGACCGCATCGTTGCAGGTCACCAACTACCTACGTCCACCATTCCCGTGCCGGTCTATACGTTTTCCTAATGCGACGCGTCTTTGTTATCGGGCTGGACGGCGGGACCTTTGATCTGATTCGCCCCTGGGCGGAACAGGGTAAACTGCCGACTTTTCGCAAGATGATGGACTCGGGCGCGTGGGGAAATCTCACCTCGACGGTCCCTCCGGTCACCGCCTCGGCTTGGTCTTCTTTCATGACGGGCAAGAACCCCGCCGCACACGGCCTCTTTGACTTTATGCAGCGCCGGAACGGTTCCTACGACCTTGCGCCTGTCTCCGCGCTCGACCGGGATGGTAAATCCGTGTGGGACCTCATCGGCGAAGCGGGCAAACGGGTCATCGTGATGAACGTACCGGTGACCTGGCCCCCACAGCCCACCCCGGGTCTCCTCGTCACCGGAATGCTCACCCCCCGCGGCGCGACCGAATACACTTACCCTCCCGAACTCGCAGCAGAGCTGCGCGAGCATGTCGGCGACTATGTCATTTATTCGGACGAGGTGTATTCCAAAGGCCGCGGGGATGTTTTTCTGAACGCCCTCACGTATTCCGCCGACCAAAGGACAAAGGCGGCCGAGTACCTGATGCAGAAATATCCTTGGGATTTCGGCATGCTCGTCTTCCCGGAAACGGACACGGTCTCGCACGGGCTGTGGTCATGCTTCGACCCCAGCCATCACCAGCACGATTCGTCCGAGGCGGCAAAACTGGGCGACGGCATTCTCGCAATCTACAAGCACATTGACGGTTTAATCGCTCGACTGATGAGCCACCTGGACGACGAGACGACCGTCATGTTGATGAGCGATCACGGCCACGGTCCGGTCCGCAACTTTTTATACGTGAACAACTATCTCGCGCAACTCGGTCTCCTCACGTTCAAGCCATCCCCCTCAACGCGCGTAAAACGGTTTGCCTTTTCCGCGGGGATCACCCCGCGTCGCGTTTATGGGATACTCCTCACCTTGGGGCTCGGAAAACTGAGACGCACGCTCGACAAGCGGCGCGGCGGACGCGGGCTCTTGAAACGCTTTTTCCTTTCTTTCGGGGACGTCGACTGGACACGCACTCGGGCTTACTCGATCGGCTACATCGGCGAGGTGCACATCAACCTCCGCGGGCGCGAGCCGCAAGGCGTTGTCGAGCCTGGCGCCGAGTATGAACGCACGCGCGACGAGGTCATTGCCGCACTCAAGCGGCTGACACTCCCGGATGGCTCGCCGCTCGTCGAGCAAATCTGGAAAAAGGAAGAGATCTATCACGGCGCACACCTCGCCGAGGCGCCGGATATTCTTTTCCTGCCCAAGGGTCTGGAGACAATCGCCTTCGGCGACTTTGAATTTGGGTCGAATAAGGTGCTCGAACCGTCTTACGGCGTATCTTCCAGTCACCGCATGAACGGGATGGTGCTCGCGAGCGGCGCGGGCATCCGGCCGGCGGGCGTGATCGACGGCGCACGTTTGATTGACCTCGCGCCGACCATCCTCCATCTGCTTGGCCTGCCCGTTCCGCCGGATATGGACGGCCGCGTCCTGAGCGAAATCATGACAGACGCTCGCGCGGTCGAATTCGGGGGGTCTGCGGAAGGCCGTGCTACATCAAGCGACGGCTATACGGCCGAAGAAGAAGCGGAGGTGATCGCGCGGCTGCAAGATTTGGGATACATCTCTTGACAGATTAAAGATCTAGAATTTCAGATGCAAGATCCGGAGTTGGATTTGGTGAATCTCGCCTTGCGTGTGAGTGAAAGTATGTTATAATGGGACGCACTATGATACAGGAAATTCGTCTGGCTCGGGTCCATCAAGCGTGTCACCATGTTGTGTCGATGAGCCGCGCCAGGGAGTTGTATCGTTAGCTGCGATTGGATTACTAACTTGCTCTGGCGTGGACAGATTCCACGCCATTTTTGTTGTATCGGAAACTAGAACCAGCCGGGAGGCACCTATGGCACCCAAAATTCAGCCCCGAGTGCCGCGTGGGATGCGCGATATTCTTCCGCAGAAAATGATCCTGCGCCAATATGTGATCGGTCGAGTCGAAAGCGTCTTTCAACGCTTTGGCTTTGAGCCACTCCAGACCCCTGCCCTCGAATTGCGAGAGACTCTGATGGGCAAGTACGGCCCGGACGCCGAAAAGCTGATCTACGATGCCCAACATCGTGAGGGCAAGGAAGAGCTCTCACTCCGTTACGATCTCACGGTTCCATTAACACGCATCGTCGCCATGTACCCGGATCTGGTCAAGCCGTTCAAGCGGTATCAGATCGCGCCAGTCTGGCGGGCAGAACGACCACAAAAGGGGCGCTACCGCGAGTTCTACCAATGTGATGCGGACATTGTCGGGAGCAAGTCGATGCTCGCCGACGCCGAGATCGTCACCATGATCTATGCGGTGCTGTCGCAGCTCGGCTTTCAAGCGTTTGTGACCAAGATCAACAACCGCAAGATACTCACGGGGATCGGTCAGTATGCCGGCGTGCCGGCTGAGATGCTGGGAGGGTTGTATCGCTCGATCGACAAGCTCGACAAGATCGGGCGCGAGGGCGTGCGCGCGGAGATGGTCCAGAACCAGATCCCGACCGACGTCGTCGACAAGATCATAGGGTTGCTCGCGATCGCGCCGAACGATTTTGGCAAGCTGCGAGCATTGCTTGGAGGGATACCGATCGCGGTCGAGGGGCTGAACGAGCTGGAAGAGTTGGCCAAGTACCTTGGGGATTCGAGCGTGCCCCGCGCAAATTACGAGTTCGACTTTTCGATGGTCCGAGGTCTCGCCTATTATACGGGGCCGATCTATGAGACTATGGTCACCGAGCCCAAGATCGGGTCGCTGACCGGCGGCGGCCGCTATGATGAACTGATCGGGCTCTTTAGCAATCAGTCGCTGCCTGTCACCGGTACCTCGTTCGGCATTGAGCGCATCATCGACGTGATGGAAGAGCTGGGAATGTTCCCGAAAAACGTCGGTCGAACGGTCACGCAAGCCTTTGTGACGATCTTTGGGAAGGAACTTGTCGGGACATCGGTTCGAGTAGCGAACGCGCTGCGCGCGGCGGACATTAATACGGAGCTGGCGTTGGAGGCGGATGGGCTGGGGAAGCAGCTCAAGTACGCGGCGGCAAAGGCCATTCCGTTTGCGGTTATCATCGGGCCGGACGAGGCATCCGAGCAGCGGGCGACGGTTCGCGACCTAGGGAGCGGTGAGCAGACGGTGGTTCCGCAGACAAAATTGGCGGTTTTTTTGGCGGGCAAGCTGCAGGGCGGTTAGCGACGCCAAAACTACTCTACTTGCTCGAAAGCACGCCTGATGTGCGCCCGCGTCGGCACCACGTGGGTCTCGAATCTCGACGGCCCGGTCATGGCCGGGATCGCACGCTCGCCGCTTGCCAAGATAATTCGTAACCTGGACAGAATAGTTGTATAATCTGACCGTAGTAGCCAGGTCCACCCGGACGCTGAATCGGCTCATCTTTCGGGGTTAACCAAGGATGACCCAACTC
>JAMCQI010000057.1 GCA_023381515.1 Chloroflexota bacterium | reverse complement strand
CTCATTGTCCCCTGCCTGCCGGATTGACCTCAAGGTGATTAGGGAATCTCCTTGACCCTACGGGTTCAATGCATCACCTCCTCATGAACCGTTCGGGCTCGACAACTGTATGCTTATCCTAGCGCGCAATCCCCGTAAATGAGCTGCGCTGCAGCAAGCTTTTGTCCGACCAGACTCGCCGCGCGATGTTCCATCGTGTCGCGGTAGATAGGGAAATACACGTCCACATCCTGCACCTGACCGATGCGCCAGGTGCGTCGCGAGGCTTGCATCAACGTGTAAAGACTGTACTCTTGCTCTAGCCAGACTGTCGTTTGGAAATCCACCAGGTCCAGTCCCGTCTCGACGAGGCGCGGATTCGTGATGAGAACGTCGATCATTCCTTTTCCGACTCGCCGGCGCAGCCACTCTTCCCGCACCTGTGTGCCGACACTGGCCTTGAGGACGTCGGCGCGCAAACCCGCTCTTCCCAGGATGCGCGCGAGTCGCTCGGTGATGTCGCGGGTCCCGGTTTGCCGAACAAAGACGAGGACGCGCCGGCCGCGGTTGCGTTCCGCCTTCGCGAGCTCGAGCAGCCACTCTTCTTTGGGGAAGAGCCGCTGTTCACCGAGTGAGGGTGCCCTCGCGACCAGGTCCCCGTTGGAGTCTTCGACCACTTCTTCCCGGAAGCAACTGTTGGGATAGGCTAAGAGACTCTGCAGGTAGGCGGCGAGCAAGGACTTGTCACCTGCACTCAGGCGTTCTTTCAACTCCTCCTTGAGTTCTTTCTCTAGCGCGTCGTATGCCTCGCGCTGGTCCTTCGCCATGCTGATTACTTCCGGATACTCGCGATAGGCTGGCAACTCGAATCCGAGGTCGGCCAGGCTCAGGAAAGCGGAACTATCGAGAAGGAGCGAGACGAGTTCGGGCGAGGCACCGGGCAGCTCGCGCACATACGTCTGTCGCCGGTGCTTGCCCGAGAACGTGCCATAGCCATCGTCTCCTTCGGAATGCTTGATCACTTTCTCCAAAATGCCAAAGCGTTCCGCCCACCGCTGTGCATCCGTCCACTTGAACTGGGCGCGGACGGGAGGAGAGAGCCTATGCAAGAGGAAGAACAAGCTGGTCGAACGCCCTCCGAAAATCGTCCCCGTCAGTGCGAGCGTCTTGCTGCAAGCGCGCACCAAGGATCCCAGCGCATAGCCCTGATCGGTCGACTGACCCTTCATCTGATGAATTTCATCCGCCACTAAGAGCTTGAAGAACCCGCGAAAGCGGCGCGCAATGAACTCGGCGATTGGGTAGCGTTGGGTGATCGGCCGCGTCTCCGCCTCGAGAAGCCGCGCTTCGGGGGCGAGCGCCGCCCCGTTCAGATGCATCATTTGAAAGAGCGGTTCGCGGCACTGCGAACAATAGCGTTTGCGTTCCTCAAAGTAGGAGGGATCGCGGACGAGTGAGATCTCCTGTCCGCCTTCCACGTGAAAGACGGGATAACCACACTGTGGACAGGCGAAGAACTGTTCCTTCTCCACGTACGAATCGCCTCTCTTTGTCTCAACCCGTTCGTAGCGGCGACGAACAATGTAAGCCGGTCGCCAACCGCCACCCAGCTTTGCCATTTCCTTCGACAGGACGGCGTAAGCCGGTGTCCCCGGCGACAGTTGCTGGATCTGCCGCACGAACTGGGTGATATCGGTGAGACGGTACAGCGGCATCGCGAACGCCATCGGCACGATCTGCTGAATCTCGCGAATCCATTTGTTGACCAGGTGCGGAGGAGCGAGGATGAGCGTGGGACGAGTATCGTGGTCGCATTCCCGGATCAATTCGGAAACCGCCGCGGCAATACTCGACTTGCCGACGCCCATTTCTCCCACGATGATGGCGGAGTTCGCTTGCTGCAGCCGCTTCCACAGCGCGACGGCGACGTGCTTCTGGGCGGGGAAGAGCCCGGTTTCCTTTCGACCCGGCACGTGGCGGTGCTTGCTCAGGCGACTGAGAGTCGCCTGCACCTGGACGCCCTCGCTCTCCAAATCGAACCGATAGAGCGGGACAAAGGTTTGCATCACCTTTTGCGTCAGCGCATCCCGCCAGTGATCGACGAATTCGGCAAGATCCGAAGGATCCGATATCTGCTTGTGTGATCCGTCCTTTAGGTTGAGGGCAACAATCTCGGTGACAAACCGATCACGCGTGATCTCTTCATTCTCGTCAGCCGATTCCACATGCTCCTGCACCTTATACGTGCGACCTTTCACCAGGAGCGATTCGCTGCCATCCGCCGATTCGAGCCGAAGGTTCTGCATCAGGCCGGCTGCAATGAGCATGGCGAGATGTCCCTTCTTCAGCGGCATGAGCGGACGGAAGGCAGAGAGCTCACGCTGTCGCACAAGCCACTCTTGCCATTCGGCTGTCTTCCACGCTCCATTCGCCTGTGCCTCCTCGAAGGCCTCCTGCGGATCGATCTCGGTCCCACGAAAGTAGAACCGGTGTCCTGAGCTTGCCGAAGGATTGCCTTCCGCCGGAAGGGGAATTCGGTATTTCTCATCCTCGAGCGGCTCCTCTGGCAGTACCAGGAGGGAACCTCGGCACTGTTGCAGAAGAGCAAGAGCGGCGGTTTCATCGCGAACCGGTTCTCTCTTTGCCAGACCAAAAAAGACGGCTTGCCGAAACTGCGCGTAGTCGGGATCGGGGAACCGATATGCACGGATGGATTCGTAGGCGGTCGCAAGAAAGCCGGCCATCCGAGCGTCGACTCGGTACTGAGGCACGAGGTAGACAAGAAGGCCGCCTGGCTGCAACCATTTTGTCGTATCTCGCAGAAAGGTGTATTCGGTTCGACGTCCTTCGCTTTCAGTCGAATCATAGGGTGGGTTCAAGAATAGCACCTGGAAGGCGCGATGCGGAATGCGGACAGATGCATAATCGAGATGCAGAACCCGATGCAGGCGGCTGGATGCGGCTAGCGCACGTTCCGCATCGATCTCGATCCCAAAGCTTTTTAGGTGCCACACTTCTGCAACACATTGGACCGCAACGCCCTCGCCGCAACAGGGGTCGAGGATTCTCCCTTCAGACGAAGACGGTTCGACGAAGCGCGTGATCGTTTCGGTTACGCGCTCGGGTGTCGGGAAGAAACCAGCTTTGGCGGTGGACGCAAGTCGCGTCATGCTTTTCCGTCCGACATGGCACCGCGTTGGATGCCTTTCTCAATCAACGCGAGCCACATGTCGGAATCGGCGCTCACGCGCCAAGCTTCGACTCCCCGCGTTTCTGCCAGCGGCTCAATCAGCTTGTTTTTCAACCCTTGCCTCCATAGGTCGGCACCCCAGTTGGGAAGGAGGGGCACTGAAGTCGCCCGGTCGAGCATTGCCACGAATCGCTCCAAGGGCGGCTCGTCATGCGCATTCATCACGTAAAACAACTTGGCAGGCTCCAACTGTGTAAGTGCGGCTTGATGGTATAAGAGCACCATGTGATCGAGGCCGCTTTCGGGCAGTTGTACAGTGCGCGAGAGATAGTTCCCTTCCGCCCGACGCAGCAGCTGACCGCCGATCTCGACCGCGCGATTGTCCATTAGTGCCGCCCAGACACCGCGAACCGCGGTCCGATACCCGACTAGCGACAGGTAGATCGTGGCACCTACCTCCGTATCCACAGCATAGCCGAGCCCGTAAGCGCGCAAGCCGCCGAAAGAGACCGAACCGACGAGTTCAGGTGCTACTCCGATCAGATCAGCCATTTAACCTCCACCACAAATACAAAGGCGACGAGCAGACTTGCTCCCGTCGCCTCTTGCTATTGCGAATGATTCGCATCAAGCGAGTTCAGACCTCTACCACCTCTATTCCCAGGACTGCCTTCATCAACAGCTTCTTAATCCGGAACAGTTCCAATCTTTTGCCTTTCGCATCTTCCACGACTTGTTTTCCCTTCCGGCGATAGACGAAGTCGGCGATGTAATCGCAGATGTGAATTCCGTTGACATCGAGGGAGAACGGCTTTTGAAGCACAAGCTGTTCAATCTCTCCAGCCTTCAGCTCGATAACCAGTTCCGCATAACGATTAGCTTCGCGCCGGCTGGCAAACGTGATCCCGTCTACGGTCGTCCGGACATTCCGGTATTTGCTAGGCGTTGCCTGTTCGCCCAGGGAGTGTCCATCTTGCCCATTGTTAACCGCTTGCGAACGCAGAACTTGCCGTATCTGCTTCCTTGTCTCAGGACTGAGGCGTCTGATGTCGCGGGCCGTCAACCTTGCCATGACGCATCTGCACCGGATATTTCTGCACGTCCCAATGCCGAGAAAAGCAACGGGTGCAATCTCTGAGCCAGAGAGTGCACCCGCTTTCATTCTGCTGAAGAAGGTTGGCCGCTATTGCCCGACGAGGAGCGGATTCCATGCACCAATCGGTAGGTCGAGCATGGCACAGAGCATATGATCATCAGGAAGAGCGACGCCATTTCCCTCGGCGACCTCGACTAGCTCGCTCCCTGTCAGTCCATCCATGGACGAGCTGCGGTGAACCGCCACTTGGCCGTTCGGCTCGTGTACCTGAATAAAGTACCCGGCGACGTGATCGAATCCGTAAACGACACTTTGACCTTTGGCGTTCTCAATTTGAAATTGCGACATGGGTTCTCCTCTGCGTTCTCTTCCGAGAGTAGCCGTTCATCTCCGGCAAGTCAAATCTCCGGAATTGCAATTCAAACGGCGACAGGCTGAGCGGCCCCGTTCTGCTTGCCGTAACACCATCCGCTCCCTTTGATGCGGTGTGCCCAGCTGCTGCCATGAGTTATGAGCGCGACTTGGTGTACAGCGCACACAGGATGGTCGTGTCCATTTCCGTTTCCCGATGAAGATTCTGCTTGTGTTTTCAGCATATCTTCTGCACTGGACAAGCCTGAGCCCGGGAGCAGACCGTAGCCCATCGCGGCGAGCGCGCGTCCGATCGCCGATGTTTCGGCCACCTCCCAAGGGAATTCCCGTTCGGCCCGCGCGCCATCCTTCTTGCGGCTCGTTGCGATACCGTGGCGGGCGTCATAGATCTCGCTCGTCACGGTGATCAAGAGCGTAATCTGCTCGGGTGTATCGCAAAGCACGCTCGGCTCTCCGAAATCAAGCCGCTTACCTTGGTTGCGATGGTCGGCATTTGCCATGGCGAGCTTGCCGTCCACCGCCATATAGACGTGTTCCTCACTCCGCCATTCATCGCCAGTCCGCCGATTGGATTCCAGGGCGATCACATAGTCAGCATAGTCGACAAGCCTGATGGTTCCAATGTCATGTGCCCTGCTGCAAAGCTCGACGATCTGTTCACGATTCATTTTCGCACCGCCGTATTCTACGTGGGGGACCTGAGACGCTATCGAGGTGCCAAATCCGTCCGGTGCCTGCCCAAGCGTAGGTTTTCGCAAATTCGCGAGCCGTGGTCTTGTATTCTTCGCCGTCGATTCCTTCCGTGAGGTACACACCCTTCCCCAGATAGTTGAATAGATGCGTGGCTCGCAGCCCTCCGTTGAGGACAAGATGGGCTTCGATCATCGCCTTTCGCCGTCGAGCTAGCTGGAAGAGCTGACGTGTGCTCAGAATTCTGTTCTCTGATTGTGTCCCTGGGGCAGGAGGAGGCGACGCATGTACTTGAGAGACCGCAGCCTTCGCCGTCACCGGGCATATTCCTTGCGGATCTGGGAAAGCGGCGTGGGTTTGAAGTAAAGGTCGCGCTCGACGGAGAGTCCCAGTGGACCGCGCAGCGATTCCAGTTCAGACAGGCTGAAATACCCAATCTCGAATTCGGCGCCACTCACGGCTCCGAAGAAGATGTCCTCGGCGTCGAATTGTCGGTTCCAACGTAACTTGAGAATAGAATAGCCTCGGAGGGCACGAATCCGCTGCAAAAGCGGGGTGCATTGTAGGAAAAGTCTCGACGGGCTATACTCCCGTCCAGCGTAACTTGAGAATGCGGATTTTCCGTCCGCCGTAACTTGAGAAAGGAGACTTTTCCGATGCCCTTCAGACGAAAACCACCCCCAGGCAATGTGCGACGGGTCGTCGCATTGGGCAACAACGTGCGCGGGGTGACCACCAACAAATGCGGTCACCTCGTGCAGTTCGAGTCCGAGCAAGAGCACAAACTGATCCTGCTCCTCGAACGTGATCCCTCGGTCGTCGATTACCTCAGTCAACCGGAAACCCTCCATTTTGAAGATGCCAACCAGCACCCACGCCGGTACACCCCCGATTTCAAGGTGTGGCGCACCGACGGACAGATCGAGCTACATGAGGTCACGCTCGCCAGCCGGCGCGCCAGCCGCGAATCGCTCCAGCTGCGCGAAGAGGCCGCGCGGGCCGTCTGTCAGGCGCGCGGGTGGCGCTACCTCGTTCACACGGAGGAGACGCTGCCAGCCGCACAAGAGTACGCGAACCTCAATTGCCTCTCGGCGTTCCGTGCGCTCACCTATGCGAGTCCCGAACTCGCGGCTTGGTGGCAGGCACAACTGGCCGGGGAGGGCCCTCTTCCTCCCGGCACGGTGTTGAACCGAGCTGCTCCTCCTTTGGAGCCGGGTCCTTTGCTCAACACGTTGTATCACCTCCTCTGGCATGGCGTCATCCACATGGATTGGCGCCAGCCTTTTTTCTGGCGCGATGATTTTCATCCTACCGCACGCATCTGGTTGCCCTCTACGGCAATGAGGAAGGAGTCTTCCACATGAACACCACTTCCCTCGTCACGGCCTCCGACCTGTTGCAGGTCGGTCACTGGTTTCAGCGTGAAAGCCGCGTGTTCGAGATTACCGCCTGGGATGCTGCACAGCCCTTGCAGGTCCAGGCACGCACACCCGACGGCACCCTCCACACGTTCACTCTCACCGAATTGTTCGCTCCCATCCCACCGACGCGTTTTGCGAGCACTCAAGCCGAATTGCTCACTCCGGCAGAGGCTCCAGGAGATTCCTCCTTCCCGGCCGCCGATGTCGCCACTCTACCCGTTCACCTGCTCGAGCGCGCCGATCACGTGATCCAGATGGTCGAATCGGTTCAGAACAAAATGGGGGAGGACATCCGCCGCCATCACCTCGCGCTCGAGCCATTTTCGATGACCGACGTCACGCGCCAGGCGTGTGAAGCGCTGCCCATCCCCATTTGTCTTGCCCGCTACTACCGCTATCGGCGACTGTATCAGACGCATCACGGAGATCGCGCCCTGATCGCCGCCGCACTCCATCGCCGCACCTTCGGCAAGACGCCGATCGAGCCTCCGGCTCAGCATTTCATCGACACCGTCGTTCGTCGCTTTTACCGCAGCAACCCGCCCCTGCGCGCTCAGACGGTCTACGCGATCGCCCAACAGCTGTGGGAGCACAACCGACATTGGTGGGTGAAGCTGCCGTCGGCGAACCGAGCGTCGACCGATGACTTGCTTGAATGGTTGCTCGAGGGGCACGCATCGATTGACACGCTCCTCGCCAACCCTCAGCACGCCGAGCGCCTCATCCAAATTCGACTCCCCTCGCGCTCTTGGTTCTATGGTTATGTGAGTTGGTTCACCGCGCAACCGGGCGAGGGGGCGCAAACCTATGTGACGCGTTACGGGCAGGCGAACTGGGATTCGAACTTTCTCTTGTTCGATCACTTTGTCGAGACGGCCACGCTGCCCTTGCAATACGTCTTCGCCGACCACTACCAACTGGACGTGCTGTGTGTCGACGACGAGTTCCGCGAGACCTTAGGACGACTCTGGCTCACGGTCCTCATCGATGCCTACTCCCGAGCCGTTTTGGGATTCACACTGGCCTATGAGCCTCCCAATATCGAAAGCATCCAGGGTGCGCTGCGCCACGCCATCTGGCCCAAGACCGGGCTCGCCGAGTGGGGCATCGAGGAGGCGTGGGCCTGCTTTGGCATCCCGCAACGCCTCTTCCTCGACAATGCCTGGGCGCATCAGAGTTATTCCCTCGAAGAACTGGCGCGCGCCTTGACTCAGGGGGGACGCTACACTGTGATGGAACTTGTCTTCCGGCCGCCGTACCGGGCCCGCTATGGCGGATTGATTGAACGCTTGTTTGGCAATCTCTCGGGGCAATTGCGTGAGCGACTACCCGGGGCGATCCTCCAACCCTCTCAGCGCCACTGGCACAATGCGAGCCAGGGCGCGTGTTTGTTGTATCGGGACGTGCGGCGGCTGGTCGCGCAAATCATGGTCGATTATCTGCACACCCCGCATCGAGAACTGAAGGGGCTGACGCCACATGCCCAGTGGCTCGCCGGACTCAAATTGATGACGCCCGTGCCGCCGTCGCTCACGCCACAACTGGAACGCGTCTTTTGGCGGCTCTATCCGCAGACGCGCGTGGCTACCGAGGGCGGACTCAGTTTGTTCGGTTTGCACTATTGGGAACCCGGGTTGGCGAAGCTACGCCAACCGGACCGTCAAGGACGCACCCGCCATTATTCGCTGCGCTACGATCCGTCCGATGTCAGTCGCGTGGCCGTTTTCGAGGAGGGCTTATGGTTGTGCGACGCGCATGCCCGTGAATTGCGCCTCCCGGATGGACGTTACGAACCGGCCAGCTTGTGGGAAATGGAACTCGCCAAGGATCTGGAGCGAGCAAGTGGTCTCTCCCGCTCGTTGCGCTCCCACTCGTGGTTAATCCACCTGTTGGAAGCGAAAGCCCTGATCGAAGAGCGCCAAGCAGAGCAGAAACAGATTCGCCGCAAAGTCCAGCAATTACGCGAGCGGCGCCAAGGACGTCCCATCTCTCGCGAGCGAGAGGACGTGCAGACTGCGGAATTGCAGAAAACCCAACAGGCACTGGCAGAACAAGAGGACCGTCCCGACGATCCCCGCACGCGCCTTTTGGCGAACTTGAGCGAGGTGTTGTGATGGAACTCTGCACGACCACCCGCCCCCCGCTCCCCTCGCTCTCCCTCAACCTCGACCTGGATGTGACCAAGCGCCTCGCCGATTTGCGGGCCTGGCGCGCGGCTTGGGAAGCGGAGGATCGCCGTTTGCAGCAGCAAATTGCGAGTCTCGACCCCAAGCGCCGCTCGGACGTCTTCCTGGGCAGTCAGATTGGCAGTCTGCGCCGCGCCCTCTGCCTGGAATTGACCCAAGCTCCGATCTCCCTCGATCCCGAAGAGGCCCAGCGGATCGGCTGGACGAGATTGCGGCACCATCTGGCACCGCAGTATGCTCACCTCGATCTCGCCGATCGCCAGTTGTGGCTCGCGAATCTCTCCTTCCTCCTGACGCCCACCCTGCGGATGCTCGTCACGAAACTGGATGCGATCCGCCGTTATCGCAGCCTGGGTCAGGCGCGCTGTTTCTTGCTCGGCGGGGTGTCGGGCGCCGGCAAGACGAGCGCGCTGAACTGGTATGCCTTTCAGTATCTGCCCACCGTCGAAGCCATCCGCAACCATGTTCCCGTGATCAAGATCGATGCCCCGGTCAGCAACCGCTCGCCCAAGCCCCTCTTCTTGCGCATGCTCATGGCGTGCGGGGCAGCACCGTTGCGCGGCGATGAAGAACATTACCTGGAACTCTTGGAACTGTATTTCCAGCGCTGCGGGGTAGAACTCCTGATCGTGGATGAAGTGGAACACATCACCCAACCCGCCCTCCGCCGCCGCTTGCTCGAACTCTCGAATCTGACGGGCGTGCCCATTGTCTGCGCCTCCTGCAATCCGATCGCGTGGACGAGCGGCGATGCGGAGATCCAGGGGCGCTGGAATGACTACTTTGAGCTCACCCAATTCACCGGGGCACGCTTGGACGCCTTCCTGACCTTGCTCGATCTGCTCCTGCCCTTTGAAGAAGATTCGCGCCTGGGTCTGCGGGAGATCGTGGATGCCCAAGGCCACCCGATCGCCGCCGGTCCCGCCCACTACATCGAAGAGTGGACGGATGGCATCCTGCGCGAGATCATGGTCCTCCTCCTGGACGCCTGCCTCAAAGCGCTCGCGACGGGGCGAGCGTGTTTGAGTGTGGAGCTTCTCGAGCAGGCGTGGCGCGACATCAAGCGCGCCAAGGTGGTCAACTTTCTGGACCTGCTGCGGGCCCAGACGGGAGGTTCCCATGCCTGAGTCTCGCGTGTGGTTCTTCGAGGTCCTGCCGCAGCGACCGCCGCCGTACCCGGGAGAGTGCTTGAGCGGGTATCTCTTGCGGCTTGCCGAAGCCAATGGCGCTCTCCGCTTCTGGAGTCTGGCGCGGGATCTGTTTCCCCGCTGGACGATGGACGAGCAGGTGCTCCTCCTGCGCTGGGAGTATCCGCTGGATGAGTGGGGACGTCTCCCCTTGCGCACTCAACGGACGCCCGACCAACTGCGCGCCCTGAGCGTCGCCCCCTGGCTGGAGAAATTCCGACCGCCCATCTCTTTGACGCGCCCCGGCCGCTTGAGCCCCGGGCATTGGTTACGCGGTGCGGTGCGCCCGCGCTTGCAAGTCTGTCCGCAGTGTCTACAGGAGGAACCGTATGTGCGTCTCCTGTGGCGGCTCATGCCCGTCGAGATCTGCCTCGCCCACGGCTGTTGGCTACAAGGGGAGTGCTCGCAGTGCGGGCATACCTTGCGGGTGGTGAGCCCCGGGATGCGTTATCTGCACTGCGCGGATTGCGGCCTGGACTTGCGCCAGTTGCCGGTCGAATCTGCGCCCGCTGAGCTCCGCGCGCCGCAAGCCCGGCGACAAGCCGACCTCGCGTTCCTGCTCAATCCAGGAACGCGCTTGGTCCCGCCTTCGACCGAGGCTACGGATGCACCCTCGCCGGTTTTATCGCAGGCGATCGGACTCGGGTTTCATTACCTGGGGGAGCAGCAGGGTCTCTCGCTCATGGAGGTGGCGCGGCAATTGAAGGTCAGCAAAGAAATGGTCTGGGCAATGGAAGGAGGGAAGGAGACGCCCTTGGCGCTCTACTGGTCGTATCTCGAAATCCTCGCGCTCTCCTGGTCCGACTTCGCCGCCGTGCAACTGCCAGTCGAGTTTATCGAGTCGCTCCGGGAGATCCCTCATCTTGCGCTGCGGGTCTGTCCCATGCCCGACTGCCCCAATCACCAAGGCCCTTCGGCGGGAGTGACCCTGCGGGGCGATGTTCCGGACCGCCGGCGGGCGCGCTTCCGCTGTTCGGGTTGCGGGTGTCGCTTCACGCGCACCTATGAAGGCGAGTGGGTGAAACCCCATCGCAAATCTCCATCACTTCTCACGCCCTCACCGGAAGTGCATAAACCGCATGAGGAGTTGGTCCGCCTGATGGAATTAGGAAGGCAAGGCCTGAGCGACAAGCGGATCGCACGGGTGTTGGGTTGGTCGACGAACACTGTGCGGCGGTACTGGAAAGTGCTCGGCGTCGAACGAGAAATCTACCAGGCACAGGTGGCACGACGGGGCCGGCAAGAGCAGGAGCGCAAGGAGACGCTCGAGGCACGTGTGGCAGAGCGCTTGCCCGCCCTGCTCGCCTCGGCGGAGGAGATCTCGATAGAGGAGGTGAGCCGCGCGCTCGACTGTTCCGAGGATTTCTTGCGCAACTATCCCGGACTGCGGAAGGACATCCGGGAGCGTGTGCAGGCGCACAATCGTTTGGTTGATGATGATCAGGAAGAAGCGCTGAAAGCGCAGTGTCAGTCCATCGTGACCGATTTGAAACGGTGGGGCAAACCCTTGACCATCCTGGGGGTGGCGGTGCGAGCGGGATACTCCCCCGGCGTGCTCGCCCGCACCCGCCCCCGCGTCTATGCCGCGGTCCGCCAAGCGGTCGGCGAATACAATGCCCAGCTGAAGTTGGAACGGCGGCAGAAGGAGTGCGCCCAGATCAACGCCGCGGCGGCACGTCTCGTCGTCCGCGGCATCCGCCTAACGCAACTCGGGATTCTGAAAGAAGCCGGCGTGCACACGAATCGCAAGGAGGCGGATCCGGCCGTCCGGGAATTGATTGACCGCTGGATTGGTGACCCTACTCAACGCTGGTGAAATCCCGTTTTCTCAAGTTACGCTGGATTCCATTCTATTCTCAAGTTACGTTGGACGCGACACGAATTCGATGGCAAACCAAGTCCAGCCGCTGTCGGGAGTAAAGTATTTGACCTGACACATGGGGTCTTCAGCCTTTTCGGTTGTGCCGAGTGGCGGCAGTTTCTCTCTCAGTTCCTGGGTCAAGAGTTGCACGGGTGGTTTCCTTTCTCAAAGACGGTCGTGAGGGTGACCCCGTCGAGGAGCTCTCGCACTCGATCCGTCGCGTGGCGCAGTTCCTGAGCGACGCTCGCAAACATGACCGCCTCGCGGACATAGATATCGGAGAGGGCGGGGGAGCCCTGCTGTGAACGAGTCACATTCTGTTCGCTCGCCAGAACCGCCATCTCCTGCAGGGCCCGCATCGTCTGCACGTACGTCTGGCTGACCAGCTCTGCCTCGTCACCGAATATGCCGGCCAATTTCGTCCCGACCGTGACGGTTGGTATCATTGCTTTAGCAAAAGAACCGGGATGAGAGGAAAATCGCATCCCGGTTCCTTATTTGCGCCAGCTGCCTTTTAAATCAACTGCCCGGCTCGGCTCCGTCATTCCCGCTATCGGCCTGGACGGGAGGCTCGCCAATCTCTTCAAGGAGCTCGGCGATCTCCTCGGGAGCACCCGCCAACCAGACCTTTTCCGTGACCTGCTCTTCGAAGTGATGCAACCGATCGAGCTCGGTGAAGACGTCCTTCAGGTCCGG
This sequence comes from Chloroflexota bacterium, assembly GCA_023381515.1. The sequence goes on along the minus strand of JAMCQI010000057.1, from coordinate 124,865 downwards.
CATCTCACGCAGGATCGCGTTAATCCCCTTTTCGACTTTGGGATGATTCCGCAAGGCGCTATCGTCGCGCAACCAGGCTGGGTTCCGCCAGTCCGGTTCTCCGAAGAAGCCGATCAGCTCTTCGAGCGCGGCGCGGTAGGCCGCAATCTTTCCGACCAGCGCATTCTTCTCGAGAAAGATTTCCTGCGCGTCCGGTCGGCGCGCCTTGATCAGCGTCTCCTGAACTGCAATGCAGCGGCGAACGCGTGCCTGCAGAATCGCTTCGTATTTCTCACGCGCAACAGGTCCGAGACCATTTCCGGTGGATCGAGGTGCCACTACTTTATCTTTATCTTCTTTCATGAAATCCTCCTTACAAACAGCGACCCGGGATGTTTAGAGTTCCCATCCCGGGTTTGAGCAATATATCGAAGAACAGTGACGTGCGAGGCGCCACAAAAGTCGGCGCATCAATTGCGTTGATGGGGTCAATCAACGTGACACGGGGATGACCAGCTCCTCGCCGACGCGAAACACATCGCCGCTCAATCCATTTGCTTCTCGGAGAGAATCGACCAAGATGCCGTACTTGAGGGCGATGCCGAGTAGAGTATCACCGGCTTTCACTTTGTACTTAAATGGAGTAGCGGCCGGAACAGCAATCCGCGTCGCGGTAGGGCTCGGGAAGGGAGAGGGAGTGGGGCTCGTTCGCATCGGCATCGGGGAGGGTGTCATGGGAGCAGGAGTCGCAAGCCCCGTTCCGATGGCTGGAACTAGCAACTGCACGGTTGGAGACGGCGTCCCATCAAGAGGCGCGGCACCTTCTGATTGACCGCCCAATCCTCTCCACAATAGCAGCACACAGGCTCCCAGCAGGACGCAGAGTACGGGGATGCCGAGCAGCCATGTTCGGATTGAAGGCGCGCTCGGCTCGAATCCTCGACGGGTCGGGGACTCGAGCATCCGATCCAGTACCCAGGGCTTCCAGGGCTTGTTCGATTGGGCTTGCTCGGGCGATTGGCGTGGCGCTTGAGGACTCATAGCTGATATTACTTATAGCGTAACACCTCCACTCGTGTCAAAAATCGTCGGAGATTTGGTCAGGGTCAGTCGATGTCGATGAAAGCAGCCAATTCGCTCATGTGCTCCCGCAGAACCTCAACTGCCTGATTCACCGTGACTCCGGGTTGCCAGCCTGCCTCTTCCAGGAGGCGTGCCGCGGTCTCACGAAAGCGCAGCACTTGTCCATCCTTCAGGCGTGCCTCAGGCCCAAATACATCCTGAGCAATCGGCTGATACTTTTGCCGCAGGTGCCATTCCTCGGCCGATGCGAGCGAAGTACCGACATATTTGACCTTCTGTTCCTCGAGCATCGCGTCCAAATCGATGTAGACCCAGCCGCGATGGAAATGGTCGTGTTCGATCGGGGGATCAAGGACCACGATGATCGGCAAGGTGCCGCCTGGTTCTCCGATGCATTCCACGTAGACACCGCCGGGTTTCGGATAACCGCAGCCACGGCGCATAACGTCCCGGATCTCGACGCCCGCCGTCTCAGCCATTCGCGTGTCCCTCCGCGTCGTCTTCTTCATTCACCTCTGCGTCGTCCATGTCGCCGGTGATCACTTCACCCGTTGTCGCTTGGACTGCGCGCACCGCCATGATCCCTTTCTTTGCCAAGTCCTGCGGCGCATCATTCTCGTCGGGCTTCAAATAATAGGAAGTGCTGGTCCAGTAGCAAAAGGCGAAAATGCCGGGCTTGAAGGAGACGCCGAGTCGCTCCAAGATGTCGCGCTTGGCGGGCGATTCCGGTATCTCCAGCCATTGGGAGGGGGCCTGCTCGTACTTACGAGCCAACACTCGATCCACCCCGTTGTCATGCAGCGATTCGAACGCTGTCCGCAATTCCTCAACAGTTCCTTTCTCGATCACCATCACCGCCTTGATGTGGGCGAGTGCAATGCGGGACAGTCCTTTCACCATCCCTTCGGGAATGTTGCTGCGGGGAATGCGCACCGAAAGCCCCTGCGCATGCACCTCCCGAATCACATCTTCGGGTGTGGGCCAATACTCGGCGCCGCGAAAGACGAGGATGTCTCTCGCCCCCGCTTGATTCGGCACTGGCGCGTTGCTCGTTTCTGTAGCCTCTTCCGTCATCTTAACTCCTCCTTCCACAGTCTCTCCTGGACGACCTTTGGGCCTCGGGCGGCCTCGGCATCTTGCAGCGCCCCGAGAATGCGACTCAGGCGCCGCGCCCAGCCCCTCAGCTGGTCCTCACTCTGCGCTGCAGCAATCATCTCGGCAATCAACGCATTCAATTCAGATAGGGGATCCGGATGTGCCTCTGTTGCGGTTGCTTCTGACCTGTCATCCTCCTTCTCGAACAAGGCCGCATAGTCACCTTTGGGTGCTTCGCTATGTTTTCCTTCGACCATGAATTTGGTCGATTGCGCTAAACGCAGAACGCGTTGGGTATCCACACGGCGCCTGATCTCGCGAGAGGACAGAGGTTTGCCATCGGCCTGGTGTTGGGACGCATCTTCAATGTCAGCCAGCACCGTCGCCTGATCAAGCACTGCTAACTTGGCAAAGCCGCGAGCATCCGCGAACGAGAGCCGACGTGTTTCGACCGCCTGCTGAACACTCGGATGAAGGTCGAGGAGAGCCAGGTGCTGATAGACGTGAGCGCTTTCCTGTCCCACGAGCGCTGCGATCTCTTCCACTTCTGCCCCTTGCTCAACTAATCCGCGGTAGCATCGCGCCCTGGTGACAGGATCGAGGTCCGTGCGCTCTATATTCTCGATGAGACTGATTTCAATTGCGGCCCGCTCCGTCGCGATCTCGCAGACGCGGACAGGCACCATGGCGAGTCCCGCGCTGCGGGCCGCTTCCAGGCGCCGACGTCCCGCCAGCAGTCGGCCATCCGGTGCGACGATGAGCGGCTGCAGGACGCCATGTTCCCGGATCGAGGCGGTCAACCCGTCCAAGTTGACGATCTCGCCATGCCCGTTTGGGTGCACCTGGATGGCGTCCACGGATATGAGCGCAACCGGCGGCAGCGGTTCATCGAATGAAGCGAGCGGAAGCAAGCCCGCGTGTCGATTCGTGGCAACCTGCGGTTCCAGGAGCATGTCTTTGGTAGCGAGCGATGTTGCGATCATACGGTTACCTCGATCTTTGCCACTTTCGGCACAGGTACACTCTCGGGAAGCGATTGCTCCAGGTCAGAGATCGCGCGGACGACCTCCCCCAATGACCGGGTGCTCAGCTCCAGGTGGTCGGAGAGCACCCACGCAAGCGAGCAGCCGGCGAGCGATGGCTCGGCTAGCGCACGCAGGATCTGGAGCGCAAGATGCAACGCTTGGGGAAATGCCTCATCCCACAGGATGGGAGCGAACTGCGCCATGCGTTTCTTGCCAGCAAACGGCACGGTGACGAGGCCGACCGGTGAGCAGCGAGCGATCGTCCACTGGGGGAAACCTTCTGGCGCCGTATAAACGTCGTTCGCTTGGTCATGCTGCGCCTGCTGCCGCCAGTGCAGTGCCACATCCCGAGCATGGCGCATGGCGAGTTCATCATGCGCCGCGAGCACCCATTCCCGGTGCTCGTAACAACAGTCTCCGTTCTGAATTTCAAGAGAAAATTCGTAAAGGGGCATTCCTGTTTTCCTTCGAGCGCGAACGGGCTATGGCCAGCCGAGAAAGCGCCCACTGCTCAGGCTGGGCGTCAGCTTGACTTGGAGCGCTTCTTCCAGGATGGGAAGGTACACGTCCATCAGCCGCTCCGTCGAAAGACGCACTTCCTGGTCGACCATGTAAAGCAGGGCGTGGTACACCTGTGGACCGCCATAGTCGGCGAGCAGTGCGGCGATGATGGGTTCCAACACTTGCGCATCCACCCATCCAGCTTCCAGGTCGCACAACCTTTCCTTCCTCCCCAGGCAGACGCCGGGGACATCGACACGCCAAGCGGGAGCGAAATCATCGGGGCGCAGGAAGAAGGAGACAATCGCCGGCATCTGGCTCACGGGACTTTTCGGTTCCAGGAGCGCCCGGCTGGATCCTTCGGTAAACGAGCGGGTGCCCAAGAGCACTGGCGTGGAGAACCCGGCCAGGTCCTCCGTCCAGCGATAGATGATCTCGCTGTCGGGAATCGCCAATTGCTCTCGCTCCGAAATGCCGGCATCCGATTGAAGCAACTGCGACAACAATGTCTCACGGCTCGACTTGGCTACAGAGACGACCATACAGCCCTGGCCGCAGGCATCAAAGATTCGTTCGTAATCCTCGACCAGTTGCTGCGTGGGGTCTTCCAGCGTCTCCGCTCGGAGCGGATAGAGTTGCGGCAGTCCGCTGTAGAGGGCGCCGTCGAGGAGCACCATCCCTTCGCTTTCCATATGCTGGATGTGCTTGGCGGCAAGGTGGACTTCGAGGCGCTGGAGAAAGAGATCGGCGAAGCGCTCTGCCGTCGTGCGCGGCACGCTACCTCGAACGACCTCGATATCGACGATCGCGTCCTCGACGCCTTCACCCAGGATCAACGCCTGGCCGATGATGAGGAGGCTGCCGTTCGCGAGCTCCAGCCGTCGCGATCCTCCGTCCACGGCGAGCGCATGCGCGCATATCCTGCGCTCCTTCGGCAGCGGATGCCAGTGCTTTCCCTCTCGAAAGAGCCGGAGCAGTCCTTCCTCTTCCTCATGGCGTTCATCCGTGAATAGGCGACGGAGATGAGCTCCCTTTTGCAGAGCCGTCTGCTCAAAGGAGACTATGAAATTGGGCATGAGAGTCGGAGACGCAATTCGCGCGGGGAATTTGGGGCGGATCGGTCGGGGTGCTGACTTTCACTTGGGCTTGTCAGCGGCTTTCTCTTTCTTCTCTTTGGGAGCGGCGCGTTTCTCTTCGAGCGGCATCATCACATGGAGAAAGTCTTCGTCTCCGACGACTCTCACGACGACCGGAGCCGGATGGGGCTCGCTCTTCAGGAATTCGATGGCGAGCTGCGGAGCCGTAATGCGCTCTAAGAGCTGCAAGAGGTAGGGGGCTTGGAGAGACACGTGGAAAGCTTCTCCTTCTATCGCGGCGTCCACTTCGCCGACCGCATCGCCGCGTTCGGCATTCGCACCGAGCACAATGACGCGGCCGTGTGCAGCATCGGCTTCCAGGCGAATTCCATTGTGATTGCCATTCTTCTCGACAAAGACGCATGCCATCCGAATGGCGGACGTGAGCTCGCTCGTGGTCACGACGGCGCGGCTCGTGTGCTCCTTGGGAACTATGCGATTGAAATCGGGGAAGGCTCCATCGATGAGCTGAGCCGTCACATCGATACCCGTCAGCGTAATTCTCACCTGCGTTCGGTTTTCGTTGACGGTGATTTCCACCGGCTCGGACTGTTCACCGCAGACCCGCATGACTTCCTGCAGAGCACGGGCGGGGATCACCACCTGAAATGGTTCGACCGAGTCGACGAGGGCCGCGTGCTGCACCGAAAGCCGGAAGCCGTCTGCCCCCGCGAGCGTCAGCCGCTTGTCCTTGAACTGGGTGAACACGCCCGTGAGGATGGGTCGCGAGTCTTCGGGCGCCGCCGCAAACGCGACCCGATCGAGGAGCTCGCGCAGCCCCTTCGCCTGTAACGCGGCTCTGAAGGCGGGCTGCCAGACCGCATTCATTGCGGGAAACTCCTGTGGGTCGATCCCTTTCACATTGGCGTTCTGATAGCCGCACTTGAGCCCCAGTGTCTGGGTCTTGGCATTCAGGGCAAGACCCACGCGCTCTGTTGGAAGCGCATTCACGAAATCCGCCATCAACCGAGCCGGGACGGCGATGGCGCCCGGCGCTTCAACCTGAGCCACTACCCAGCAGCTGATGCCGACTTCGAGGTTGGTCGCCGCCAGCCGCACCTTGCTTTCACCTCCATTGGAGTTGCGTGCATCCAAGAGGACGTGCGTGAGGATCGGGAGCGGCGATTTGCTCGAGACGGCGCGGCTCGTAACGGCGAGCCCTTTGGCAAGGTGTTCCTGAAGACAAGAGATTTGCATAAGCCTCCTATCGCAACGTGATGAACATAGGGAATCGAGCTTGGGATGGGAAATGCCCGGTTACGGCGCTATTCCGAGCTCAGCCCACTCTTGCTGCCGCGCCTCAAGGCGTGCCTGCTCCTTGACGGCGCAGTGATCGCCTCCGCAGAACAGATGGTGATCGTAGACGAAATCAATCGGTGCCTCCTCATCATCGGTGTCGGGTCCCTCGACGACCAGATCCACGGCCACATCTATCATGTGACGGCAGCTGTCGCACAATTCCGGGTAATCTTTCCCGGTCAGAAATCTCATCGGATTCATCCAATTCGAGTTAGGGAACGGTTTTGAGGACTTTTTCCTGCTCAAGGAGTTCTTGCTCCTTGACTCGGATTTCAGCAGTGTGGTCCACAAAGCGAGGGAGGAGAATCGCTTGGGTGACCGGTTCGCGCTCGACGTGGAAATTCCCGCACCAATCGCAGCGTTCGCCCAGGTCGAAATGGTCAGCCACGATCTCACTCTCCGTTTCGCGATGGTAGTTGACGCCGAACCAGATCAACTCGCGCAGGAAATCGAGATCCTCACCTTCGAGGGCCCTGACCTCGCTCCGCTCATGGACGCCGCCATTCTGGCTGTACAGAATGTTGGCATCCAGCCATGCGGTGATCTTGTCGCGTGCTTGGCACAATCCACCGTGTTTCTCCACGTCCTGGTCATTCAGATAGACCATCAGGCTGATGACCTGTCTGGGCATGTCAAAAACCTCGTCTTACTCTTCTGCCTCGATTCACATCCTTAAGCGACCCGTGCAATTGGGTGCATCATTCGGTTCGCACTCTTGCGCTGCTCGAACCAAGCTGCCGGCTTGTCGAGAACGGCGCCAATGCCCTCCGGCATGATGTACCGAGAGCGAACGCTCATCGCCTCCAGGTTGCAGTAGGTGGCAAACGTGGTCAGCCCCCTCCTGTCTGTGAACATTCGCCAGAGATACGAGGCAGCGATGTTCGCGACCATCGAGTTGATTGAAGGGGATTGATCTCCTGTCCAGACCATCTGGGCACAAGAGATATTGGACGGTGCTTCCGATGTCTTGGGCTCATCGGGGCGCGTCTCAAGCAAGTCGGGATGTTGCAGATGCGGGGCGGGCAGGTGGACGCAGTAGGTGGAATCGGGGTAGTGGGGAAAGGCGCAGCGGAGAATTTTGGGTGAGCTCGTGGACCCGAGGAGCACTTGGCCCGTGTTCTCACCATTGCCGGCGTCCAGCCACCATAGCTGGGGCAGAGGCGGGGCATCACTCGAATACGCACCATTGTTCCATCCGTGCCCAGTGTGATCGAGTGCATCGGCGATCGTCTTGCGCGCACCAGCATTGTCCACACAACCAATCAGAAGCCCGATATCGCCGTATTGGTGCTCGACCATTTTCGAATCGAAGCGGGCGACCTGGACACCGATTTCGACACACCAAGCCGGTCCCAAGCGCAGTGCGAGCGTCTCGGCCTTGTGGGCGCCGATCTCCGCTTGGCAGAAGTTCTGGCTGTAGATGTTCTTGGGTTCGACGACATCCGGGTCGATGAACGTCGCTTGCACGTTCATTCCATGGGTTTCACGCAGGAACCGGGCCAAGCGGACGACATGCGGGGCGAGCCATGAGCCGGTCCCTCCGCAGCCGATGAGATAGAGCCGTAGGGTGCCTCGCGGTCCGAGCGCAACCAGTTTCAGCGGCACAGCGGCCAGGTGCGTTAGGTCGAGAGGGTCTCCACCGATGCGGCTGCCGCTGATGCGGTCAGTCGAGGTAGGTTTCGGGATTCTTTTCATCGAGTGTCTCGCAGCTCACGTGGGCGATCTGCTTTTCAGCATCTTCCGCGTAGATGGAGACGGTGCGCCCTTCGCTCTCATCGCTGAGGTCATGTGCTTTTTGCAGGATCTTGTGACGATACTGCATGTCGGAGTTAAAGCGACCATGCTCGTCCTTCGACAAGGTGATCAGCCCGAACTCGTAATCAATTTGCATCTTCCTTCCTTTCCCATAGCATTTCTGCTTTCTCAACATCGTTAGCGTCGGAGATTTCAGGCGGAAGATCAAATATCTCCGTCGCCGGTATCTCCCACCGGTAGCCGTAGAGACCGACGCGCACGCGCATTTCCGGCGCGGTGAAAATGCGACCCAAGACCGCATATACCCTGAACCCGATCTCGTCTCCATCATCCGTGCCCGAGAATTGAGCCGACATATTGACATGCGAATGCACTTCCACAAACGCGCGGGCATAGGAGGAAGCGCCCGAATCGTCGAGCGGCTTCGCTCGGGCGGGTCCCTGCAGTTGCTCCGGCGTTTCCACGTTCCAGATGCCTGCGTCATCCACCGAGAGGTGAAAGATAATCTCGGTTGGGCGCCCTGTGCTATCTTGCGCTCTCCGATCTTGCTCCAGCATCCATTGCACTTGTTCTTGCGAGACGCGCGTGACACGTAGTTCGACGTCAGGCTCGAGCTCGGCGAGCCCACGTATCTCGCACGAAGCAATGGGCAGTAAAGCGGAGAGTTCCCGCCGCTCTCCTCGTACAAACACTCCACTTCCGGCGAGAACGTATTCGAACAAACCAGCCTCGATAGGTGGGAGTGGAACGCCGGCATACGCAACGCGGTAGTTCACGAGTGACAGCTCAGCCATCGCTAGACTCCTCTCAGAGCGTTTTCGATCGCTTGATTGGCGGTGGCGCGGAGTGGCACCAGATCACGAAGCGGATAGCGCCTTCGACCGGCCTGCGCCAGTTGCTCCAGTTGGACGCGCACGTCCTCTGGAAATGCCTTTGACTTGCCGTTGACGGAGTGGTTCGAAAAAGGGCTGGCGAGGAACAGGTTCCACGCGTCCCCTATCGTCCGCGCCGATGCTTGCGGCATGATGTTCGTCCCGAAGCAGATGGAACCGTTTCCATCCACATTCGGAAGCGGCGTGGCAAAGAGCGGAGTGTTGGCACTGAGCTCGCGATCGTTGAAAGCCCAGAGGTGATAGCGCTGACCGTAGCCCAAGAAGGCGAGCGCCGGCATCGGCACCTGGAGGGTGACGGTTTCATTCCCCTGCAGGCTGGCGAATGAGAACTCGGACACATGTGGTGGGTGGGTGACCAGCAGCCATTCGCCGTGCCTCCCGATGCCCCATCGTCTCACGTTCGGCGGAAGCCACTGGGTGTCGATCGTCTCATGCGCAAACGCGGCTCGCACCGACGCAGGCGACAGGAATTTGTAGGCGACGGTGCCTCCTTTGTCGCGAAAGCGGAACAAGTACTGGTCCCCCGTGATGAGCATCAGCGACGCCGTCTCGTCAGCCGCCATTGCGGTCATGCGGGACAAATCAACCGGAGGATGGACCATTCAGTTCTTCCTCCCTTCGGTTTTGATCGAGGCGTTCCATAGCTTGACCAGTCGGGTGAGCCAATAGCTCGGATGCTTTTCTATCCGGTCGAGCAGAGGATCCAGTCTGTTCATGAACCGCTGGGCCGCACGCCATTCCTTGGCGAGCAGTTGCACGTCCTCCTCTGACCACGTGAACCCCTCCACTCCGGACTCCCAGTAGGCATCGAGCCACAGCGTGCCCGTGTTGTGCGAGACCAGGTCGATAAGGAGGGGCAGGCGAGTGGCAGAGCCTCCGACCTGCCGGCACACCTTCTCGAATTTCTTCCAGTCGTGTTCACCTGGCCTGGGTCGGAGGTTCGCCGGCAGCCACTGTTCCCAGAAGGGCGACTCTTCTTCCTGGAGGAGCTCTATCCCTGCCCGGAGCGACAGGCGGAGGTATTCCAGTTCTTCATCCCAATCGACGCCCTGCGGGTAGATGGGGATCATGTCGAAACGCGTCTCGTCAAAGAAGAGATCGGGCATGGGAAAGAGCCGCTTGTCGACTAACTCGAGGAACTCTTTCTCTCGTTCGGAATAGCCGCAGTCGCCGTCCGGAGTCACCGGGACCAGGGCGCTGGACGTCGAGCGCGCATATTCCCGTGGGAAATACTTGCGGTAGAGCCAGAGGATGCGACTGGTTTCCGAGAGGGTGTTCAGCCGCTGGAGAGCTTCTCCCGCAGAGAGGAACCGAATTCGTTTCAGCTGCGAAAGGACATTTGTGGCGGAGAGCGGCGGTGAAGCATCGGACGGCGGCGTCTGTACGAGAGCCGCTTCCATAGGCTAGAAACCAAGGGGGATACGCGAGGCGGCGATGGGAGCACACTCCGCCAGATACTCCATGGCGGCACGGACCTCGCCGATCTCGCGTTCGCCCGCTTCAATCGCCTCCGCAATCGCGGGCTGCCATTCGACCATGGCACCCGGATCATCGAGCCTGCCTTCCTCTTGCAAGCTCAGCCACAACGTGATCGCAGGATTCATCTTCTGTGGCGCGGCGACCAGCGCAGCGAGAACATCGCTCGCACTCCCTTTCGTGTCGGCGCGCTTGATCACGCTGACGACAGTGTTCCCTCCTTCCTCTTTGCGCTCGATGCGAGCATTGGCGATCCATGGAACGAAGGGAGCGAGCGCGGCCCGCAGCAAGTCATCCTTCCCGCCCACATCCTCCGGGAGCGGAAAACATTGGCCATCAATTGTGACTTGAATCATCTCATCTTCTCCTAAAAGAGCGCCATCTGCTGTTTGTTCGCCGTGGCGGCCTGGCCGACTGCGTTCGCTCTTTGCTCATCCGTAAGCACACTCGGCGCGGGTGCGGCGGCTGCCCCGACCGTTTTGGGCTTTACTGGTTTCGCTGCTTTCACCGTTTTTGCTTCTTTCGCCGGCGATGCTTTGGTATGCCCGCGAGCGCGCGATTCTTTTTCTTTCGCCCAGCGTTCTCGCGCGGCTTGCTCGAGGGCTGGCAGTTCGCCCTTGAGTTGTTCCACGAGCGTCGTAATGGCATGCGGGAGATCGCCCAGCTCGTTTGCTCTCATCATTCGAACAATCGGCGCATCCAGGTGCGTCCGCACCCCGATCAGCACGGGGCGACCATTCGCTTCTCCATCATTCGGAAGGAGCTGAATCGCGATCTGGACGGTGCAGCGATCAAACTCATACGGCTGTTTTTCGATGTCGGAGCGGGGGTCCTCCTCCTGAGGTTGATTTGGTGCGGCAGCCGTTGCGACAGCTGAAGTTGATGTTGAGGCAGCAGGAGTCTCTTCGCTCGGCGCGGCATCGTTTGCTCCTTCTTCGAGTTCCTCTGTGTCTTCGGGATCGGAGCTATCTTGTTCTTCCGGCTCAGCCTCTTGATCAGGTGCTCCAGGCGAATCGCTAGAAGCCGATTGTTCCTCTCCCATCGCTGGATTTGCGGCTGGCTGCGGCTCCTCCGCGGCCGTACTTACCGACCCTTCCTTTTCGGTTGATGTCTTCGTCATATTCTCCTTTACTTGGTGCCATCTCTTGCACGCCGCGCTTGGCTAACCAGTTGGGCAAATTGCTCTCCACCATTAGGATGCAAGGCGAGCTCGTTCACATCCTTGGCGTTGGGAAGCGGAGGGACGACAATCGAGCGAGCTCCAAATGTCTCGGCGATGCTCTTTGCCGATGTGCGTCCCGCTTCATCGGAATCAGTCACGACAAAGATTCGTTCGGCGAATGCCAATTCCTGCTCCCAATCTGCTTTGAGATGGGAGCCGAGCAGTGCGACGGCAGGATAGCCCCATTGAATGAGCGTCAGCATGTCAAAGCATCCCTCGACGATGAACACCTCATGCGATCCCATCACGCCTTCGAGCCCATAGAGCGGCTTGACGGCACCCGGCAGTCCGAGGTATTTCACCTTCTGATAGCCCTTCGTCTTTCGTCCGGTGAGATAGACCGCATTTCCGTGTTGCCATTCGGGGATGATGATGCGCTCCCGAAAGAACTCGCCGTGATCTCCCACTAGTCCCAGGTCTTTCCCAAGCTGCATATCCCAGCCTCTAAAGCGAAAGTACTTTGCCAAGTTCGTTCCTGTCGCGTACCCAAGCCGAAATCGTTTGATGGTCTCCATCGTGATCCCGCGGCCGATTACATAGTTGAGCATCTCATCATTCAGCAGCAGCGAGGCGTGGTACACTTCTGCTGCCGCGGTCAGCAAACGACACGCATCATCGTCTAGCACTTTCCGCGATGGTACACTCGCATGCTCTTTCGCCCGTTCATCGCGAGTCGGTACGACGACGATGCTGCTTCCTTCAAGCTTGTCGACAGCTTCACGAAAGCCTACGTGCTCCATCAGTTGGATGAATCTGAACACATCCCCACCGCGATTGCAGCCGAAGCAGTAGAACGATTGAGACTGAACGTAGACGGTGAAACTTGGGCCGGTATCGTCATGGCCTGGCAGGGGACAGCGAGCTTGCAGCAACCGACCGGAGGGACGCAGGTCGGCGTACTGCGACACCACCTGTTCAATGGGGTGACGAGCACGGATGGCATCGATCTCTTCGCGGCTCAGTTCCCTTCTCTCGTTCAAGGCTCTATGCGGCGAGAGCATATGTCGGCTTCTTTTGTTTATTCATGCCCGTACGTTCTTTCCACCGTTCGTGCTCGGCGATTTCCTCCGCATACTCTTTGAGCAGAGCGTCGTAGTCGAGCGATTCATCTCCTTCTTTCTCCTTTCTCTCCTGCGAAGCTGCGGACGCTTGTGCCTTGGCGGCTTCTTCTCGCTCGTAAGCGAGTTCGGCGAGCGACATTTCATAGTCCAGTAGCTCGCTCTGTGCCTCAGCCATAAGCGCTTCCATCTGCTCCGGGATCTCGATCTCTCCAACAGCGAGCGCCTCCGCTTCGAGGTCGGTATTATCTCCCTCCAGTTCGGAGAGTACCCACGCTTCGATTTCCTCAGCCCTTTCAGCCTCATATTCGTTCCACGAATCCTGGCCCTCTGCCAGCCATCGGTCGAAATCGGATTCAGCGTCAGCAGTTACCTCAGCCGTGTCCGCTGTAGGCTCTGCGACTTGGACCGCCTCTTCGCCGATGGGGACTACCGCATCTTCCGATTCATCAGTGAAAGTCGGTTCGTTTTCCACAGTTTCGATGGGGTTATCCACAACTGGAGCCGGGGCAACGGTGGCAGGCACGGAAGCCGAGACACGCTCGACGATTTCCTTTGGCAAGCGTGCGAGAAAGCGGCTGGGAGTGCATTCGATCGGACCTGCGCCGTTCTGCCGTGTTCTAGCATACGACAGATAGAGTTTGGTCATGGCGCGTGTCATTCCAACATAGGCGAGCCGCTGTTCCTCGTCAATGCCGTTCGGCTGCCGCAGTGCCTTGGCGTGGGGGAAGATTCCCTCCTCGAGGCCAGCCACGAAAACGATCGGGAACTCTAGTCCCTTGACAGCGTGGATGGTCGCGAGTGTGATGCCACGCGTCTCCATCGGGATGCCGATATCCTGGTCGCCCATCGTCGCGATGTCTGCGAGGAAGGAGGCGAGTGCATCCGACACTCCCTCGTAACGCTGTGAAAGCACCCGGAACTGCGCCAGGTTCGCCAGCCGCTGTTTGGCTTCTGCATCCCCCTTCACCCACTCCAAGTAACTGGAGCGGACCAGGATGTGGTCGATCAGCAAAGGGAGTGTCTTGTCCTTCGCTGCCATCGCCAGATCATCAAACAACAGGCAAGCAAACGCGAGCGCCGCTTGCTTTACCTTGACTGGCAAATCGTCTCGGTCGTGAAGGCCAGTCAACACATCCGACGTCAATTCCGGCGCTCCCCGCTGCAACTTTGCGAGTGCGGCAGTCCCTAGTCCGCGAGGCGGTCGGTTGATGATCCGCTGCAACGCGCCTGCGTCGAAGATATCGTGTACCAGGCGCAGGTAAGCGAGCAAGTCTTTGATCTCGCGTCTTTCAAAGAACCGAAAGTCGCCGACCAAGGTGTACGGCAGACCCCGATGCATCAAAACCTGCTCGAAGAGTCTCCCTTGAGCACGCGTGCGGAAGAGGATGGCGCAATCCTCGAAATGATAGTGAGCTTCTTGCACCAACCGCTCGATCTCGGCCGCGATGTAGCTGGACTCGTCCCAATCTGTGTGAGACGCGGCTATCGCAATCGGGTCCCCTTCCGCATTTTCGGTCATCAGCTCTTCGCGGTACGGAAGGTCATTGACTACTTGTTGCGCCGCATTGAGAATCCTTTGGGTACAGCGATAGTTGGCATGTAACACGACTCTCGGTGCCTTGGGGAAGTCCTCCCGAAATCGATGCAACATGTTGGCAATATCCGCCCCACGCCACGAGTAGATGGCTTGCACCGGCGAGCCGACGCAGCACAGATTGTGATGACTCCAGACGAGCAGCCTGATAAGCTGGTACTGTCCATAACTGGTGTCCTGGAATTCATCCACTGAGACGTAGCGGAACAACTGCTGGTAGAAGGCGAGCGTCTGTGGATTCTGCTGGAGCAGCTGTACACTCAATCGCACAAGATCACCGTAATCGACAGCGTTATTCTCCTTCAGGAGCTGCTGATAGCGGGTGTACACTTTTGCCATGGACTCTTGGAAGAAGTCGCCCTTGACCTGGATGAAGGCATCGGGCGCATACAGATTGTCCTTGGCGCGCTCGATGATCGCGGCGACCTGTTCGACATCCCAGCGGGTGGTGTCCATATCGGTCTCTTTCATGGCGCGCTTGAGCAGCCGCCTCGCGTCGGAGCCATCGGAGATCGAGAGCGCATCCGCTTTGTATCCCAGCGCTCCACTCTCGGCGCACAGGATCTTGTATCCCAGGCTGTGAAAGGTAACCGCGATGATGTCCGCGGCACCTGCACCGACCAGCTGCTCCAAGCGCCGGCGCATCTCCCACGCCGCTTTGCGAGTGAACGTGATCGCCAGGATTCCGTGGGGCGACGTGAGCCCTTGCTCAAGAACGTGCGCGATGCGATACGTGAGTGTCCGCGTCTTTCCACTGCCGGCACCCGCGAGCACCAGGAGCGGCCCGTTCACGCGCTCGACGACGGCTCGCTGTTCAGCATTCAGTTCATGAAGAGCGATCACATTCGGTTACCACTCCTCGACCTGCCGTTCGTAATTCGTTCAGCCCCCTGTCGGAGCCCGGCGGGCAGACTCCGACAGGGAGCTGCGATAACCACACATCGCCGCTAACTAGAGAGAGTCTCACCCGCTGCGCGGTACCACCGTGAATGGCGTACGCGCAGCGGCAATTCTTTGCGCGTGATCGGGTTCCGCGGTGTTTCGGTGACCCATCCTTCTCGTCCACGCAAGGTCAGAATGCGATCCAGCGACCACACCTCACCGTGTCCATTGCGTGAGACCGGTATCCACGCTTCAATCCGCCCGTCTCCCACGACAGGAACAAATCCCTCGCTCACTAGATAGTCGGCAATCGGCCGTGCCTGGGCAAATCGAGCATTCGCAGCATCCCGTGCGGTTTCAAGTGCACGATCGGCAAATGGATTCACCTTGTCTCCGACGCCTGCTTGCTGTGCTTCCTCCATAAGCTGGTGAATGCGTCTCACGGCACCTAGCTGGTCCGGGTTGGCAGTGATGCGGGCAATCAAATCGCGTGCGAGCTTCGCTAGCCGAGCCTCAGCCAGATCTCGCTCAACTTCCGCCACCTGGGCGGGATTGGCATGGCCGGCTTTCGCTTGTTCGAGCAGCACGGCGGCGTCCTGCAGCAGCCCTTCCTCAATCGCCTGTTTAGCCGCAATGAGGTTGTCCGCCGCAGTAGCGACCAGGCGCACGTTCTCGGCCACGCCCGGGGCAGCCGATTCGAGCCGTTCCAATTCCTGCTCAAGCAGTTGCAGTTCGAGAGAATCACTAACGCTCGCCGCCTGTGCCTCGGTTGTCGATTCAGCGACCTCGGCTTCGGTTGCCGAAACTGCTGTTTCCAGCTCCAGCTGGCGGGCGTTGAATGCGATATGGATCTTTTCGAGTAGCGTCTTCAGTTCTTCCCCGCCGAGAAAAGCCTTCGCCCGCTGTTCCATTGACGTGCGCTCGTCGCCGAGCTTCGCCAGTGCCGTTTTCGTCTGGTGCAAGCGGTCCTGACCCGACTGCAGCGCCATTTCACGGGCGGTGCGCTCCCGTTCGATCCGTGCGCGGGTGTCGTGCACCTCGCTAAAGGCGCTCTCGATGCGCTTTTGGGCGGCGCCGGCGATAATCGCCTCGATTTCGTCAAAAGTCGGGATCGAAATCCCTTGACAAACATCCGCTTCCGTCGTATATTCAGTTGTAGATTGTTGTGTGGCGAAAGCCACGAAAGACGCCTTTGGAGCCGCTAACTCCAGGGCGTTTTCTTTTTGCCCGGCCGCTTCCAGCTCCTCCGGAGCGACCACAACCAAGGGGCTTGCGCCAACCAGAGCGAGTTCACCGATTGTGTTCATCATCGTGTCCATGCTTTCCTCCGCTTGGAATCAGTTGTCTGTCTGCTAGAGCTAATGTCGGCTTTTCGCATTGCTTCGAAGACTTCTCCCTTCGAATACCTGCCTCCCCTAATCGAGAATATCCGCCAAGAGATTATTGAGCACCCCGGCATTGTGCTGTCGCAAGAGCCCGAGTGCATTCTGGGCCTGCGGCGGGAATGCTTCCTCAATCCCCTGGCGGGCGAACTCGGCGTACGCAATGGCGGCACGAATGCCGATCCATCGCATGTCCAATAACGAGTACAACTGAGTCGCGGCCGATTGCCGGCGTTCGTACTCACTCAGGCAATCCGCGCAGCGACAACCAGTCTTGTGCGAGTGTCTCATCGCGTTTTCTCCTTCGTGCAGAGTGGGCGTCACCTCGACATCGCATTGACGACGGCGGGCATTACGGGCCGCAAGAGAGCCGCAGCCACGTGCGCGCCAAAGTACAGCGCCGTGCCAAGTAACAAGAGCAGCGCGAACACGTCGTCTTTCTTCAACCTCTCACCTCCTTCGGTTTGGAATGTTTCTCTCCTGCGCGCACCACGTCTAGTGCATGTGACCGGAGAGCGCGACGAACAATGGCTGCAACAGATGGAGCAGCGCCTGCGCGGCCAGATACGCGCCGGCGCCGAGTGCAGCAAAGATCATCAATGCCTCCTTCAAGAAGATCACCTCCCTTCAGATGAGATTGTGGAAACAAAACGTCCCCACGCCGTGACGCATCACGACCCGGGGATGTCTCGAGTTTGTATCGATGTCTTGGGATGTGGAACAGGGAACTTCAGTACCCAAGCTACCGAGAGGAGAAACGCAAAAAGCCCGCTCGACGACGGATTCGTAGAGACAGGCTTTTGAGGGCGCAGTAAATCACACGGAGTAATGGCTTCGCGTGGCGAAATATGGAGTTGATTGCTTTCAGAGCTGGAGCTCTAGTGCATCCAAGGACAACTAGACGATCTTGGCGAAGGATACATCATTCAGTTCAACCGAGAGACCATGACACCTACAGTTGAACTCACCTCGCATGAAAGCAGATACGAGGGCAATCGTCCCAGGCGACGAATGAGACCATGTAAATTAAACTGAGATCAGTATACGGCACAGAAGAGGGACAAGTCAATACTTTTGGGAGGAAACGAAACAAAGAAGAAATGACAAGTGGACGCAGGCGAGTGACAATGATGGGGAAAAAGGAGACGCAGGAGATGAAGAGAGTATATATAAGATGGTCGCGGCAATTTGGATTGGAAGGGATGCTTTTTGGCTGGATTCTGGCGGTCTAGGCGAGTTTGGCCGGACCAAAAAGTGCAACGCCGTGGCACCAAAAGGTGCAAGTGGGCGGTACCAAAAAGTGCATGGCGTCGCGTGTGGTTCAGTCTGGCGCCAAACATTAATCTCTGGTCTGCTTGGTCGGCCACGAAGCACGCTCCTCGGGCTTAGCTTCCAAAAAGGGAACCAAACATATGAGAGAATAGCGCCAGAGTGAGCTGCATCCGGTATTACCTACGCAGTTAGTATGCATAGACATGAATCACTGTGGGCAACGAAATGACCTGGGGCGAAATGCCACAGAAAGCGTTTGCCCCACAGGCAAACACTCTGTTACAGAAGAATCTGCAAGGGAGAAGATCCCCGGTGGCGTTCAGATTTCCCGCACTTGGACATCTCTAACGATGGCGATTTCTTGAGAATGGCAGCGGAACCCAATCTGTCCCTGCTTCGGGTTAACTGACGCGTACGCCGGGTACGCAGAAGCATTTGAGAAATCGGCTGCGATGGCAGGGAGCTGTGGGTACAACTGGTTTCCATGACTGGAAATTGTGAATGAGTCGCCAACACACTTAGTTGTAATTGTAAACCATCCATCCTTTGAGACAGGTATGTTCACGAGTACCGAGGGAAAAGCCTGCCAGAGAGTAGTCGGGTGCGGGTGAATGAGGTCTAGGACATGGGGCGTGAGGCTCCTGAGATCGGTGTTGAACATAACACAGAAAGGGAGACCTTGGTCTGATATAGTGCCCTTCAGAACCCAGCCAATGGCTCCCACCTCTATCCGCGCGGTGAACTCGAACTCCAGGTCTTGGAGCAGACCGAGCGACCGCGTCCGAATTGGAATGGGATCGGCGGCCGAAAATCTCAACCCTTCGGCCTTTAGCGAGAAATTGCAGTTGGAAGGAACGTCCCATAGCCTCATGAACTGGTCAAAATCCTTGAACTCGTCGTGAAAATGGATACTCGTTGCGGGAAGCGTCTGAAGGCGAGCCTTGTCGACCCCAACAACTTGGACAACCCAGGCTATCAACTGACTTTGAAAGTTGGCATATCCGGAGTAGGGCATATATTTCTTGCCTCGCAGGTCGGCGGGCAGTGTGACGTTGTTCGATACAAAAATGCCAACGCGCCGCTCGGCTTTCTCCCTTAGAGCAAACCCAAGTTCAAGCAGGATATTTGGGCGCATCGACGAGATGTCCGCGACAAAGTAGTCGGCTCGTTCGATCTCTGATACAATTGTGGGCCATAGCTCAGAGGTCGTCAGGCTGTGTTCGACAATTCGAGCGTCCAAATCGGCATTTTCGCAAACACGCTTGATAATGTTGACCTGTTGCTCGTAGAAATCTCCGCAGGGAATTGCAAAGAAAATGGAAGTCTTCATATCATTTAGGCCCCTAAGTCTTTGTCCGAAAATAACTTGAACACTTTTACGGAATCTCGGTTCGCGGACAGATAATGTAGTTGTACTTGGGCAAGATGCGAGGGCGTCCGAAATGGACCAATGCCTTCTGCGCCTTGGTCACCTTCAAGCCCGTGGCGTACTCGCTCGTATCCAACCGAGCCCGACAGCGCAACCACGTCTCGGTTCGGGTCGTCTGGATGAACTTTAACACCGTCTCAAAGCTGCTCAGCGGTTGGCCTACCCAGTTGCCGCTGATCGGACTAAACAAGCGATGCTCCACCGGATTCCATTTCGACGCACTCGTCGGATAGTGCGTCACGGTGATCGTGAGCCCGAATTCATCCGCGAGCGCTTGGAGCCCGACCTTCCAGAGCCAGTTCCGATGCCCGTTGGCGCCGCCGCTATCGGCTTCAATCAGGAGGTCATGGCAGTCCGGGTAAGCGTGGCGTCCCACTTCTAACCACCACGAGCGAATGGCGGCGACGGCAAAAGCGGCTGTTTCGTGCGATTGGCCGACGACTACGTAGCCTTCATTTCGGGCGACATCGTAAATCCCATAGGGAACCGCTTTGCCCACTGCATCTTGCAGAAAGTCAGTGGTCAGGACGTCCACCGGGGCTTGCCGCCAACTCCGCCCCGAGTTCTTGAAGGCTCCGATCAGCTCTTTTTTCTTGGTATCCACGCTGATGATGGGCCAACCGGCCTTGAGAAACTTGCGGCGCTGCCGGGCAATGTAGCGCATCTGGCGATCGCGTTCTGGATCATGATGACGGCTCAGCCGCTTGCGATTCACCCGCAAGGCGTAGCGTTTGAGCCGTAACAAGCGGGCTACGGTCGTGCGGCCCACTTTGAACTTGCGGCGCAAGCGCCGGGCCAACTTGCGCAAAGTCTTGCGGGTCCATTTGAGGCCGGTGATGGGGTCGCCCGCGGTGGTGTCAGTCAAGAGTTCATCGAGCGCATCGAGAATACCTGGTTGTTTTTTTCGGTGAGTCGGCGGCCAGCCCCGGGTTCGCGCAGGCGTCCCCACCGTTTGGTCGAGGGATGCTCAATCTCGCGTTTCCCGCGATAGATGGTATTCCGGCTCAGGCCCGTGATGCAGGCCAACGGGACGATGCTGCGCTCCCCTTGCTGAACGGCTAACAAGCCGACGAAGCGGCGACGGTTCTTCTCGTCCAAAGTCGCTAGGACGCGATTGATCGCCCGATGTTGCAGGGCAACCGAGCCATACGGATGGCAGCGACAGGTGTCGCACCCACATCGATGGATCCGGCGCTTGCTCGATCTAGACATGGTTCCTTGACCTCACCCCAAGTGGAGTGCGATCAAGTGTACCACAAACTGTTCAAGTTATTTTCGGTCAAATACTAAGATCTCGAACGTATCATTGTCGATAGCATTGACCACCCTGATCACGGAAACTTGTCTGCACGTTGCGCCACTGCAGACATGTCACGACAAGACCGGGAAAAGCATGTTGGGACTATCGCTCCCTTCGAGCATATGCCTTACGAACAGCCGCGTTGATGAACGAATTGAGTCCCTGGCCGTTCCTGGCCAGTTGTTTCATATGCTCTATATTCTGATCGCCAGCGCTCATGCACGTATATAGATAGATCGAGCCATCGGAGAATTCGACCCGTATATAGTCAGGACCAATTTCATAGCCTGCGACGCCCGAATCACCGCCGAGATTCTGATAGCGTTCCATGTGTTTCCTCCTATGTGGGAATGCAGTATCATTTATGGATTGGGCACTGTGATGTGTAGGGCGTCCATAAATGTGGTGATATGGCATGTGGCGCCGAAATCTCCAGACAACCTAAATCGCGTGCAGGCCTCCCGAAAAAGCGAAACACCTGCCTCCGATGCACTATCGTGTCGGAAGACAGGCGCTCAAGACCGGTCATGCGGCAAGCCCGGAGCACGGCCATTTCTGCTTCTCCCATGAAGCAAGCCTCGACGATTCCATACACTTGGGGCAAAGGAAACTAACGAGCTAGCCCGCAAATCTAATATATCACTGAACGCCGTTGTCAACAAAAAGGGATTCGCAGACTCGCGCGCCGACTGGCAGTGGGCCAATTCTCTTAGCATTGGGCCCCTGAGCCGCATGTGGGTCCTCGATTCGATATGTGGTCGGTTGTTTGACGTGTGCTGCTTCTCGCGCTATACTGTGGACTACATCTAGATGCAGAAGGAACGCGATCTTCTGCTTTGCTTGCTCGGCTTTGTCATTGGGCATGCAATCCTCCCGTCATCAGCGTCGACATGCCCTCGCTCTCCTGGATGGTCCAGCACTCGTACGTAGAACACTTATCTCTTCGGGTCGGACGCTGAGACATGATGCGGGATGATTCAGCCTGCGACAAAGCTCATCTGAATAATGACACTGGACGGTAATTAGCACCTACTGCCGAATGCAGACGCGCATCTGGCAGGGGTGTTTTTTGTTCCTCGATAGTCAGCTCTCGAACGCGATTGGCAAGTGCAGTGATCACAGAATTTCACAGAGGCGCACTGCTCCATGTCGACTCCTTCTTCTCCTGCCTTTCGTCGTGTTCTTACCGGCACTCCCCTGACGGGCAAGTCCTCACGCCTGGTCGGGGACTATGTTCACTGCGTTCGAGATGAACACCTTACTCCGCGGCGAATACTCCTTCTTTCCTTCTTTTCGGCCAACGCGCACGCTTTGCGCCACAAGCTCCACGAGGTGGCGCAATTCCTGCCCAACGTAACGACCCTTCAGCATTTTCAGCTCACCCTGCTCACCGATTACGCGGACACCGTGGGGCTCGACACTCCGCTTGATGAAATCAGTCCGGCGGCGCGGGCTCTCATCATCGCCCGTGCATGGGCGGATGTCGGAGGAGCATTGTGGCACGACTTCCATGAAGCGCCAGGAGCTGTCGGTGAACTGACGCGAGTGATGGACTGGATCTCGCAAATCAGACGCCGATTCACTCTAGCCCCCGGCGAGTTGAGCGAGCACGAACTGGCCCGTGTCTACGCCCGTTACATTGAGCTGTGCGAGCAGCATCGGGTGCTCACCTTTCAGGAATCGAGCTTGCGCTGCCTCGAGCTCCTCGCGGAAGAGGGCATTGCACGTGTCGTACGTAACCGCTTCGCCGTTGTAATGGTGGATGATCTGCATCAAGCCCGCCCTGACCAGTTGGCCCTGATCGAGCGGCTGTGCAGTCCCGACACTCGCTTCACCGCCACCGCTTGGTTCCAGGCAAACCCCGCTTCTCCGGAATTGAGACATATTCAAGAGTTCTTGCAGGGCTGGGCTCAGGTAGAAGCACTCGACCAACTCGCGCCCAACGTGAATCCAGCCATCACGTCCCTCGTCGGTCG
The DNA here is from genome assembly GCA_023381515.1 of Chloroflexota bacterium. Next base: position 102,505 of record JAMCQI010000057.1, on the reverse strand, counting down.
CGTGATAAATATGCCGGACGCGAGGCGGCCGATATCTGCCCCCATTATTCTGGCATCCGGCGCCTCTGCAGTAGAAGACGAAATGGAGCTAGTGGCGCGGGCACTCGCGGACCAACTCGCTCGGAACCAGGCTCTAAAACCACGCGACATCGCCATTGTCGCGGCAGATGCCGGACTGCTCCCCTTCGCACGTCGCGTGCTAGCGCGTTATGGACTCGTCTCTCCGCAACCACCCCCCGCGCGGCACAACCCGCTCATTTGTGCGGGCATCCTTGCCCTCCAATGGCTCGCACAAGGCGCCGACGCTGAAATCGACTCCGAGTTATTGGCCTTGCCTTACGTGGGAATCGATCCGATCGACCGCGCGGCTTTGGAGCGCGCCGCGAAGGAACACGAAAAAAGCATTCGTGAGCTCGAGGGCACGGAATTACCATCGCTCGTAGGGCCGGAAGCGACCACCGCCTGCTTGGGACGCGTCCGCGAGGCACTTGGTAAGCTGAATAAGGAATCACCTCTGAGACCGCAGCTCTTTCAGTTGGTCCGCGATCTCGGCGGTGTCGCGTGGGCGTGGGACAATTCCGCTTTCGGACGCGCTCAGCGCGACGAATGGGCGCGCACGTTTTCCAACTGGCTCATCGCAATTTCGGATCTGGAAGGGACCGCACTCTCCATCAATACGCCGTTTGAGGAGTGGATCGACCTTCTCGATGGTCTAGCGGATGAGCTTACCCAGACGGAAACGAGGCCCGAGGAGATCCAACTCCTCGACCGCCTGCGCGCGAATGGAAATCATGCCCGGAGCGCCTTTGTCGTGGGCCTCTCCGAAAACGCCTGCCCGGTCCCCAGCACGCCGTTCCAACTCATCTCCGAGGAAAGACTACCAGAATTATTCGCCGATGGGCGACGCGTCGTACTGCCGGCTCTGCGGGACCACTCAGCCTGGATCGAACGGGAGTCGCGCAAGCTCGCCGTCTTGCTCAGCCGCGGCACGCAGCATCTGCAGGTGTCGGTCAGCCAGTATACGGCGGGTGGTGAGGCCCAACTTCCCGCGCCTTTTTTCGAACGAATGCTCGCCGATGAAGGCGAGATCGACAAAGATGGGCAAATTCAGCTTACGCATCCGGTCTTGTGGAGCAAGGCTTCAGAGTTTGCTCCGCTATCGGTGGGGGGACCTCCCCGCCATTCTGGCTCTGCGACCGGGCCCACGAAAGTCCTGAACGACCACACTTTTTCGGCGACGCAGATCCGGATGTACTTGACCTGTCCCCTGCAATTCTTTTTGGCGCATGTTTTGAACATCGAAACCGAAGAAGAGGATACGCCGCGACGCGGTTCGCTTGTTCACGAGGTCCTGTGCGCGGCATTGGGAGACGGCACGTGCCGGGAGGTCGATCTCTCGCGCGGCAAGCCCGCGTCCTGGATCGGGGACGCCGCGAGACTGAAGGAACGCGCACTAAAGGCACTGAATGCGGCATGGGTGGGTCAAGCGACGGATCTGCCCGGAGGCGGTCGCTATACCCCAAGCACCGAATGGAGCATCGGCTTCGGACCGGACCTCCAGCGCCAGGCCGTGCGCCTCTGGGCACAAGACGCGCTCGCGGCCTGGGCTGAGTTTGAGAGTGACGGTCTACCCGATGCCGAGATCCGGCGCCCCATTCTTCTTGAGGTTCCCTTCCGAATCGAGATCGAGGGAATTCCCATCGCCGGTCGCATCGACCGGATCGACCAAATCGAGACTTCATCCGGCACCTTCTACGAAGTGATCGACTACAAGACCGGTTCGTCTGGCAAGTACGCACTGAACGCCCAGATGCAGAAATTCTTGCCCGACGGGGACAAACGGCCGAGCGATTATCAGCTGCCGCTGTACGCATTGGCGCTCACAGCTGGCGTCCGACGCATTCAGGGTGCGCCCCGCGCCCTCCACTATATGAACATCGGCTCAATCGCGGAGAAGGACAATGGCAGTTACACGGCCGAATCTTGCCGGACGATTCAGATCACGAAGGGTAAACTCGATTATCGACGCGGCGAGCTGCCCATCTCTATTCTCGAAAAGCAAATCCCTCAGGCGATTGCCAACACCTTGAATGGCATGTCCTCCACCCCGTACGCGGCGACTCCCACCTACGGCGCCTGCAATTACTGTGCGTTCGCGTCCGTCTGCGACCAGGGCAAGGCCACAGGAGGAGAAGCATGAGCGTCTTTCTCCCCAACCCCGGACAGGACCAGGCGATTCATGCGCCGCTCGGCACACCGACCCGCGTCGTCGCGGGAGCTGGCACCGGCAAGACGGAGGTCATTTCGCGTCGGTTTGTCCATCTCCTCGAAAAGGACCGTTCGCTCAGGCCGAAGAACATTCTCGTTTTGACCTTTAGCGAAAAAGCGGCAGCCGAAATGCGGGCCAGGATATTCCGCGCGGTCACGCAAGCCGACTTGGGATTCGACCGCCTGGATCTCAGTGCCGCCTCCATTAGCACCTTTCACTCCTTCGGTGCGCGCTTGCTCCGCGAGCACAACCTCGCGGCACGCGTCGACCCGAACCTGCCGGTTCTCACTCCGGTCGATGTCCAGGAATTCATGGAGGAGGCGCAGGAACGCTTTCTGGAACAAGGCTATCGCGAAGCGTACGGCACATTGAATCCACTGGAGCTCGGCGCCTACACCTGGGAAGATGGCGGCCCGTTCGATGCGGCGCAAGAGATCATGGATCAGCTGCTGAATCAGGGAATCGCCCTAGAGGATTTCAAGCATGAGGTTGTCGATAAAGAGACGGAATCGGAGGCGCATCGCACGCTTGTGCCGCTCGTGCACTGGCTGTATGCCGCCTACCGGAAGGAACTAGAGGAACGGGGTCAGCTCGATTTCGACCGGCTCATTATCGGTGCGGTCGCACTCCTGGAAAATGACCAGGCACTGCGCGACGAGCTACGGACCCAATTCAAAGTCATCCTCGTCGACGAATACCAGGACACCAATTTCGCCCAAGACCGGCTCTTGCGAGCGCTCGCCGCGGAGGGCATGGCGAATGTGACGGTGGTTGGTGACCCTCGACAGGCCATTTACGTCTGGCGCGAGGCACGCGTCGACAACATCGCCGATTTCCCGACGTGTGGAGGAAAGCGTAACGACCGGCCGCTCATCGAAAACCGCCGGTCGCTCAAGCCCATTCTCGACGTCGCGAACCGAGCGATCGCGGGCTATGCGTTTGGCGAAGCGCCAGAATTTGATGCCAGAGACGAGTTGAAACCCTATGCCAAACACGAGCAGTTTGAGGGAGTCATCGTCGACCTTCAAACCTGTCCAACGCGGGAAGAGGAAGCTATAGCAGTCGCCGGCTGGGTTGCACAGGCGGTCACCGTAGAGGATTTCAAGTTCGGCGACATCGCTATTCTCGTTCGAGCCAGAACCTACCTGGACGCCTACACAGCCGCTCTCCGCAAGGCGGGGATTCCATATGAGGTCTCAGCGCAAGATGCCTTCTTCACACGCCCGGAAGTATTGGATGCTATTCACCTCCTGAATGTCTGTCTCAATCCAGCCGATGACCCGTCGCTCGTGCGCGTGCTTCTCAGCCCAGCGGTCGGCCTCAGCCAAGACCAGGTCGCGGCCTTGGCACGTGTGCGGGTAAAAGGCGAGCGACTGTGGGGTCTGGTCCGCCGAGTAGAAGCAGCAACTCAGGACACCGTCGTTCGCGCGCGTGTCAGCCAGTTCATGGCTTTCTGGCAAGAATCGCAGAAACAGCAGTGGGTGGTCTCGATGGCCTCTTTTGTCGACTGGGCGCTGCAACAGAGCGGCTTGGGAAGTGTGGCTGACCCGATGGCACTGCGCGCCCTGACGAAGTTGCAAGCGATTGTCCAGGTGTACGAGTCTGATCATCCCACCGAATACTTGCGCGATCTCGTCACCTACTTACGGTTGACGCTCGAGGGTGACCCGCGCGCCAAGGCGCCCGAACTGAATACGGCAAAAGATGCCGTGCGCGTCCTCACGGCGCATGCGAGCAAGGGGCTTGAATTCCCCATGGTCATCGCGGCGGATTCGCGCCAAAAGGTCCGCCCGAATCAGAGCCAGTCGCCGTTCCACGAGCCGACCTCAGGTTTGGTGATCCCGAAAGAAGAGGGAGACCACCCCGCGTTTGAGGAGCGCAAACGCCGCACGCAGAACGAAGCTCGCTGCCTATGGTACGTGACCTGCACGCGTGCCAAGAAGCGACTGATCATTACAGCGACGAACAGGAAAGAACGCGAGGACGACCGGTACGGAAAAGTCGAGACCTTTTTCGAGGAACTGTGGAACCGACAGGTGGATAGCCCCCTGCCCGGCGTGGCCCTCGATCGCTCACCAGAGGCGAAGAGTCCTCTCCCGTCTCCTGCTGCCGCTGGGCCTGAGCAAACACCGAGACCGATAGCACACACCTTTGTTCTAGCCAAACCCGAGTTCCATGTTTCGCCCACGGCATTCCGATGGTATCAACAGTGTCCTGCTGCCTATCGCTATTACTACCTCACTCGCCATGGGTGGTTGAAAGAGGACCTTGAGCGAGAGGAAGAGCGGGTAGAGGGGCATGGCACGGGCCGGCTGCTCGGCTCCGTTTTCCATCGCGCGGTCGCAGCACATGCGCGATACCATCAGGCAACCGCAGATGAGTTGTTAGGAATGGCCAAAAGCGAGTTGTCCGCGCATTTGAGTGCCAGTCAGGCGAACACCGTGAAGACATGGTTGGAGTTGTACCTGGCGAGTGAAATTGGCCGCGTACCCCCCGAGGCAGCCGCCGTCGAGGTGCGAGTGTCGCTATTCACGGAATTTGACGATGGAATCCTCAGGGTCTTTGGAGTGGCCGACCGATTCGAGCCCGACCGGCTGATCGATTTCAAGACAGATGCCGCTGCCGAAGGGCTGGTCGACCGCTGCGGGGATCAACTGCGGCTCTACGCGCTTGCTGCGCAGCAAGATGGCTTGCTCAAACCTGAGGCAACACTCTGGATCTATCATGCTCCGACTGCAGCAATGCTTTCTGTCTCTTGTACTTCGGCAGATGAAACGCGTCTACAGAATGAACTGGCGGCTTTCACGGCTAACCTCGCTCGACCAAACGCCGCCTTTCGGCAGGTGAAATCCGATCTCTGCGAATGGTGCGCGGCACGCACAATGGTATGCGCAAGGTAGCGGTCGCAACTGCAATGTGAAACTGATTTCCGTTTGTTGATTTCCATAATCTTGTGGTATACTGTCCTCGTTCGCTTGATCTCTTTGCCCCGTGGCTACGGACTAGACTTCTAGCTTGGACTACGGCACTCTCAATCCGATTCTTGGTGTGATTGCCTGTCGCCCCGGGTGACGAAGGTCGCGCGAGCGGGTTGATCGACGGCGATCCTCGGCACTCGTCTTTAAGCGCGTCTGCGCTATGGGGCGAGTGCCTTTCTATTTGGGTCGCTCATCATTGAGCAAGAATCGAGAAATGTGAAAATGCCCCAGGAAGACTATGTTGACCTCAAGGCGATTTTGAGGCTACAGATTTTCGTATTGGCCTTGGGCGAGTCAAAGCATTACAATTGGTGGAAGTGCAACTTTCTCTCCCCCACCGGAATCAGTTTCCTGCAGCGCCTGTATCCCCGCGCCTACTTTTGGAACGCGGTTCGCTCCTCTTCTATCGCAGCATGCACCATTCATGATTCTTCCATCGGAGTCGGAAATGTCTTTCACCTCTTTCGGCTTCCGCGAGAGATCGATCGTGCGCTGCGGGAAATCGCACCGGACGATCGCCTCCAACTAATGGCGGAGAGTCAGCCGGTGCTTGGCGATAAATCCAAGCTAATCGACGCCATCAAATCCCTTGCAGGCGGCGAGGTAGCAAAAGCTCAACCGGGCCCTGTGAAAGTGGGGTCAGTGCAAGACATGACTAAGAAAGAGTCAATTGTCAGAATGGCGTCGTTGTATTCTGCCGCCTTTCTGAATGATAGCAAGACTTTTCCGTACTTTGAGGGACAGCGACAGAAGAATGTCAATCGATAGAACGGCAAAGCACCCAAGGCGCTACACGGTTGCTCTCGCGAGGGGGGCGGCTGTGCTTCCGGAGATGCGAAGTCTATTGACGCACTGGATGCCGGGCGAAAGCGACAAAGCGTTCTTGGCGCGTGTTCAGACCGAAGACCTCCTTGGAAAACATACAGCGCAAAGAATATCAGACCTTGTTTTGCGAGTGTTCCGGCCCCGGCTGCTTGCTGGCGATGATCGCCGTGCCCGCTGGCTCAAACGCTACCTGGAAGGCCACGGAAACGGTGCGTTGTTTAGAGAGATGATGCTCGTGTACTCTGCGCGGGCCGATGATCTGCTCTATGACTTTACGATTCAGAGGTTCTGGGGACTAGTCCGCCGAGGTGATCTATATATCACATTGGAAGACGCCCTGAGTTTTCTGGGTGAGGCGGCAGAGAAAAAGCTCATCGACCAGCCCTGGTCAGACCACGTTCAGCTCCGAATAGCGCGGGGTCTGTTGGGCGCACTGGAGGATTTTGGACTGGTCCGCTTGAATGGCGGCAGCCGACGCGAGCTCGTGAATTATCGGATGTCAGATGCTGGCCTCGGATACCTTGTGCACGAGTTGCACTTTCAGGGAATTACCGATGCTGAGGCGGTCGAGCACCCAGATTGGGGGTTGTTCGGGCTCGACCGAATCCATACCTTAGAGCGATTGGAGGGGCTTGGACCGATAGCCGGCCTCGTCGTCCAGCGAGCCGGTTCAGTTGTGCGGATCACATGGTCTTACACTTCCATGGAGGCGTATATAGATGCCATCTCTGGATGACTCGGTCTTGGACCGCACTTTCCAAGAGCTAATGGGGCTATTACATCAGCCTGCTGCCCTGAACCCGGCCCAGAGCGATCCCATTTTCTATTTTGTCTACCGGCCCGAGCATATGCTCACGGTAAAACGGCGCTTGGCAGGGTGGGTTGGCGCTCTGCACAACGACGGGTTTGATCCCGTTCGGGTCTCGCTTGGTGAGATTGTGCACGAGTTGATTGACCGATCGGGGCGCTGGGATGCCTGGCTAGAACTTGAACCGGAAGCCGAGCCATACGAAATGAATCAATCAATTCGCGATGTGCTGACCCAAGACAACGCGCTAGTGTCTGAGGTCGCGCACCGCATCTCGGTGGGGAATGACAAGACAGTGATTCTGCTCACAGAGGCCGAGCTTCTGCATCCGTATTTCCGCACGCGCGCCATTGAAAGCGCACTGACGGGTCGCGTCCCACATCCCACAGTGATCTTTTATTCGGGACGGCGCGTCGGCCAATATGGCCTTCACTTCCTCGGCTTTTATCCCGAAGATGGGAATTATCGCTCCACGCTAGTCGGAGGACTGGAATGACCCAGATACGCTCGCTATTCTCAACTCGCCGGCAGATTGATCGGCGAATTGAAAAGGTGATCGATTATGCGGCGAGGGACGTGGACCGCCTGCAAGCGGAAATCGAAGAGTACGAAGCAACCGATAGCGTCGAGGCAAACTTTCGTAGATTCCTGGAGACCTATCAACGCGCCGTGCAGGGGGGACAGGTTACAGAGGTCGGCGTCTGGGTCTCCGGCTTTTATGGATCGGGCAAGAGTTCTTTCACCAAGTACCTCGGCCTAGCGCTAGATGGGAGCACGAGCGTCGGAGGGCGTCCGTTTATTGACCTTTTGTCCGAACGGCTGCATTCCGCAGATGTAAAAGCACTACTTCGTACCGTCGCGGGCCGTTCTCCCACCACCGTCATCTTTCTGGACCTCGGTGCGGAGCAACTGGCAGAGAATGCCTCGGCCACCATCTCATCTGTCTTGTACTGGAAAGTACTGCAATGGGCCGGTTATTCCAAAGTGACCAAGCTCGCTCAGCTGGAATTGACTTTGGAGCGGCTAGGCAAGTATGGTGAATTCCAGGAGAAGTACAAAGCACGCTGGAAAGAGGATTGGCTGAGTATACACAACGACCCGACCCTTGCAAATGCGCGCGCAGCGCAGGTTATTACCAGCGTCCTGCCTCATGAGTTTTCCTCGCCCGAGATATTCAGCAGGGCCAAGCTCGAGGTGGCAGACAACCTGCGTGATCGCGCGAAGGAAATGATCGATCTGATCAGGAACAAAACCGGTAAGCAGAATATCTTGTTCCTGATTGACGAGGCCGGGCAATATGTTGCACCGCGACAAGAGCTGATTCTCAATCTCGACGGATTAGTGCGTGATTTCAAGGAGGTCGGGCAGGGTAAGGTCTTTGTGGCCGCCACAGGTCAACAGACGCTTGCCGAAATCGTTCGAGGGGCAACGTACAACTCACCAGAATTGAACAAGCTCGTCGCTCGCTTCCCCATTCCAATCGAACTGGATGCCCGCGATATCAAGGAAATCACTTACCGGCGTCTGCTCACCAAGACACCGGAGGGAGAAGCTCAGCTCAAGGGCTTGTTCCGTACCTCCGGTCAAGCGCTCATTGCACACACCCGCTTGACCGGTACCACACTCTACAAGTCTGATCCGGACGCGGATACTTTTGCGCAGTTCTACCCATTCCTACCGCAGCATTTTGATTTGCTGCTGGAACTGATCCGAATGTTGGCGCGGTCCACGGGCGGTATTGGTCTCCGCTCGGCGATCAAAGTGATTCAGGATGTTCTAGTGGACGTGAATCGGCTTTTGCCGAGAGACGCCACACGGCTAGCCGATCGAGAGGTAGGTTCGCTCGCTTGCGCGGACGATTTCTACGATTCTCTGCGCGCCGACATTCTCAAAGTGCTCCCGCATGTGGTTAGTGCCGTGGACCGGACTGCGGTCGCATTCCCCCGTAACAGACTTGCTGCCCGTATTGCCAAGACTGTTGCTGTCCTGCAGAATATCGAGGGGTTCCCTTGTACTGCCGAGAATATTGCCGCACTCCTTTACCCGGCGATTGACAACCCGAGCTTGCGCGATCAGGTCGGCGAAACTCTCGGAAAGATGCTAGCCGAAAAGGAGCTCGGACTGATCGAGGACCCCAAAGCCGGCGGGTATGTCTTTCTCTCCGAGAAGGTCCGTCCTCTCCAAAAGAAACGCAATGAGATGATGCCCACTTCTGGTGATGTGAACCGAATCCGGAACGAGATTCTTGGAAAGAAGATCTTTGATCCCCAACCAAGTGCGCGCCTAGAGAATACCAAAGAGGTCAAGGCTGGCGTCCGCACAGGCAAGACCCTAATCGTCGGAGATGGCGAGGATATCGTCTTCCGTTTGGAATGGGTAGATGACAACGGCTGGGAGGCGCGCCGAACGGAGCTGTTGACCGAGACAGCCGCACAAGCGGACTGGCGCAATGCCATTGCATGGTTGGCTCGCAAGAGCAACACGGTGGAGGACTTACTCCCCGAGATTTACCGGTCTGAACAGATCGCCGGGCAAGTCGAAGATCGGACCGCAGACCGCGATGAAGCGCAATTCAAGCGAGCCGAGCTCAAACGGGCAGAGCGTGGACGGGACGAGGTAGAAAGACTGCTCAAGCAGGCCTTGCTTGAAGGTACCTTTATCTTCCGCGGTCGCCCGACGCCGGCCGGCGAGGGCGTAGAAACCACAGACGCAGCCGCGCGCGGCATACTGACCAAAGTTGCCGGCGCTGTTTTTGAGTACTACCGGCTTGCGCCCATTCGAGCGAGCAGCGATCAGGCGGCGAAGTTTCTGAGCGTGGACCGCTTGGACCGCATGACACCAGAGCTTGATCCGCTCAGACTGGTAGCACGGGTCGGAGGTGCCACCCGCGTCGATATCAACAACCCGGCGCTGGCAGAGACCGTGCGCGCCTTTAGGACCAGACTAGACGAAACGGGCGGGGGGCGTCTACAAGGCAGCGCGATCCAAGATATGTTTTCCAATCCGCCTTATGGATGGTCCAAAGACACCGTCCGCTATCTGTTTGCCGCGCTCCTTGTTTCTGGGACTGTCGAGTTCCACACGGCGGAGGGACCGCTCAAGGTCGCAGGGCCGAAAGCCGCCGAAGCGTGCAAGAACACACTTGCTTTCAATCGCGTTGGCGTCTCTCTTCGGGACGCGCCGCCCGACCCCGAAGCACTCGACCGCGCCACACGACGGTTGGAAGAGCTTTTTGGCGAAACCGTGATGCCATTGGAAGATGCCATCAGCCGCGCCGTCCGCAAGTATCTGCCTGCGCTACAGGAGCAAGTCGCTTCGTTGCCCAATCTACTTCGATTGCTAGGCTTGGCAGGAGAGGGGCGGGCACGGTCGCTGCTGGCGTCCCTCACTGGCGCCCTGAGCGGCGATGCGACGAACGCCGCCGCCGTATTTGGTGCGAAGGAAACGGCTCTCCCGGAAGATATTCGCTGGGCGCGTGAGGTGGCGAAGGCCCTTGACGGAGGCGCCGAAGAGGACATCCGCGCGGCCAACCTGCTTCGCAGCAGGGTGTCGGAAGTCGAGACCCTGTTCGAGGGCGAAGGCAAGAATCTATTACCTGCAGCTGACATGGACACACTGACCGAAGCGCTGCGATCCGAGCGATTCTATGAACAATTGGGGAGCGTCCGTGCAATCGTGCGAGCGGCACACGAGCGTGTGGGTACGTGCTATGCCGAAATTCGCCGAGAAGTCGAAACGGCTCTGCGCCAAATAGCGGTTGCTCTCGAGTCGCATCCGAGTTGGATCCTCCTCTTGGAAGAAGATCGCAGCGCGATTATGAACCGACTGCAGCTCACGCTTCCGCTTCAGCCCGGCGAAGATGACCCTGTGCGCGACCTGACCGTGCTGCTGAATCGTCGAAGCAGTCTGCCCGCGTTACAGAGGCAATTGGAAGATGAGATTGTCAGCCGAGTGCCAGTCTCTCCTCCTCCTGACATTGAGGTGGCACCCGAGGTGGAAACACTTCCGCTGGCGTCTCTACGTCCAACCGCGGTTATCACATCGGAGAAGGAATTGGAGGATTGGCTCAGCTCGTTGCGTAACCGCCTGCGGGCGCTGTTGCGTGCCCACAAGCATATTCAGATCGAGGGTCTGCGCGATGAGGTGGGCAAATAGTGAGAGCCCATAAGCGCTCAGGGGACGAATGCGTTGCACTTCCACATAAATGGATTATGGCCTCCATACCCAACAATCACTCAGGTACCAATGACCTATGAGTTTTGACAAACCCACCCGCGCAGCACTAGAGAAAATGGTGAGTGCCGCGCGGGAACGACTCAAGAGCGACATTACTGAGCAACTGCAGTCTAATTTCCGCATGCAGCCGGACGGGACGGCGTTGCCACTCACTGGCCTGACGGAAGACCAGCGCGTTCAGGCAGAGGACTTACGAGAGCTACTGGATCACTTCGCTGAATCGCAGACAGGTACAGAAAAGGACCGCCGCGCCGCGGCATATGACCCGCTCGTCCGAGAGATTGGGTTTACGATACTCAACCGTTTGGCGGCACTGAGGTTGTGTGAAGAGCGCGGCCTCGTTCAAGAATGCGTCCGCAACGGCATGGCATCGGAAGGTTTTCGAGTGTTTGATTCGCTGACCGGGGGAGCGCTTGGCACGCGGTATACGACATATCGCATTTTCCTGGAAAATCTCTTTGACGAGCTTGCACTCGACCTGGGCGCGCTTTTTGACCGCCACTCGCCTCTGTCACATGTGTTCCCGAGCGAGCGAGCACTAGAAGATGTGCTCAAGCTGCTAAATGACCCTGTGCTCGCACATCTCTGGCGCGAAGATGAAACGATTGGATGGATCTACCAGTACTACAACGATGCGGAAGAGCGGCGGAAAATGCGTGACGAATCCCAAGCGCCTCGCAATTCCCGTGAGCTTGCTGTCCGCAACCAATTCTTTACTCCCCGCTATGTCGTCGAGTTTCTCACCGACAATACTCTAGGGCGCATTTGGTACGAAATGAGGCATGGTGATACGCGGCTGACCGAGGATTGCCGCTATCTGGTCCGGCGTAAACATCCCATCTTTTTGAAACGCGGAGAAGAACCTCCTAAAGCATTTGCGCTTACGGACGAGTGGGGCGACCCTGATGGCACGGGCGAGATGTGGGTGCGGCCTAACTCTGAATTACATGACTTGCGAGATATCTGGCACTATGCTTTGTCGGTTGGCGGATATCACTACGCTAAAGAATACTTGGGGCTCGAGTGTGCTGAGCTCGCCAACCCAAGGTTGGAGAAATATCAGCAAACCCACAAATGGGAGGGGACATTTGAAGAGTTGCGATGCTGCCTTTTCTACGAGCAACGCCGCTGGCGCCACTTCGGTTACGATCCGGAAGGCGAGGAGCTGACTGCGATTCTCGATTTGTACAGGGCAGTCTGCGAACGATGGGACTGGGAAGTGGATGTTGTGCCCTTTCGAGAGGAAAAGGACCCACGCAAGATCCTAATGCTCGACCCGGCCGGCGGAAGTGGACATTTCGGCTTGTACTGCTTTGACCTGTTTGAGACAATCTACGCCGAAGCCTATGATGATCCTGATCTGGGTCCCGCGTTGCAGGCAGACTACCCAGACCGGGAGGCATTTCTCGGTCAAGTGCCGGCACTCATACTGGCCGACAACATCCACATCATCGATATTGACTCACGGGCCTGCCAGATTGCGGCGCTTGCACTTTGGCTGCGTGCTCAGCGCAGCTTTCAGCAGATGAACCTTAGGTTCGATGTGCGTCCCCAGATCAGAATAGTTAATGTCGTCTGTGCCGAGCCGATGCCCGGCGAGCGCACGTTGCTGGATGAGTTCACCGCTGAACTCAAGCCTCGTGTCTTGGCTGACCTCGTCCGCATTGTTTTTGATAAAATGAAACTGGCTGGCGAAGCAGGATCACTCCTGATGATAGAAGAAGAACTACAGAGTGCTATTGCAGACGCCAAGCGCCAATGGCTCAAGGGTGACCCCACTGAGCAGTTGGCGCTTTTCGAAGAATTTGCTAGACCCCAGAAACCGGAGCAATTGGCGCTGTTCGATCTTTCTGGTATCACCGACGAAAGCTTCTGGGACCAGGCTGAAGCGCACGTCTTGGATGCATTGCGCGCCTACGCTGAACATGCAACCAACGGGCGGACAGTTCGTCGCCGGTTATTCGCTGATGACGCGAAGCAAGGGTTTGCTTTCGTCGACCTCTGTCGCAGGAAATACGATATAGTCTTGATGAATCCACCATTTGGATGGAGTGTCCCAACAGCAAAAAAGTATCAAGAAGTTGCATATGCGGACAGCAAGAATGACCTCTATTGTGCGTTTGTGCAGCGAGCTGTTGGTCTCGCAGTCAACCGAGCATTACTTGGATGTCTGACATCGCGCACCGGTTTCTTCTTACCTTCGATGCATTTGTGGCGCGAGAACGTGGTTCTGGGTAGTGGAACCATGCGGCTAATGGCCGATCTCGGATTCGAGGTGCTCGATCGCGCCTTTGTCGAGACGGCGGCATCTGTAATCACTGCTGACAGGTCTGTTGATGAAATCATCACATTCTTTAGGCTGAATGAATCTTCAAACAAAGCAAATGACCTTGAGTACTTGGTCCGAAGCAACAGCGGCTATCTTGTGAGGGGAAGCGAGATAAGGTCTCTGCCTGGCTTCCCTTTTAGCTATTGGCTTTCGCAAAAGGTGCGGAGGCTGTTTTCCACGTTGCCGAGCATTGAAGACTCCAATATCAAAGTTGCGATCGGCCTCGTTACCAGCGATAATGAACGCTTCTTGCGAACGAGGTGGGAGATCCCACCTGGCAATTCGCAATGGATCGGATATCCTAAGGGGGGCGATTATTCCAAATTCCACCAAGATGTCTATCTGTTCGTTAACTGGGCAAGAGAGGGCGAAGAGATAAAGGCACAAGTTGCAGCACGCTATGGATCGGCGTCCCGTTTTGTCCAGAATACTTCCTTATACGGTAGGCCTGGTCTGACTTATCCCAATATTTCAGTAAAGGGGTTCAATGTTAGGGTCTTGCCGGGCGGGTGCATTTTTAGTCACGTCGGCCAGGGCATTTTCAGTCACGACATAGATCCTTGGCTTCTTCTTGGCCTTCTCAATTCAGAAGTCTTTGAGTTCCTACTCCGGGCACTCACTCCCAGTCGCAAATGGGATTCGGGTTTTGTCAAGGCAATTCCAATGCCCAATCCAGAGACTGACCTAAGGGAATATATCACTCGGGACGCCCAACAGTTGCATGAACTTGTGCTCCGTAGGGATTTGGGTGACGAGCGAACGGCACGATTCACCGGACTTGGATCTCTTAACAGGGGCTCTCTATCTGCATGGGCTGCAGATCAAGTTGGTTGGAACCGTATCGTCGAGGATAATTTCGCAGAACTCTACCGCCATCTTTCCCATTCCTCACTTGCCGCATATGATCTCTCAATCCAAGATATTCGATTGCCATGGTCTTCTGCGAACACAGCCGATATTGCTGATAACGAGGATTCGGTGGAAAGCGAGTTGCCATTAGCCGATTCCCCATACCAGGAAGTCCAGATATTCATTTCTTATGCCATAGGTCTAGCTTTGGGAAGATGGGATGTCCGACTTTCGCTCGATGATACGCTTGCACCCAAGCTCCAAGATCCTTTCGATTTACTTCCTGTTTGCCCACCCGGAATGCTTGTCGGCACCGAAGGCCTACCCGCTACACCGCACAATATCGTCAGCGGAGAGTGGCTCCGCGCACGCCCCAATGCCATTACTCTCCCACCGGATGGCGCAGTAGAATACCCAACAATTCCCCACAGCGAGTATCCAATTCGTATCCCATGGGATGGTATCCTCATAGACGATCCGGGTCTGGATCGCCAAGTGGCACATCCCTCTGATATTGTTCGCCGCGTGCGGGAAGTGTTCACCGTGCTCTGGGGAGACCGCGCTGACGCGATCGAGGCAGAGGCATGCGAGATTCTCGGCGTTCATGACCTGCGCGACCACTTCCACTCGCCCTCTGGCTTTTTCGCTGATCACGTGAAACGCTATTCCAAAAGTCGCAGGCAAGCACCTATCTACTGGGCACTCAGCACTGCGTCCGGCAGCTACACCGTCTGGGTATACTATCACCGTCTCACGAAGGACACGCTGTATACTATTGTCACCCAGTATGTGAATCCCAAGATAGAAAGTGTGCAAAAGCGAGTGGACCAACTCGACGAAAAGCTGGAGACCTCCTCCGGGAAAACCGCCACCGACTTGCGTGATCAGCTGAACGATACAAAGCAATTCCTGAGTGAGTTGAACGTTTTCCGCGCTGAACTCTTGCGCGTGGCAGAGCTCCCATACAAGCCGGACTTGAACGATGGCGTCATTATCAACGCCGCACCTCTTAACAAGCTCTACCGTCTCCGCAAATGGGCGAACGACACGGCGGCTGTCTGGAAAAAGCTTGAAGCAGGCGAGTATGATTGGGCGCATATGGCCTACAACATCTGGCCCAAGCGAGTTGAGAAAAAGTGCGAGACCGACCGTTCCATTGCCATCGCACATGGGCTGGAGCACTTGTGCAGGGCAGAGGTCAAGAAAACAAAGAAGGCAATCAAGCGCAAAGAAGAGGATGAAGACGAGGAGAACGATTGATGCGACTATCGGACCACCTCCGTCAGCTATTAACCACTTGTCTAAGTGACCATCGCATTGTCGTATGGTTTGACAGCGAACGGGCGTTTGGCGAATTCGTCCGCACGCTGCAGATCGCGAACTGCCGTGTGGCGAACGCCGCTGCCTCCGAGCTTCAAGCCCGGCGCGAGGCAGAGGACGTCTATCGCAAAATGAACGAGTCCTCGAATCCATCAGACGCGAATGCGAACCTGTTGATCTATCTACCGCGCGCGCGTCTGCCGGAAGACCGGCGGACCCAGGATCCATTCGAGGGTTTCGCGGCCGCCGGCGATCTCTTTGGCGTTGAGGAGAGCGAACAGTTACACTCGCTTGCTTGTGTGGCAATGCCAGAGATGCGCGAACAGATCGACACCCTGTTCCTGACAGGACAGCCCGCATTCGACCTTCTGGACAATCTCAAACCGATGATGGCATACCCGCAGATTGAGCAAATCCTTCGGACACAGTCTCCCATTGAGGTGTGTGCTGCCGTGCTGGGGTCAGGTCAGGTTGCAGAGGCATTTGAGGCCCGGGGCCCGCGCGGCGAGTTGCTGGCGCTTCTGAAAGGCGCTATCGGCTTCGTCCCGCAGGCTGGGACACGTTCATGGAAAAAGCTCCTGGATCAACTGGCTAGTTATATCCTGTTCAGTGAGTTGACCTTCGATCTACCTGCCGCGCTTCCGGCTGCGCTGGATGGCGTCCACCGAGCCGACCCTTCGTACCGTGACCAGGTCTATGCAATTTGCGACCGGCTGCGCTCGTCGGACGAGTGGCGCGACGCTTATGTCGCGCTGGCAAATCGAATAGAGAAGGACCTCAAGCTGCACGATCACTTTCGTGCTGCTAAGGAGTTGGGCGAGCGCGATACTTTTGCCTTTGAGGAGAAGCAGTCCCTTGCTTCGTTGGCAACTGCTGTTCTGGAGAGCAACCTCCAAACGGCTCGGTCCATACTTGATGCGAGGAGTCACTCTGTCTGGCGGCGTCAGGCGGACCGTGCACAGATCTGGCAGGTAGCTGAGCGCTGTCTGAACCTGATTGGGGCGGCATCCAAGGTCGAGAATGGTATCAGCCGGCTCAGCGGACTAGTGGAGTCTTACGCTCGGGATGGCGGCTGGAATGAACTCGATTTGCAGCAGAGACTGATGGAACAGAGTGTGGCGGACTGTGCTGATTGCGCTGAGATTCAAGCCGTCATTGACTTTGCCCGCCGAACGTATCGGGCAAGCATTGACAAGCTGGAAATGCGCTTTCTGGCAGCGGTTCCGGCTGAGGGCTGGCCTCCGGAAAATGTATTGCGGCAAACTCAGGTGTTTGATCGCTTCGTTGGTCCGAGCCTCGATCGCCGTGAGAAGGTTGCCTATGTCCTTGCTGATTCGCTCCGATTTGAGATGGGACGGGCACTGGCGCGTGAATTAGGTTCGCTAGGTGAAGTAAGCATTCAGCCAGCCAGTGCAGCACTACCCACGACTACGGCCAACGGTATGGCGGCTCTTCTCCCCGGCGCGGACGGTGCGCTTTCCCTCCCCTTGGTTGGAGAAGAGTTCATTCCCCACATCGGCAATCGTCCCGTCAAGGATTCCGCAACTCGCATGGAATATCTCGGAGATAAGTACGGCGACCGGTTTGCGAGCACCACGTTGAATGAATGGCTCGACGCGTCCGACCGCAAGCGTAGTGCGCTGGCACGTGCAGACCTTTTCGTCATCCGAGTGCCGGACATTGATGAGCTAGGAGAACACGTCAGCTTGCGGCAGGCTCGCAAGCACATGAGTGATCTGCTAGGCGACCTCAAAGTTGCAACACTTCACTTAGCAAAACTTGGCTTTGAACGCATTGTCATCACGGCCGATCACGGCCACGTGCTCTTACCAGAGACTCTCCCTGGCGATACTATAGCTTCTCCCGAGGGAAGCTGGAATCTCAACAAGCGGCGTGCCAAGCTCGGGAAACGCGTCCGAGAAAAGCCAGGTTCTCTGATCCTGAAACCGAACTTCTTGGGAATCCAGACCGACGCGACCGACTATTGCGTGCCTAACGGCTTTGGCGTCTATGTGGCCGACACCTGCTACTTCCACGAGGGTCTCAGCCTGCAAGAGTGTGTGGTTCCAGTAATCGAGCTCAAGGTCAAATCCAGACCCGAGACCAGTGCACGCGCCCAGCAGGTCGAAATCCACTATCCCCGCGCCCAGTTCACCAGCCAAGTGATTGGCCTGAAGGTTTACAATGGTTCGCTCTTGGGCGAGTCACTGAACGTTCGCCTTGAAGCCTATCCCGATTCGAATCCCAAGAGCAAGCCGGTCGGCGAGGCCGCTGATTGCGATGCACGCGATGTCAACACGCATGAAGTAACCTTGCAGCCCAATGTTGACACTGAAGTCCCTCTATTGATTGATCCGGACTTTCATGGTGAATTCATCGAAATACGCGCTATAGCGCCGGATTCGGGATTGGTATGGGCTACCTTGAAACTGAAGAACGGCACACTGGATTGAGGTGGTTATGGCATCCGAGACGCTCGATCAAAAGCTAACCCAGGTGTTTGCCGGCAAAGTTGTCCGGAAGGATCTGCTGCACCAAATCCGAGGTGGCGAGAATGTTCCGTCGTATGTCCTCGAGTATCTGCTGGGCAAGTACTGCGCCTCGGAAGACCCCACTGAAGTCCAATTAGGCATCGCCGCCGTGAAGAACACGCTGCGCTCGAACTATTTCCGACACGACGAATCCAACAAAGCCCAGTCCCTGGTTGAGCAAAGGGGCCGCTATCGGTTCATCGACCGGATTGAGGTGCGCTTTCTGGCCAGCGAAGCCAAGTACTGGGCCGCGATGGACAATTTCAGCTACAGCCGAATCCATATCCCGGATGAGTTCTATCGGCGATACCCGCGTCTCCTAGAAGGCGGAATTTGGGCCCTAGTGGACGTTGAGTTCCGGACGCCAGTCGAAAAGAAGGACAGCCCCTTTTTCATTTCTGATCTCAAGCCAATCCAGCTAGCACGGTTCGACGAAACTGAGTTTGTCGATGGACGTGCCCAGTTCACACGCGATGAATGGATCGACGTCCTCATACGCACGCTCGGTCTAGAACCGGACCGCATGCAACATCGGCTCAAGCTGTTGATCCTCGCCCGCCTGATTCCATTCGTCGAAAAGAATTACAACTTGATCGAGCTTGGACCGCGTGGCACAGGCAAGTCATATGCTTATAGCGAGATGTCGCCATACTGTATCCTCATTTCGGGTGGTAAGGCGAGCTCCGCCAACCTGTTCTACAACAATGCGCGTCGCCAAGTTGGACTGGTCGGGCATTGGGACGTTGTCGCCTTCGACGAAGTCAGCGGAATGAAGGTCACCGACCCAGACACGATCCAGATCATGAAAGACTACATGGCGAATGGCCGCTTTAGTCGCGGTATTACGCAGGTGCTGGCGGATGCCTCTCTTGTCTTCGTGGGCAACCTCAACCAGCCGGTCGAAACGCTCGTTCAGAACAGCGCCACTGACCTACTTCAGCCTCTTCCGGATGCATTTGACTTGGCTGTTATCGATCGCTTCCATTACTATCTCCCGGGATGGGAGATCCCCAAGACGTCCAAGGATTTGCTTACGACTCGCTACGGATTTGTCACTGACTATCTAGCGGAGGCGTTTCGCATCGCGCGCAAGGACAATCGGTTTGATGCAGTAGAACAATACTACCGGTTTGGTTCTCACGTCGAAGGGCGCGACGCTTCCGCTGTCAAGCGAACAGTTAGTGGCCTGCTCAAACTGTTGCATCCTGATGGCGCATGGACAGAACCAGAGCTCACGGAGTACCTGGAACTGGCCCTGGAGGGACGCCGCCGCGTGAAGGAACAGCTGAAAAAGCGAGGCTCGTTCGAATTCTACAAGACGAGCTTTTCCTACATCGGCAATCAAGATGGGACTGAAAGAACAGTGGGTGTGCCGGAACAGGGAGGGAGCGGAGTGATCTCTCCCGATCCCTTGCCGCCGGGCAGTGTATATACGGCGGCGGCAGATGACCAAGCACGGGTGGGACTCTTTCGGCTGGAAGTCTCGGTCACAGCAGGGACTGGCAAGCTGCGAACGCCTGGTGGTTTAGAGCCGTCGCTTAAGGAATCCCTCAACCGTGCTTTCGCTTATCTATTGAGCGTGAAGGACAAGCTCGCGCTGACGCCGCTGCTAGCTCAAAAAGATATCCAGGCGGAGGCGATTGATCTGAGTGGCGGCCGTGTGGACTGCGCTTGCGGGGTAGCATTCTACGTTGCGATGATATCTGCTCTGTTTGGCAGGCGCATCTTGCCAGGTACTATCGTACTGGGCGATATCACGGTACAGGGCAACATCAAGGCTGTTGCCTCCATCATGGAACCACTCCAAGTCGCGTTGGAGAATGGCGCCATTCGCGCGCTCGTACCGCTAGCAAATAAATCACAATTTGTCGGACTGCCGGAAGAAGTGGTGGAGAAACTTGACATCGTCTTCTATGGCGACCCAGATCGTGCGGTGAGCAAGAGTGTAGAACTTTAGGCATACATGCTTCTGGGCCCAGGTTACCGCTGCTTCGAATATCACGCTGGTGGCATGTGCTTATTGCCAACTCGGGGCCTAGGTTTGCGAAGTATGTGTGTTTGTGACTGGGGGATCAATATGCCTGTCTCAATCCAAGAATTGAACGATTTCCACCAAAGTCCTACATACGCACGGTGGGTACATACGAACCTTCATGTGCACACGCCTGCTACTCGTTGGGATTGGGACAGCAGACCCGACCAAACTATTAGAGCGGCTACGCTAACGCCCGAGACATATTTCGATGCTCTGAACAAGACATCCCTTGATCTTGTGGCAATCACCGACCATAATTGCGTCGCCTGGTGTAAACCGCTGGTCAAGTTGGCAAGACAAGCCCGCAAAGCGGGGAAGAGCAAAATCCACATCCTGCCAGGTGTTGAGATTACAACCTATGAAGGTCCTCATTTGCTTGCGTTGTTCGAGGAGACCCAAGATGTCGCCGAAATAGAGAAGATGCTGATCCGATTGGGTATGTCAGGTGAGGGGAAAAAAGAGGACCGTGTTGGCTGCTTGTCGCCCAAAGACGAAAAGACCATCTCCATGGTATTGGATGAGGTGGTCAATCACCTGCAAGGAGTTGTTATTGCCCCTCATGTACAACGCGACGATGGTCTATGGGGCTCTAAGGAATTCCGAGGCAGGACCGATATTCTAAACGACCGGCGCCTAAGGATCTTGGCCGCTCCCTCTGGCGAGATAAAGCGAGTGACTGATAGACCGAGGAAGGTCAGGCTGCTCTACAAGAACATGGACTCGACCAAAATAGCCAATTCTTTCGGTTTCATTGATGTCTCTGATTGTCACCGGCTCGATGATTTCGAGCTAAACACAACTTGGATCAGGATGACAGCGCCAGGTCTCAACGGGGTAAGGCAGATTATCTACGAACCAGAACTTCGTCTTGGACACGGAGTTATCCGCAGTGAGGACGAAGTTCAATATCCTCAATCGGTGCATTTCACTGAACCCCCCGAGGTTTCTCACCCGCACATTATCGGAGTGTCTATCTCAGGTGGCATGCTGAACGGAATGAAGGTCGGATTCAGTCCGCATCAAAACAGCATTATCGGGAAAAACTATACCGGCAAGTCAGCTCTTCTGGATTGCCTAAGATTTGCCTTCAATACAGTCCCCCTCGATACTGACCCTCACGACAAGTTCGCTGACAGGATGCGCGCGTTTGTAGGCGAAGGGGGTGAAGTGAGAGTCTATCTGAGGGATGTTCAGGGAAAGACGTACGGGATCTCGCGGACTTTCTCATGTACAAGGAGCGGCCGCGGGGCTAGCGCCAAATTGCTGATCGAGGGGTCTCCAGAGATCTTCCTCCTTTGGAATGGTGAGTTTACGCACGAGAGCGGCGTCTCCGTTCAGTCTGTTCTTCCTTTGGAGGTGTATCCGCAAGGCGAGGTCGTCAAGATCAAAGACAATGCGCGCCAACAGATGAAGATCGTCGATTCTCTCGCGAGCGTTGAGTTGAAACTCAAAGAGCTAACAACGGATCAAATTGGAGGAGAGAGCACGCTTCTGGGAAGACTGGTCCAGAACAGCAAAGACATCATTTTGCAGACTGAGCACCAGGTCGAACTGTCTTCTGCGACCTCAGGCATCCAGGGATTGGATGAGGAAATCAAAGAACTTGAGAAGCTGACAACGTCTCCCCTATTCAAGGAAAAGAAAGAGTGGGCCGAGATTGAGGTTTCCCTGGATACGTACAAAAAAGAGCTCGAACGCTTGCACGGTGTCTGGTCGTCTAAGAGCTTGCCGTCAAGCCTAGATACTGAAAGCAAAGAATCGTCAGCGTCCGAGAATGCACCCGCAACTCCCGAGCCCATTGCGATTGACGAGGAATCTGCCTCCCCTAGCATGTTCTCAAGTAGCGCCTCAATGGTCTTCAATGAAGCCATCGCCGCTGTTGGGCGGAACCTTGTCGCTACAAGGAGTGGGTTAACAGTTGCAATTGACCGTCTGGTCAAACTCGAAACCACCCGGAAGGCTCGTGAGGAGAGACTTGATAGGGAGATCCGTTCGAGCCTGAAACCAGACGATCAGGGCACTGAAGAGGGAGGGTTGATTAACCGGATTACCGAAAAGCGGAGGCGATTGAACAACCTCCTCGAGAAACAGAGGGAACTCGTGATCGTCCAGCAGGAGCTTTCGAGGCTAAACAAGGAAAGAGAGGACCTTCTAGAGCAGTTCCGACTGGCATGGGGGCGCATTCGTAAGTCAAGGGGCGAGATAGTTCAACTCATCGATAAAGAATCCGCGTCTAATATCAGGGCAGAGCTCATTGAAGACGCGGAGAGGGAGGACTATCGCAAAATACTTGAGCAGATCGCTGATCGCCTGACAAACGCGACGAACCGTATTCAGGCCAAACAGGCCCAACTCGATGCAATCGCCAATGCGGTGACGCCAAGAGAATTGGTTAACATTGTTCAGGGTGGGGACGCAAATCGATTGACACAAGTCGCTCCTGACGTCACGTCGAACACAGCCAAGGTCATATTAGGCATGGGCCAGGCGGATGTTCACAAGCTTGAACAATGTCTGCTCGGCGATAAGTTCGTGATCAGCTACAAAAAGGATGGCGATGATGTTTTCACTCCAATTGAGACTGCTCTGTCTGGAGGTGAACAGGCACTAGCACTCGTTTCCGTCGCAATGGTTCCCAAGCAGTTGCCACTCGTCATTGACCAGCCGGAAGATGAACTTGGACCTGCTCTTATAACTAATGAGCTTGTCGAGCAAATCCGCCACGTCAAGTTATCGAGGCAGCTCATCTTTGTGACGCACGTCCCTAACATTCCAGTCCTTGCTGATAGTGAGCAGGTCATCTACCTCGAACAGGAGTTCACGACTACCGGGAAGGCATCAGTTGTCAAGTGTGCTGGTTCGCTGGACGCACGCGACATCGTTTTCCACTTACTCGAACTCGATGGCGGTGAAATAGCTTTCCTGAAGCGAAGCGAACGATATTCCGCTGTAATGCAGTCCGACAACTGAAGGTTTGTTCAATACTGGAAGACCAATCGGCACCAGATGACCATGCCTCTTGTCTCCAAGGATGATGTCTCGGGTCGGATTATTCGGCGGAGCATGGCCCGATTGAATGGCGGCTCTTTCGTCTGGCGAATTCGGCCGTATGGGCCCACATCGCGCTCAAACAAACCAGCCGGTGACACTGCAATTTCTGTCCTACGCTGGGAATCACACGCAGTTGGTTTCTTGTGCATCGCCAGAGCTGCCTCGTGGATCAAAAGCGTAATACTCTCCGTGCAATGTGTGCTGGAATAGCGCGCCAGTTGGACCTAACCGATTCTTCTCGATCGAAAAGAGCACTTCGGCTGTCGGCTTCCCTCTTGCATGGCGCAAGGGATTCAGCATCACAGCAACATCGGGTTCATAGTTGACGGTCGACCCTCCCCATAGATCCTCGAACCTCACCCGCAAACTCTTCAGCCCCTCCGCATCTGCCGCAGCCACTCCAACGATCGGGACCGAATGTGCCAATGCCAGATTCTTGAGACCCTCAGTGACGATTCGGATTTGTTTCTCGGGAGTGAGTTCAACGCCCGTCGAGACCACGGGTACCTTTTGAAGATAGTCGACGAAGAGAACCACCGAGGCGAATTGGTTTTGAAGGCGCGTCAGAAAGGTATCCAAGACGTTCAACGTTGTCTTCGCCGGATGCCCTTTGACCAGGAACAATCGCTCCCAGTATTGGGTGATCCGCGACCACGCGTCCCGTGCCGCCGTCAGCGTGGTTAGTAGTGTCTCTAGCCCAGGTTCCCCTATTCCCTGCGTGAGCGCGGCACGTCGAATGTCCTCCATCGTCAACCCGAGTCTGCTACTCATTGTGCTTTCCAAGCAGAGCAGACGATGATAGAGATAAACCTCCCCATGCTCAAAGCAAACGACACACGCTGCAGTCTTGTTGTCTCTTGCGGCTGCTGCGATGTTGCGCGCCGCCTGCAAAATGAAGACAGTCTTGCCGACACCCGGAGGACCGCCAACTAGGATGAGGCTTTCAGGA
Organism: Chloroflexota bacterium; assembly: GCA_023381515.1. The sequence goes on along the minus strand of JAMCQI010000057.1, from coordinate 78,325 downwards.
ACGAGCCCACCCCCGAGATAGCTATCTAGCGGTTCAAAGCAGGTGGGGATTGGCTTGTACCCAGCGACCTTCCCTGACTTGATGTGAGAGTCAAACTCAATACTCACATCGAGAAGCGTGTGTGGGAATTCCAGGCCAGCTGGCAGAACAAGACGGTCATTCATGAATCCGACGTTCCAGACAACCCGCGATCCAAGACCTCGCGCAGGCAAGAAATCGCTTCACGCTCCGGCGCGTTTTTCGCAAGGTGTCCCCGCAATTCTCGCACGAGCTTATCAGTGTTTCTGGGCTGCAGGTCCTTTGCCCAGACAATAAGACGCGAGATGTCGAGAGGTTTTCTCCTTGCCCGCGGCCTCGCCCGGCGGTTCACCTTGGGCCGTGTCTTCTCAGCTTGTCTTGTGATACTTGGGATCTCCGACTGATGAGCCTCCTTCTTCGCCGGATGGATAATTCCCTGCACCGCCGCCACTTGCCGAATGGGTTCTTTGATTCCGACCACAGTTCGCAGCTGACTCTCTCCGAGTCGCGCCTGCTGAGCCATCTGCTGCACGTCCGGATGCAGTTTCAACAGCGCGAGGAATTGCCGGACGCGCCGGTCCGACATGCCATTTTCCTGGCCTACTTTCTTTTCAATGTCCCGACGCGATAGACCGGGTTCCGCAGCCGCAATCTCCTCTTTCCGGGTCGCCATAGCCCGGGCCATTTCAAGAGCAGTGAAATCCGAGCGAAACACGTTCTCGGCAACACGACGCCTGAGGACCGCGGTATCTTCCATGATCCGCGGAATGATGAATGCGGAGATCGTTTCAAAACGGGCCTCTCCTCGCCCAACGAGGATTTGGTGTGCCCACCAGCGGCGTTCACCCGACTCGATGCGATATCGATCCTCTGCATCCTGAAAGACGCGGATGGGCTGAATCAGTCCATCGGCAGCGATGGAATCAGCAAGGCTGTCCAATTCGGTGAGCCGTTCTCGAATCCACTTGTCACGTTTCGCTCTCTCGCGAAGCTGGTCGAGGATTTCCTGCGGGCTCTCCCTTTCTGCAAGTGCCTGTGTCAGGTCAGGAGGAAGCAAATGACGCGGCTGCTCGGGGTCGGGACGTACCTGGTGCACGGGAATGGCGATTGCGGTCATTTGTGGTTCTGTCATCTTTACTCCAATGAAAGTTATGATCTGGATCAAGCGAGCCAAAGCTAATCAGACTAGCTGGGCGAGCACGCCGGCTAATGCCAGTGCAAACGCCGCTGCGAGCACCATCAGGATGGGCTCTGCCAGTTCGTAAAGCACCTGCGCCTCTGGAAAAAAGCGGCGACCGGCTAAGAGGGCAAGCAGTAAGACCACATAGATCGGTCCGACGAAGATCGCCCATAAAATGACGAGTTGCTGCATCTTGGGCTGTCCCTATCCGATGTAGGTCACCCGGCCGGGTTCGCGCGGAGCTTGCGTTTTTGGGATGAAGCACTCAAAGCAATACGTCTTGGGCTGTGTAAGCGCCGAGCCCCCTTGTTGACCTGGGTCGACGCGGAGCCAGATAGGGGAATTGGCCCCACTTGCCCGCAAGCGATCAAAGGTCGTGATGAACACACTGAGGATGCCCTCCCCCTGGAAGGCTGCGTCCAGCTCGAGCGCGACCTTGCGCAACGTTTCTGCTCGCTCCCAACTGTTCGTGACCATCAGGAGTCGCAGAAATTCGATGCCCCGTCCGCGCAAGACATTCCCCGTGAGGCAGGCATAGTACTCGGTCAGCTTTCGGCGAATCTTCGCCTCGGCCATCCGACTCCGGTCGATTTCCAATGCGAAATCGTAGCGCTTGCCGTTGGCGCTATATGTGCCGCGCCCATCCGGGAGGAAACTGTGGCGCCACACGCGGCTTTGGTCGGATCGGTTGCTTTTGCTTGCTGACGGTTCGCCGGATCCGGTCTCGCGTTTCGCTCTACGGCGCGGCAGATGGGCACTGTAGTCGTTCCCTTCGCTGTAATACAATCGACTTTCGAGTTCAGAAAGCCAGGAGAGTTCGTGTCCGCGTTTTTCCGCAATTCGGGCGAGACTAATGAAGAAGGCGTTTTCTTCCCGCGTGTGCTCCCAATATCGCAAGAGCTTGTCAAAGCCATCAGCCCATCCTCGCGCCTTGGCATACCGGCGCACGCCATTGCCGAATCCCGCCACCATTGCGAGGTAATGCATCCCTTTCTGAGCTAGCAGGAAACGGGGTTCTGGAATCGCGGCTCGCGCAACGCTGGCGTTGATGTCACCGGAGGTCAAGGCAACGGCTTCCTGGGTTTCCTGGTCGGAAATGGAGTGCTCTCCCACGAGCTCCAAATTGGCGAGCTTCCGAGTCCCCAAGCGGCTCCTCTTGGTCGAAAGATGCAAGAGCGACGCCATTTCATTCGCAGAGAGCAGCGGATGAGACGCGACCTCATCGAGGATGCGTTTCTCGCGTGGCTTGAGCAACAGAGCCGCCGCGACTGGACTGTTGAGCGGTTCTGTATTCGGCTTCTGCTTTGATCCTTGCGCAAGCCCCGCAAGTATTTCTGGCGTCATTGCCCCGCTCTTTTTGCCCGACCGCGGAGTATCCAATGTCAGCCTCTTCCAAGGCGGCTGATCAGGAAGAGGTAACGTCGTCCCCTCTATGCCGTACAGAAGCGGCATGCGCTGGCCGGATATTGTCGAATACCAGATGGCCGCGGCAGGATTGTCACGAAGCGTAAGGAACTCTCGAAAGGTCGTGAGATAAGCATGGGGGAGCGGTAACTGCCGCGCGACTGAAGCGGCTCGCAGGATCGAGTAATAGTCCTGAAGCCGCAGGTCGTCCTGCGCAATGAGCACCCAGATCGGAAAGGAATCCTCGCGGCCGCGTTCCCAGTAGCGGGCATCGTCCTGTGCCACGACGAGTTGCACAATGTGCTCGCGGTCCTTTTCAATGGGGACACGCCGCAAGTCCCACTCGACGACGATGGCAGTCCAGCGCCCATCCGGGCGCCTCATGATCGCCGCCCCATGAAAAGGTACCTGGAAGGCTTTGCCTTTCGCCTCGAAGAGCTTGCCCACCTCCACATCCCAGTGAGTGATGGACCACTCCCATTCGGGTTTCGTCTGTTGCAGCCACAAAAGAAACGTGCGCACCTGGAAGGCTCGTTCCATCATGACAATGAGGCGTTCCAGGCGCGGCATGGAGAGCCCCGCCTGGCGAATCATGTTATCAGTGGCCAAGCCTGACCGTCGGGCCACTTCTTCAACCCCTTTGGGCGTGAGCGAAAAGAGGGAGCGAGTATTCATCCATGGCTGGCTCGCGTTGTGGCGTTGAATCCAACCGCGTTCTTTCAAGTCCTGGGCGTACAGGCGAATCGTCCGCAGATTGATGTGCAAGTACAGCTCGAGCTGCCGGCGCGAGAGGAACGGGTGATCTCGGAGCGCTTTGAGCAGATTAATTTGACCGGTAGTGAGCGCCAGCCTCTTCGATTTCGGTGTCGTGGTCATCTTCTCCCTGAGTTACGGGTTTGCCCGTCTGGGGTCGCTCTTGCCTTTGGGGCGGGTTTCCTCGTCTGTTGTCGGGCTGTTGCCCTTTTCCTTGTCGGATGGCTTCTCTCGCTCATCCCGCGGCTTATTCTGCGAAGCGGATGCTGAACCAGAACTTCCCTCTGGCTTAGCATCCTTCTTCTCTTGTTGTGTCGTTTCTCCTGTTTCCGAAGGCGGAGTCCCCGGTTGAGTGTTCTCGTCCGAACGCTTGGAATCCTTCGCAGGCTTCGACGGTTTTCCCTTCTTCCTGTCGTTCTTGTCGTCCTCACCTTCTTTCTTACTCTCCTCTTTGCTGTCCTCTTGCTTTTCGTCCTTGTCGGGTTTGGTCGGTTCGTTCCCTTTGAGCGAGATCGTCTGCCGGATGAGATTCATCTCTCGCCCGTACCACTGCGCTTGAAAGGCTGTCCGCTCTTCGTCAACCAACTTGGCGGGCCGTGTGTAACGAGTCATCTGACCCATTATCTGTTCGACCACGGTAGGATTACCTTTGTCGGGCGGTAGCGTCTCGATGTGGATGACGGGCAAACGTTGGTTTTCCAATTCGCTCCTTAGATAGCAGGTATAGTTCGCCAGGTTGATAATGTCGGTGGCGGTGACCGCTTCGTCCAGTTCGTGCCGCAAAAAGTCGGCATCTTCGGCGCTCGTCTGAAAGACGAAAAGCGTCGCAATATTGGAGAAGATCGAGTCGTGCAAGTTCGCGCTGATGGCTTTGAGTTGTCCCAATGCCTGTGTCGCCAGGATGAAGCTTGCGCCCATCTTTTGCAGCTCGGCCAACAGCCCCGGGTAATCGACCCCGGGGATGGACTGGAATTCATCTACCACGACAACCACGCGCGCCCGTGCCTTGGGGTCGGGAATCGCCATCTGCTCGCGGACAGCAAAGTTGATAAAGTCGACGAGCACAGCACCCAAAAGCCCTCCTGCATCAGGCCCGATCACGCCGGTCGCGGTGTTCACCATCAGGATGCGCCCTTCATCCAAGAGCTTGCGAAAGTTAACCGTCGACACTGACTGACCCACGACATTGCGCACAACGGTGTGCGTGGAGAACCTATGGATTTTCGTCAGCACCGGGTTGATGACGTCCATGCGCAACGACTCGTATAACCGCTCAAAGTAGCCGGTCCACCATCGGAGGATCTCTTGATCGCTCACATACTGCTCAAGCAGCCGATGCCGAAAGTTGGGCAGTTCATAGAGCGCCGGGATGTCGATGAGCGTAAACTGTTTCTCATTCTTCTGGGCGAGCTTTTCGTTCGCAGCGAGGAGCGTGCGCAGCGCCATCCGGAGCGCATCCTCCATGCGGGGTCCCCAATAGTCGCTCCAGATCAATTCGCCGGTGTGTACCACGTTGGAGACGATGGCATCGGCATCGCGGCCTTGACTCATATCCAGCAGATTGAGCCCTACCACCTGCTGCCGATCACTGAAATCGATGTAGACGACATCGCCGGCCCGCTCACGCGGCACGAGTCCCAGAAGAGAGCGCGCGAGATCACCATGTGGGTCAATGACAACCAGCGCCGTCCGTTCCGCCTGCCGCATCGCCTCCACAGCGAGGTGCGCCATGAGCGTTGACTTTCCTTTTTGGGTTTTTGCGACCATAAAGACATGATGCCATAAGGATTCTGGAGCCAAGTGCACTGGGATCGTTTGTCCCTGGTGCCGCGAGCGGCCGACGAGAATGCCCTTCTGCACATCGGTTGGGAGAGGGAGCAGCCGCTTCGCCTGCGTTCGCTCGATGAGCTGCACATCCTGTCCCACGGGCAGGTGCCAGAGCGTCGCCAGCTCGGCGACGTTCAGGCGCATGGTCTTTTCTGTGATTTGTTCCCACCAGGTCCACGGCTCTATCCCGATCTGGCGCGGGTCGAAGGCCGCGCGGTGCGCGATCAGAGCATTTCCACTGGAACTGCCGAACTGCCGGTACGCCATCGCCAGTTGCCTGAGCAAGCGCTGGGCCCGCTCGGGCGATGGAGCGACAGCGACCAATCGGAAGGAGACATCGTAGGCGGTGCCCTCCGTCTTGCGCTGGACGAGTTTCGGGTCAGCGTTGTCGCGTTCGACCAGGAATTTGTAGAGCAGGGCAACTCCTCCGGCGCAAAGGGCACTGAAGAACGCGCAGGCCATGAACTCAAGCCAATGATGCTGGAGATACATCATGAGAGCATACAGGCAGGCACCGAGAGTAACGATGACCAAAATGACAGATGCGAATTGCCGGAAGTACAGCCCCATCGTCATGGCCTGCCCCGACATGGATTGCTCGATCTGGCGGGCCGAGCCCATGTAGCGCTTGGCCCATCCTTCCGGGGCTGGCGAGAGGATGAGCTGCGAAAGGACGCGTTCTCGGTCTTGTTCGATGGCAAAGGCGCCCAGGAGCGCGAGCATGGGGTCGGCTTCCCGGAAAGAACCATCCTTCAGGGTGCGAAGAGGAAGGTAAACCGGGCGTGCGAGTTTCATGTAAGCCGTTGCCATGGTTCCCCCATCTGGTCGTGCCAGGTCTTGCTCCGGGGCGACCTCCCGAAAGCTTGCCTGGCTATAGACTGCCTGCAGCTGACGCAATAGATATCCTAGAGTATTGGCCGAGGCGCGGAGTAGGAAATGACGTCCATTGCCATCCCCGGCGATTTCCAGTGAGAAGGGTGTCTCCGCCGCGAGTGTTCCCAGCAGGTTTTCGACCGCGAGGACATCGATCGTATTTTCTCGTGGGGGAATGATCTCGATCGCTTTCATGTCTAGCTGAGCCTCGGAACATGCTCTGCCTTTCGCCCGCGCTATCTCTTGTGCGGGCCGCTTGAGCAACTTGAGTGGCTGAGCCCACGGTGTCCCATTGCCCGCGGAGACACGTTCGAGCGACATACCGCAACACAGAAAGCGCCGATTGCCAGCATCGAGTGGGCGATATTGGGTTCCGCATTTTGGGCAGCGATACATGGCAGTTGTTGGCATAGGTTAGGTCCTCTGGTTCACTCCTTCTTTGCTAAGCAATATCTCTTTCCTTGAAAATCGACTTGAGCGATTCCAGCGCTTCGGCAAGCTCGTTCCCGTCGGGAGGATCTTCACCTGGTCCTAGGAAGTTCATGAAATAATCGCCCAACTCGGCAATTACCATTTCGCCTGCGAATCCTTCGACCAATACGAGCCCCACCACATCTGTCTTCCCGTCGTCCATCTTGACAAGCGCCCAGGTGACCAAAGGGACCGTATAACAATCATCAAAGGACGGGTTGCCGTAAAGTGCCTGCCAGCCGACTGCGGGAAGCAGTTGAATGATTTCTCCCTCACCTGTATACAATTCTCCTCCTGGACTGTTACCTCTCAACCGAATAACTTATGGCATGTCGCTTTGCAAGGTTTCGCTGAGATTCCTGCGTCATCGTCCCACGGCTGCATCGCTCAAGTAGGCATCCATGTTCTGCGGATCGATCGGCATCCCGTTGTAGCGGATTTCGTAATGCACGTGGGGTCCTGTCGAGAAACCCGTGTTGCCGCTCAACCCCAGCCTTGACCCATTCGTGATCGTCTGGCCGAGCGAGACATCCACGCGTGAGAGATGGGCGACAATGATCTCCCACGGGCCGTTCTGCATCATCACCATGTTTCCCCAGGAACCATAGTTCCCGGCCTGAACAACTCGTCCGCTCATCGTTGCCATGACCGACGTCCCCTCGGGTACGGCAAGATCGAGCCCTTCATGGGTGCGGCCAAAGCGCAAATAGTAGGACCAATCATGGAAAGTCGCGGTGATGCGCCCCGACACGGGGAACCCCTGGGGCGCGTTGGGATTGTTGTTGTAGATTCCTGTACTGCTGAAGCAGTTGCCGGATGCGAAATCCACGTCGTAGGTATAATGGCCGTACCACTCTTTGAGGTTGGTGCGAAAGAACACGGATTGGCTCTGACCCTGCGCAACCTGAACGTGGTATTCGCCAGGCGAGAGAATAAAGACATAGTAGCCGTTCGCGTCCGTCGTCTGAGTGATGCCGCCTTCATCGCCGTCCCAACTGACATGCACTGCGACACCGGCTAACGGTCGTCCTTTCGCGTCGCGTACGTATCCTTGAACGCGTCCTGCGTTCAGGTGACTTTCCTGCGGTGTCTCCTGATAGGCTCGGGTGACGCACCATTGGCCATTGCCGCTGATGACCGGTTTGCCTTCCGAAGAGGGAAGGGGCGGCGCGCTAACGGGCTGAGGCGTTCCGAGCATCCACTCCCAAGCCTGAGCCTGCCCAAAGGGCAACTGAGGTATCACCATTCCCAAAAGAACGACCAGCAGAATGGCGAAGATAAGCAAGGTGCCAAGTACCGCACACCCAGAGATCCCGATAAGCGATTTCAGGCTCATGAATGGCCGGCCCCTTGTTCCATGGTCTGCCGGTCCCTTGGATCAGTGGTCCACAAGGGATACCAGGCGGGTGGAATGACGGTGAAGAGCGGAATGTGATTCCCTCCGATGAGGAGCACGCTTTCGCCGCGATCGAGCGTGACCAGCTCACGCGCCTCTACCTCGTTGAGGCCAAAGAGTCCCGATACGCTCGGGATCGAAGCCGCGGTCTGCCGAAACAGCACGGTGAGCGCCGCAGTATCACGAATCACGACCGCATCTTGGGATGCGCTCAGGTCACCGCCATGCTGCGTCGCGAGATGGACGCCGGCATTCCGCTTGCGAAAGCGACGCGCCATTTCGGCAAGATCATGGGACGCGCCCGGGTGCTCGAGCCAGCGCCACGCTTCGTCCACCACGACGAGGGTTGGCTGTGTCTTCGAAAGAACATTCGCCCAAATGAAGGTGTGCACTTGACGCATGCGTAGCGCCTGCATGTCGGGATGGACGTTCTTGAGTCCAAAGACGACAAGCGGCGAACGGGGATTGACATTCGTATGCTGGCTGAAGGCACCGGCATAGACTCCCTCGGCGAGCGTCTGCAGGCGGTCGGCGAGGTCCTGTGCCTCACGCCGTTCGTCCCCGTTTCGCAGGGCGGCGTAGAGATCGCTCAGAACGGGCGGCTGTTTCTTCCAGGTGCCGGGATCGTTCGGCTGAATGCCGGATTCTTTCATGATGCGTTCGTAGGTCGGAATGAGAATCACATTCCGTTCCTTGTGCGTAAGCGTTCCCAGAGCTATTTCGAGCCACGCGAGAGCATCCTGCATCCCGTTGAACCAGGCATCTGGGTCTTCAGGATTCAGATCGAGGACGTTCATATGATGTGGGGATGTGAGCGAGAGATCGAGATAGGTCCCGTCCAAGGCGCGGCACATCGGCTCGAACTCGCCTTCCAGGTCCAAGATGTAGCAGCGCATGCCGAGGAGCACGGCCCAGGTCGCCTTGTACTTTAGGAACATACTCTTTCCCGAGCCTTGTTCGCCGACGATGAGCAGATTGGAATTCGGCAGAGCAAAGTCATTCACGATGACCCAGGCTCCGGTCGTCCGATCAATGCCATACGGAATCCCTTGGGTGTCGGCCTGCAACCGCCTGGCAAAAGGAAACATGCCCGCGAGCGCTGAGGTCGTGATATTCCTGCCATGCCCGAGGTAATTGACTCCAAACGGCTGGACGCTGTATAGCCCATCCTCCTGGCGCAAAGAGGCGCGAAAGAAACGGAGATCCGCATCGAGCATATAGTCTTCCAGTCGCCGTGATAGTTCTTCCAGTTCCTCCTCTGTTCGTCCGTAGAGAGCTATCGTCCATAAGAGCTCTTGTGGCGGCAGATGACTGGATTCGATGTCGCGGAGGGCCGATTCGGTCTCATGCAATTCATCCTGCGCGGTGAAATCGGGCAAGCGCCCTTGCTGGCTGCGTGTCAGGTTCTCGGCATACAAAGTCGTCCGTCTCTGCCGCAAATGCTCCCTTACGGCGGACTTGTCGAGGGGACGTGTGAGCAGACTGATTCGCACCTCGCCGGGGAAGTCGTAAATGGTATCCAGCGAGCCGCGTCCCATACGCGGTGGCAAATCTTCAATAAACCAGATGCGTATCCATCCTTCGCCGACGAGCTGGATGCGGTCAGCCTGGATCTTCATAGCAGCTGGCGCGAGGTGGTCCACCAGTTCCCGCGCTCCGACATGAAGAGGTTCGCTGGACGCGCCAGTATCGGTCTTGTGACTCGACGCCGTATCGATAGGGCGAGCGGCAGGCGAATCATCTCCGCCTGCAGCTTCTCGCGTCTTCTTGCTGGCAATAGTGCCGTCGCCGCCGAGCAGGCGATCGAGTTGCCCCAACCACTTACTCAATCGGATTTTCTCCTGGCAAGGTCGTCAATTCAGATTCAGTCTGGGCAATCAAGCTCTTCAAGCGAGCTGTTGGTGGGATACGGTAATCTGGAATCGCCGGATGGTAGGCACGATGCAAGACGGCGACGAGTTCTTGATCCCCTAAGCGCCGGCTCGCGAGTCCGATGCGAGCGAGCCCGCGCACAGCCTGGTCAACTCGGTGTTTTAGTTCATCCAATCCCCGCTGGTAGCGGTCGGTCGAAAGAAGGGGACGGCCGTGTAGGCGCTCTTCGGGCGGGATTGGGTCATAAGGGAGCACCATCACATAGAGCGGCGCCTGTGGGTTCACTTGGCGGACCACATCCAGCATGAAATTCACCCAACCATGCAGTGCTTGGGCGTAAGCCTTGTTTCCTTCCTGCTCACGCTTTTGGGCCTCGGCATCCGCGTAGGCCAGGTATTCCTCCAGGCGCTGCCGCTTGCGAGCCACCACCAACTGATAGGGAAAGCGGAGCGTCAACAGGAAATTCTCATACTGCGCGATGAGTCCTTTCTGGGCATCGTCCGATAGCCGCGTCAAATCGATCCCTTCGACCTCAATGGCTGCGGCCATTTCGCCGGTGCGCAAAATGACGATGTGATCGCGGACCGCCCGAACGAGCAGGTGGTCTTGCGTGGAAGGGATTCCTCTGTTCTGGTTTGGCATTCCTCTGTCCTGAAAGGGTGGTCCTCACTTCGGGATGACAGTGCATCTCGATCATGCCGATGTGAAGCGTGTGCAACGTTCCGCACTGCGGACAGATCAAGGGCAGGGAGCTTTCATCCCACCATCCGGGGTGATGCCAGTAGGTCGTCAGGACACCTGCCGCGTAGCCGTCCTCGGTGTTGTGTTTGTCCTCTTCGTGAATGCGGGCGTTACTTCTGAGCGGGCCTCCGCATTGGTGGCAGCGTTCCCGAATCAAGATCTTGATCATTCCTGCTCCTTAGGTAAAGGTTTGTTAACCTGAGCGCATTCCATTGTCGCTGAAAGGTAAAGAATCTCTCATCTTCGCACTCACAGGCACAAATATCGACTCGTGAACGCTCATGAGGCGGGTAAGGGCAATCGGAATTAGTCAAAATCCATTAGTCTTTTTGGTCTTACTTGACCTGCTCGACCACTTGACGGGGCTGAACTCGGTCGAGCGTCCCGACGAACCACGCGGCGCTCTCCCAGATCGGGTCATGACCGCCTCCCACGCCATTCCCGATCAGCCAGGGTGCAAAGGCAAGCAGGTAAGGCTCGCGCTCGCGTTCCACAAAGCCGTACATCGACTTGATGCTGTCAGCAGTGGCGCTGGCTGTCTCCAAACCTCCTTCAGTAGCGATGATGGGGAGGCTGGCTCCAAGAATCTGCTTGACGGCGGCCTCATAGCGCCGGTAGCGCCAGAAGCCGTTTGCCGTCATCCCACCATAGTTGTGTACTCCGATCCACATGAGATTCAGGAGATCGTACCGTCCGGCGCGTTGAAGCTCCTGCAGCGCTGACGTGAAAAAGACCACATCGGAATCATCCAGTCGCGGCGCCATCGGTGCGAATCCCGGCAGACCCCCATTGGCGGCAACGACCTCGGCAGCTTTCGCCCAGTAAGTCGCGAATTGTTCGGGTGTGTGCGCCGCCTCGGTCCCCCATTCCTCGTCGAAATTGGGCTCGTTGAATACCTGAAAGTAGCGGACACCGCGTTCACGATAGCGGGCGACGATCCAACCGAGTCGCCGATAGTCCATTTCACCGACCTGCCGGACAATGCGCACGATGGGCATGATCCCGACGGCCTGGAGTTGCTCAATCAGATAATCATTGGCGACGAGGTCCCAGTCATTCATCCCCTGCAGGACGACGACCCAGCGAATGTGCATGGCGACCAGCTCTGGGACGAAGCGATCGACCACGGCACGGTTCTGAAAAGTGGTCGGGAACCAATGCAACCCGCGCCCATTGTCATTGGCTGGCCGCGGCAGTTTCGAGAGCAGGAGAGGAGCGAAGGCATCCTTGCGCACGTAGGTCGCAGCACCCTGGTAAAAGACGAACTCACGAATCTGACTCCCCACGATGACCGAGATCGGCGTTGGCGTCCGCACGGGATTGCGCGTCGGTGTCCGCAGCACGGCACAAGGTGGTAACGGCGTGGGTGTTGCCAGCGCCAACGGGTTATCCTCGGCTGGCGTAGCCGTCACGATGACTCGGATGATCTGTGCTTCTAACGCGGTCGATGACCCATCCGAAAATAGCGGCGCAATTTCGCCAGATTGGGTTGGCGCCGCGTAGAGCCCCACCAACGTCAATCCTCCGATACACAGAATGGTGACACAGACAGCCAGGGCGACTTGCCCTCGCATATGTTCATGCATTGGGGACCATCTCCATCGTCCGCATCAATCACCTGCCTAGCTGCATGGCGAACCAACCTTGAATTTCGGCCAAACCACCACGCGACAAATACACGACGAGGGAAAAGAAGGAAAGCAGCATCGCCATATCGACAAAGACAATAGCGGATTGCGAGACAGCCATCGCTTGTCCGTCAGGTCGCAAGAGATGGGGATAGCGAAACTCCTCCTCCGTCGCCTCCTGCGGCCGCTCAGACGATTGCTCCTGTCCATCGATCAGGATTTCGGCGATTTGGTCGCGGGGCGACGAACCGCCGCGCGTCCACACGCGTTTGTGAGGTTGGAACAGGAACTTGATCTGGGTGAGCACCCATTGCTCAGCGGTCAGTCCGTCCTTGCGGAAAAACGCGAGGGCAACGCCAACCGAAATGATGCTCAGCCCGATGAACACGCGGACCAAGAGACCGGTGCCTTCCACCGGACCAAAGAGGACGATTGCACCCGCAACGACTCCCGCGACGACCAGATATCCGAGTTGACGCAGGCTCAGACCGTACCAGGGGCGAAAGCCGAGGTGGATACGGCGCGGGAACTGGATCTGCATCTACTTTTCGCTCCTCACGTTCGCTCGCCAGAGCGCCATGGCGCTCGCCGACACTTGGCCGCGCAGCTCCATTTCGCTCAAGCGCGCGTTCAAGACGGTAATGGGATCAGTTGGCCGGCCGTGAAGTGCTTCCTGAATCGTCTGGATGAACTGCGCTCCCGCTGACCAACCCCCACCGGATTCGGGAGAGCGAATCTCGTGATACAAGCGAGCGGCCGTTCCGGGCTTGAGCGTGCCCGAGCCAATCGCCTGAGAGATGGCGATGCCCGTCTCCCAATCGTGAGGCGCGAGCTGGGGATGCCAAGGAACCGATTGACTCTGTGGCTCAAGGCGCTGCGCACTCGGCTGCGTCATGCGCTGAGTGATGTAACCGGAGATATTCGCTCCAAAGCCGGCGTCTTGCGCCATGGTGGCAAGCGGCAATCCTTCCCGTGCCGACGCCATGACAGGCGCCATTCCACGATCCCAGGCACTCGCGAGCGCGGCCGGGTTCGAAAACTGACCTTTGAATTCGAGCGCACTCAAAGATTCGACGGCGGCGCGTGCCGCTGCTGCCTGATCCGGACCAGCATATTGCTGTGCGAGACTCGCGCCCCGATCTCGGAGAGGTGCTGGCAAAATTGATAGTGTGCTTGCCACGTCGGGTGATAAGGCACCGCTTGCGATGGTTGCGGGTGGTCGGAGCGGCTCCCCCATCGGCGAGACGGAGGGCATCTGCGAGGGCGGCACCGCAGCGCCAGATGACCCGGCGACGCCTGCGTTCAAATCTGCCGACGCACGCGCAGACACAACGGGCGGCACTGGGGGAGCCGACGCCGGCGAGACCGGCGATTGTGTGCCTCCAAGAGCCGCTACGCCTGGCGCACTTGGGTTGGTGTTCCCGCCGCTGCCTGCCGGATTTGCGGGAGTAAGCGGTCCATTTGGAGACGGACGAATCGTCGCCGAAGCGACAGGCGCTGCGGATGCCGGCAATTGCGAGCTGTTCGCCGGACCGGATGGCATCTGACCTGTGCTCGCGGCGCTTCGCGTCGGGGCAAGTGGAGAAGCAGGCTGGTTTCCGCCACGAGCCGTACCTCCCTGGCTACCTCCATTACGTTGCACACTGCGGTTCACCGCTTGGGTCGCGTTTGTCCGAGCGGCTTGGCTGGTCTGCAAGCGAGCCTCTGCTTGAGAATCGCGGTCGTGTTGCTCCATGGTGCCGCCGAGCGAGCGCATGGCTGCACCCATGCTGCCAAGCACCCCGGGTTGGCGAAAGAGGACATCGCCCGCGCCCCGGAGTGCTGTCCCTGGGCTAAACGCCTTCCGCGCAGCTTGGGCGGGCCCGTTTGAATTCCCTCCCGCCGACGCGAGGGCCGCTCCTCCTGCTCCGCCTCCCGCTCCACCCGTACCTCCGCCTGCCGCGCCCCCCGCGGCCGATCCCGCTGCGGCGACTCCACCAGCTGCCGCAATCGATCCGCCAGCCAGAGCCGTTGCTCCCGCTAGCGCGAGCGTCGCGATCCCGACAACTGTGCTCATCGCTTTTTCCGCGACCTCCTGAACTGCGCCAAACACAGTCTTGATGATCACCCCATCGATAGTTAGGAGGATGCTCAGCACGCCGAGCGCGCCGAGGAAATCCACGAAGGCAGTAATGGGATCATTCGAATTACCGCGCACGGTGAGAATCATGACGAGCTTCAAGAGGAGCGCGTTGATGGGTCCAACGGCTTCCACCAGGACAAAGCCGCGCAGCCAGGTGTAGCTGAACCAGCGCATGGGCGGCAGAACACCCAGGATCATGACGACAGGCGCAAGCGCGACGAGCACATAGAGCACCACAAAGCGCGCCATGAACTGAAAGATGAGAGCGGTGAGCACGGCAAGTCCCAGAAGAATCACAAAGATGACGATGAAGAGCGAGGCGGGCGGGGCAAACTGGGCCAGCAAAAGCCCGGCCGTTCCAAACACGAGCCCTGTGAGCGCATTGGGCTGAAAGCCCGCTTCCCCAGTGAAACTCATATTCAGAATCGCCATCGTCGTTCCGTTAGTAAAGCGGTTTGCGAGGTCCATCCAGTAGAGACTCGTCGCGCTCGCGACGACGGCAATGAGCCATCCGCCCAGAGCCTCTTTGAGATCCCCAATTCCCCACGACGCAGCCGCGACCGCATCTTTGGCCGCAATGGCTGCAATGATCGCCAAAGTGAGTGGCCACAAGAGCACGGCGATCTTGATCATCAGGCGCCAGGCAGGTCCCATCACGTCGCCCCCGTTCGCGATTCCTCCGCCCGGTGTGACAATGCCGGGGCTGGAGGTGAGCCAGCGCCCGATGGAGGCGGAGAAGATGCTTTCGAGCGGGGCCACCGAGTTCGTGAGAATTGACTGCAGCGCGTTTTGGAGTGCCTGCGTGAGATTCTCGAAGGGGAACTGGATGATTTGATTGATAATCTGCGTGATCGGATTCGGCTCAGGCGTGGGTGTCTGCATCGGCGGCGCGATTGGCGGCTGTGCGGACGCGGCGCGAGCCGGCACAAGGAGCGAGATCGTCAGAAACAGGATGATTGCGAGCCCGACGATTTTCAAGACGCGAAGGTCAGCCATGTCATGTTCCTAAGGCAGATCAATTCCGCCCGTGCTCTTGTACGCCTTGAGCGTGTCGATGATGGTATTGGCAATGGTGATCGTGAAAATGGCGCCGAGGAAACAGATCACCACACCCGCGAGCCGCATCCAGGTAGAGGACAGCCCATTGGGTCTCCCGACCATCACTTCGACCATCCCCGTCACAAAATTCGTGGCGATGCCCACGGCGAGCAGGATGGCGGCGAGCGCGATGATCCCGTCGATCAGCATCTTGGCGAGATTGGCAATGGCATCCCCCATACTGCTATCCGCTGCATAGGCGACGGCTTGATTTGCGGCGACGAGGAGCAGTGCGCCCAACACGCCGATAATGCGGGCACGCACGCTCGGACGATTGATGAATTGGAGCAGCTTCACGTTTACCTCCTAGAAGAGAATGCCTACGAGGGTATTCGAAATGGAAACCGCCATGAGGGCGACCATGAGACACAGAATGACGGCGCCGATCTTGAACCAGAGCGCACTCAAAAGGGACGGCGCGCCGAGAACAAACCCTGCCTGTGCTTCGAGGAACCCGGTGGCGATGGCGAGCGCGAGTAGCACGGCCGTCACCTGAATGATGATCGTGAGAATCTCGCTGATGACACCGCGCAGCTCGGCAAAAGGGTCGAGCAATGGGAGAGCACTCAGCCAAATTGCATTGATGAGCAATCGATTTCTCCTCGCGTTCCTTCAGTAGCCTGCTGACCAGGGACGGCACAGGCGATAGATGGTGACTTGAGGCAAGATGATCACTGGTTCAGCGGGCACGCTCAGCCCGAGCGACCGCAGGCGGGATTCCGTTAGCCCGAGAATGGCTCCATAGCGGCCAGTCGCCCGCTCCTTCAACCACAGTACCGGGCGCTTTCCCACAACACCTTCCGGCTCAAGCCACGTGATACCGACAACGGGCGTGTCCACGCAATCGCCTGTCCAGCGCGGCAAGTGGACCCACTCCAAATAGTCCCGCTCGATGGCGATCTGAGCGGCAAACGGGACGACCGTTCTCGCATCGACGCTGATGGGCTGTGCGCCGACGAGAAACAGCGGAACGAGTGTTAAGGTAAGGATCGGTTTCCACATGGGACGCCTCATGGCTTGGGAGTCGGAACCAGCAGGACGGTGACGGTGATCGCCCGGTCGAGATAACCTGAATTCAACACGACGTGCAGCACGAAGGTATGGGTTTCCTTCGGGCAGATGTCAGCTGAACCGTGCCCCGGCTGACCTTGGCCCTCAAAGTACACCCCGCGGACGCCTTCGACGTCCCATCGAGCCGTGGTGCAGCCTCCCGCGGGAAGGTAGGGTGCATCCACGCGAAAATCGACGTACATCGGCGGCGTCGCCGTAGGCATGGCGGTCGGCGAAGGTGCGATCGTTGCCGTGGGAATGGGAGTGGGCGGCGCCTCAACGACTGGCAAACTCTCGATATCGCTGGCGAGTGCGACATAGTCCGCCTTGATCCATCCATTAGGAGGCGGAACGAGCATCAGCCATGCGCTCTCGAGGTCCCGCCCCCGGAACTTGACTTTCGTCCCCTTCGAAAGACGAGTCTGAACGGGATAGTTGGTTCCCGGTCCGGCGCGCAGATTCACTGTGCTCGAGATCACTCCCGTGATCACTCCCGGCAGTGTGGGTGCAACAAGAGTCACCGGAGCCAAGGTCGGAACGGGTGTGAACGTTGGCCAGGCGGTATTGGTCGGCCGCGGCGTAAACGTCGGGCGAATCATGGGCGTCGCAGTGCCGCGCTGAATCCCGCCGCTGCCTGGGAGGAGTTCGCTGATCCCACAACTGGAGAGTGCGAAGGCAAGTGCGATGACGAGTGCTAGAAATGAAGCAGACTGGCCGATCTTCAGCGATGGGTTCATTGATGCGCTACTCCTGCAGCTGCGAAGGCATTGACGGCAATGGGCTGGTTGCCATTGACAAGTCCGAACAGAATGGTTGGCACGGTGACGACGGTGCAGACTCCCACCGCCGGTTCGGTTTCTGTCCAAGTGGTCGTGTTCCAGAAACTCGCGCGCGGTAAACAGGGTGCCGGGAGCGTAAAGGTGCCTCCGCCTGGATTAGGCATGACGCCGACGACATACTGGAAATTGGTGATGCCGCGAGCATGCATGATCTGCTCCAAGGCGGTCTGAGCCGCATCGTTCGCGGCGTAGGGATCGAGATACATTTCGCCTGTGGCCGTGAAGCGGTCCCAATCGCGCCCGAGGCTTGCTCCACGCAGCGCGGCATCGTTCGCCGCCGAATAGGCAAAAGTTCTCACGTCCTGGATGCGGTAGACATCGACGATGGCTGCTGCAAGAACCAGGAGGATCAGGGTAAACAAAAGACCGGCAACAGCTGCGCTTCCACGTTCATCCCTCGCTCGTCGCATCATGTTTCAATACCTCCTCTAGAGCATCTACGATGACAGGATCAAAGGCTCTGGCCCTGTTGCGTACCACAAGAGCCCAGGCGGCTTCGGCGCTGTAGCGATCGCGATAGGGACGGCGCCGCGTCAACGCGCAGTAAACGTCCGCTACTGCGACAATGCGCGCAGCGAATGGGATGTCCTCCCTCTTGAGTCCGATGGGATAACCGGAGCCATCAAATCGTTCGTGATGAAATAGGACCGTGTTCAGGAACTCGGAAGAGATTCCCGTCCGCTGAAGGATCGTGAACGAATGACCCGGGTGCAGGCGCACGACTCGCTGTTCCTCTTCGCTGAGGGGGCCTTGTTTCTCCAGGAGCTTGCGGGGCACGGCGACTTTGCCGATGTCGTGGAGACGGCCGGCCCAGCACAAAGCCCAGGGAATGGGCTGCGCTAACCCGAGAACTGCGGCCAACCTGGAAGCGAGCTGAGCCGTATCTTCGCCGTGTTGGGCGAGTTCCTGATCCCAGCGACCGAGCGCCGCCCATAGGTGAGCCAGGCGATCAAAGCTGGAAGGTTGCATTTGAGACAAGCGGGTGCGCGTCATCACGGGTATTCCTCAATGCTCTGCGAATGCGTTACGCTCAACACCTTGGGCGCGAAGATGATAAAGGGCACTGCGGGCTGATAGGACACCTGCGCCGTGACGCTGAAAATGGCTTGAAACGATTGGCTTGGCATATCCACCGACATCTGAACCGAGCCCGCACCGCCGAGGACATTGGCGTCCAGTTCGTTCTGGATCATGGTTCTCGCCGTTGCCGAATCGGTGGGCACGAGAGACAGATAGCGAGCCGCGCGATAGGTCCCCACGTCAAGGGCGTGTTTCACCGCGATTTCCCGCGCCATCTCAATGGCACCGAAAAAAGTGATCGCGAAGATGAGGAGGAAAAAGACCATCTCGACCGAAACGGCACCGCGCTCCGATAAAACTGGGTGAAGGGTCGGAACTTGTAGCCGTAGACAATCAGTCCTTCGTCTTCCTTCTCCGATGCATCTCAGCGCGTGGTATGGATGATGTACCAAGAGACGCTCCATTGAACGGTATTGCTTGAGAGGCCCAGGACGTCGTAATACGCTTGCGCCGACCATGTGCCAGTCACAGACGAGCCAAAGCACAGATCGCCGGGCACGTTCGAAGCATCGAGTGTGAAGCGGCCGGCGTTGTCGGTAAAGACAAAATAGTTCGAGACGCTGCCATTCGAATCTGTGATCTGCACGCGAATCATCTGTCCGCCGACGCTGCCACCGGTTAGGACTCCGCGCAGCACCTGGGTTGGCTCGCCCAGGATCGCCCCGCACATCAGCAGGTACCCGTAGTCAGCTGTCAGTGTGAGAGTCGGAACTGGCGTTGGCGTGAACGTCGGCGTCGGAGTGCTCGTCGGAGTCGGCGTAAACGTCGGTGTCGCCGTCCGGGTCGGTGTGGCCGTATTGGTTGGTGTGGGTGTGTAGGTTGGCGTCGCGGTCCGAGTTGGAGTGAACGTCGGCGTTGGTGTCGACGTCCTCGTGGCCGTGGGCGTAAACGTCGGTGTTACCGAAAGCACGCGGATGTAGATGCGGATATAGTCAATATCTTCATTCGTCCACGAACCCGGTCCTCCATCCCCCCAGCTCTGGTTGTACGAGTCTCCTAAATAGGTCGAGACCGGCCTCCAAGATCGCCAGGGATTCGCGCCGGAGTAGTAGACTCCGTCGAAGTACAGTGACCCGGTACCTCCGATGAACTCAGCGCGCATCGTGTGCCAGGTGTAGTCCACCGGGATGGGGACGCGTCCGGCACCACCCTGGTACACATTGGCATTTCCGCCAAACGCTCCAGGCGATGCGGGTTGGTGCTGCTCGTTGTGCATGATGTTCTCGTAGTTGTTGACCGGATACGAATCCGTCACCCAATAGCGCGCTCCGCTGAAAGCGGTCGTGCCCACGCCGAAGGCTGCTCCGTACGCCGTGAGATAGGGGCGGCGAAAGCGGACCTCCACCGCGTAGTCAAGGTTGTAGGTATTGATATAGTTGTAGAGGTCGTTGCGCCAGATCATCGGGTACGTATCGGCCCAGCCCGATTCCATGTGCAGGAATCCACCGCCTGTGTCGATCCAGTAGTTGCCGCCCCCGCGAGCAATCGCCCAGCCGGAGAGGTCGCCGGATGCATTGAACTCGTCGGCGTAGTGCAATTGCCATGCCCACTGCGCATTGGGCGCGTTGAAAGGTGCTGCAGGTACGGTCGTAGTACTGGCAATGAGCAGGACCAAAAGAGCGATGACAATGGTGATCAGGCGCATGAGCGTTCGCATGTTCACGCCATTCCCAGTCGAAGCCAGAGGTAGATGCCTCCGGCGAGACAGAAAGAAAAGGCGTACGGGACCGCTTCACTCTGAAACTCGGCCGGGCTAGGAAGGAGCCTCAAAGTGAAAAGCCTCCAACCCAATCCTCGGAGAGCGACACGCCACTGTCGGCGATACTTGAAGATGAGATAAGGGATGCCGGTGATGAGAATGGATGCCGTGACGACGTAGGCAAGCTGCATGTCGGGCCATAACGCGAAGAGTCCCATGAGGAGCTTGGCGTCTCCCGCTCCCATCAGGTGAGTCTCCCACGCGAGCCAGAGCATGAACCAGAACAACAGAAAGGTCGCGTCCTGCAGGATGTAGGCACGCACCACCCCGGCGAACATCAGCGGGTAGGTGACGAGATTGGGGATGCGCTCCTCCTGCAAGTCCTTGACCGCGATACCGAAAAAGAGTGCGTCCATCCCGACCATCGGTATCCAGATTGGGACGGAGGACCAGGCTGGGAAAACAAGGACTAATGCGAGCGCGACCAGCCCCAAAAGGATGGCGACCTTGCACACAAGCGTCAGGATTCGTCTCATGGAATTCTCCTCTCCTACAGGCTGCCGTTGATGGCCTTGATCTTGTCGGCGATAGTGTTGAAGAGGGCGACCACGGAAAGCGTCAGCAGCGCTGCGACCAATGTCGCCAGCACGATGTACTCCATGGTTTCGAGGCCGCTCTCTTCACGCCAAAAGGTTCGGATAGAGTTCATTCTTGCTCCTTGATCGGAGATGGGATGGCTCTCGTGCTTGAGCCATCCCGCAGTCAATGCTCTACGGCTGGGCGGCAGTCGGAACGTTGTCCGTGATGATGGTGTTCGTCGCGGCCGCGCGTTCGTGGGTCGTATTCCACAAACTCACCATGATGAGCATCATTATGGCGATGATCAGCGTGGCCCCGACTACGAATTCGACCATTTCCGTGCCGCGTTCATCTGAATGAAACTTGCGCAGGGCGTGCATTTCTTTCTCCTTGTCTGGAATGATTGGGAGGACTGCTCCTCCTGCTCGATCGATTGCACCTGACTTGCCGGAATGCTTGCACTTCAGACCACTACATTTCCTGCAATAGACATCACCTCCTTTAGCGCGACCGATAATCTCGCCAGGCCTACGGCGACGTGGGCACTCCCGAGAGCGATGTGACGAGGAGGCTCACGGCCGGGATCAGGGCGAGTACCATGATGGTGGGGAACAGCGCGAACAGCATTGGCAGAATGAGACGCGTCGGCATTTCCTCAATGGAGAGCTCGGCGCTCGCGAGGATGTTCTGCGCGATAGAATCCGCGCTTTCGGAAAGCGCTTCGGCGAGTGACATTCCGCCGCGGAGCGCAGCCCGCAAAAGCACGAGGAGCTTGCGCAGGTCCTCCGAGTCGAACTCCTCCGCCAATGCTTCGAGCATCTTTTCGGGTCCCTCCATCCGCAAAGTCCGTTCGACATGGTGAGCGATTCGTTCGGCAAAGGGCGTGTTAGTCTCCCTTGAACGCTGGGTAAGATGTTCCAAAGCCTGCGAGACCGTCACGTTGAGCGCGAGTGCCAAACGCAGCTCGGCGACGAAATCCCGCACTTCGAGGCGCAGGCGCCAGCGCGCATTCTCCTTCATCTGTCGGCGAACAAAAGAGGGAATGTACGCCGCGGCAATCCCAAAGACCGCGAGGTAGATATAGTCCGTGCCCCACAGTGCGAAAAACAGTGCAATTACCCCGCTAATTCCGGCGACCAGCCGCCATGTTTCCCAGGGCAATTCGTCGACCGAGTCCCTCGGACCAGACGGCGCTTCCGCGCGTCGTGCGAACCGTTTCCATGCCGGCGTGCGCAGATAGACGACATGCGCGACCATCTCGCCGGCTGAACGAAGAACGGCGTAGAGGCCGAAGAACGCGGCGCTGAAGGCGCTGCTCACGAGAATCGTGTGAATGATCGTCTCAGTCATGGAGTTTTCTTCATCCCTCCCCAAAAGGAAAAGCCAACAGGACCCACACCTGTTGGCTTGGAAAACCAGAGAGGAGCGTATTGACTTACTACTCAATTGGAAAGCAAATAGCTATGAGTTCGGTTCTTCTTGCAACAGCAAGGGACAGAGTTGTTCGCCGGCAGAGAGCGTCAATGTCTCTGAGGCCGTGATTTGCACCAGTTGTCCTCGATAAATCCGAAAGACGACGAGGCCGTGCTGCAAGCCGTTAATCGTCTTGCGATTCGTCTGGACGCGCCGAATAATGTCTTCGGAAATCTCCCGCTGCGTGTCGCCCATGGCTACAAGACTCGTTCCCGCAGTTGCTGCAGCTGATTCTCGAAATACCACGATCCCATCAGCGCAATGGTTGCGCCAATCATCAAGAAAGCCTGGTGAGACACGGACGATGCATAAAAGTTCCACCAGAAGGGCGCGAGCACGGCGAGTGAAATCACGGCACCGTTCGCCGACTGCAAAAAGCGCACTGTTCCACTCACCAGCGCCAGAGCCACGCGTGAACGGTCTTTCAGCCGTTTGCGCTGATCGAGGCGCTTGCCGAGTGATTGCAGCGCGGCTAGGATCTCCGTTTGGTTGGATTCCGACGTGTGGCGCAAGATAAAGGCGAATTGGGCGATGTAAGGATCGGGTACCTCATTCACGAGTTGAGCGAGCGCCTCTTCGGTTGTCCGACCGGCGCCGAAGGCGTCCAGCGCACGCTGCACCGCTGATTGCAGTGACGAATCCGTAATCGTCTTACTCGCTTCCAGGAGGGCGTTGAAGACGGTCGGGACAACCAGGTAGGACGAGTAATAGGCGGACACCAGATCGCCGATCGCACCTGAGATCTGCTCGCGCGATTGAGCCGAGGCATGACGCCCCAAATACCAGTAGAGCGCGAGGCCGACCATGACCAGGTAGACCGCGACCAAAAGCCCGCCAGTCAATGCCGCTTTGGCCGCGAGGGCACCGGCTGCTATCAGCACGGCAAGACGCGATAATTGGTTCGATGGTAATGACGCTTGGGTCGAACTTGGCCGAGCCCGCATTGTCATTCGCATCCACCAGGGTCTGCGCCGCAGATACACCCATTGGGCGAGCCGAATTGTGCTTGTCAGCGCGCCATAGACGAACAGGCTCGCCGCGAGCGCGCTCGCGCCGATAAACAGCCAATGGAGCGTAATCTCAAGCATTGTGGTCTCCGGCAATGGGTGTGAGAATGTAGCGTTCGGAATCCCCGCTAATTTCGACGATCTCGGTGACTTGCCTTTGCCAACCAGTCCCTTCTGCGTTCAGTTTCAAATCCACATGCACGCCTACTCCCAGCCCACGGGCAATCCGCTCTCGGATCGCCCCGAGCGGCATTTCCTTTTCGCGCGCGAGTGTCTCAAGACGCAAAAGGGCATCAAGGACGGAATTCCCATGGATGGTGGTGTGGGCGACGACACCCAGGTTGATGGCCTGCAAATACTCTTTCGCTTCTTCGCTCACCACTTCTCCCACCACGACTACATCGGGCCGCATGCGGGTATAGAGCACATTCACCACCTCGGCCATCGTGACCCGCCCGGCCTCCACTTGATCGCGGACGACGGCGCGTGCTTCGAAGGGATTCGAGGTGACAATCTCTTCAAATGTCTCTGCTCCACAGAGTTGCGTGTTCTCGGGCAAGAGCGCCAGGAGGGCATTCAGGAGCGTGGTCTTGCCCGCGGCCGGTCGCCCTGAAACGAGGATGCTCTTGCGTCGATCGAGCACGATTTCTTTGAGGTAATCCGCCTGCCATCGGCTCAGCATCTGCACTCGCACTAGATCTTCAACGCTCAGAACATGTCTCGAAAAGACGCGGATGTTGATCGCGGTGCCGCGGCGCGAGAGAGGTGGCACCATCGCGGTAAAGCGCGAGCCATCGGGTAGATCGACGAGCACAAAGGGATTCGCGGCTCGCAGAGGCTTGCCACCCATCTCCGCCACGCGCTGGGCCAGCGCATAAAAGTACATCTCCGGCGCAGTTACGCCGCTTTTCCCGACCTGCCCGTTTCTCCCGATCAGCACGGTCCCATTGCGCACGATGATTTCCTCGACTCCCTCTTGATGAAGGAAAGGATCAAGGACCCCCAAGCCCATCATCCGATTCGCGAGATCGCCCGCCGCGGAACGGGCCTCGCCCGATGGCAGCAGGCGCTCTTCGGCTAGCACCCGCGCCACCGCAAAAGCGAATTCTCCGCGTTCCTTGGCGCTCGCGCGCCAGGCTGGAATCGAAACGCCCCGGCGGATGAGGACGTCCTGCAATTGGGGCAGGACCTGGTCGTATCCGGTTTGGGTCACGCCGCTTTCTCCTTGGTGGTAATGGCCATTCCTTCAAACATGCGTGCGCTGGGCCGGAGGTCGCCGCCGTGCACCGGCACAATGCGCGAACGCACCGTATCCGAAAAGCGCGAAGCAATGGGGTCGTTATCGCCGCGGTCGGGATTGCGGTTCGTTGCGACGAGCGTCAAGCGTTCATCCCAA
The DNA here is from genome assembly GCA_023381515.1 of Chloroflexota bacterium. Next base: position 53,819 of record JAMCQI010000057.1, on the reverse strand, counting down.
TGCACGTAGCGGTCCTCGATGATCTGAAAGACTTTCTCGGCAGCCCAGCTCGGCGATCCTTCCGTCAGGTCCCCGCGAGAGGCATTGTTGTCCCAACGGGAAGACTTGTCATGCCAGCGATGGAATTCGTCCAGGGCGAGTACCTGCACTTGCTTTAGTTCGTCCATCAGTTGCTGGTAATCGCCTCGTTGATACGCCGAGCGCAACCGGTCGAGCATGGCGGGCACGGATTGGTACAGCGCGGGGATTTGCTGATCCCAACAGGCCCGAACAATGGCAACCAGGATGCCGGTCTTGCCCGTGCCGAAAGCACTCGACCAAAACACCCACAGGCCGCGCCTCGCGGCGAGGGCTTCGCGGGCGACGGCGAGCGCCTCTGGATCGCCGGGAAAGCGATCGAGTGTCCAATCCTGGTTGGAGTGCCCAAGCCCCGACCATTCCATGAGCGAGGGAATCATCTCCAACCGCTTGCATTCGCACGGGATCGCCCGCCCGAAATCCGGATGATCGATCGGCACGTCCCGGCGTAGGAATCCAGCACCTCCACAAATTGGACAGGTCATGTCGATTCTCCTGTTCCTTCCTTGCGATCCGACGTCATGGGTTGCGTGGCTGCTTGGCGCACACTATTCTGGCGCAAGCGTTCTTGAATGACTTCCAGGCGCTCAATCGGACGCTGATCGGGGGAAGGTAGCGTGTTCTGAACGTTCTGGTGGACATTGGCCCCTCCGTTTCTGGCTGGGACATTCGGTCCCGCGGTCCTCAGCGGGAGCGCGTGGGCCTTGAACCATTGCAGCGGACCTTCAATGTTGAGCGGGTTGTAGCCGCGAGCGACCCATAGAGTCAGGACCTCTTGCCAGTACGCGAGAGAGCACTCATCGGTCCCAACTGCCTGTGCAATCTGTTCCCATAGCTCCCGCGCCGGAAAGCGCCGGCGCACTTGCCGATAGACCTGGACAGCGGGCGGTATCTCCCGCTTTGGAGGGGCCGGCTTTTCGTTTTTCGGGCGATTCTCCGTTTTCCCTCGGCTTTTCCACCGCGTGAGGATCGCGCGCGCCAGCTTGGGAGCAATGTAGCCGCCACGTGCGCTTCCGGCGTCAATGGCTTCCTCGACTGCCTGGCGAGCCAAAGTGAATGGGTTGAGATCCCACGCTTGGGCAAGCTCGCGAAAGTCTTGTGCGACCTTGTGCCAACGGCGCGCATCGGCGCGTGAGAGAGGCCGGTGATGGTGTTCCTCGATGAGCGACAAAAGACTCTCCATCTCCTCCTTACTCGCTTCATCGAGCACGAGTCCAATGAAGAGCTGCGCATGCGTTTTCGAGAGATCACCGAAGGATTCTGCTCGAGCCGGTTTGCCTGTCTCGCCTTTTTCTTCGTTTTGGAACGGAGCCTCCATTGTTGTAGTAGTTGTTAATAGATCTTGTCTCTTTAGCGCGCGATTGGCGGTATTCCGCAAACTGCTCTCCGTCCCTTCAGCGGAAAGCAGTTTCTGCTCTCCGCTATTATGAGCATCGGGAAGCACTTTCTGCTCTCCGTCTCCTCCTTCTGCGGGGAGCGGTTTCTGCTCCCCGATTGGCTCCCCCGTGAGACGCCCGGTGGGCGATTTCTGCGAACCACTCCCCGAATCGAACTTGCCGATAAAGCTCCCGGGATAGATCAGGTAGATGTTCGAGCCAAAATAGCCGCGTCCAAAGCGGGGCTGCGCGACCGTGATCCGGCGAATGAGGTTGAGTTCGGCTAATTCGTCCAGAGCGGTGTCAATCGTATGCACGCTTCCGATGCCGGTGTCTTTCAACAACTGCTCCCTGGAGGGGAAGCAAAAGAGCTCCCCCTTGTCTGCAATCGTGACGATACCGAGTTCACACAATTCCTTGAATTCCTCCTCGGCGCCCGCGCGCCGCGAGTCGCCGAGAATGCGCGCCCGCAAGGCGAGCGCGTGAAGGACCTTGTAGGCGGCATTGCTCAGTTGAGCCATCAGCCCGGAGTCGAGCATGCCGACGTATTCCCGGATGTAGGTCTCGTGTCCGCGGACGAATTGACCATCGGAGGTCAAATCGATCCGCTGGTCGTGCTCGATCGAGAGAAACACACCCAGCTTGGACGTCTCGGTCACAGAAGCTCTTCCCCTTTACGGATTTCTGGTTCAAACCATCAATCATTTGCTCTTGACTATGGGTGCGAGCGAGACCCAGAGCAGGTAGCGACTCGCGACATGGGATTCCCCTGCCAGGCGAAGCACGTCTTTTGCGATTTCGGGCGGCACTGCGATCGTGAGAATCGTCAGCGGCCGCGAGGCATTCGAAGTATCCGTCTCAGCTGTGTTATAGGTCGTCGCTTCGCTCGTCGTCGACTGCACTTTGGGCGCAGGCGCAATAGGTGAGCCTTGGGTCGAGCGGACGTCCACGACTAGTACGTCGGGCTGCAGTAGCTCGACTCCGGCTCCCGGCGCCGCCAGCCACACTTTCGGGTCGGGCGAGGCCGCGACACTTTGGTTGGGCGCCGTCTGGAGGACCAGCCGGTAGATATTGATGTGCTGGCCCGTCTTGATCTGGCCGCCGACCGCCTGCTCCGGTTTGATCGGGAACGAGATCACTTCCAGCCGCTCATCGTCCGTGTAGCGAAACTGGCGCGGCGGAACGAGTTGATCGCGGTACACCAGTTGGTCGGGTTTGAGCGTAATCGTCGTGATCATGCCCGCGACCTCGTTCAGCCCGCGATAGACGGGCTCGTTAGCCATCGGTGCCGGGAAGGGACGCGTCTTGAACATCTGTGGGACAACAATCGTGTACGGCGGGATCTCGATCGCGGGCACCACGAGTTCCGTCGTCGCCACGAGCGCCTGGTACTGGGTCTCGGCAAACCACCCGACGCCGAGCGCCACGAGGAGCGATACGACGCCGATTAAGAAGGTCCAACGGTTCTTCACATCCCCCTCCGCGTGGCAGCTCCCGGTGTCTGGGCCCAATACGGATAGATGGCTTTGAGCAGCAGGGAGCCCAATCGTCCTTCCAGCCGTTCAGGGTACTTGACCCGCGGGAGATCCATGGTCCGCTCCAATCCAAGTTGCGTGAGCCGGTCGCCCCATCCCTCAACCAAGTTGAACACCACCTGCGCATGCGGGTAGAGTTCCGGAGTCCGAGCCATGAGCTGCTGCAACGCCGCCGCGTTGTTCCAGGCATCCGGGCGTGGAGCGCCGACGATGACAAAGCTTCCGACTTGCTTCGCGACTGTTTCGAGCCAGGGATGCGGAAACTCCGAATCAACGATCGTCAAGATATGCGCGTTCCGGATGCGCTCAAAGCATTGCGCGACTTCTTCGGGCTTCAAGAGCCCGCTCACATCCGCATAGTTCACGGTCACGAGCGTTACCCCACGCCATACGGGGAAATCTGACCGGAGCGCCGTCGATGGATCGTTGTGAACGGCGTCGACAAAACCTGCTCCCTCAGTCGTACCCGTAATGACGCGCAGCGCGCTGGGTCCGTAAGGAAACTCGACGACGGCGGTCGGCAGTCTGGTTCGATCGGCAAAGTGGACGGCAGCATCCAGCGACAGCGTCGTCTTGCCTACTCCTCCACTGTACGAGGTGAGCGCCGCGGTGGCTGGGGGAAAGCACTCAAAATGACCCGAGGCCGCGAGCGCATGCGAACGCCAGGTCGCCGGCTCGCGCAAGAACCCATCCGGTGTCGTCCAGACAACCGTGGGCGACTGCTGAAGCACCTGCAGCAATGTGGGGCATGGGATCTCTTCTTCGAGAAGCGCATCCAATTCGACAATCGCGAGCTGTGTGCCCCTTAAGCCGGTATAGACGCCGCGCGTGGAGACCGCCTCTGTCAAGGCATAGGGGGCAATTTGCTCCAAAGCCGCATGGACGTCCGTTCGCCGCGTCGCAACCAGGACGCGGACGGTCGGACTAGCGCGGGTGGGTGCAGCGGCCTTCTTTGAAGAGCCGATCGACATCTTTTTCAGCATGGATTCCTTCCCTATGGGTTCCCGATCACGCCCTGGACTTCGATCACGGGCACGGGCAACACATTCAAGATGCGGCTGTCAGGGATCTGGAGAAGCGTACTGTCGGCGTAGAAATGCGCCCCGCCGTAATTTCTCAGGTCCGCGGTTCCGTCATCCCCTTCTGGGCGCCACTCGACATGCTGCTCGGGTGCGTACCCTGACTGCCCGTCGCACCGGTCGTTCTTGTTCCCCGTTCGCCGGCACTCGGTCCAGCGGTAGGCATGTTCCCAGGTTTCCTTCCAGTCAATGACCCAATACGAGTGTGCCTCCACCTGATAAGCGGGTAGGCTGCCTGGTCCGTTTTCCAGTTTCTGCGCCGACGATGTGACGTACGTATGCTGCGTGACCTGGGACCGCGAACTATCTTCTTGCGGCTGCCCCCAACTCCGCTCATCCCAGACGTACCGAATCCAGGCCGGCGCAGGATCGGGCGAAGGATTGGGCCAGGCGACCTGCCGCCAGCGGATGCAAAAGTAAAGATTGCGATAGTCTTCGTCATAGCCCCAGCTGTGGGGATTCCAGTTATCGACCTGGGGCGATGTGCAGGCCCAATTCTGTACGATGAGCGCCGGTGCCGTGAAATCCATCGGGTCGGTGACGATACCCCTTGGGTATGGCTTGTACGTAATCGGGACGGGCGGGATGCGTGCCTCGGCTCGCCGCGCCCAGCCGATCAGGCACCAGAGGCCCGTCTGCGAGAATCCAACAGGGCAGGGCAATGGCTTGACTTTGAGAGTTGCGGGAGTCGGTGTCCCACAATCATAGGCCGTGACTACCTGAACGAGCGTACACTGCTTGGTCAGTCGGTTGCAATTCCATTTGAGGTTTACGTAGCCCGAAGGTGATGTCGGATCGGCGAGACAATAGCGCCACATGGTGTATAGTTCCCAGACGGTCGGAGTCGGTGACGGTCGAGGCCGCGAAGTCGGCCGCGGCGTGCCCGGGACAGATGTGATGGCACGTGAAGGTACGGCGGTGGCTACTGCGGTTCCTTCGCAGACCAAATTGCCGGATGGATCGAGATGGCAGTTGCCGGGCTCCGCGTCCACACTACCTCCCATCAAGAAAAGCGCGAGCAGCAGGAGAGCAACGACGAAGACGGCGACAAATCGACGGGGCCACTTGATACGCATCACGATTTCCTCATGGTTCATCCGAGAATACCAAGGCGTTCGTGTCGATGTTGATCACTTGCGTATTCCGCTCGACCTTCCAGCGTTTGCTCTCCGGGTCGTATTCCATCAGGTATTGCCAGACGAAAGCATTCTTGAGTGTGACGGGCATTGGCTTGCGCGTGCGGGTGTCATACTGTTTCGCAGGACCGGCATCGGTGTAGTCATTCACGCGGGCGAGTCGACCATCCTGCGAAAAGGTGACCCAGCGCGGTTGATCCATTGGTGGACGCTGGCGCGGCTGGGCAATCGGCGGAGCCATGATCACAAAGGTCTCGCCAAAGGCGCGTTCGATATTCCGGCGTCCGTCCGCTAGCGCCTTGCCCGTAAAGTATTCTCCCAAGTGCTGGAGCAAGTAATCCTTCTCCAACAGGTGCGCATTGAACCACTCTTGATCCGTTCGATAGTCCCGCAGAACCCAGGCTTTGATCTCGGCTGACCCTTCGTAGATCGGCTGTCCGAGCGGGTCTTGGGCTGCCCAGACAGTCCACGTAATTGATGGGGTGGCCGTAAGCGAGATGTTGGTCTGGTTCGTGTTTTCAGGTGTCTCTACGAGAGACGCCGCGGCGGCAACCGAGGTCGGCACCTCGAGGCGCGCGACGTTATGCGTGAGCAACTGGTAACTACCGACCATGCAGGCAGCCATGAAGAGCACCACGATAAAGATGGAGATCCAGCCGAGTGGACCCAGCTCTTTGCGGCTGCTGAAGACGTTCTCGCGCACGAATTTCCCTTTGAGTGTCATTGTCCCTCTCGGTTAATTCCGAACGCGGGATAAGCTTGTCCTTCTACGCGCATGCTGAGTGACGAGATTCCCGCGAGCCGGAAAAAGATGGTCTGGACTTGCGCATCAGCGTCGACGATAACGCGATTCGGGCCGATGTAGATCCCGGTGACTTGCATCTGGCCCCTCTGGTTGATATTGACGTACCCGCTAGCAGCGCCATACGCCTCGCCGTTGCCGAGCCGCACTTCGTTCGTTTCGCGAAAGTGCTCGACGTCGATCGCATGGCTCGCGGCCTGCGCCGCCGCGTTGACGGCGATCTCGGCGCGGCGATACTGCCAGTACATCCAGCCGCCATCCAGGACCAGCCCCGCAAGAATCAGCATGACGGGGAGCAGGATCACCGTCTGCACGAGATACTGACCGGCTTCGTTATGGAACCAGACGAGAGCATGCGATACGAGACGCTTGATCATTTCAGTGCCTTTGCTTTGCTTAGCCGGGCTTGGCTTCGATATGCATTGCCCTTGCGCAACGAGTCTCCGCGGTACTGCGCGGAACACGACCAAACGACACGCGACGTCACCATGCCATTGCTGCGCACGAGTTGTGCTACACGTGACGACTCAATACATTACCTTTGCAATACCTTGGCTCAGCGAAACTGCACTTTGCGAAGCACTGCCGTGCCTGCGCGCGGCGCCGCCCCACAAAGCAATACCATCACCTCACGTATCTTGGCGCCACCGTACTTTGCGTTTCCTGTGCCGCACAAAGCCCGGCGTGACAATGCTTTGCCATTGCTGCACGAAACGCGGCATGACGATACCTTGCCGTTGCCTGAAAAGACATCACTTAGCGCCCACGTGTTAGTTTCCAACTAGGCTTGTGCCAGTTCGTACGTGAACCGTCCAAAACCCGCGTTCCGCCACTGTCCAAAGCCCTTGAACTGCCCGTAATCCAACAATTCGCGCAGCACAGGCTCGCTGATGGGGCCGCCGAGCACCTGCACCATGCAGGCGAATGACGTTCCTGCTGGAAGTGTCTCGCTGCGGGCGAGCGACACGCGTGGACCCTGAGCCGTGAGCGCTCGCAGCGGCCGTTCGAGGAAAGACGCGTCAGACCCGAGAGGCAGCTGCAGCGGGATACGCCTGGGTAGCACGAATACGAGGTTGTCGATTTTCGACCGCAAGGCCCTGACGCCGTGAGTGCCGTTGAAGACCAGGCCGGCCTCCTTGAGAAATCCCTTGACCATATAATCGTAGTAGATGGGTTGGCCGTCGAGCCGATGAAACGCCGTCGTGCCTTTCTCCAGCATCTCGGGGAGCGTTTCCTCTTCGTCCTCCACAGGAATTCCTTTAGCGCGGGCTTTGTCCTGGGTGAATTCGGTCGCCACATCCTTCTGCGGCTGGGTCCCCAGGATCGGCTCGGTAAACATCACTTTCAGGTTGTACGTTGTAATCTCCATGGTTCTCTTCAGCTCCTCATTGGGTATGGTCTTTCGTTCTTCTTGCCGTGCGCAGGTTAACTGATCCAGAGTCAGTTACTGCCAGTCCGAGCGCCAGAGTTCGACCCGTGACCAGGTGGTGGATTGGATCGCCACGCCCGATCCGCTTCCGAACGATGCGGCCCCTGGTATGTCTCCCACAAACAAATCGTAGGCAGCGGTACACTGAACCGGTGTCCCACGTGCCCAACCCCCCGCGGGGCTGACGGATAAGCTTGCTCCTCCGGGATTCAGGTAAAAGCCAGCGAGCGTTTGCCTGCCTGCGGTCATGCCTTGGCTGATACCATCGCCTGGGCGGAGCGCCTCGACCGCAGCCCGGCAGGCGTCGTAACTCGCCATGTCGAGAGCGATCTTCACGTAAAGCACGCGGCCGAAGAAAATGAGCCCTGCAATGACGAGCAGAAAGACGGGCAGGACCATCACCAATTCCACGTAAGCTTGACCGCACTCGCTTTCACCACCACCCTTGCGGTGGACCGCCATAGAACTGCTCCTGTCTCTGAAAGCTGCGTGCTTGAATGTTCAGCGGCAGTGCGCCCAGAAAGGGCAATCGAAACAAAGAATGGTTCTGGACCGAGCCGATCATGCTGCGCCGGCTCGCATCGGCTCCGATCGAGATGCCGTAAGTAGTTGCGAAATTTCCGACCGATGATCGCAGCATCTGTTGCGTGCGTGTGTATCCGGCGCCCGTGTCGCCGCCCCGCATCGCCGCGAGATACGTGCCATCGTGAACCGCCGCAGCGGCGGTAACCTGGTTCCACCACATCCAGGAGTAAAAAACGATTCCGGCGCAGAGAATGAGGAATACCGGCAGGCCGACTGCCCACTCGACCAGGTCTTGGCCGTCTTTGTCTCGATGGAAACGGCCAACCTCGAACGCCGTACGTCGGGCAAGACGGCGACTGCGCCTAATGAATGCCTTGCAGTTGAGAGTTGGCATTGGTCAGCACGCCTTTGATCGAGTTGTAGAGCAGGGCAAGGACCGCGATGACGGTCACCGCAAACGCGACGATGATCGCGTACTCCAAGATGTCTTGTCCCGCTTCCGATGCATGGAACCGCTTAACAGCGTCGAACGCGTTCAGCAGATGGTTCATGGTTCCTCCATGAGTCTTGAATGAGGGGAAGACTGGTGGGGAGCCAGCCTGCCCCTCCTTACCTTTCCCGTTTTCGTGCAGGGAGTAGATGCCCCGATCACCTCCTTGGCACGAGTGCTTTGATATGGTTAGCGCACGAAAAAGTATTGAGCGGCGAGATAGATGCCGGGCCCGATGACGACCAATCCAATCGCAGGAAGGATCAGGCATCCGACTGGCAGCACCATCTGCACCGATGCCGCCATGCCGCGGGCCTCGATGTCCTGCTGCACGCGTTCCTGCAGGATGCGTCCCATGCTTGTCAGTGCTTCGGCAATCGGGCTGCCCAACTGCTGCGCTCGCTGCAGGAGGTTGACGAACCGCCGCACCTCATCAATGCCGGCAGTCCTGGCCGCCAGCCGGTCGAGCGCTTCATTGAGCGAATGTCCGGTCGAAATATCGCTGCTCACCTCGCGCAGTTCCTTGACAAAAGGGCCGCCCGGTTTCAAAGCGATTTGCTCGAGCGCTTGCGGCAGTGCTTGACCCGCGGCCACTTGGATCGCGAGCCGGTGGAGCACAAACGCCATCTCCGTGCGGACGAGCTCACGGCGTTTCTTCACCAACTGTCGCAAGTGAAAGTCGGGCAGATGGAGTCCCAAGATGCCCATTCCGAGTGCGACGGCGAGAAAGCCGGGTCCGATCAACAGCGCATTGAAAAGCCCGACGAGAAAGAGCATCACCGCGATCAAGACTTTCCAGGCGTACAAGTTATAGACCGTGCGATAGCGCGGCGGGTAACCCGCGGCGGCGATCAACTCGCGGTCCTTGTCTTCCCGGCGCAAGAGGACGACCAGCAAATGACTCGCGCTTTCGAGAATGGGACCCAGCGAGCGGTCGAGCAGTGGTGAGATCTGAACATGCTCTTCTTCACCCGCTGTCAGCTGGACCCGTTTCCTTGAATTGGCAACACGAACGGCAAAGGGGTGTGTGACTCCCGTCCAGACGAGCAGTACGCCGAGCGCTCCGAGCAGGGCAAGGACGAGATTCATCGCTTACTCCCATTCGCGGCATAGGTTGTGTTATTGCAGTGTCTAGATGAGATGAGATTCCTCATGCCTTTACCCCGGCGGTTTCGAGTGGCTGGACCGCCTGTGAACCCATGCGGTTCATGATGTAATAGGCTAGGGCCGACATGCAGCCGACGAGGAGGATGGCAACTTGCCCGAAAACGCTCGCATAGAAGGGTGCCTGGAGGTCGGGTGCCGTCTGCCGCAGAATCGCAATGAAGGTAAAGGGAGCCAGGCAGACGATGCGCGCCTCCCAGCGGATGCGCTGCTGCGCGGTCTCCACTCGACGTCGTCCCGAAGCGAGAGCCTGCACGCTCTCCCTCAGAGCGGAAAGCACGGGACCCAATTGCTGCCCACCGGTGCGCCGATTGGCGATGAGCGCTTCCACAAGTCGATCGAAGATGAGGTCGCGGCGGCGCTGGGCGATCTGCATGAGCACCTCTTCGAGGTGTTCTTTGAGCGACATCTGGGTAACAATCTCGACGAAATCCCTCCGGGCAATTTCCGGCGCGTGCTCGGCGACCGTAGCCAGTGCCATCTCCAAACTGCGCATGGACGCAAAGCCTTCCTGTAGAATGTTGATCACTTCGAGCAATGCCTCCTGGTATTCGCGCCGGCGTTTTTCCCGCCGGTCCTCCAGATACGTCCAATACCCAAAGAATCCAAGCAGCATCCCGAGGAGAGCCGCCGCGATGGCATCGGTGAGAATGAAGGCGACCACTCCGAGCACGAGCGCAAGGAAGAGCGATGTCTTCAAGTATTCGGCTGCAGTGATCTGGAGGTCGGCCTGGTCGAGCTTGCGCTGCAAGCGGACGGTGAGGCTCCCTTCGTCCTCCTCGCGATCCATCCGGTAATGCGGAATCGCGAGGATGGAAAGGACGATGACGAGCACGCCCGCCGCACCGATGAACGCGAGAAGAACGTTAGGACCGTAAAGCATTATTCGTCTCCACCCATGTCGTCTCTAGCTCCTCCGCGCCCAGGATTCGGGAGCACCCATTGCCCGCGGCATGGGCGCAAAAGCCGTCGGGTCTACGCCGCGATCCCGGAGTCTGTCTGCTCGGGCGAGAGGGTAGGGTGTCCGCACGAGTGTCCGGCGATCGGCATCTTGTGAGAAAATCGGTTGGTTCAGGATGCGGTTGCCCTGTTCGACCGAGCCCGTGAGTTCGATGATTTCCTCCACCCGCCTTTTTCCCGAAAATGGATCGCGACGGAGAAAGACGACGAGATGGAAAGCTTCCGTAATCCATTCGGCAACCGTCTTTTCGTCGATCTGGCTCCCCTCCGGAGCAAGCTTGGTAAGTTGTATAAGACGCGTGAGTGCCTGACCCGCCGAATTCGCGTGCACGGTCGAAAGGAATCCCTCATGCCCGGTGTTCGCGGCGAGCAGCATATCGAGTGCCTCGGCACCGCGCACCTCTCCAATCACAATGCGATCAGGGCGCATGCGGAGCGCATTCTGCACAAGGCGCCGCTGCGTGATTTCGCCTGTTCCCTCGGCGTTGGCATAGCGAACGCTCTGGTACACGACGTCGGCGATGGGGAGCTGCAATTCGCGCGTGTCTTCGATCACGACCACACGTTCGCTCTCTGGGAAAATCCCTGCGAGCACATTCAGGAAATTGGTCTTGCCGCTGGACGTCCCTCCGGCGACCAAAATCCCCAACCGCGCTTGAATTGCCGCAGCCAAGAACGCGGCCGCTGATTCGGTGAGCGATTCGAGCGCGACCAAGTCCTGCATCTGGCGGGCCACGAGCCGATGGCGTCGAATGGTCATCGCGGGACTGGGCGTGGCGACCGGGGAAATCGTCGCATTGAGACGGCTTCCGTCCGGTAGTTGCGCGTCCAGAATCGGATTCGAGAGGTTGACCTGGCGCCCGGTGGTCGCAACCAGCCGATTGATCAACTCGACCAGGCTCTCCGGGTCTCCCACATTGCCCGGCGCACGGTGCTTGCCGCTTTCGTCGATGACCCAGATATCCACTCCATTGACGATAATTTCCTCGACGGCTTCATCGTGCAGGAGGTTGTCCAAAGGACCGAAGCCGAGCACGTCACTCACGACGCGCTGCACGACCTCTTCATCGCTGATGTCGAGAACGGGCAAGCCCTGCACCGGCTGGGCCAGACGATAGTCTGTGATGATCTGCCGCGTGAGTGTCTCAACCTTCATCCGGGTTGCCGGAGTCGGGTGGGCGAGTTCATAGGGGTCAGAAGTCGCGGTCAGCCGCTGGCGGACCTGCCGCAAAATGACACGGTACGGATTCTCGCCCGCCTCAGGACGCCGGAGCGACGCACTGACGAGTTGTGCCAGTTCGCTGGTCGGTCTGGTCGCCGCGTCCCGGTTCATGATCGGCCTTCCGGAAAATTGGCGGTGAGGGCTTGGGTGAGCAAGTCCCTCTCCGCTTCATCGAGATGCGCCGAATGCAGCTCATCCTTCGCGATCCTGTACAGGTATTCCAGCATCCCGGGCTCCTCTGAGAAGAGACAAAAGGGAGGTGGTTCCAAGAGCTTGGACTGAAGGGTGACCGGGAGCATCAAGCGCCGGAGCATTCCCAGCCAGGCGCGCTCATGCGCGGTTTCCGACGAGCGGACCTTTGCCCATTTTGGATCGACGGTGAGCCCGCCTTCCTCGGTCAACCAAAGCACCAGGGTAGCCTCGGAGTAGCTGGCTCGGTGGTCATATGACTTGCCGATCCAGATCCGATTCCCTTCGCGTCGTGCCCAAAAGTTGTCGAACCAGGCTTCACAGGGCTGTTCCATTCCCATTCTTTCCTCTTTTTCAAGGAGACGTTTCGAGATGAAGCGAAACGTCAAGCTCCAAAGACCATTTCGGCGAGCTTCTTTCCCAAACCAGGATTCTTCTCACCGCCCAATCGATTGCGATGTGACCATACCTGCGTGACAGGCGGGTACAGCGTGGAGGCTATCGCCACCAGGTTGCGGGCAATCTCGCCGCGTGAATCGAGAACGAGGGGCACGCCGCGGTTGAGCGAAGCCGTCACTTTGGGACCTCCATCCGGCACGATGCCGACTTCCGGCATCTGCAAAGCCCGGACAATGTCCTTGCGCGGTATGCCGTGCTCGGGATGAAAGCGATTGACAACCAGGCGGAATTTCTTCGGGTCGAGCTGAACGTGCTTGAACAAATCCTCCATCACTTCGCCCGTGGCCCGCACACTGGCCGCGTCGGGGTTAACGATGACAAAGATATAGTTGGCGTCGCGCAGCGCCTGCAGGTGAATGGCAGCATTCGTGTCCTGCCCCAGATCCATCACGACGAAATCGACGATCCCGCGCAGCACGTTCAGCAGCTCGTGCATGAAGCCGCGACCTAGTTCCCCTTGAAAGTATTCCTCGCCGCCCATGTGTTGCTTCGGAATTCCGATCAAAACTCCCAGCTTGCCGCGAAAGGGAGTGAGATGTCCCTGCACTTCCGCCGGCGAAAGAAGCGGCTGCGCCGATAGGATCCCAACGCTCGACGTATTCCGGTAGGCGGAGGTCGATAGATTCATTTGGTAGCGGCGGGCGAGCGCCGCAATGTTCTTCGGGATCTGCGCTTCCGAATAACCCAGGTGAATATGAGCATTCCCGCCTGCCATATTCGCATCGACTAGGACCGTGTTGCGGTTTGCCAGGACACCCAGGATGCTGGCGAGATTCTCGGAGACCGTGCTTTTCCCAACACCACCTTTCGCACCCCACACCGCGACCATGCTCTTTTCCCAGCCGTGGGTAGCGATCACCTGCGCGACTTGAGTGGAGACCTGCGGAATGTAGGATGGGGACGACCGTTCCCGCAACGCATCCTGAACCGCCTTGTGCGACATCGCCACCAACGCGCGCGCCTGGGCTTCCCCAATAGGAAGATCGACGTGACCCTTGATGCCGAGCTGGTACAACTTCGAGCCCCAGTCGCCTTGCGGCGGGATCGCGCCGAGTGTGACGACCGGTTTCTGTTCAAAGTGATACAGGCGCTGGATATCGTTTGGCTCGAAGGCCGGCAAGGTCGGGTCAATGAGAACGATGTCGGCGTCAAGCGCGGTCGCGTCGCCGAAAATGCGCGAGCCGTCCTGCGTCCATGTGACGATCTCGATCCCATTCGAATTGCCCGGGGCGAACATGGCATTCAGTTGCTGGACATCGCCCCATTCGCGCAAGGCGAGGAGCAGCTTCAAGGCTCCGCTTCGTTCGGGTGCGGGGAACTGAGATCCGTTGGCGGATGGACTAGACGACGTCATCATCGCGCCTCCGTTTCCGAACAAAGCGGACGACCGCGACGAAAAGGACGAGCAGGACAATTCCGCAGCTCAACGGAATCAGGAGAGCCATGAAATCGAGTCCGGTCGCAATCGTCGCGGGCGCAGGAGTTGACTTGGGAGCGGGCGTCAGCCTCATTTCGGTTGCATTTGGTTGTGTCGTCGCGGGCGGTATACCCGGCGCGACCTGGGTGGGCGCTCCGCCCACAGGCGTCTGTGGAGCGGATGGAGCAGATTGCGTTGGCGTCGCTTGCGCTGGCGCTACAGGTGGTTGTCCGCTGGCAGAAAGTGCACGCTCGCGCATCATCCACGCGAGCACATCATTGAAGCTGATGCCGAAAGTAGGCGACTGGGCGCCATTGGCCGCCTGCCCGGACTGCGCGGGCAGCAGGGCAACGTGGACGCGGCCGTTGTCCATTGCAAAGGTCACCAGTTCGACACTTGCTCTCGGCAAGAGGACCGTGACCGATTGGATGTCGCCTTGAATGTAGGCAGGCTGAGGGGAGCTTGTAGTTGATCCGCTTTGACCCAGCGATCCCCCCGAACCCGTGAAGGCGGGATTGGGCACCTGCTGAAAACGCACGCCAACCACGGGGATGTTCTGGATCACGACCTTATCAACCGGCAAATTCATTTCACTCGCGCTGACACTTCCCGTGGTTGTCACTGCGGTGCCGAATGAGAAATTGGGGACCGGTTGCGGTTGGGGAGTTGCCTTCGCTGATGACGTTATTGGAAGTGAAGGACCCAGCGGAAAGGAAAGGGCAACTGGCGTGGGTGTGAGCAGGCTGCCAAACGTCGTTCCGCTGCTCGCCGAGATGTTGCCGGGCGTAAGACCGAGAACGAGATCCACCCAATCGCCGGGGGCGATCTGGCCCGGTGCGGTTTTCGCATCGAGGGGGACTACCATCGCGACGCGGCCCGGGTCTGTCATCATGAGCGCGAGGCGCGACGCGGCCTGCGGATTATCCGGTGCAACAATCGCTCCCTTGCGTAGAGGTTCGCCGGCGTGAATGTTCTCGAGCACAAAGCCGCCGACGAATTGATCGATTTCCTCACGCTGGACGAGGGTATGCGCCACCTGGCTGTTGATGCGCTGGGCATCCACGCCGAGGGCGCCTGCGTCGAGCAGTGTGTAAGCCGGGATATCTTGCACTGCGACGACGATCGAATAGGGCGGTGGCGCCGTCATGCCGCCGAGCATCAGGAAGCCGACGAAGGCAAGCCCCGCCAGCACGAGGCCGATAGTGAAGGTTGCAGATCTCAACATCTAGGGTTGCTCCCATAGACTGCCCAATTTGACGAGCAGTTGTGCCACTTGCTGATTCATCTCGTGCAGGATAGCGATGGTCACCCGCGCTTCGCTCCCGGTGAGATTCTCCAAAGCAGCACTTTCCAGATTCATCAGCGCCTCTTCGATTTGTTCAAGGAGACGTCCGGAAGGCCCTTTCGCCGTGCCCTCCACCATCGCAGTTGCGACCGGCTGAGGCAACCCGGGCTGGAAGGCATTGAGCGCCGAGAGCCAGCGCTCTAGGACAGCATTTTCAGCCGCGCTCATTTCTGTTCTCCGCCGACCTGCACTTGTTCGGCAACCACTTCGAGCACCCCATTCGTCCGGAGCGACGGGCGATCCCAGCTGCGGAGCCAGCCCGCGACTTGGACCCACATTCCTTTTTCGAGGTGGCGCCGGTTGAGCTCGTTCGCGGGCGTGCCCAGAACGACCACGGTGATGAAATCGGCGATGTGCCTGGAATCCGGACGCGTGTTTTGACGACCTGCCGAAGCGGGTCGCGTTGCCGGCAGCATTCGCGGAATTGCCAGGCGGAAGACCATCTTGGGGCGTTGGGAACGCGTTTGGAACAGTTTGGGGGCATGGCATAGCCGCCCGAGCAGGTAGACCCGGTTATTCTCCATGCACTCCTCTGCGGCTGCGGCGCGCCTGCAGGGCCAGGGCGCGGGAGCGGTTCGGGGCTCGTCTCAGAATGCCTGCTTTCTCCAGGGCATCCAGCGTGTAGCGAACGACGGATGTCGACGTGATACCCACCGCGCGTCCGATCTCCCGGAAGGTAGGGGGATAGCCATTCTCATCCACGTACTCGCGCACGAATTGGTGCACGCGCACTTGCCGGTCACTCAACTCCATCATGGATCACCTCGTAGCGGATTTGCGTTCAATGGGGAAACTCATATAATGACGATGAGATTATGCATATTGTAAGGCAGGAACTCTCATTTGTCAATGAGTTACAACATTAAATTTCTGAATCACCTATGGACAAAACTCATCAATTGTGCTATAGTGGGAACATCCGCAAAGTAGAGCCGGCCGCGGACAGCGGCCGATAGAGGAGCCGAAAATGGACGATATTCTGCTCGATGGGGACAAGATTCGGAGGTTGCGGCAGGCGAAGCAGTGGAGCCAGGCAGACCTCGCCAGAGTATCGGGGGTCGATCAGGGGACCATCTCGCGCCTGGAGAACAACATTCAGGAAAAGACGCGCATTGAGACGCTGGTCCAGCTGGCGCGCACCTTCGGTGTCGCCACGGATGACTTGTTCATCTCGTCGGAGCCGCTCGAAGTCGAGCCGCTGGACCCGCAACTGAATGTGATGATGCGCCTGTTCGATGACATGGACGACGAAGAACGGAACTCGCTCGAAATGTTCGCCCGCTTTGTGATCGCACAGCGCAACAAAGAGTGGAAGCGGGAACGCAAGGCGAAGAGAACCAAGCAAACCAAGGAGGCATAATCCTTGCTCAACTCATTCAAGGCTCTCGCGCCTTGACTACCCGGCACCTCAAAGCAGGGAACCGGTCGCCAGAGTGGTATGCTGGTGACACGCGGCGGCGCTATCGAGTCGGGAATCCCGCGGACCTTGATCGCGTGCTTGGAAAGCTCCGCCTCAAAGTCCAGCGCTATCCGTTCGCCGGTCGCGCGCAGGAGGAGATTGTCCTCGATGTCATTGGAATCCAGAGTACCATCGAGGACTCGCGCCAGGTGCGCGAACTGATCGCGCATGCCATCGGACACTATTTGATGCATGAAGGCAATCAGCGGTATCTCTTGGAAAAGGGAGATCGCGTCGTCGCCTGGAAGTGGGAGCATCAGGCGTGGGCATATGCTTATGAGCTGTTGATGCCTGCACGCCGAGTCAACACTCTCCTCAGGCGCGGCTGGTCCGACAGCGACATTCAAGAGCACTTCGCGGTCAGCGCCGAATTTTACCAAGGGCGGATGGAGGCATTTCGCGAGGCGTTCGGGCTCCGTGCGATGACAATGCGGCTGGCATGAGTCGATTGGGTGTCAAAAGACTGCACAAAAGCGCCACATGCAAACCAAGTTGATGTGCGAGCGAAACTTGGTCGCGATGGACACAGAGCGCATACCTTAGGCAGGCATAGCATCGCCTGGCAACGACCAGGACACGAGGACACAGGCCAAACGGCGGAGGGAAACCGCACGCGACCGGCCTGTGTCCTCGTTTTTCAGCGACGGTGCCAGCGCGTGCACGCCCCGATGGCTCCATTGGATAGTTATTGCCCAGCTGTCGACGTCACATCAGAAATCAATCCCACAACTGCAAAGCCCAAACTTTACTAACTAGCTCACTTGTGCTAGTATGAAGCGATGAGCGTGTCCACATCGCGGGCAGCATCGGCGCGCCGGCGAGTGCGCGACACGCTCTGTTGTTCGAGTTATGCACTGCACAACGCGGGATTAACGTTGAACGGCCACAAGGAGCCAGACGTGATGGATCAGGATAGCACCGGCCCGGTTGATTTCGGCATTGTCACCGCTCTCCCAATCGAACGAGATGCGGTGCTCCGCCATCTGGGTAGCTATCAGCCGGTCCGTTTTGACTCAGACCCGGTTACATACTATCGCGGCTCGGTCACCATCGCTGCAACCGGTGAAAGTTATAGCATCGTCGCAATCATGCTCGTGGAACCCGGGAATGACAGCGCTGCCGCTGCAACCACCAGCCTCATTCGCAGATGGCAGCCCATGCATGTGCTAATGGTAGGCATCGCCGGCGGCGTCCCGGGCAAGGTGTCGCTAGGCGACGTCGCGATTGCAGATTACTCATTCTACTATGAGCCCGCGAAAATGACGCCGAGCGGCGAGCAACCGCGCCCCGAGCAGTTCCATTCAAATCGGATGCTCTATGCCCGCGCACTGGCGTACACCGCCGTTGACTGGAGAAACTCGATTGGTACAGCGCGCCCAGGCGCGCAAGCCGACAATCTTGTGCTTTCCAAGGTCCACTTCGGCCCGATTGCCTCGGGTGAAAAAGTGATCGCGGATGAAAGCTTCATGACCCGCCTCCGAGCGGAATGCTCCAAACTGGTGGCGACTGCCATGGAAGGGGCGGGTGTGGCGCGCGCAGCCGAGATGACCCATCCACCCGCAGGGTTCTTGGAAATCCGAGGGATTTGTGATCTCGCAGACTCAAACAAGAATGATGACTGGCAGCCCTATGCAGCAGATGTTGCCGCAGCGTTCACATTCGGGTTATTGAAAGATCGTCCCATTGGTCCGATAGGTGGCAGCGGCCCCGATTCCGGAAAGGTATTGCCTCCCTTGGTCGTATTGGTTGCTCAGTCACTTCGCAAAATACCACAATTAGAACTTGCCGAAGTCTTGGCTGACGTCTACCCGAACCGAGAGATTCGCTGGACGCCATTGGATTTTACGGATCTCGTGGTGGACGGCAGAATACGCGACGTCGAGGCTGCGACGCAGCGATTACTGGATATGTGCGGCAATCAATTAGCCAGCCAAATCGAACCGGGCGCATCGCTTGTTTTCGGTGGCCTCGTGCACATTCCTTTGGCAATCCTGGCGGGATATTTCGTGACCGACCGTCAACCCGTCGGTCTTTTCGATTTCCATCCGGAGGACAACAGCTGGAATTGGCAAAGCGGTGATGGGGAGCCTCCTGAGCTGGGCATTACTGGAATCCCCGACAAGCCGTTGACACAGAGTGGTGACGTGGTCGTCCGCGTCTCGGTGAGCTACGAGGTGAAGCCCATTGAGACTCGGGCAGTCGTTCCAAATGCGGCGCTAGAGGTGGATCTAAAGATTCCCGCTCCGACGCGCAGCATTGTTCGGACGGAAGACCAAGCGCGCGAGTATGGACGCGTTTTCCGCAAGGCGATGGACCTCATCGTGCAGCGGCTTCCGGCGGCTACCCGGGTACATTTGTTTTACGCTGGCCCTGTGTCCCTGGCATTTCACATCGGACAGCAGATATCCGGCAACATCCACCCACCTGTGATATCCTGGAACTATCGCCGACAGTACGAATGGGCAATTGATCTCAGCCTGGTCGGCTCTGGACGCGACGCCATCATTCGCGAACCAGGCGTTGAGTAAGGAGGAGGGCGCATGTCCACACAGGCAAGGCTAGACCAGTTCGCGCGCAATCTTCGACCAGATCAGGGTTATTTGGATGAAGCACAGCGGCAGACCGACTACATGATTGAGCAGCTGCAGAACCGCGCATCCGCTGATTGCACATTCACCCTCGAAAAAATCCTGAAAGCGGGATCAAACGCCAAGGGTACATCACTACGCCCGACTGAGGAACATGCCTACGATGTTGATCTAGGGGCATACTACTCGGGCAAGGGAATCAGCAAGGACCGGTTGGACGCCTTGCTGTCGTTCACGCAGGATCAGCTCTACGATATATACAAGGTGACAAAAACGCGCGAGGATTTTGAGATTCTCAAGAGTGCTGTCCGCGTCCATTTCCGCAGTGGGATTGAGCTTGAGGTGGATGTTACCCCGATTATCCGCGACGATTCCCTGCGTATCGAAAATGGGGGCTGGATACCACGCTCAGATGAGTGGCGGCTCACATCTGTCACGTGCCATATCGAATTCATCCAGAGACGCACGGACAAGAGCAACAAGATCCCCGGTCCGGTCAAATTTAACCTCCTCATACGAATGTTCAAGTGGTGGAACAACCTGCAGGGGGATCTCCAGCAACCATCTTTCCTATGTGACCTGATTGTTGCGGCGGCATTCGAGAATACGCCGGTAACCGGCGAATGGTCCAGCAGCCTGCGCCAGGTGTTCTCGTTCCTGCGGAAGCACCAGTTCCGCGATCCCATCATTTTCGACGATTACTACCGTAGGCAACAGGTGAAGCTGCCCACCGCGGCGGTTATCGTCTTGGACCCCGTCAATGCAGAGAACAACGTTACTCACTCCTGGACGGAGGATACCCGCACCCGCTTTCTCGAACGAGTGGAGGATGCATACGATGCCATCATGATGGCGTCAAGCTGTGCGCAGGATGGGGATGAGGAAGCGGAAATCGGGGAATGGTGCCGAGTCTTTGGTCCAGATTTCGAGATCCTCTCGGAGCCGGATGAGGAGGACTAGGGATGTCATCGACCTCGACCCTCACGACTACCCACACGTCCACGTTAACGAAGATTGTTTACGTGACGCGAAAGGTACAGGCTGACTTCCTTGCTATTCTCGATACCTATGGGTATTTTGACGTGGCATATGCGGCGAAGCTCAGCAATGATGTCCGGATGTTCTTGGACGACGAGGTGATCGACCGTGTCAAGTTCGTGTGGACCAGACAAGGCACCAACTACGTTCTTGCGGAATTCGACTATCGCGTGATTACAGGCGGTATTGGCCTCGCTGATGACCATTCTGGTGGAATCCGATACAATCCGCTCCTGGCGAACGCGGCGTTCAGCGTACGCGTCTTTTACAATCAGCGCTGGAATGCCATGGGCCCGCAACAGCAAGCTGATCTTCGGAGTAGACTCCTGCTCACGTGGGGACCGGCAGGTCAGCTGGATTATAGTGGCGGCACCTGGATCGTTGACCGAACGTATTCAAAGGATGGTTACGGTCTTGCTCGCAATCGGTTTGCACGACCATGAGCGACATCTCGATACAGTTCATCGATGAATCGGGAGAGTACATCGGCAGCCTGAGATCCGGAGCAATGGATCTGATCCAGCGCGCCGAAACATTAGCGCGCGCCCAATCATTGACGAAGCACAATGCCTTAATCGCGATTGCGCGTGAAACAATAGCCGAGGCTGGATTTCGTGTCGGCCAGGCTGAAACCGATCAGCTAGTTTGCGCACTCTCAGAAGTGCGAGCAGGTAAACAGCCTAGGCAGATTCAGGTTCGAGTGCCAAGGCCGACACCCAAGAATGAGGGTCAAATGGGCGGCAAGCGCGGCGTGGTAAAAGGGAAGGAGCTTTTGGATAATACAGGCGATGGTGGTCAACTCCAGAGATTCTTTGAACTTGAGCGGGATTTTCCCGATGATGATGCGAAACGACTTTACGACCGGCTCTATGGGCTGGACGAGCACAAACGCAGGCTGCTCATCGAATTGGAGATGCTGCTGTACCCGGCGCAGGTCGAGGCATGGAGTCGCAAACATCACAGCCGGGTGATCCGGCTCTGCGAATTGCAGCAAGCGCGGGCCCCCCTCATCATCTTGGAAGGCGATGTGGGTACCGGCAAGACTGCCCTTGCCGAGACAATTGGCGATGCCTTGGCAAGACGGATGCAGGGGACGCATAAGGTACACTTGCTCAAGGTGAACACGCAAGTGCGCGGCACCGGCCAAGTGGGCGAAATGAGTGATTTGATCGTTCAAGCTTTCGCACATGCGGAACGACGGACGACGACTCTCGGTGAGCCTGTGCTTCTTCTGATTGACGAGGCCGATGCACTTGCTGCGAGCCGGGATACTCAACAGATGCACCACGAGGATAGGGCAGGCCTAGACACGCTGCTGCAGCGCCTTGACAACCTGCGCATCAGTCACATTCCTATGGCCGTGATCTTCATCACCAATCGTCCCGATGCTTTGGATCCCGCGATTCGTCGCAGGGCAGCATTGGATCTCTCGTTCGACCGGCCCGATGATAGTGTTCGCTCACAAATCCTGTCTGGTTTGGTTCCAGAATTGAATCTTCGGGCGGATGAACTAGAGATGCTGGTCGCCTTGACTGGTGAAAAAGAGCCGAAGAATAAAGGGATTGCCTTCACCGCGTCGGATCTTACTGAAAGGCTGCTGGCGGGTGCACTGCGTGAAGCGTATTCGCACGACAAACCGCTGACATTCGATGATCTCCTTTCTCAAGCGAGGGCGCTCAATCCGACACCGCCAATGGCGGGTAATTCGCTGGACTTGCGCACCTAGTATCATGTGTATAGGTTCAGATAGGTCAAAAAGCACGGGAGGACCCGTCGGATGATCTGGCAAGACATGCGTCGGCGCCCGCGAGCGCGATGAACAATCTCATTGCCAGAATAATGGACTATGGACAAAACTCATAATCTGTGGTATACTCGCAACTGCATTCGCGGGTAAGAAACCACGGTGAGGCTTCGTAGCATCATCTGCCTGGGGCCACGTGTAGCAGTGCATGAATGCCTCTGCCGCGAGAACGATCTTTGCCAAGACAATAGATAACGAGAATGACTAGTACCCTCTCCAACTGGCCGCGATAGGCATCCTGGGAGAGGAGCACATACTGCGCATAAAGTGATTGCCGGCGCAGCCGAGAGACACAGGCAAGGTTGACGTGCTCAATTAAGCACGCAGCCGGCTTGTGTCTTTTTGCTTCTGTGGTCGTACGCGCCTAATCTGCGGCATTCGCCGGCGCGTGGACTGAACCAATTCCTCCGCAGAAGGACAAGCACCTCTACGGACTGACCAATGTGTCCACCGCTTGACATGGGAGAACGCGAGATCGATGCTTTCGCTGCACTAAATCCATACGACGCAAACAAAACTGAGGAGGATGCAATCAGCAAAATGATTCCGCACGTCAGTATTCGTTTTTCGTATCAGCGCTGGTTAGCAAGCAATCACTACGGCCGTTGGCTCATTGTCGTCGCCGGCGTCTTGATCAATCTGGCACTTGGCGTGCGGCACGCCTGGAGTGTCTTCGGTTCGCCTCTTGCCGCTGCCTACAAGTGGGATTCCTTGACCGTCACATGGCCGCTCATCTTGAGCACCATCGTATTCGCCGTTCTCATGATTCCGGCTGGGCGCTGGAACGATCGCTGGGGCCCTCGTCCGGTGGGCCTTGTGGGCGGCGTTCTCGTAAGCGCCGGCTTTGTGCTGAGCAGCTTAGCCCCTCACGATCCGAGCGAGGCGGGCGTCGCCTGGGTCTGGATCATGCTTGCCTACGGCGTGCTCACCGGCGTTGGTTCAGGCCTCGGATACGCCGTCCCGGTCGCGACGGCGCTGCGCTGGTTCCCCGATCAGCGGGGTCTGGTGACAGGGCTTGCCGTTCTCGGCTTCGGATTGTCAGCGGCTTTGTTTGGTCCGTTGGCGAATACGATGATCATGGAGAGCGGCGTCTGGACGACGTTCTACCAATTAGGCATCGCCTTTCTGATCATGATCGTCGTCGGTTCACTCCTCCTCACGAATCCGCCCGTAGGTTGGCATCCGGCTGGCTGGAAAGCAGCCGCGGATTCATCCACACCTATCCACGCCAGACACCACTATTCCCCCGGTCAGCTGCTGCGCATGAAGCAGACATACCTGCTCATTCTCATGTACGCCTTTTCGACAGCCGCCGGGCTGATGGTCATCAGCTTTGCCAAGAGCTTTCTCGATTCTTTCCAGTTCGACGACCTGGCGGCGGTGCAAGGACTGAATTGGTTGAATGCGCTTCCCATCATTGGATTCAACTTGTTCACCGGCAAGCCGGCCGAACTCTCGGCGGTGCTGGTAGGTTGGCTTGCCGTTTGGAATGCTTTGGGGCGCATGATCATCGGCTGGCTCTCGGATGCGATCGGACGCCACAAAACCATGGCGCTGAATTTTGTTCTCACCGCCATGAGTGTCTCCCTGATGCCCCTGTTCGCCGCGAGCGCCTGGCTCACGCTTCTTTTGTATCTTCTGATTGGCGTGACCTTTGGCGGAACGCTCACGCTCTTTCCGGCGACGAATGCCGACTGGTTCGGCACGACGCATGTGGGCGTGAACTATGGCATCATCTTTCTCGGTTGGGGCGTGGGCGGAGTCATCGGTCCGCTGGTAGGGAACTTTGGCGTGGGCATGCTCGGGGGTTATCAGGCCGGGTTCATCTTCGCTGCCATTCTCGGCTTGATGGCGACCCTCATGGCGCGAGCGATTCAGGCGCCAGCCGCTCATTTGCAGGTCCAGCCCGAGCCCGTTCCTGACGATTGAAGATTGCGGAGCCATGCGCAATATTGCACTTTGCAGCAGTTCACTATGCATTAGTGCGCTGACGCAAGCGGGTACGCAGTCAGGCAAGTTGTACTTACCAAGAGAATAGACGCGAGAGTGGACGGCACCTGCTCGCCCAGAGGACTGCCTCGCACGGCAGAGATGTAGCTAGGAGCGAGGTGAGCGGCGAAGCAGGTGCCGAGTGCGCACAGAAATGGTGTGCGCACACGAGAGACACAGGCAAGAATTCGCGTGTTCGCATGAACGCGCGATCGGCTTGTGTCTTTTTCATTTGAGAACGGCGACGTGGCCGGAATAGGGGAGGACGCATGCAGGAGAGACAAAAGTTCATCGTGGCGTGGGACTTTCCGCGCAAGCCGAGTGGGACCTTTTACCGAGTGCTGGTCGACGAGTTTGGGACATCCCACGCGGGCGGGGATTACGAGCTGATTCAGCGGAGCGTCGCTGTTTGCCGTGATGGTTTCGTCGCGAGCCGTCTCGCAGCGCTTGCCGACCACTTTGGCGCTCGCGTCGACTGCTTCAGCGTCGCGAACATCGGTTTGCCGGCCGAAGCCCGCCGCGAAGCCAGTGCGTTCGTGAGCCGTATCTTGCAGCAGCGCCTGCATCACCGGGGACGAAAAAAGGCCTCTCCGCGCTAGACCATAGACTGGAGCTTCTCGGAGAATGCTTTCGGGTCTCGGGTCAGCGCAAAAGTGGGAGAGACCGCTGAGGGAAGAGCGAATGCCCGTCGCTCAACCCATGCTGATCAGCTTACCCATCACCTGAAAGATCGGACAGCGACCCGAAAGCTAAAACATTCATTCTCCAAAGAGGCAAATGACGCAAATCGACAATGCACAATCACAGGCATCAGCAACGACTTTGGTTCCTGGCACTCCAGCCGGCGATCCGAACGCCAGCCAACTGCCATCAGCTCCCGCTGCGGAAATCGATCTTGCATCTCTCGAACGAGTCTGGTTCCCGGACCTGCCCTCGCGCTGGCATGCGGTCTACATGATCATCGAACGCATCGCTGCACGCGCGGCCGCGAAAGCGTCCCAACCGCAACAGGAGACCGCGTCCGCCGACGATACTGCACACAGCTGATGGTTGCCGACATCAGCCGCAAATCGCGCGACAACGCGCGCCGAACATGCGTTCTTGACAGCCGCGCGAATCCAGAGTACAATAGGGCGCAGAAAATGGGTGAGCGGAACGCTCTGCTGGCGCAAAGATGTGCTTGCACGAGCGACCGTAACTGATTGAGGAGAGACGCAGGGACTCAACCCTAATTGTACGAAGAACGCCATCCTGAATAGAAACAAGACGGGTTAGAAGAAGGCGGCAACCTTCTCCTAACCCTTACCCGAACCGTTGAACTAACCAACGGCGCAGGCTGTGTTTCATTATACGCGCCTCCCTGATGGCGCGCAAAAGAGCCTTTTAACGCCAACCGTTGTTATGCGGTTGGCGGTTTTTTTCCCAAAAAGCCAGCAGTCACACCCAGCACACGATGCCTGTCATTGCAGAGGAAGGTCACGATGTCCAAATTCAGAACCGCCGGTTCGTCCATCGAACTCGATCCTGACTGGATTGCGAAAATGAGTCCCAAGCTCGCCGGTCAGCCGGTCGGCTTGTACGGCCGCATCTCCGGCGTCAAGAGTCTCGATGGCTCAAGCCTTGAAAGCCAGATCGCCGTGAATCGCCGCTTCGCCCTCACCTGCGGCGCTCGCATCGTCATCGAGCGCACGGAAGTGATCACCGGCGTCTCTATCACCTCGCGCTCGGAATTCAACCTCCTCTTGAACCTTGCCGAAAAGGGCGAAATCCATTTCATCATCGTCGACGTCCGCGACCGGCTCGGCCGCGGCGACGCTATCGCGGTTCTCGAATTCCTCGCTCGCCAGGTCGGAGCCGAAATCGTCTACGCCACTCAGCCCGCCGATCTCGATACCTACGAAGGCGCCGCTCTCGACGCCACCGAAACGCTGGTGAGCCGGATCGAGCGCCTCAACATCCGCCGCCGGACGAACCGCGGCCGCCGCGAGTGGGCAAGCGAGGGTCGCATCTTCACGGGTCGTTTCTGGCCCTATGGCTACCGCGTCAAAATGGCTCGCGACGACAAAGGGCGTCTGATCGAACGCACGCTCGTTATCTACGAGCCCGAAGCGCGAATTATCCGCAAGATCTTCCATTGGTTCGTGTACGACGACCTCACCACCTATGCAATCGCTGCCAGGCTGCACAAGGAAAGGATTCCAGTCCCGGAAGGACACGCTAACAATCGGAAGCGCACGGTGAATCAATGGTATTCCAGCACCGTCGAGCGAATGATCCAGAACGAGACCTATGCCGGTGTCTGGCATTACGCCAAACGCGAGCTCAAGCGCTATGAGGTTGGGGACAAGATCCGGCACAAGTACATCCGCCATCCGTCGGATCATCAGATCGCGATCAAGGTTCCTGCGATTATCGACCGCGGCTTCTGGGAGACCGCGCAGCGTGTGCTAGCGAAACATGCTCGCGGCGGACGCAATCCCAAGTATCATTATCTTCTGACAGGCATCCTCCGCTGCATCAAAAGTCACGTCAATATGCACGGGCACACGGCCGTTCACAAGAATGGCCAATACGGCTATTACGTCTGCCCGCACCGAGGACCGAACTTGCGGATGGACAAGTCCACTCGTTGCGACGTGCATCGCCTTCGCCAGCAGAACGTCGAGGACTGGGTTTGGAATACCATCATGAAGCTCGCCGAACAGCCGGAGCAAATCGAGACGGAGATGGCCAAACGACGCGAGGAGGCCGAAAGGGAACAGCACCTGTCACTCCAAGCGATCGCGGGGCTGCAAAAGGAGATCGAACGCTACGAGACCCAGAAAACGGACTTGCTGGACGTTTACCTCAACCATGGCAAGGTCGGCAAGCTGATTACGCGCGAGGACTATGAAACCAAAGCCGCTCAGATCGCTGACGAGATCGAGCGGCTCAAAGCCCAGTTGATCGAGATGCAGCAGCGGAACGGACCGGATGTGCCGAACAAAGAGCAGGCAGATGAAGCCATCCGCCTGCTCAAGGCTGTGCGCGTCGCGGCGCAGGAGGCGACGTTTGCAGAGAAACGCACCATCCTCCGCCTGCTCGACGTTCACGTGCTCTACAACGGCGAGATGCTGGAGCTATCTGGTGGCGTACCCGTCCAGTCGGTGGACCTCGAAAAGTTGTTAAAAGGCGATCTTACAGGTGGAAATTCTTCTCTCCTGCCTCAATCCGGACCTTCAGACGGTTCTCGGGTGGGGGAAGAGGGCAACTCCACTTTTGAGGATCAAAAGCGCAGTATGGATTGTATGCCAAGTTGAAGTCCACGCCCAGCTCGTTCGGATGGACTTCTTCCGGCTCAAGGTAGCGCCCCGCACCGTACGTCTCCGCAGGCGCCGTCGCATCGACAAATGGAATGAAGAAGGAACCCGGTTGGTCTGCCGCTTCGTAAACTTGGAGCACCGCTTCTTGCCCGTTCACCTGGAAGCGGACTTGGCCAATTTGCTCATACTTTTGGATGCCGCCGGTGCTCATCTCCATTTCCACGTGCTTCGGGTGTTCATGCCTTTCGAGGGGCAGCTCAAAGCGCAACGCCGGGTTCTCCGGGTAATACTTTAAACCACGAAATTGTTTTTTTTGCTCGGGCGTCAAAGGCGATCCAGGACCGCTCCGAAAATACTCGTCTTTGGCTTTGCGGAATTCGGTTAATTCGGACACTTCTCACCTCTCTTGAAAACAAACCCTGTTGTTCAAACGCAGCAGGGTTTGTTCTTATCACTGTAACCTCTCTTGTCGCCTCAAATCATCTTCTGCTCGCGGAACCACATGATCGCGTCCCGCAGCGTTTCGTCTAATGGGCGCGAGCCGAACCCGAGCTCGTTCGCGGCTTTGGCGCTCGCATAGTACCAATACCGCCGGGTGATTTGTGCGGTCGCGTAATCAATCGGCGGATCGTGCATGAGCCTCTCTGCGAACCAGGCCACCGGCGGCAGGAGCGCGCTCGGGACAACGGTCGTCGCGTACAGCCGTCCGGCCATGCGCCCCGCCCGCGGGAAGAATACCTGAAAAGCAACGTTTTCCCCAGCGAGCAAGTACTTGTCGCCTACCCGCCCGCGTTCCAGCGCGAGGACGTGTCCCAGCGCCGCATCGCGCACGTCCACGACGTTTAGGCCCGTATTTGTGATCATGGGGAGCCGGCCTCGCAGGTATGAGACGAGCTGGCCTGCCGAAGACAGATGAAGGTCTCCCGGTCCGAAGCAGAACGTCGGGTACACGAACACGATCGGGAGCCCATGCGCGCACTCTTTTTCGGCGAGTATTTGCGCCGCCGTTTTCGCCTGCCAGTATCGAAAGGCGTGCGGTGCAAAGGGGTGACTGTTCATTTCGTCCGCGGGGCTGTCCTTTAATCCGGAGCCAAGGGTAAAGATCGACGCGGTGTAGACGATCCGGTTCAGGCCGGCCTTGCGAACGGCAGCGAGGACGTTTGCGGTGCCTGTGAAATGCATTTCCCAGGCTTCTTGGCTCTCCCTCTGACGGGTGCGGATGGAGCCGGCCGAGTGCACGACCGCGTCGCACCCTTCCAGCGCTTGCGCGAGCGTGTCGGGCTGGAGGATATCTCCCATCGCAATCTCAATGCGGTTGCGACACGAATCCAGGTTCCGTAAATCGCCGTGAGGACGCACAAACGCGCGGACGGTGTGACCGCGGTCCACCAGCATCCGAACAATCCACGAGCCGAGAAAGCCATTGGCGCCGGTGACAAGAATCAAGGGGAATCAACTCTAGAGAGAATCGACGAGCGGCGACCACTTTATTCTCGAATGGGTATTCCATTCTAACGCCGGACACCTTGCTTGTCAATAAAGTAGGCCACACTTTTCAGTTTGTCTCGCGCGCGGCATCTTTAAGTATCAGAACCGCCGCATCCGTGTTATAATGCTTGCAGCTAGATTGAGAACCTTAGCGCGTTTTCTTTCTTCATCCTTCATCCTTCTCACTTTATCCTTTTATCACAATGCCCAACTTTGTACATCTTCACGTCCACAGCGAGTACAGCCTCCTCGACGGGCTGCCTCACCCCAAAGACCTGGCCGCCCGCGCGAGCGAACTGCAGCAGCCGGCGCTTGCGCTGACCGACCACGGCACCATGTTCGCCGCCATCGAATTCTATGATGCGTGCAAGTCTAGAGGCATCAAACCGATCGTCGGCGTCGAAGCCTACCTGGCCAAGCGGTCCATGAAGGACCGCGATGCCAAAGAGGACCGCAGTTCGTATCACCTTCTCCTTCTCGCCGAAAATGACGAGGGGTATCACAACCTCTTGCGCCTTGTGTCTGCCGCCCAGTTGGACGGCTATTACTACTATCCACGGATCGACAAGGAAATTCTCCATAAATACAGCGCCGGCATCATTTGCACCACAGGCTGCCCTTCGGGCGAGGTGCCTCGCCTTTTGTCGGACGGCCGCAAAGAGCAAGCTCGCCGGGCCCTCGCCTGGTACCGTGATGTTTTCAAGGACCGGTTCTACGTCGAACTGCAGGAACATGGGATCGCCGAGTTCGCCGGTCTTGCCAAGGAGTTGATCGGACTTGCCCGAGAATTCGACCTCCCTCTTGTCGCGACGAACGATGCCCACTATTTGCGGCCTGAAGACGCGAGCGCACAGGACATCCTGCTATGCATCCAGACGAACACGGTTATCACGGACCCCAAACGGATGCGAATGGATGGGAGTGATTACTATTTAAAGTCTTCCGACGAGATGCATGCGATCTGGCGCGAACTGCCCGAAGCGCTCGAGAACACTCTTCTCGTCGCCGAGCGCTGCAACATTGACCTAGATTTTAAAGAGTATCACCTCCCTGTCTTCCCCGTTCCCGACGAATTCACCCCCGAGACCTATCTCCGCCATCTCTGCGAGCAAGGCTATAAAAAACGCTATCCCGAGCCAACTCCACAGACGCGCGAGCGCTTGGAGTACGAGTTGGGTGTCATCCACAAGATGGGGTTCGACACCTATTTCCTCATCGTGTGGGACTTGACCCGCGCGGCTCGCGAGCGGGACATCTGGTTCAATGTGCGCGGGTCGGCGGCCGGCTCCATGGTCGCTTATTGTCTCCAAATTACGAATCTCGACCCGCTCGAGCAGCGTCTCATCTTTGAGCGCTTTCTCAACCCCGGCCGCATTACGATGCCAGACATCGATCTGGACTTTCCCGACGACCGCCGCGCGGAGCTGATCGAGTATACGGTCCAAAAATATGGCCGTTCGAATGTTGCTCAGATTGTCACTTTCGGAACGCTAGGCGCCAAGGCTGCGATTCGGGATGTCGGCCGCGCTCTCGACTACCCACTCAACGAGGTCGACCAAGTCGCCAAACTCGTCCCCGCCGGCCCACACGTCAAGTTGGACGAATCCATCGAAAAGGTGCCCGAGCTCAAAGAGGTCTACGACGGCAACGACTATTTGCGCAAGCTGATCGACAATGCCAAATCGTTGGAAGGCGTCGCGAGGCACGCCAGTACGCATGCGGCAGGCGTCGTCGTCGCAGACCAGCCCATCGCCGAGTACGCGCCGTTGCACCGTCCCACCCGCGGCGACGAGACGAGCGGCTTTCCCGTGACACAGTTCGAGATGACGGTCCTCGAGCGGATAGGCCTGCTCAAGATTGACTTTCTCGGCCTCTCGACTCTCTCAATCATGCGGCGCGCTTGCGATCTCATTCGCAGGCGGCACGGCAAGGATTTCAATCTCGGCAACATCCCTGTCGAGGACCCCAAAGCATTCGACCTACTCTCCCGCGGCGAAGTGACCGGTGTGTTCCAGGTCGAAGGCGCGGGCCTCCGGGCTGTTCTGACACGGATGAAGCCGAGCCGGTTTAGCCACATCGTCGCGGCCATCAGTCTCTACCGGCCCGGTCCCATGGACAAGATCCCGACCTATATCGATCGACTGCACGGGGTTGAAAAGGTAGTGTACGATCACCCCAAGCTCGAGCCGATTCTGGACGAGACCTATGGAATTGTGGTCTATCAAGAGCAAATCCTTCGCATGGCGATGGACCTGGCCGGTTATTCCGCCTCGGAGGCCGATTTGCTTCGCAAGGCGGTCGGGAAGAAGGACAAGGAAAAGCTTTTCAAAGAGCGCGAGCGCTTTGTCGAGGGGTGCCAGAGTCATGGCGGTATTCCCAAACCGATTGCTGAAAAACTCTTTGACGACCTCGAATTCTTCGCCCGTTATGGTTTCAACAAGGCCCACGCGGCCGATTATGCCGTCTTGACGTGCCAGACCGCCTTCCTCAAGGCGCATTATCCGATCGAATACATGACCGCGCTTCTCACGAGCGAGACCGGCAACCTCGAAAAAGTTGGCGGCCTCGTGAACGAAGTGAGGCGCATGGGGATAGAGATCTTGCCCCCCGACGTGAATACGAGCGGCGCAGAATTCGTCATAGCCCCGGACGGCGAGGCGATCTATTTTGCACTCAGCGCGATCAAGAATGTCGGCTTCGGCCCGGTGGAAGTTGTCCTGAGAGCCCGCCAGGCAGGGGGCCCGTTCAGATCGCTCGACGACTTGGTCCGCCGCGTGGACCTGCGTCTGGTCAACCGCCGCGTGCTCGAATCTCTCGTCAAAGCGGGAGCATTGGACCGCTTCGGCGGCCGCGCCCAGCTCCTCAAGGTGTTGGATCGAATGATCGCGGCGAGCCAATCCGCCCACCAGGCGAGCGACAAGGGTCAGCTTTCGATGTTCGGCAGCCTCGGCGCCGCGCCCGGCCTCGCCGCGGATACGTTCGGGACGCTGCCCGACGAAGCCGAGATACCGAATCGACAAAAGCTCGCGGATGAGAAAGAGCTCAGCGGCACCTATTTCTCCGAACACCCCTTGCAGCAGCTGACCAAGTATCCGGATGCGGCTGCCTCCCATCTAGTGAATCAATTGGACGAAACGCTCGCGGGGCAGGTTGTCAATCTGACCGGTGTGATCACCTCGGCCCGTGTGATTATGACGAAAAAGAACGAGCCGATGGCGTTCGTACAATTTGAGGACTCGACAGGGCCGATCGAAATCACCGTCTTTCCAAAGCTGTACGCGCGAACCAAAGAGCATTGGCACGCCGAAGCCCTGGTTCGGATCAAGGGCAAGGTCGAAGAGCGCGAGGGCAAGATCAAGCTCCTCTGCGAATCTGTTAGCCCATATCAGATTTCCGACAAACCGGTCAAGGCCGCCGCCATCAAAGCTAAAACGGCCGCAGGGAACGGCTCTATCACTGCCAGTAGCGCCAAGCCGGTCATTCCTCCGCCGGAACCGGAGGGCGTCCAGGTCGCGATGCCGGACGCTGAGGAAGCGATCACGGCCGCCAGCGCGGAAGAGTTCGAATTGGCTCCTGACGATTCTGCCGGCGCGCAACCTCCGGCGATGCCAGCCCCTCCCGAAGAGCCGCCGGCCGATGTGATTGCGCGGGAGCTGGGCGAAGGGGTGGCCGCCTACGCGGCGGCCCGGCCGGAGCCCATTCACCATCTGCGCATATTTCTGCAACGCACTCAGGACCCTGAGGAAGAAGTCCGGCGAATGCGTGAGTTACTGAATCTGCTGCGAAGCGTTCCGGGCCGAGACCGTTTCTCCTTCTTCGTGCCCAACCCCGAAGGCATCGTTCAGCTCGATTTTCCCAATTTTACGACTAGCTATGCCACTCTCCAGGACACTCTGGGTCAAATGATCGGCGACTGGGCCGACCTGGAAGTGCTCTAGGTGCAGCACCCAGGTCGCGCCCAAGGGCAAACAGCCTCGACAAGTCCATCATCGATGTCTTCGGGAACTGGCATGTGAAAAGTACAGAGCTATGACTGCCCGTATGCTGCCCCATTCGACGTACCCCGTCCCAGTGCGGCCCCCCGCCGCCGCAAGTGTACGTGCAGCTCTTGTCCGCCTATCGCGTCCGCGCGCGGCTTTCCTCCTTGAAAGCTTCCACCATCAATAGGGAAGATGAGTCGCGTCTCCAGTGCTCGTTGGACGCGATGACAATTGCCCGCTTGCTCCGAGGCAAGCAGAGCCCCCCAAAAAACAGCTACAGCGGTGGTTCTTGGCGAGCAAAGTGCCATGGATCATAGGAAAGGTCCTTGCCGAACACTCCGCCCCGGTCTTGCTCCCGCGTGCTACCCGAATTGGTAGTCGTTCGTTGCGCCAAAGCATGGTGACAAGAATCCGCTTCTGTGGTAGATTGAGGGGAGGTAGAGTACGTGCCACCGCCGCCCATGCGCCTGGATTTGCCACCACCCTCCGGTTAATTTATCCATGACTGCATGGTGAGGCATCAGATCGTATCGAGCTTTCCCCAGTTGATTTGCTCCACTCATTGGCGTGCCCAGAAGATAATGCCAGGTGGTCACTAAGAGGTGGTCAGATCCGAGAGCCTGAAAGGCGCACAGATCGTGGTGATTGGCGCGGGAGCCGTGGGCACTGTCGTGAGCTACAGGCTCGCCCGAGCGGGCGCGCAGGTCACCGCGGTCGAGCCACTGAATCCCGGTCCGGGACCACTTCCGCCTCCTTTGCTTGGATCAATGGGTTCGCAAGTGTCCAAACACTATCACCAGCTCAATGTCCTTTCCATCCGAGATCACCAAGACTTGGCCGATGAATTGGACGATCGTTGGCCGCATCCTCGAAAATCTCGTGACCGGGTTGGGACGCAGGTGGAGGGAGAAGGGTCATTTCAACCACGGCAGCGCTTTTCCGTAGGTGCCCGTCACTGCCGCGGCGGGGCTAGCCACCCTCGATTATTTCTCTAATCACGATCGGGTCGCGCGGCCACGCGTGGCGAGCCGTTGGGGCTCGAGCGGCGCGCGGCGTTCGACAACCAGGCACATGTCGGCAACGACCACGGCTGTCGATGACCGAGTCGATGAAACATTCGAAAGAGGAACCCTGAAAAGGAAGGAGAATTCTAATGAAGATGAGATTGCTTGTGCTGGCAATCTTGGCAGCGGTCCTGCTCGTTGCAGTCGCGTGCGCTCCCGGCGCGCCTCAGGCACCTGTTTCCACTTCAGCGCCTGCCGCGACGTCCGCGCTTCAAGCCACCTCGGCTGCCCCTGCGGCCGCGCAGCCAACCACCGCCGCGCGTTCGGGCGGAGTCCTTCGCATTGGACAAGATGCGGCGGATCTGGGGAATCTCGATCCGGATTATGCGACCACGACCCAGGATCGCAGCACCGTCGACATGGTTTTCAATGCGCTCATCCGCTACAAGCCCGGGGATGGCTCTGTCTTTGAGCCGGATTTGGCAACCGCTTTGCCCGATCCGCAGACAGTGGATGGCAAGCAAGTCTGGACGTTCCAATTGCGCAAAGGGGTCATGTGCCAGCCGATGGACGGCGTCCCCGCTTATGAACTCACGAGCGACGACGTCGTCTATTCATTGAAAAAAGCAGCCAACAAGGACACGTCCGCCTACGCCGCCTCCTATACGGGAATATCGGCGGATGCGCCCGACGCCTACACGGTCAAGGTCACGCTCAGTACACCGGTCTCAAAAAATCTCTTCTACCCCTTGGTCGCGAACTATTCTGGCGGTTTTGTCCTCTGCAAGAAGGCTGCGGAGAAACTCGGCGCCGCCGGTCTAAAGACGCACCCAGTAGGCACCGGACCCTTTATGTTCAAGAGTTACACCCCACAGGAAAAAGTCGTCCTCGTCGCCAACGATGCTTACTTTCGAGGTAAACCGCAGCTCGACAGCGTCGAAGTCCGTTACATGGCGGACCTCACGAGTCGCGAGCTGGGACTGCGCGGGGGTCAACTCGATGTGATAAAGGGCACGTCGGACAAGGCATGGGTCGACAAGTTGGCGAGCGCACCCAACGTGAAGGTCGATGTATTTGGCGTCGGCGAGGTGGCGACCCTGCTCTTCAATCAGAACATCCCGCCGCTAGACAAGCTGCCCGTCCGCCAAGCCATCGCCTATGCATTGAGCCGCGATCAATTCCTAGCACTCGTCGGCCCGCAGGTGGGGGCGAGCGTTTATTCTCCGGTGCCCGCGCAGTTTCTGGCGGGTGGTCTGACGTTGGATGAGGTTAAAGCCAAAGGGGTGGATTACTCCACGGACATCGCCAAGTCCAAGCAGCTCTTGACCCAAGCCGGTTTTCCCAATGGCTTTTCGCTCGATCTAGTCACCTCGGAGATGTCGAGTTACAAGACGCTGTACGAATCCCTGCAAGCGCAGCTGGCCAAGGTGGGCATCAAGATTAACCTCAAGGTTGTCGATCATTCCAGCTTCCACGCCATGATTCGAAAGGACGTCGATCCCTTGGTGATCTACATCGCTTGGCGCCCTAATGCCGACGTCTATCTCACGCAGTTCTTCCACTCGGACTCGATCGTCGTCACAGGGAAGAAACCAGATACCAACTTTTCGCACTATGACAAGATCGACAACTTGATCCAGCAGGCACGCGCAGAGCTGGATCCCGCGAAACAGGTGGACCTGTGGAAGCAGGCCCAGATCCAGATCCTGCAAGATATGGTCGCTTATCCGATCCAGTATCAAAACCAGGTCTATGCGCGTTCGACCGTGGTGGATTACGGTCACCCGCTCAAGTCGGTGCTCGCGCTCTATCCAGGCGTTGACGAGACCACGCATTTTGTGAAATAGCATCCCCGCGGCCCTGGTCACGGGCGCTTCCTCCGTGGAAACGCCCGTGACCGCTCAAGGAGTCCCGAATGGCGCGCTATGTCGCGCAACGTCTTTTATATTCGATCCCTGTGTTCCTCGCAGTACTGACGATCATCTTCTTCGTCGTCCGTGTGATTCCCGGTGACCCTGCGACGGTGGCGTTGGGGGATTATGCCTCTAAACAGGCGGTGGATGCCCTGCGCGTGCAGATGGGCTTGGACAAGCCGCTGATCTTCCAATACACCGATTTTCTTGGCGGACTGTTGCACGGCGACCTGGGCACCTCGATGATCACGAGTGTGCCCATCCGCGATGAAGTGGCACACGTGCTGCCCTACAGTTTGGAGCTGACCCTCGCCGGTATTCTGATCGGAACCGTGCTTGGTATCCCGGCGGGCGCGTATGCGGCGATCAACCGCAACCGCATGCCGGATTATGTGAGCCGGGTTATCTCACTCGTCGGGCTTTCGGTGCCCGCGTTCTACCTCGGCATCCTGCTCATTTTGCTCTTCGCGGTGGAGCTCAAATGGGTTCCCGCAATCGGCGGCGGCGACTTGGGCGATTTGTCGGATAATGTGGGTCATCTCGCCCTGCCGGCGCTGACGCTGGGGCTCGTGATGACGGCATCGGTCGCGCGCCTGGCGCGCTCGGCGATGTTGAACGTCCTGACTCTGGATTACGTGCGTACCGCCCGCGCCAAGGGACTGGCAGAAATAGTTGTGATCGGGAAACACGCACTCCGTTCGGCGCTGGTCCCCATTGTCTCGCTCACCGGCATCTGGGCGATCGGCCTGATCGGCGATTCGGTCACGACCGAGATCATTTTTGCCCGACCCGGGCTGGGTAAGCTGATGGTCGGTGCCATCCTCCAGCGGGATTATATCGCGCTGCAATCCATCATGGTTATCTACACTGCCTTTGTCGTCATCATCAACCTTTCAACGGATCTGATCTACGGGCTGGTAGATCCGCGGATCCGGCATTAGGGGAGAACCGATGACCATCCAACCTCCGATGCCTGAACTGCGCAGCCAGCGCCGCCGAATGTGGAACACCTTTGTCCGCAACCGAGCCGCGGTCGTAGGGCTGGCGCTCGTGATAGTCATCGTCATTGTCACGATCGGTGCGCCCCTCTTTGCGACCCAAGACCCGCTGATCCAGACGC
Source organism: Chloroflexota bacterium (assembly GCA_023381515.1). The sequence continues at coordinate 16,928 of JAMCQI010000057.1, read as the reverse complement.
CGAGCAATCGCCTTCAGCCGCCGAGCGCGACGAACTTTTTGGGCTTGGATAGTTTCGGCCGGGACGTCTATGCCCGGCTACTATACGCGGGGCGCGTGTCGCTGATCGTCGGGGTGTGCTCGGTACTTCTCGGCGGCTCGATCGGCACGGCGATGGGAATCGTGGCAGGCTATAGCGGTGGGCATGCCGAAAACATTATTATGCGCTTGGTGGATGTCCTAATGGCATTCCCCAGCCTGTTACTCGGCATCACCGTGCTGGCTGTGCTGGGGTCCGGCTTGGACAAGATGATCATGGCGATCGGGCTGATGCTCTCGCCGGCCTTTGCGCGCGTCGTCCACGGCAACACGCTTTCGCTCAAGGAGCTGGAGTTTGTCGAAGCCGCGCGCTCGGTCGGCGTCGGGCGACTGAGAATCCTGCGGCGTCACATCCTCCCCAATATCATGGGCGATATCCTCGTTCTGGCGAGTCTCTGGACTGCCTCGGCGATTCGCATCGAAGCCAGCCTGAGTTTCATCGGGCTGGGCGTCTCGCCGCCGACGCCGACTTGGGGCAACATGATCCGAGAGGGCGCGGTACAATTGACGAACGCACCGTGGATCTCGCTCTTTCCAGGTCTCGCGATTCTCATTACCGTCTTCGCCTTTAACTTGCTGGGCGATGGACTGCGTGATGTGTTTGACCCGCGGCTTCAAGTCTAGTTCTCGAGAGAGTCAGAATGTCTGCAACGGGAGAGCTCGCTTCGTTCGTCTGCCATCTTGACGCGTCGGGTTTGCCGGATGCCGTGCTGCGCCAAGCCAGTCGCTGCGTTTTGGATCTGGTCGGCGTTGCGATCGCCGGAACACGTCAACCGATGGCCGAGATCAGTGCGCGTTTTGGTTACGAGCAATTCGCGCCCGGGAATAACGCGGTGATTGGTTCGTCGCAGCGGCTCAGCGCCACCGGCGCGGCATGGATCAATGGAACTTATGCGAGCGCACTGGACATGGACGACGGCAATCGTCTGGCGATGGGGCATCCCGGCGCCAACATCATCCCCGCGGCCCTTGCCATGGCCGAGCGAACCGGCGCGCGCGGGCGTGAGTTCCTCGCCGCGCTGGTGGCGGGCTATGAGGCCGCCGTCCGCGCGAGCGCGGCACGAGTGCCGTGGTACAAGGAGCAGCTCTACTCGACCGGTATCTGGGGCGTTTTCGGCGCGGCGGCGGCGGCGGGTAAGCTGCTCGGCTTCGACGCGGCCACGCTTCAATCGGCGCTGGGCATCGCCGGTTCCCATGGGCCCTTTCCTCCCGGCGGATTGCAGGCGAATCACGCGATGGTGAAAGAAGTGATCGCCTGGAGTGGTATGACCGGTCTCGCGGCGGCGTTGCTCGCGCAAGGTGGTTTTATCGGTCCTCCCGACTTGATGGACTATTCGGGACGTTGGGACCCAAAGGCGCTGGCGGAGGGACTGGGCGAACACTATGCTATCCTCGACACTTATTTCAAGCCCTATGCGGTCTGTCGCTGGGCGCACGCTTCGGTCGACGCTGTTCTTGGTTTGAAAAAGCGGTACTGCTTGCGCGTCGAGGACATCGTCAAGATTCAGGTGGAGAGCTTTTTCCAGGTCACTCATCTCGCCAACTACATGCCGGCGAATACGATTGCCGCGCAGTACAGTCTACCCTTCGCGCTCGCGGCGGCGCTCCTTTACGATCAAATCATGCCGGAGCAGGTGAGCGAGACGACGATCCGCGACCCGCGCCTCCTCGGCTTGGCACGCAAAGTGGAGGTCGCAGTGGACGCGGACCTGAACGCCCAGTTTCCGGCGAAGACGATCGCGCGTGTGACTGTGCAGACCACGCGCGGCACACAGCAGCTCACCGTCGAATACCCACGCGGCAATCCTGAAAATCCCCTGAGCGACGCGGAGCTGGAGACCAAGTTCCGCATGCTCACCGAGGACATTATTGGATCCGAACGATCTGAGAAACTGCGGGCGGCCATCCAGGCTCTGCCGGACGCGCCCAATGTGTCGGTGCTGACCCGCCTGCTGGCGGGGTAGAATACTGCGAGATAAAAACAGGGAGATTAGAAATGGGCAAACGAATTGCCGTCATCGGCGCCGGGAATGGAGGCACCGCCATGGCGGGAGATTTGACGCTGGCGGGACACGAGTGCCGGTTATTTGAATTTCCCGAGTGGGCGAGCAATGTTGCCACAATTGCGGAAAAATCCGTGATCAAGGTGACAGGAATTGCGCACACCGGCTTGGCAAACATCGCGTTGGCGACCACGGACCTGAGAGCGGCGACGGAGGGCGCAGAGCTAATCATGGTGGCCACTCAGTCCCTCACGCACACTAAGGTGGCCGAGGCACTGGCGCCGCTATTACGCTCAGGGCAGACAGTCATTCTCTGGCCCGGTTCCGGCGGCACACTCGAAATGCGCCGGGTGTTCGACTCGATGGGTGTGACCGCCGACATCCTGTTAGGCGAGGGGGCGACCTTTCCGTATTGCTGCCGCCGACTGGAAGGACCAGGCACGGTGAATATCCATCGCATCGACGGTCCGCGCAACATGGTCGCCGCGCTGCCGGCAAGCCGCACTCCGGAACTCATGGCGGCCCTGGTGGGCGTATACGACACGGTCACGCCGGCACGCAGCATCATTGAACCGGCCCTATACAATCCCAACATCATTGTTCACCCATGCGGCGCGCTGTTCAACATGGGCCGCATTGAACATTCGCACGGCGACTTTTGGATGTACAAGGAAGGGATCACACCTTCCGTCAAAAAGATCATCAACTCCATGGACGGCGAGCGCCAAGCGATCATGCGAGCGCTCGGCTACCCGCCGATGACCTACGAGCAAGTTTTCACCGATCTGTTCAATGTCACCGTGCAGGAGTTTGCCGTCGCTTCGAGCAAAGGTCCTTTTTCAATGCAAGACCGTTACATCACCGAAGACGTGCCGATGGGCGTCACCCTGACGGCGTCGCTTGGGCGCAAGCTCAGCATCCCCACACCCACCTACGACTCGATCATCCACATCGCCTCGGTCGTGAATGAGACCGAATACTTTTCCATCGGCCGCAATCTTAAAAACCTCGGATTGGACCATTTGACAGGGGACCAGATTAACCGCTATGTGCTGACAGGCGAGCGGGCTTGACGGGAGACATGACAGAATGCGGTTGGGACATTCGGACGAGCGGGGGCATCAGATCACAATCACTGTGGATGAGGAGCCTCTGGCGGCTTTCGAAGGGGAAACGATCGCGGGCGCGCTGCTCGCGGCGGGACGCCGGGCCTGGCGGCGCACGCGCCGCGGTCAGCCGCGCGGCTTGTTCTGCGGGATCGGATTGTGCTTTGACTGCCTCGTGACGGTGGACGGCACGCCCGACGTTCGCGCGTGCCTCACGCCGGTCCGCGAAGGCATGGTGGTCGAAACACGCCGAGCCGGGGTCAAGGTATGAATCAAGCGCAAATCGTCGTCGTCGGCGCCGGGCCGGGCGGATTGAACGCCGCGCTCGCAGCGGCGCAGGCGGGGGCGCAGGTTACGCTGGTGGACAGCAACGTCCAGCCTGGGGGTCAATATTTCCGCCAACCGGCAAGTGAGCTCCACCATGCGCCGACAGCGCACCAGCGCCAAGGGCAAGCCCTATGGGAAAAGGTACTCCGCGCGGGCGTGCAGTTCCTTTCTGAGACCGTCGTCTGGGGCGCGTTCGAGGGCAACTTGCTCAAGTTGCACGGTCCGCGCGCCCCCGCCTCTCTGCGCGCCCAGGTGATCATTCTCTCCACGGGCGCGTATGAGCGCGTCGCCGCTTTCCCCGGATGGACGCTACCCGGGGTGATGACGGCAGGTGCGGCGCAAACGCTGCTGAAGACTCAGCGCATCTTGCCGGGCAAACGGATCCTCCTTGCGGGAACCGGTCCTTTGCAGTTCGTTCTTGCCGCGGAGCTGTCGCGTGCAGGAGCCGACGTCGCTATGGTTCTGGAGGGCAATCGAATTGTCCGGCGGGGATTAGGTCAAATTGGTTTATTCTGGAGGCAATGGGCGCGGCTGCGGGAGGGGCTCGAAAGCGGGCTCGTGCTCGCGCAACATCGCGTGCCGTATCGCATCGGTTGGGGCATTATCGCTGCCGAGGGGGATGCCCGGGTCGAACAGGCGACAGTGGCACGACTCGATGAAGACTGGCGTCCGATTGCCGGAACAGAGCTGAAACTCGCATGCGACACCATCTGCCTGGGGTACGGGTTCATTCCCTTTAACACGCTGTCGAGCTTGCTTGGCGCGGAGCAAGAATGGCGGCCCGAGTTGGGCGGCCAAGTCCCGCTGCGCGACGCCACGATGCAGACGAGCGTGCACGGCGTCTATGCCGTCGGCGACGGCGCGGGGGTCGGCGGCGCGCCGCTTGCGATGTTGGAGGGAGAAATCGCAGGGCTTGCTGCTGCGGCGCAAGTGGGCGCGTCGCGTGCAAGCGCCGAGCAGGCGGAGCGGCGCCTCGCCCCGCGGCTCGAACGCGAACGGCGTTTTCAGCGCGCGTACGCAGCGCTCTTTTCACCCGGCGCTGGGCTATATGAACTTGGCCGGGACGACACCGTCGTTTGCCGTTGTGAAGAGATCACGCAGGGTCAGGTGCGCCGCGCCCTCGAGCTCGGCGCCGATTCTGCGACCGAAGTCAAATCAGTCACGCGCGTCGGTATGGGCAATTGCCAGGGGCGCATGTGCCATCCCATTCTGGCAAACCTGATGGCTCGTGAGACGGGCTTGCCCGTCGCCGAGGTCGGGGCCTTTCGCCCGCGTCCGCCTGTTTTTCCCGTGCCGATCGGGTCGCTGGAGGATGAAACGGCGGGGGAGGCGGTGCAATGACCGGGCCTCAAGAGAAGATTGGGGCAGAGGTGGTCGTGATTGGCGGCGGCATCGTCGGCTGCGCGAGCGCGTACTATCTGGCACGTCGCGGCCTAAAGGTCGTGCTGCTTGAAAAGGGGGTGATCGGCGGCGAAGCCTCGGGGCGCAACGGCGGCGGCGTTCGACAGCAGTGTCGCGACCGCCGCGAGCGCGTGTTAGCCATGGCGAGCGTTCAGTTGTGGCAGGGGCTCGAGGCCGAACTGGGCTTTGACATCGAATACCAGCGGGGCGGTAACATCCGCATGGCGACAAACGATAAGCGCATGGAGGACTTGCAGCGGGAGGGCGCCGAAGAGTTACTGGACGGCTTGGTCGTCGAACTCTGGAATCGGGACGAATTGCGACGGCGCGCCCCTTATCTCAGCGACGCGTTCGTCGGCGCCAAATACTGCCCATCAGACGGAACCGCGAATCCGATCCTCGCGACGCGCGCCTTTGGTTGGGCAGCCAAGCGCATCGGCGTCACCATCCTGACTCGGACGGAGGCTGTCGATATTGCCGTTCAAGCGGGACACGTGACCGCGGTGACAGGACTGGCAAAAGCTGGCGACATTATAATTGAGACGCCCCGGGTGGTTCATGCCGGCGGACCCTGGACGGCGCCTCTCGCGAGCAAGCTCGGCATCCAGCCGCCGATTGGACCGCAACGCACCACCATCGCCGTCACGCAGCGTCTGCCCCCACTCTTCCAGGAATTCGTCTCGTCTCACGATATCGGCGTCTACGCCCGCCAGGCAAGGGAGGGACAGGTCCACGTCGGCGGTGTCGCGGTTCATGAGCATACGTTCGATCAGAGCGTTCCGCCTGACGGGCTCCAATTCCTGGCGCACGGCGCCGCACAGATGATTCCGGCGCTGCGTGGAGTAAATTTCCTGCGTGCCTGGTCCGGGACCTTGGAGATGACGCCGGACAGCGTTCCTATCATCAGCCCGGCGGATGGCGTCGAGGGCTATCTCCTCGCTTCCGGTTTCAGCGGGCATGGTTTTTGCCTGGGCCCGATCGCCGGCAAGTTGGTGAGCGAATGGATCGTCGAGGGCGAGCCCTCCATTCCCCTGCACGACTTGAGCCTTACCCGGTTTGCAGAAAATGTCAATCGACGAGGGACGGTTTGATGAAAATCACAGAGGTCAAGGTCTATCTGATTTCAGTGGGCGGACGACATCCGGTCTTGACGCAGGTGTTCACGGACGAGGGCATCAGTGGGATTGGAGAAACGGCGATCGCGTACGGCGTCGGCGCGACCGCAACCGCGGGCATGCTTAAAGACCTAGCGGAGCAATTTCTCTTGGGCAAAGACCCCTTCCGCATAGAGGCATTGTGGAGCGAGATGTACGATCACACCTTCTGGGCCAAAGGGGGCGGCCCTATCATCTTTGCGGGCATCAGCGCCCTGGAGCAAGCGTTATGGGATATCAAAGGCAAGGCATTTGGCATTCCGATCTATGAGATGCTCGGCGGTAAAGTCCGGGACCGAGTGCGCGTCTACGCAAACGGCTGGTCCTACCGTTGTCTGCAACCGGCGGATTATGCCCGGGAAGCGGAACGCGTGCTCAAGGACGGCTACACCGCTCTAAAGCTGTACCCGCTTGCCACCCCGGAGATGGATGCACACAGCCGTATCCGCCACGTGTCCATGCGCACTCTCGATCGCGAATCCGAGGCGCGCGCTGTCGCGAGTGTCAAGGCGGTCCGCGATGCCGTGGGACCGCAAGTGGAAATCATGCTCGATCTGAGCTGCGAGCTGACCACGGACGCGATCATCCGTTTCGGTCAACGGGTTCAAGAGTTTGATATCCTCTTTTTCGAAGAGCCGGTGGACCCGTTCGACGTGGAGGCGCTCAAGAAGGTTTCGGAGCATGTGAACATTCCGATTGCCGTCGGCGAACGCGTCTATACGCGTTATGGTTTCCGGCGCATCCTGGAGTTGCATGCCGCGGACATTCTGCAGCCCGACATTGGCAATACGGGCGGCATCATGGAAGCCAAGAAGATTGCGGCGATGGCAGAGACGTACAACATGCGTGTGCAGCCTCACCACTCGGCCGGCCCGGTATCGGCCGCAGCGGCTCTACAACTGGATGCTTGCATCCCGAATTTCATCATTCAGGAGATCTATCCCTATCGGCCTCCAGAGCATTTCGCGATCGTCGATCACGCGCCGGAGTTAGATGTTCGGAACGGATTCATGCCAATTCCGGACCGCCCTGGCTTGGGCGTCGAATTGGTCGAAGAGCGGGTCCGACCATTTGTGTGGGCGGATTGCAAAATGGGAGCTCAGTAGCGCCAGGCGGGTTGTGAGCCGGCCGAGTTTTCTCTTCCTGAGCAGCACACACATTTGAGTGCACGGGCGATCGGATTCTTGCCGTTGATTCAGCTGAGGCTTTTGACGGTCGTCGCGCCATTGCGCGGCGACCTTTGCTTTTGCCTGACCATTGTGTATAATAGCTCACATGGTCTCATTTTTCCGTCGCCCGCAACAGTTGAAAGAAAGCTTGACCAAAACGCGCCAATCGCTCATGACGCGCCTCACGACTTTGGTCCAAAAGAACGAGCTAGATGAAGAATTCTGGACCGGGCTCGAGGAAACCCTGATCGGTGCGGATGTCGGCGTCGATACGACTCTCGCGCTTGTCGGCAGGCTGCGCGAACGGGCCGACAGCGAGCATTTGCGCACCCCGCTGCAAGCGGAGCAAGTGCTCAAGGAGGAGATGGTTTCGCTCCTGAACACAGCCGCCCAGGCGCCCGTACGCAGCGCGACTCCCCCGAACCCGGACGTCATCCTCATCGTGGGTGTCAATGGCTCTGGCAAGACTACCACCATCGGCAAGCTCGCCCATTTTTATAAAGATCAGAAGAAGAAGGTTGTCCTCGCCGCCGCGGACACGTTCCGCGCCGCTGCCATTGACCAGCTCAAGATCTGGGGACAGCGCGTCGGCACAGACGTCGTGGCGCATCAACCCGGTGCCGACCCAGGCGCGGTTGCGTTTGACGCTTGGCAGGCGGCCGAGGGACGCAAGGCCGACATCCTCATCGTGGATACCGCCGGCCGACTTCAGACGAAATTCAATCTGATGAAGGAATTGGAGAAAATCGCCCGAGTTCTGAAAAAGAGCGACCCCACCGCGCCCCACGAAACCCTGCTGGTTCTCGACGCGGTCACCGGCCAGAACGGCCTCCTTCAGGCGCGGGCCTTTAAAGAGACCACTCCCCTCACCGGGCTCATTCTCACCAAGCTCGACGGCACGGCCAAGGGCGGAATTGTTTTTGCCATTGCCAGGGAGTTGAATCTGCCGATCAAATTCGTCGGCACCGGCGAATCGATTGACGATTTTGCCGAGTTCGATGCCCAAGACTTTGTCGATGGGTTATTCGAAGAGAAAGGATAGGACGCGTGGAAGACTTGAAATCAAAATTGGCCGAGTTAAATACCCGCATCGCGACGCTCATGGAGCGTCTTTGACATTGCCGGCAAGGAAAAACGCGCCGCAGAACTGGAGCATGCCTCGGCAGAGCCGGATTTCTGGAATGATAATGTCGCGGCTCAAAAGGCAATGCGGGAACTTGACACGCTCAAAGGGGAGACCGGCACCTGGCGCGGTTTGGAGCGCCAAGCGGGTGATGCCGCCGGGTTGCTTGATATGGCCATCGAAGAGAACCACGCCGAGATGATCGACGAAGTCGCCCGCGAGGTCCCCGACATCGAGCATCAGCTCGCCAAGCTCGAATTCAACTTGCTCTTTTCGGGCGAGTACGACCACAACAACGCCATCCTTTCCGTCCACGCGGGGGCAGGAGGAACAGAGTCCAACGACTGGGCCCAGATGCTGATGCGCATGTACCTGCGCTGGGCCGATGAGCGAGGATTCAAGACCGAAATCCTCGAAGAGATGCCGGGAGATGAAGCGGGGATAAAATCGGTTACGATCCAGGTCATTGGCGAGTACGCCTATGGCCGTTTAAAAGCGGAACGAGGCGTTCACCGCCTCGTTCGCCTCTCTCCGTTCGACGCGAACCATCGTCGCCACACTTCTTTTGCCCTCGTCGAGGTCATGCCGGAGATTGACGAGACCGTCGAGGTCGAGATCAAGCCGGAAGACGTGCGAATTGACATCTACCATGCCTCGGGCCATGGCGGCCAGAATGTCCAAAAGGTCGCGACCGCAGTCCGGCTCACACATGTCCCGACTGGAATCGTCGTCACTTGCCAGAACGAGCGGTCGCAGCTGCAGAACAAGGAGAACGCTTTCAAAGTGCTCCGCTCGCGGCTCGTGGAGCTAGAAATCGAAAAGCGCGAGCAGGCCAAGGCACGGATCAAAGGGCAGCATGTTGAGGCGGGCTGGGGGAACCAAATTCGTTCCTATGTACTTCATCCCTATCAGATGGTCAAAGACCACCGGACCGAATACGAAACCTCCCGCACTGACCTGGTCCTCGACGGCGACCTCGACGCCTTCATCGAGGCCTACCTGAGATCCCAAGTCGGACAAGGAGGCTCGTAGGGGCGGAGCGCATGCATGTTCAGCCCCCTTGAAAAGAGAAAGCCCACCCCGGCTATTGCAAGGATGGGCGTGTCAATCTGGCGAGACATAACCGACACCCGCCGAAAATGAAATAGTGCTCATCTCACCGAAATGCGCCCCAGCGGAGTATCGTGCTGAGGCGTATACTGTCCGTCCAGCAACAGCGCGTCCATCCACGGGTCCGTGTGATACATGAGAAGACTGAGGGAGTAGTCTCCGGGAGCCAGGTCCTTTGGCAGCGCAAGTTCAAATGAGTCGGGTAGGCTCACCCCTGGCGTCCATAGTAGCGTCCGTCCGGCCGGCTCCCGGTCCTGCGAGGCCACTTTGTTTCCGTGGGCATCGACGATGCGCACGGAAACACTGTAATACGCGTCGATCTTGTTAAGCGGAATCCACGCCAGATTGAACTGCACCGTGTCACCTGGCCTATACTCTGGTTTCAAAGGCGTCGACAATGAGACTTGGGCCGGCACAACCACCTCATGCGCCGGTTCTCCATTTTCCACGCTCACGTTCCCCGCAAGCTCCCACTGTCCAATCCCACTTACAAAAGTATCGAGCTCGAGCCGGTAAGTACCCGGGGTCGGAGGCGCCAGCAATCGCACGGCTACCACGGATACGCTCGATGTGACCAAAGGTATTGAGGATTCCACCGTTTGCGCATGGTCACTTGCACCCTGGCTCGCGACGGTGCCGCCCTGCGCAATCCAGCGGGCTTCCGTCCGGAGATCCTCCGTCGGCTGGATCGCAAAGCTCCGCGGCCCATTGTTGCGCAGAATGAGATAGACAAAATAGCTCTGACTAGGGGCGGCGGGCTTGGGCAGGTAGATGTTGGCTGAGAGGGCGCCAATCTCTTGCCCGCGCGGCGCGACGGCGTATACAAAGTCGGCACCAAACTGCTTCGTCAGGCGTAGATCGGGCGTCCCCTCGATCGCCTGGAGCCTCGTGTCCCAATCTCGATACTGGCTCGAGTGTACAACCACTTGCCGCACATCAAGCGCTTGAAGGAGGCTGATCGATCGCTCACTCGGAAAGAATTGCATCTCGTACGCGATCTCTCCTCGCTTGGGCGGGTTAAATCCGCTGTAGCCGTCTGGCGTTCGCTGCCAATGGAAGGTGGTAAGATATTGGAATGTGAGATCGGCCAATTCGCCCGGCTTGGGCGCGAGCATTGGAAGCTCCAGGACGACCTCCGGCGGTTGCTGGGCGAGCCACCGCGCGTAGGCAGGGATATCCGCGCCCGTGGGCACAGGTGTGATATTCGCCGCCGGCACTGCAAGGTATTCTAGAATGACAAGCACGGGAAGAACGAAAGGCACGATCCCCCGGAACCAATGTCCCCTCATTTCCGTCTCGTCGCTGCTCAACCGCTCGTCCGCTCCCCCGCTCCCCCGCTCCCCTGCCGGCTTGCTTTCCCGCTGGGGATCGCGCCCCGCGGTCCCGCGGGGTCTGCGGGATGATTTGCGGTCGGCCTTCTGCCCACTGCCTGCTATGCGCTGCACTCCTAACGCAGCCAACACGGCTAGGGCGAACATCACGAGTGCGTCGAAGCGCACCGGAGCGCGCAGAGCGTGCGCGATCGGCAATGCCTCGTACAACCAACGGTAGGGGAGCCATATGTCCGTGCCAAGCCCCGGGGTGATGTACAGCCTTGGACCGAGGGAAAGCACAAAGGCTAAAGCCAGGAGAAAAAGCAAGAACCACTTTTCTCGGTTTTTCGCACCGACGAGGCCGGCGATCGCCAGAACGACGGCGACGATGCCGGGGAACAGGTTGTCGAGCGGATAGCCCCCTGCCATAATTGGCGGACGCGGCGCGAGCAGGCCTCCGTAGAGTGCGTTTGCGGGTGAGACCTCCGTGTAGAGCTTGAGACTGGCGCTGAACGTTTCGTTCTCCCGCAGTGTTCGTTCGAACCCCAGGTCCCGCTGGACTTGCACGTACGGCCAGAGCACTGGGACGATGAGGATCAGGATGACGAGAAGAGAAAACGCGAGCCGCCCAAGAACATGACCCAATGGCGGCTGCGCTACATTCGGTTTTGCCGCCTGTCGCATCCACCTTCCAGGCAGCGTCCAGACGATATAGGCCACTACCGCAGTCCCTGAGAGAAAGGCAAAATAGATAGAAGCCAGCGACTGAATCGCAAAGAAAAGGGCAAACAGGAAGGAATCGCGAAATCCAAATACAGGAATTGCCGACACTGGCTTTTGGCCTTTGGCTAAGGAGTTTTCGGACCCTGGCTTTGCGTTTTGTCTTTCTCCGACCATTCGTCTCAAAAACAACAAGCAAAGCGGCAGCCAGCCGAACGATAAGAGCTGGACCTGTGCAAGGTTCCCGAGGTTGTAGGGATTAAAGGCAAAAATGAGGCCGGGGATGAGCCCTGCCAGGCGGTTATGGGTCAGATCCAACACAAAGAGGTACATTGCGTAGCCGGCCAGAAAAAAGGAAAAGAGGAGGACCAGGTTGTATCCAAGAACCGGATTGTCAAAGGCGAGGCTGACAGGTAGCGCCAAAAGCGCTTGGGGGAGGAGGGTCTCGGAAAAAGCAAGCGTGTTCGAGTAGGGGTAAAAGATGTTCGCGTCAAACAGGTGCACGGGGTCCGTGATAAGGCCGTGACCCACCCAGCTCATGATCCAAGTATTCAGCAGCGCATCTTGCTTGTCCTCGACGGCGCTCGCGAGATGCAGAGCGAGGGGATTGGTCATAACTAGCGTCAGGCCAAGCAAAATGATCAGCGTAATCCCATCCCGCTTGAGCACATTGAAAGGCGCATGCCCTTCCTGCTGGCCGTCTCTCATCAACTGAGTAATCCCTCGCGCCAGTCCCGTGCATCCCATTTTGCCTTGAGCTGCTTCCTAAACTGCTCGGTCCACTCTGGGTCTTGCAGCTTGGTGTGGAGAAGCGGCCAGACGGTGTCACAGTCGGCGTCCACGGTCCCGAGGATCTCCTGAATATACTGATCCAGGCGAACGCGTGTTGATTTGGTTATGGAAACCCCGATTTCCTCAAAGAGCGAGTTGAGGTTGGTCGTGTAGCACGGCATGTTCCTCTTCCGGGAATAAATAGAGTAAAGTTGTCCGGCGCATTATAGCTCACTTGCCCACAGCCCCAAAAGCGCAGAGGTCGCGGCGCGCAGGGAAAAACGTGGGGAATCTTGCGACTTTTCCAGGGCTGTGCTATAATCACGTTCAATGGAGGGGTCGCATAGTCCGGTCTAGTGCGCGCGACTCGAAATCGCGTGTGGTCGCAAGGCCACCGGGGGTTCAAATCCCTCCCCCTCCGCCAGGCACAGGACAGAATGCAGACAACAGACGCCAGACAACAGAGCCCAGACTAGAGATCATCGCATCGCTATCTGTCGTTTGTGGTCTGGATTCTGTGGTCTGCGTTTCCACATGGAGAGGTCGCATAGTCCGGTCTAGTGCGCACGATTGGAGATCGTGTAGGCGATGAGCCTCGCGGGTTCAAATCCCGCCCTCTCCGCTAATCCAGACCAAGATACCAGACGACAGCCATTAGAAAACGGTTTTTGGCCTGGGCCGTCAGACGTGCCCCACGTCTGTAGTCTGGTATCTGACGTCTGTCGTCCATTTTGCCTTTGACTTTTTTCCACTTTTCGTCTAAACTATTGGTTGGTCGTGCTAGATGGGGAACTAGCGGTGCCCTGAACTCGCCTTTGGTGAGGGACCCGCAATCCGCTACAGCGGGGTTGAACTCCTTCCCTAGGGGCGTGTGCATCGGGACTGTTCGGGTCAAGCGGCGATGAAGGTTGGGTCCGACGCAGCGGAAGCCGGTTAAACCCCGCCAGGGCCGGAAGGCAGCAACGGTAAATCGTCACTTCTGGGTGCCGTCGGGTCACCTGGCTGGAGCTGGCTAGCCCCCTCAAGCCGGGGTGCACGTTTCGACGGAAGGTGCACGACCGATCACTACTGCTCTTGAGCGCGTGTCGGGACTCCCACTCCCATAGCCGGGGCCCGAAGAAACCCAAACCCTGCAGGTGGACGGCTCTATCACTCCGAAATCGATGCCCGACGCCATCACCTCGCGCGTACCACACAAAATCCGTTTGCGGCTGGATGCTCACGCCGCCTTCCTCAGTCTCACTCTGGTCGCCCTATCGGCGATGGGGTGGGGTTACTTGAGCACCCTACGACCGATCACGCTTTTGATCAACAACCAGCCCCTCATTGTCTTCTCCAATCAAACGACGGTGGCCGGAGTGCTGAATGATGCCTCCATTTCGCTGGCGTCCGACGATGTCGTCTTTCCGGCCTCAGACGCGCCAATCCCGCAGAATCAGCCCATCTCCGTCCATCTGGCCTATCCAGTCCAGATTGAGGCGGATGGGGACACGATCACGCGCCGAACGCAGAGCCAGACGGTAGGCGAGGTTCTCTCTGAAGCGGGTGTGGTGCTCAAACAGGGGGATCGCATTCTGGTCGACGGCCGCTTGGTGGAACCGACCTCTTCCCTGGCCCGCCCCGAGAGCGCGGGGCTTTTCCAAGAGCCTCCGGCGCTCTCGCTCACGGTCCAGCGCGCGGTTCCTATTCAGATCGACGACAATGGGTCACTCACCACGTTTTATACGACGGCGCCCACCCTGGGCGAGGCGCTGCGGCAGGCGGGTCTGGTCGTCTATCTCGGGGATTATGTGACTCCTGACCTTGGCAATCCGGTGATGCCGGGTTGGCAGGTGTACATTCGCCGCTCACGACTCGCCACCATCGAGGCGGACGGGAAAACGATCCGCACACGGACGCTGAACAACACGATTGCAGGGCTGCTGGCTCAGGAAGGGATCCAGCTCAACGGCAAGGACTATACGCTGCCGGCCGCGACCAATCAAGTCTCCGACGGCATGACGGTGCAGGTGGTCCGGGTCAAAGAGGATGTCATCACCGAGTCCGAGACCATCCCGTTTCAAACCGTCTGGCAAGCAGATCCAACGCTCGAAATCGACGGACGCAAGACGGTCCAGGTCGGTTCGGAGGGCGTAAAGAAGCGCCAGATCCGAATCGTATACGAGGATGGGCGCGAGATCAAGCGGTCGCTTGACAAGGAGTGGATCGACAAGGCGCCTGTCAACCGGCTCATCGCCTACGGGACGAAAATCGTCTCGCATCCCATTACCCTCGCCGATGGGACGAACACGACTTACTGGCGCAAGATCCGCATCCTCGCCACGTCATACACCGCTTCCACTTCGGGCAAAGCACAGTCCAATCCGCTCTTTGGCATGACGTACCTGGGTTGGCATGCGGGAACCGGGATCGTGGCAGTCGACCCGCGGGTCATCGGCCTGCGGTCCAAGCTCTACATTCCCGGCTATGGGATGGCACTGGCGGGCGATACGGGCGGGCGCATCAAAGGGCGCCGCGTGGATCTCGGTTTTGACGAAGAGAACCTGGTCCTTTGGTACAAATGGCTAGACATCTATGTTCTCGATCCGCCCCCGCCATACGACCAGATCAACTTCGTCTTGCCGGACCTGCCATCGGACGCGGGCAATTAGCGCTTGTGAGTGGACGCGCAGTCGAAATAGAATTGGAAATGAGGAATGGGCGTCAAGGCCTCATTGAAGGATCAGGGACTGGCCCCGCGCAAACGCTGGGGCCAACACTTTTTAACGGATCCACGCATTCTGGGGAGCATCGCCGACGCGGCAGACATAACGCTGGCGGATACGATTTTGGAGATTGGCCCAGGGTTGGGGCATCTCACGCGCGTGCTCGCGGCGCGAGCCGCACACGTGACCGCGGTGGAGGTGGATGCCGGTTTGGCCGCCAAGCTGGAGGCCGAGTTTGCAGAAAACCCGAATGTAAATATCCTGCAAGGAGATATCCTCGAGCGGGAACCGGTCGAGTGGCTCACTCTTAACGGAAAACGAAAGCATGAGGCGGGAGTGGAACCCGCCTCAATTTCTTACAAGGTTGTCGCGAACCTTCCTTACTATATCACCTCGGCCATCCTGCGGTACCTCTTGGAGGCGGCGGTCAAGCCGCGCCTGATCGTGGTGATGGTCCAACGCGAGGTGGCGCAGAGGATGATCGCACGTCCGCCCTCGACGAATCTGCTCGCGGTGACGGTCCAGTTCCTGGCCGACGTGCGGATCGTGCGGACCATTGCGGCGGGCGCATTCTACCCGCGCCCAAAGGTCGACTCCGCCGTGGTCCGGCTGGATGTGCTCGAGCGGCCTCGTTTTGATATTGCGGATACGGACGGCTTGTTCACGCTGGTCCGGGCGGGCTTTGGCGAGCGGCGCAAACAATTGCGCAATTCGTTGGGCCGCGGACTGAATTTGGAGCCTGCCGCTGCCGAGGCTTTGCTCACGCGCGCCCTCGTGGACCCGCGGCGGCGAGCCGAGTCGCTGAGTCTCGCCGAGTGGGCCGGATTGGGCCGCGCGTGGGAACGAGCGAAATCGGACGGCGGTTTAGGTGCTCTACGAGGTACTCGATGAGTTTGCCGACGGAAGTGCTCAAAGCTAAACAGACCCGAATTCTCCTGATCGACGACGACCCGCTGATGCAGCACATCGTCTCCATGGCTCTTGCCAAAGAAGATTGGACCGTGACTCTTGCGGAGTCGGGCACACAGGGAATGAGGCTCGCCTGGGAGCATCGGCCCGACCTCATACTGCTCGACGTGCTGACGCCCGACCAGGACGGCTTCTCAGTGTGCTACCAGTTGCGGAATCACACGCTCACTGCAAACGTGCCGATTATTATGCTGACGGCGCTCGGGGAAATCGGGGAAAAAGTGCGGGGTATGCAGATGGGCGCGGACGACTATATAACGAAACCCTTCGACCCGCGCGAATTGGTCTCGCGCATACAGGCGCATTTGCGCCGCAGCGCGCGCGATCTGGGATCGAGCCCGCTCACGAGTTTGCCCGGCAACCCGATGATCGAGCAAGTCCTCCGTGCGCGACTAGACGCGCAGGCGCCGCTGGCCGTTCTTTACATCGACCTGACGCATTTCAAGTCGTACAACGACAAATACGGTTGGATGAAGGGAGACGAGGTTATCAAGATGCTCGCGCGGCAAGTTGTGCAAGTCGTGCTCGACCAGGGGGGCAAGGACGACTTTTGTGGGCATATTGGTGGCGATGATTTCATCGTCATCACGACGCCCGACCGCGCCGAGGCCATCGCCGCCCAAGTGATTCGCCGGTTCGATGCGGCGATCCCGGAATATTACACCCAGGAGGACCGCGCACGGGCCTACCTGGAGGTCGTGGACCGGCGGGGGCATCCGTTCCAGGCGCCGCTGATGACGCTCGCCATCGCCATTGTGTCGAATGAGAACCGCATATTGGAGCACCCGTCGCAGGTGGCGGACCTCGCGGCGGAGGTCAAGGGGTATGTCAAAGCGCTGCCTGGCAGTCGCTTGAGAGTGTGGATTAATGGCGGCTTTTGGGGACTTGAAGCCGGAGTGGTCCGAAAGGCGGTTTGGGACGTCGCTGCCCGCCCAGGGATCAGCCTGCCGTAGTGTCGCGTCCCCTGGTTTCAGTCAGTT
>JAMCQI010000110.1 GCA_023381515.1 Chloroflexota bacterium | reverse complement strand
CATTGTTCCGGTACGCCATGTCCAGCACCGTATCTGCTCCCATCACGCGCGGGTCCCGGCGGTACGACTTGTGTAGGAGAAACGCCGTCTTCATCTCCGCGAACATATTGTTCGAGAACCCGTCGTTTTTCCCACACCTGCCGCGCCGCCTCCCGCGCGGCCGCCGCGATCCCTTCTTCGTCCAACGTCAGGAGCTCGCGGTCTTTCATCAGCAATTTCCCTGCGCACATCGTGTGGGTCACGTGCGTGCCGTCGATACCGAAAATGAGATGCCACGGCAGATTCCCGGCCGTGAGCGGCGTGTAAGGAACGTAATCCAGGAGAACGAGGTCGGCGAGCGCGCCTACGGACAGTTCGCCCAGCGGCGCCTTCCAAAAGACGCGTCCAATTTTCGCATTGTTCCGGTACGCCATGTCCAGCACCGTATCTGCTCCCATCACGCGCGGGTCCCGGCGGTACGACTTGTGTAGGAGAAACGCCGTCTTCATCTCCGCGAACATATTGTTCGAGAACCCGTCGTTGCCGAGACCCACATTCACCCCACGGCGCAGCATCCCGGGCACGTCCGCGACGCCAACGGCGTTGTTCATATTTGAGCGCGGATTGTGCGCCACATTCGTCCGTGTGCGCCGCAGCACTTCGATCTCGCCCGCGTCTATGTTCACACAGTGCGCGGCAATCGTCTTGGCGCCCAGAATCCCCTTCTCGGCCAATCGTTCCCCAACGCGCAGGTTGTATTTCAGCAGGGAATCATCTTCATCCGCAATATCCTCGGCCATGTGGATGTGAAAGCCTGCCTCCAGCCCATCCATCGCGTCGAGGCACTGGTCCAGCGTCTTGTCCGAAACGGTAAAGGAAGCGTGCAAGCCGAATGATGCGGCGATTCGCGATCCGCTCTGCCGGCGCTGCCCCTTGATCTTTTTGATGAATCGCACATTCTCTCGGATCCCCTTGCGCGCGTCGGCGGGTCCATTCCGATCCGTCACCTCATAGCACAGACTCGCCCGCAGTCCTGACTGCTCCACCGCTTCTGCAATCGCGTCCAGCGAGCCGTCGATCGCATTCGGGCTGGCGTGGTGGTCGATCAGCGTCGTCGTGCCATTCCGGATGGCCTCCACGAGACAGACGAGCGCGGACAAACGGCAGTCTTTAAGCGTCAGGGCACGGTCCATCCGCCACCAGAGTTGTTCCAGGATTTCGGGGAAATTCTTCGGCGGCGGCCCGGGGGGGAGAGACATGCCGCGAGCGAACGCGCCGTAAAAGTGAGTGTGCGCGACGATGCTGCCGGGGACAATAAGCTTGCCGTGGGCGTCGAGTTTCTCCGCGTCCGGGTACTTGGCCTCCAGATTTCTCGTCGACCCGATATCCGCAATCCGATCTCCCGTGATATAGATCGCGCCGCTTGCGATGACGAGGTTGTCGGCACCCAGGGTCGCGACGGTGCCATTCGTAATTAGCATAATTCAGCTCCGTTGAGTAGAACGACTGCCACGCCGCTAAAGTCCATTCCATTTGAAACCAAAGATGGGGAATTGGGCCTGGCGCGTGACTTGGAGGGGCGGGAGCCAGTCGTGCCAGGGGGCCTGCGAGCCTTGCAGTGCGGACACGACGGATAAGGCGAGGAAGGGCACGAAGACCACCCAGGCCGCACTCTTCGCCGTTTCTGCATTCAGGGGCGGTATGAAAAAGAGGAATGCATAGAGCAGTGGGATAGCCACGATGAACCAACGTTCGCCGTAACCGGTCCCACCATAGTTACCCGTCTCGGTCGCCAGGTAAGCACAGAGCAAGAGAAATCCCGCCGCGCTGAACACACCTTCGATCCATAATGGGTGTCGCCGGTTCAGGGCCACGACAAGCGCGCCGGCGATGGCCAGCAAGAGCAAGGGATTGTAGGCGAAGAGCCCCTTGCCCCCCAAAAACATACGAAAGGCGTAGGCGGCGTAATCGTCCGGAGTACCGTTGCCACCAAAGGTCGCGGGAAACGCCGAGCCGGGATAGTTGTACCCGTTCGTAATCATGTACGGCGGAATGACCGTCCGCGCGATCTGATAGTCGAGGAGCGCCGTTATCACGATCGGGACGGCCGCGCCCAGCGCAAAGTACACAACCCCCCCACGATAGCGCGCGAGCGCGACGCCGAACATGACGGCGGCAACGATTCCGGACAGGACGTCGAAAGAAATGGCGAGTGTGGCGAGCAATCCCGCGAGAACCAACCCGCCGCGCCAGGCGGTCCGTCTTGTCAGCAAGTAGAAACTCGCGAACAAGCTCGCGGCCGCGGGCGCGTGGTGATTGAACACGAGCGCGTATGGAAAAAGCATCGTGCCCGCTCCAAGCGCCGCGGTCCCGACGAGCGCCGCCCAAAGTGGCGCCCGCTGTCGCCGCGCAAAATCGTAAAAGAGCCAGAGCATGAGCGCCACCGGCAGTCCGACGAGAATCCGCGTGAGCCACGGATACGCGCAGGCCCCTGCGGCTTGAAAACAATCGGGCGCGAGCGACATACCCCATCCATCGTGCAGAATGGTATACGCGCCCGCGCCCAAGAGTGTCATGAGCGGCATCTTGTCGGAATAAAAGTGCCCGTTGAGCAGCACCTTGTCCTGGGTCGCATCCAGCCACGGCGAGGCGTCAATCGTCCAGGTGCCGCGCTCGACCAGCGACTCGACCGCCGCGATCCGCGAGATGTCGTTCCAGGATTCTGGTTTCGTCTTGGTCAGCGCGGCAAACGCGATGAAAAAGACAATCGCGATCGCTGCTCCGACGAGGCTGATGAGGCGAGAGTATTTGGCCATGTAAGCCGGGCTGCTTTTGATCCCCGGATTAGGACCGGCGCGCCGCTGCCAGCATCCGGTCGATCTCAGGAACCTTGGCCTGCTCCTGCAACCACCACTCCTTGTTCAGCTGGGCATCCAGCTCCTCGACCGTCTTGCCCTGCTGCTCCACCCAGCTATAGTATTTCAAGTTGTGCCATTGGCGGCGCATTTCGACGGTCCCTTCGTGAATCCAGTCCGTCTTTTGGTCGAGGAAGATGTGAGTGCGCGCCGTCGCCTCGGCTGCGTCCATCTTCCCAAAGGTCCGAGTCATGTCTCCCATTACGGAATGATAACGCTCGATATTGTCCGTGCCGATGGTGACGATCGTGTCCTTTGCGCCCATCCCATAATACTTGGCCGTCTTGATCGCGCCGAGAACATTGGCGACCCCGCTGATGCCGAAAAGCGTCGCCATCTTTTGGACCGACGCCTCGGGTACGCCAAAGCGGTGGACGAGCGTATTCCCGCCCGCCTCCTCCGTGAGGAGCTGCAATCCCTTTTTGCACTCGATATCGTCCAGGCACATGATCGCGTCCTGGTTCATGACGTTGTGAATCCAGGTCACGTGCTTGTCGCCAATCCCCTGAATGTCGTGCACGCCATAGCCGTTGTTGTAGAGGGTGGGGCACTGAATCGGCTCGAGGCCGACGATCTTGAGGTCGGGCCACACCTGCTTCAAGCGGTCGCCCGCGGCAATGGTGCCCGCGCTCCCCATCGCGGAGCAATAGGCCGAAATGCTTCCATTGCCCACGCCCTCGGCGGCGAGCACCTTGGCCAATTCGGCAATCGTGTTCCCGGTGACGTGGTAGTGAAAGCGATAGTTGCCCATCTCTTCGAACTGGTTCAGAATGCGCACCTTGGGATTCTGGCGCAGCCGGTGGGTCTCGTCGTAAATCTCCTTGACGTTCGATTCCGAGCCGGGCGTTTTGATGATGCGCGCCCCGTAGGACTCGATTTGCGCAAAGCGTTCCTTGCTCATCCCTTCCGGCAGGACGACGACGCTGTCAAAGCCCATGCGGCAGCCGACCCACGCCCCGCCGATGCCATAGTTGCCCGTCGACGGCCACACGAGCGTGTTCGCCCGCGGGTCCACTTCGCCGCGCAGCTCTTTTTCGACAAGCACCGAATAGGCCGCGCCCACCTTGTGCGCGCCGGTCGGGAAATCCTTCCCGTAGAGGACGACAATGTTCGCGTTCACGCCCGTCAGCTGTTTGGGCATGACGAAATAGTAAATGTGGTTCTGGCCGTCCCGCCAGGTGATATTGAACAAATTAATCGGGTCAAGCGGATCTTTGACCATCATCTCCAGCGCGCGCTGGCGCGTTTGAGGATCGATCTTGTCCGGATGAAGCATTTCCTCGAACGTCGGACCCAGGATGACATTAGGCATACCATTAACCCCCTTGCATACAATTCTTCTCGAAGATTCCCCTACCGCGGCATCGCCTTCTTTACGGCCTCCAGGTTCGGCTCGATCCGCCGTCCCTCTCCTGCCACCTTCATCGCGCTCGGGATATCCTTCAACCCATTCCCCGTAATCAAGCACACCACTGTCTCGTCCGACCCGACCATTCCTCTCCGCACGGCCTTGACCAATCCCGCGTACGCCGCCGCGCCCGCCGGCTCTGCAAAGACGGCCGCCCCGCGCGCCAGCTCACTTATGGCCGCCAGGATTTCGTCATCGCTCACCGTCAGGTAGGCGCCTTTAGTTTCGCGCACCGCGCGCACCGCGCGCGTGCCATCGCGCGGCAGGTCGGCGCCGATCGAGTCCGCGATCGTCTGCGCGTGGACGGGCGTAATCTTGTCCGTGCCCGCCTTCCACGCATTATAGCACGCGGCCGACCCTTCCGCCTGAATCCCCATCAGCTTTGGCATCTTGTCAATCCAGCCGAGCGCCGCCAAGTCCCGCAGCCCCTTCCACAGGCCGCTGATGATATTTCCGTCGCCCACCGAGACAAAGATACGGTCCGGCGCCTCCCATTTCTGTAGGGGCGACCGGCTCCGCTGAGGCACGCGGAGTCTTCGACCGGTCGCCCCTACCGAGGCCAATTGCTCGCAAATCTCGAGCGCCGCTGTCTTTTTCCCTTCAACCGTATAGGGATTGTACCCGGTGTTGCGGCAGTACCAGCCAAATTCCTTCGAAGCCGCGAGGCACAAATCAAACGCCTGATCATAGCTACCCTTGACGAGCATCACCTGTGATCCAAAGATGAGCAGCTGGGCGACTTTGGCCTGGGGTGCCGTCTCGGGTACAAAGATGATCGCCGGCATGTGCGCCGCGGCCGCCAATCCCGCGAGCGCGGCGCCGGCGTTCCCAGTACTCGCGGTCGTGATCATCTCGACGCCCAGTTCCTGTGCCTTGGCGACGACGACCGCGCTCGCGCGGTCCTTGAACGAGGCCGTGGGGTTTCGCCCGTCATCCTTGAGGTACAGCTCGGAGAGGCCGAGCGACTCGCCCAGCCGCATGGCGCGATAGAGCGGTGTCCACCCTACCTGGAGCGGCGGTGCGGAGCGGCGGGCATCCTTCAGCGGCAGTAAATCGGCGTAACGCCAGATCGAAAAATCACGCGAGGCGCCTATCGCGGCCGGATTCGTCGCCGCGGCGATTTTCTGGTAATCGTAGATGGTATCGAGGATGCCCTCGTCGCCGTGCTTGGGACAAACGTATGGCACATCTTTCGGGTCATACTCGGCGCCGCATAACGTACATTTCAGATAATATTCCATCCCGTCCCCATTACGTTCCTAGCATCTCTCGCGCTCTCGCCGCGAGCTCCGGGTGGGTCGGCTCCGCCAGCGCCGCGGCACGTGAGAAATCATTGTGGGCCGCCGTATCCTCGTGCATCTGCCGCCGCGCAAGTCCCCGCCAGTAATAAGAGGCGGCGTCGTTCGGCATCCGCGCGATCGCCTGGTCCAGTTCTTGAATTGCCTCGGCCGCCTTGCCGCGATGGTAGAGACACAGCGCCAGCCCATAATGAATGCGAGCGGCCAACGCCGGGTCCCCTTGTGCGCGCGGCAGCGCCTCGCGGAAACTCTTTTCCGCCGCGCCCAACCGCTTGCGCATCAGCTCCAGCTGCCCGATATTGTAGAGCGCCCGCACGTTGGTCGGGTCGCGGCTGAGCGCTGCGCGATAGTCGGCGAGCGCCAAGTCCACTTGACCCTGCGAGGCGAGAAAATTGCCGAGCTCGATCATGGGCTCTGGCGACTTGCCATCGCTCTTGGCCCTGGCCGTCAGCGCACGCAATGGCTCGCGCGCTCCCGCATACAGCCCTACTTCCCAGTGCCGGAGCCACCGGCTCCGGTCGATCATCCACAACGCCGCCACGAGCGCGACGTGAAAGACCAAGAGGGGCGCGCTGACGGAGAGCGTTCGCAGGGAATAGATCGTCGACCAGTCGCTGTCAATTCCGGTGAGCGTGATGAGTGGATAGCCGATGAGGGACCAACCCAGTTGAATGCGCGCAAACGAGAGAATGGTGTATTTGAGCCACGCTTTGCGGGTCAACGGCAGAAACGCGAGCGGCAGGAACCCGTAGAGCACCGAGACGAGATTTCCCGACAGCGCAATCCACCAGTCCTGCAGCGGGGTGAAATTTCCTTGCGGCACGACATAGCCCCAAAAGAGGGCATAGTGGAATCCGCCATTCAGCCAATCGATGGTCCCGCCCACCTGGTAGGTCGCCACCGCATGGCCGAGTTCGTGAAAGAGGACGCCGATCGGCACGAGGAGAAAAAAGGCGACCTCGCTCGCCAAACGCCGGTCGGCGGCCGTGAGTTCGTCGTCCGTGAACGCTCGCCAATTCTTGACAAGATTGACGAGCGCCCGGACCCCCAGGAACGCATAAAACAGCGAAAGCAGATCAAAGAGTTGCATGGCTACTGCGTGATCCGCGTTCCGGTCTCGCCGAGTAGAGCCCGCTCGATGTTCTCAGGGTTGGTAATGATCGCTTGTTTACCGCCCCCTTCCAGATACCAAATGATCGCCTGGATTTTGGGGCCCATCGAGCCCTTGTGGAAATGGCCTTCCGCCTGGTATTGCTTCGCCTCGGCCAGCGTCATGTGGTCGAGCCATTGTTGATTCGGTTTGTTATAGTTGAGCGCGACCTTTTCCACCGCCGTGGAAATCAGGAACAAGTCCGCGCCCACCGTGCGCGCGAGGATCGAAGCCGCATAGTCCTTGTCGATGACCGCCTCGACCCCGATCAATTCGCCTTCCTGCTCGATGACCGGGATTCCCCCACCTCCCGAGCAGACGACGACGAATCCTGCCTTGATGAGAGCCTGGATCGCATCCCGTTCGATGATCTTTTGGGGCAGCGGCGACGGCACCACGCGCCGCCAGCCCCGGCCCGCGTCCTCGATCACCGACCAATTTTCCTTCTCCCGGTGACTCTGGGCGGTCTCGCGGTCCATAAAGGAACCGATCGGCTTGGAGGGGTTTTGGAAAGCCGGGTCGTTCTTGTCCACGAGCGTTTGGGTGATGACTGTGGCCGCTTGCTTGGGAATGCCGCGCCGGCGAAATTCGTTCCCCAGCGCCATCTGGAACATGTAGCCAATCGCGCCCTGTGTATCCGCGCCGCAATAATCGAGCGGTACGGCGTGCAGTTCGTGAATGGAAAGCTCCGAACGCCGCAGGATGAAGCCAACTTGCGGGCCATTCCCGTGTGTCAAAACCACATCCCAACCATGCTGAATCATCCCTGCGATATGCTTGGACGATTCGACCGTTGCCGCAAATTGGTCGGGGACCGTCTGGTGTTTGGAATCTTTGATAAGCGAGTTGCCGCCTACGGCAACCACGGCGACTTGAGACATGAGTGCTCCTATCTATGACAGGGTGAGCGCCATGACCGCCTTTTGCACGTGCAAGCGGTTCTCGGCCTCATCATATACCACCGACTGGGGCCCGTCGATGACACCATCGGCGACTTCGATGTTGCGATCGGCGGGAAGCGGGTGCATATAGATGGCATCCGGCTTGGCCAGCTTCATCCGCCGTTCGTCCGTAATCCAGGATTTGTACTTGGCAATGATCTCGGCGCCTTGCTTCTCATCTGCCGTGTGGACCAGCGCGCCCCAAGATTTGGCATAGATGACATCCGCATCCTTGAACGCTGCATCCATATCGTCCACGATTTCAAAGCCCACGCCCGCCCGGCGCGCCTCGCTCTGTGCTTGGTCCATGATCTCCGGCATGAGTCGGAATTCCGGGGGATGCGCGAGCACCAGGTCCAGCCCAAAACGCGGCATCTGCAATATGAGGCTTTGCGGCACCGATATTGGCTTTTGATACGAGGCGGCATACGCCCAGGAGACGACCATCTTCTTCCGGCGCAGGTCGCGGCCCTTTTTCTCCACGATCGTCATGAGGTCGGCGAGGATTTGGAACGGGTGGTAGATGTCGCACTGCATGTTCAGCACGGGGACGCGCGAGTGCTTGGCCACCTCGTTAAGGTACTTGTTGCCGATGCCCCAGTCCACGTGCCGGATGGCGATCCCGTCGAAATATCGACCAAAGATCTCGCCGATTTCCTTGGGGGTATCGCCGTGCGCAATTTGCGTCGTACGCGACTCGATAAACGCCGCGTGCCCGCCGAGCTGCGCCATTCCCGCCTCAAACGAACCGCGCGTCCGCGTGCTCGAAAAGAAAAAGAGCATCGCGAGCACCTTGTCGCGCAGCAAGGGGTGCAATTCGTTCAACGCGCGCCGCCGCTTTAAATCGAACGCGACGTCAAGCACCGTCTCCACTTCGTCCTTTGAAAAATCCAGGTCCCCGATGAGATCGCGACCGCGTAGATAGGTTTGCATTCTCAGCTCCTTGCTATTCCATCGCGCCTAGAACGAGTGCCAGCAGCGCCATCCGCATCACCACGCCGTTAAAGGCCTCTTGCCAATAGCGCGAATGCCGCGTAATGTCCACATCCGTCGGAATCTCATCCATGCGCGGGAGCGAGTGCAAGAGAATCGCATCGGATTTCGCCTTGGTCCCGAGCAGCTCCCGCGTGATCTTGTAATTCGCCGGCGTCCCGCCGACCTCCCCCTTGCGCTCGTCACGCGATTTCGTGTAATCGGGCTGCACGACCGGCTCGACGAGGATCACGTCGGCCTTGCCGATCGCCTGCTCCACATGGTCCGCCTCGGAAAAGTTGACATTGTACTGCTTCAGTTCGTCCTTGAATTCCCGCGTCAGCGACATCTCCGGAGGCGCGACAAAGGTGACGGGGCAGTCGAATTGGCTCAGCGCATAGCCCAGCGAGTGCATGGTGCGCATTCGCATGTCGCCGACCGCCAGCCAGGTCAATCCGTCAATGCGCCCTTTTTCCTGCAAGACGGTGTACAGATCGGTCAGGATCTGCGTTGGGTGTTCGCCCCAACCGTCCCCGCCGTTGATGACCGGCACCGATGCCCACTTGGCCGCTTCGTGCGGTGCGCCTTGCTGAAAATGACGCATGACGATCACATCGCCGTAAAACTCGAGCATCTTGACCGTGTCTTTGATCGACTCTTGATAAAAATCCCCCGCGCGTGTCATCTTGGCATCCGAGAACCCGGTGACGTGGCCACCGAGCCGGTGCATCGCCGCTTCGTGCGCGAGACGGGTACGCGTGCTCGGTTGATAAAAGGCGGTGACGAGCGTCTTTTCCTTCAGCAGATCGCTGTTGCGCCGGTTCTTGGCGATCGGCTCCAATTCTTTCGCGACCTCAAAGACGTGGAAAAATTCGTTCCGTTCAAAATCCTTCAGCGACAAAATGTCGCGTCCCATAAAACTGCGCATGGCAGTGCCTCCTGTTAAGATGATACCGGGGCGCCGCTCGTCTGACCGATGCGGCGAATGACGTGAAAATGGAAATAGCCGGGGACAAAATAGCTGGTCGAGTAATCGACAATCCGCCCATCTCGCGTGTATAGCTGGGCCTCTAGTTTGTGGAGCGGTTCCCCCTCCTGCAGATTCAATGCGCGAGCGATGGTCTCATCTGCCGCTTGAATGGAGATATCGGTGCGCGAGTGACTGAGCGCTAAATCGCCGCGGTGGATAAACAGATCCAGTACGGAGCCGCGAAAGGTTCGGTCGAGGTCCTCGCGCCGCAACACGCTCGTGGGGACAATGTCCACCAGGTAGGCGATGGCGCGTTCGGCCGGTCGGCGCTCCGTCGGTCGTTCGGTCGTGAGAATGACCCGCGCGATAGAGAGAACGGGTGTGCCGGGGGGTACCTGCAGACATTCGGCTTCGCCGGGCCCGGCGCCCCGTTCTTCGATGGTCGGATTCCCCATCCGGGTTTCCAGTCCAATGCGGCGCGCGAGGGTTTCCAGGCTTTCCAGCTCTTCCAGTCCGGTGTCAATGCGGGGGGTCGGTGCGACAAAGGTCCCAACGCCGTGGCGGCGAATCACAGTTCCGCGCTGCTCAAGTAGGGAGAGCGCTTCGCGGATGGTGGCGCGGCTGACGTCGAAACGTTGGCTCAGCTCAGCCTCGGACGGCAAGGCTCCATTCTCTCGAGTGAGGGTGCCTGACTGGATACCCGAGATGATTTCCTGGACGATCTGGCGAGAGAGAGGGATGTTCTTGATGACCATGCTTTTCAGAAAGGCGTGACTTCAGACGACAGTCGTCTGACAACCCAGATTATACCCACGTACAAAGAACTGTCAAGCACGTGTGATTTCCAATGTAAGAGAGAGATTTCGGGAGTTTCCAGCGGAAGCCAGAAAAGATCATTGTTCAACCTCCGCCCATGTCTACTTTTTCAGATGTCACCAGCAGTATGGACCTCCTTTTTAGCAAGTACCCATGCGAGAGGAAGCCCCAGAAGGGACAATCCGGCGATCCACCACAACGATGCGTCAATACCATAGCTCGCTGCGACAAAGCCGAGACCGAAAACCGCAACTGCCCCGAGTGCATTGCCCACACCCAATGCGATCCCCGAAGCCATCGAGCGGCTCTTCGGGAAAAGGTCCTGTCCGATAAGCATGGTTACCGGTGCGGTGGAAAAGACCGCGATGCCCAGGAATGCCAGGCTCACCCACAGCCAGGGACCCTGCGAAAGCAGGAAGAGGGAAAGAAAGAGAGCTGAGAAGAGGCTCGATCCCACTATTACTGGGTACCGGCCGATCCGGTCGGCGAGCACCCCACCGAAAAAGTTACCAATGACGCCTACCACCAGCATAACGCTGATGAGCGATGCCCCGGCGATCAGCGAGCCGCCCCGGGCATGCCAGAGCAATGGCACGAACGTGACCACCCCGTAGGAAATCATACCGCGCAGCCCCACGAACCCGACGAGGGCCAAAATTGGCCTCCGATTGCTTTCCCAGGCGGTCCGTACCGCCTGGGAGGGTTCAGGCGGCAAGCTGGGGGTAAACTGGGCAAGAACCAACACGGTAAGCGCGCCCGGAATGGCAAATAACCAGAGGCTGTGCAGTCCGAGCCACACGACTAACAGCCCAGCCACACTGGGCCAGAGGCCGCGACCCAATTCGCCGCCGATCAGGAAGAACGACATCGTCAGACCCTCGCGGCTTCTGGTGAGAGCACGGGCAGAAGCGAGTGCCTGTGGATGGAAGGCGGCGCTGCCGAGACCCGCGATGATCAAGAGACCGATCAGCGGCCAGTAGCTCGGCGCCAGGGCGATCAAGCTCGCGCCCAACGCGCTCATCCCAAGCCCGACCAGGACGAAACTCCGCCCTCCCGCACGATCGGCTCTCCAGCCGACCAAGGGTTGGAGGAGCGATCCTATCCCCTGGAGCGACAGGACCAGGCTGCCGACCAGGGCAAGCGGGATGTGCAGCTCTTCCAGCAACACGGGTAGCACCGCCGGCAGATAATTGATATAGCCGTCGTTCAGAAAGTGCGCCCAGGTCAGGGCGCTGAGCCCGACCCTGGGGGTGCGAGCAAAGTTGAAGGGGTGTCCCTGCCTTTCCGTTTTATCCTCCTGCAGGACGATATCACGCATGGCCGCCCTGGCAGACACATAGCTCCGCGTCCCTCTTCTTTTGGGCGCGGAGCCACTCCTACCAGCCACCTGCGGATTCTAGACTTGGGCCGGTAGCATTGCATACCACTCTGCGGCCCGCACCACATCGTCCAGCGAAATGTGCTCGTCGGTTGTGTGGACCACGTCCTCTCTGCCCGGCCCGAATCCTATAGAGGGAATGTGAGCTTCCCCCGCCCAGTAGGCGCCATTCGTGGAAAAGTTCCACTTGCCCGTGGTGGTCGCGAGCCCCGCCTCTCTCGATGCGGTGAGGGCAGCCTGGACGAATGGGTGCGACTCGTCGAAGGCCCATGCGGGGAAAACTTGGTCTACCTCGCGGAGACACCCATTGTAACTCGGCCGGTTATAGCGCAGCACCTCCGCCTCAAAATCGCTCGACGGTAAAAGCGCACGCACCTGTTTCAACGCCTCTTCCGCCGTCTCACCAAAGGTCAACCGGCGGTCGAGCACAATCGAGCAGCGGTCTGGAACCGCGTTGAACGACGACTCGCGCGATTCAATGTGCGTCACCACGATCGAGCCGCGACCGAGAAACGGATGGTTCGGCAGCCGCGCGTCCAGTTCCGGAATCGCCCGAATCACCTCTTGCATCTTGTAGACTGCGTTATCGCCCAGCCAGGGGGAAGCCCCGTGTGCGCTCCGCCCTTTCGCCGTCACGCGAAACTCGGCGCGTCCTTTGTGTCCGCGGTAGACCTGCAGGTCCGTCGGCTCGCCGATCACGACCCAATCCGGCCGCACCTTTTCTTCTTCGGCAAACACCCGCGCCGATAGCCCCTCGCACCATTCTTCAATCGAGCCGAAATAATAGGCGGTGATTCCATCCAGCAAGCCCAAATCGTGCGCGATTTTCAATCCATAGATCATCGGCGGCGTCGAGCCCTTTTCGTCCGCCGTCCCGCGCCCATACATCATTCCGTTCTCAATCGCGCCGCTGAACGGCCCATGCTGCCATTCCGCCGAGTCCCCAACTCCCACGGTATCGAGATGGGAATCATAAAGCAGGATGCGCGGCCTCGCGGAATTCTGACTGTAGGGGCGACCCGAAGCCTGTCCTGAGCCTTGCCGAAGGATGGTCGCCCCCTGCCCGCTTGAGGAAGGACCAATCCGCGCGACAATATCTCCATAAGGTGCGTAATGAATATCCTCAAACCCGAGGGCTCGCAGCTCGCGCTCGACCCGCGCGGCCACGTCGCGGATATTCCCCTCAAAACTGGGGATCGCGACCAGGTCGCGCAGCAGAGAAACAATCGCGTCGCGCTCTTCCGTGACGCGAGAATGGATGGTCCTGATGATGTCAGGCATCTGACTCGGTCGGCCCATTTACCGGATCTCTTTCCGCCCCGCCCTCATCGCCAGCAAGAGCTTGTCTTGGTCCACCGGCAAACTGTACACTCGCACGCCGGTCGCATTGTAAATCGCATTCGTAATCGCCGGCGTGGTGGGAATCGAAGAGATTTCACCCACCCCTTTCGCCCCGTACGGCCCCGTGCTCGACTCGTCCTCGACGATGCAGGACACAATTTCCGGTGTCTCTTTGATCCCCGGCATCTTGTACTTGGCCAGGCGGTCGGTCCAGATGCGGCCCTTTTCCGCGATATACTCTTCCGTCAGCGCATTCCCGATGCACATGACGATCCCGCCTTCGATCTGACCTTCCAGCGCGAGCGGGTTGATCGCCCGCCCCACATCCGTCGCCGCGATCACCTTGAGGACATGCACCCGCCCGGTGTTCGTATCGACCTCGACGAGCGCGGCTTGGGCCGCATAGCTAAAGGTAAAGTGCATATCGCCGCCCTCTCCCAGATCGCGTGTCTCGGGCGCGGTGTATTCATGCCGGTAGCGCGTCGTTCGTCCTTCTTCTTTCGCCCATTTCACCACATCGGTCAACGGCACTCTCCGGCCGTCGCTTGCGATAAATCCGTCGCGGAAAACCAACTTGTCCGGCGGCGCCTCCAGGCGTTCGCTCGCCGTCTCGGCCAAGAGCTCGCGCATTCCCTTCGCCGCGAACCGTGCGGCGTTGCCCGTCACGAACGTCTGCCGCGAGGCCGTGGTCGGCCCGCCGTCCGGGGTGAGATCGGTGTCACTCAGAAGAACGCGGACCCGCTCGATCGGGAGCCCCAATTCCTCCGCCGCAATCTGGGCAAGCACATTGGGCAGGCCCTGGCCGATCTCGGCCGCGCTCGACCTCACCTCGGCCGAACCGTCGTCATAAACCTCTACCTCTGCGCCGGACTTGTCCGCCGCGCCCCCGCCGAGCCCCGTATTCTTATACGCCGCCGCAACCCCCCAAGCCCTGGAAGTGGGAGATTGGAATTTGGAGATTGGAGGCCGGAGGTCGGGCAGCTCTTCGCTTTCGATTTCCATTTTTCGATTTCCAACTTCCAGCTTCTCACTTCCAATCTGCAACTTACAATCTCCAATCTCTCTCTCCACCTCCTCAATACACTTGACCAGTCCCGCGCTTTCGCGCACCAGCTGACCCGTGCTCGTCGTCGCCCCCACGCGTAGAGCGTTCATCCGGCGCAACTCGAGCGGGTCCATTTCGAGTTCGTGGGCGAGAATGTCCATGTTCGATTCGACCGCGAACGCGGATTGGGTTACCCCAAAGCCGCGAAAAGCGCCGGCGGGCGGGTTGTTCGTATACATGGCATAGCAGTCGATCTTGACGTTCGGCACCTCATACGGGCCGGCCGCATGGGTCGCGGCGCGCGTCATTACCTTGTCGCCCAACGAGGCGTACGCCCCGCTGTCGCCATAGATCTCGGCCCGTACCGCCGTGAGCCGCCCATCTCTTTTCGCTCCCGTTTTGATGCGGATGACCGTGGCGTGCCGCTTGGGGTGAAAGATCAGGCTCTCGTGCCGCGAGTACAACATCTTGACGGGACGGCCGGTCGCCCGCGCGAGCAAGGCGACGTGAATCTGCGCGGCGATATCTTCCTTGCCGCCGAAACCTCCGCCGATCACCGTCCCGATCACCCGGACCTGCGTTTCGGGGATGCCGAGGCTCGCCGCAATCTGTCTGCGGTCCTCGTACGGAATCTGCGAACCGACGTATACCTCGATCCGGCCGTCCTCGGTCACCCGGCCGATCGAGCACTCGGGCTCGAGGAACGCGTGGTCATAGGTCGGCGTATGGTACTCACGCTCGATCACAATATCCGCTTCAGCCAGGCCGCGGTCCGCGTCTCCCTTGTCCACGTGAATGTGCTTGAGGAGATTGCCGTGGCCAGTGAAATCGTTCACCACGGGTGCGGCGGGTTTCAAGGCGTCGATCGGATTGTCAACCACCGGTAGTTCTTCGTAATCCACTTGGATGAGGTCGAGCGCGCGCTCGGCCGCCTCGCGCGTCTCGGCCGCTACAATCGCGATCGCGTCCCCCATATAGCGAACCTTGTCGTAGCACAGCACCGGCCAGTCGTTGAAGATGAGACCATGGTTCTTGGAGCCGGGGACATTCGCATGTGTCAGTACTGCCCGCACGCCGGTCAGTGCTTTCGCCCGCTCGGTTTCTATTCTGACGATGCGGGCGTGGGGATATTTCGCCCGTAGCGTCGCGCCGAAGAGCATGCCGGGAAAAACGTAATCGTCGGCATATTTGGCCGCGCCCGTCACCTTCGCCTCCGCATCCAGTCGCGGGAGCGGCCGGCCCACTGCGGCGAGAGGCGCCTTCGTCTCCGGCAACTTGGGAGCATAGACGTCCTTGCCGGTTTCAAGTTTCATGGTTCCGGGTTTCAGGCCCGGAACATGGGTCTGACCCGCAACTTGCACCGCCGCGGCTTTCACGGCGTTCATGACGCTGATATACCCCGTGCAGCGACAATAATTGTCCTTCAGAGCGGTTTTGATGTCGTCGTCCGTAGGATTGGGATTCTGGTCTAGGAGCGCCTTCGCCGTCATGATTAGACCCGGCGTGCAAAAGCCGCACTGCACCGCGCCCTGCCGGATGAATTCCCGCTGGAGTGGATGGAGGTGTGGCTGATCTGGGGCCGACGCAGAGGAGGCATCCCCTTCACCCTGCCATGTCCCGGCGAGGCCCTCAATCGTCAGGACGCGGGCGCCATCGGCCTTCAGTGCGGGGTAAAGGCAGGAATCCACCGGCGTGCCGTTCACGAGGACCGTGCAGGCGCCGCATTCGGCCTCGTCGCACCCTATCTTGGTGCCCGTGAGCCCCAATCGTTCCCGCAAGACCGATGCGAGATATTCGTGCGGTTCAATTTCAACCGCATGATCTTGGCCGTTGACGTTTATATTCAAAAGAGGCATGAGAACCTCGAAATCTATTCTGGTATGGGAGGATGCAGTGCTTCCTGCACGGCATCACCCCACGCTCATACTATTCCCTGTCGCTTTCCGCATTTGCGCAGATGCGCCTGCCTATGTTCGTAGGCGCTCTATCGCCATCCCTAAGGTCTCGCTCAAAAGAGAGGGCAGCAACTCTAATCGATATTCCTTCGTGGCCCGATGCGGGCTCGACCGCGGCGCGACCTCGCTCAAGAGCACACGCGTCGCTTGCTCCAGCACATCTTCACCCCACTCCTTGCCGCTCAAAAACGCTTCCGTTCTCGACGCTCTAAATGGCACGGGTGCTACCGGCCCCACGCTAATCGCAATCTCTTCTATTCGCACTCCACCATCATTCTCGCTGGAGGGCCCGCGGGGACCTTGCTCCACTGGACCTCGCTGTGGGAGCCCGGTGCCGGCAGTCTTCATCCTTCCGCCTTCCGCCTTCATCCTTCCTCTAGCCTTCACCGCCATCCCCAGGATCGGCAGCGCGACCCCCTGCGGACGCATCACCCGCGCAAACGCGCTCGCCGCGTGCTCACCCGTGGGTCGAAACCGAACGGCCGTGATGATCTCGCGCGTCGCATCGACCGTCGACTCCCCCGGCCCCCTAAACAATTCCCCCAGCGGCCTCCACCCCTTGTCATTGGTCATTTGGGATTTGTCATTCCGCATTGGCTCATTGACCCGCGCTTCCGCCTCCAACGCCAAGAGTGCGATCGTCCCATCCGCCGCCGGCAGAGCGTGCGCAACATTCCCGATGAGCGTCGCGACATTGCGAACCTGTGGACCGCCCACGACGGAACACGCTTCCGCGAGCGCGGTGGCACGAGCTTGGATCAGCGGCGAGTCGACAATTTGTGCATGCGTCACTCCGCAGCCGATGATGATATAGCCGTCTTGCTCGACGAGGGCGTCGGCGCCTTCCATGCGCGTAATATCTATGAGCGCGTCCAGGCAGGGACGTCCGCCGGATTCGTAGGCAGCGGACAGGTCGAGGAACAGGTCTGTCCCGCCCGCGACGACGCGGGCACGGCCTTGATAGTGCGCTAACAGTACCAATGCCTCGTCGAGAGTCGTGGGGGAGTGGTAATCCTTCCAGAATCTCACCATAGGTGGGTGTACATTTGCGCGCAAACCAAAAGATTTGCGAACGTGGCAATCGGCACTTTTCGAGCGGGGATGCCCGACGCCGTCGTACCAACCCCGGGTACGCCGACCGATTACCAGAGGATTCAAGCAAAGGCTATTCTAGCACCATTTAAGCGCCGTGCAAACCGGCAAGCGGTAAAAATCAAAGCTGTAATCCCCAGCTCTGGCAGGAGCACGAGGGCGCTCGGCAGTGGTTCTTGCCACAGCCGCCCGGCACGCGCGGTTCACGCTATCCGTTTCGCTCCCGCCATCAAGAGCCCCAGGTCGTCCACCGACGTAGTCGGCGGGACGATCCCGACAATTTCTCCTTCATACATAATGGCGACCCGGTCGGCAAGCGCCAGGATCTCGTCCAAATCCTCGCTGATGAGTAGAATCGCCGTTCCCTGCGCTCGCTGCTCCATCAGCCGCCGGTGAATATACTCCGTCGCTCCGATATCGACGCCGCGCGTCGGCTGGGCGGCCACCAACAGCTTGGGCTGGCGGCTCAGCTCACGGGCGAGAATAAGCTTTTGAATGTTTCCACCCGACAAGCTCTTGATCGACGTCGACTGAGAAGGCGTCCGAACGTCGTATTCTCGCACCAGCCGGGCGGTATGTGCGCGAATCTTGCCGAAATCAAGAAAGATGCCGCGCGTCGCGAGCGGCGGCTGAGCGTGCGTTTCGAGGATGGCGTTTTCAGAGACCGTAAAGTCCCGCACCACCCCCATCGTCATCCGTTCTTCCGGGATAAAGGCGACTCCCGCGGCGATCGCCTCGGCGGGCGAGCCATTCGTCACCTCGCGCTCGCCAATCGCAATGCGGCCGCCGGTCACCCGCCGCAGCCCGGCGATCGTCTCCGCCAGTTCGCGCTGGCCGTTGCCGGATACTCCGGCCACGCCCACAATCTCTCCCGCGCAGACCTCGAAGGACACCCCTTTCAGCGCGGGCAGCCCCTTGTCGTCATTCGCGACGAGCCTGTCGATCCGCAAGACAACCGGCGCGGATTCGACGGCCTGTCTCCCCCAGGTACTCGTCACCTCTCGCCCGACCATGAGGCGCGCCAGCTCCTTTTCACTCGTCTCTCTCGTCGCGACCCGCCCGACCACGCGCCCATCCCGCAAGACGGTGACGCGGTCGCTGATCCGCATGACCTCGTGCAGTTTGTGGCTGATAAAGATCAAGGCGTTCCCGGCCTGGGTCAGACGTCGTAGCGTAACAAAGAGGTCGTCCACTTCTTGCGGGGTGAGGACGGCCGTCGGCTCGTCGAGAATGAGGAGGGCCGCGTTCCGGTACAGCGCCTTCAAGATCTCGACGCGCTGCTGCTGGCCGACGGCCAACTGCCAGACCGGAGACCGCGGGTCTACCTCCAGCCCATAATCCTCGGCCAACTTCCCCAGGCGCTCGCTCACGACGTCCAAATCAAGCAGGAGGCCGCGGGAAGAGGGGAGACCCAGTGCCACATTTTCGGCTACGGTAAAAGCAGACACGAGCTGAAAGTGCTGGTGGATCATCCCGATGCCGTGGCGCAAAGCGTCGGTCGGCGACTTGATCTTGATCGGCTGCCCGTTGATGACTATCTCTCCTTCGTCCGCCTGGTAAAGGCCGTAAAGGATTTTCATCAACGTGCTCTTGCCCGCCCCGTTCTCGCCGAGCAGCGCGTGGATTTCGCCCGCGCGCACGTCGAACTGGATATGATCGTTGGCCAGCACGCCGGGAAAGCGCTTGGTAATCCCGCGCAGCTCGACCTGATTGATTTTCAACGGCTCCGCCGTAGCGCTCATACGCACCTATCTTGAACGTGATGCGTGATACGCGAAACGCGACAGTATCACGCATCACGCTTCACGTATCACGTCCCCGCATCACGTTTTACTTACTGCGGCTTGACGCCCGTCTGAATCGTTCCGTCCGCCAAGCCCTGAATGGTCTTGTCCGCCAGCGCCTTGACATCCGCGGGCAGGGGGTAGGCACTGTTGTAATCGATTACGAGCACCTTGTTCTTCAGGGTGCCGGTCATGATTTGACCGCCCAGGATGCCTTTCTGGGTGTTCGCAATCATCTGCTCCAAGAACGGAGTCCAGTCATAGACCTGGTTGGCGACCACGATTTTGGGCGCGAGAGAGGTTTGAGAGGATTGGTTGCCGAACCAGGGTACGTTCTTGTCCTTGCAAACGGAGATGGCACCGGTAACGGCCTGTGAAGTCCCGGTCAGTGCATCCGCGCCGGAAGAGATCATCGTCTGGGCGGCTTGGGACATCAATGCCGCGTTGCTGAAATCATTCGTGAACTGCGTCAGCACCTTGATGTTCGGATTCGTCGCCTTGGCGCCGGCTTCAAACCCCAGTATCGTCAATTGGCCGTCGCCGGCCGGAACCGGGCCAATCGCGCCCACGGTCCCGCTCTTTGAGATTTTGGCGGCAATGACCCCTTCGACATAGCCGCCCTGATCGGAGGCGACGGTATAGGCGTTGATATTCTTGACGCCCTTGCTGGCAAACGTATCCACCGCCGTGCCCCAGGCGAACGCGGTCTTTGGAAAATCGGGTGCAATGTCGGCGAGCGAGGCGCCGTACTGCGAACCGTGCGCGATTACCAGGTCGTAGCCCTTGCTTGCATAATCGCGGATGGCGGCCGCGGCATCCGGCACATTGAACATGTTGTCCGTGTAGGCAAACTGGAACTTGTCCGGTCCCATGGTGGCCTGGACTTTTTTGAGTGCATCATACATGCTCTGGCTAAAAGCCAGGTCGTTAATCGCACTCGGCATGATCACCGCTACTCTAAAGACTTTGCCGCCGGCCGCGGTGGTGGGCGCCGTCGTCGCCGCTTTGGTGGCGGCTGTTGTGGGCGCCGTGGTCGAGGCGGTCGTCGCGGCGGTGGTCGCAGCCGCGGTTGGAGCCGTCGTGGCGGCCTTCGGAGCCGTGGTGGGCGCGCTGGTCGCTGCGGGTGCCGAGGTGGGTGATACCGGCGTTGGCGCACACGCGACCAAAACCATGGCAGAAACGAGGAACAGTGCAAGAACGAAACGTCTGGCGTTCATAAACCTCTCCTCCAAAATTGTTGAACGTCGTGCTCGGGCCTATGAAATTGCGCTATCGCAAATTCAGTGCTCACCTCCTTCTCTGTATCCACGAGAGCGTAGCGGAACTGGGTTGCTCGCTGCGTTTCACGCATCACGTTTTCCGCTCTCTCGCTGCTAATGAGTCATATTCACCCAATCACACAATCACCGAACCAACACTCCTCAGTCACTCGCCCCTCTCAAACGGCTTGGTCAGCGCGGCGGGCTGGATCACGATCTGCCTTGCCGCAAAAATCAAGGCAATAATCGTCAGGATGTACGGCATCATGAGAGCGATATCCGGGGGCAACGGAATCCCCAGCACCTGAACATAGAGCTGAAGGGCATTCACCATGCTAAAGAGCAAGCAGCCGAGCATCACGCGGAAAGGCTTCCACGCGCCAAAGTAGACAAGGGCGACGGCGATAAACCCTTGTCCGCTCGTCAGATTGCTTTGAAAGACATTGAGCAGTGCGATCGAGAGCGAGGCGCCGGCAACACCGGAGAGGACGCCCCCGAGCGTTACGGTGATATAGCGGGTGCGGGCGACGCTGATGCCAAGCGAATCGGCCGCTTCAGGGTTTTGGCCGACCGCCCGCACCTTGAGGCCAAACGTGGTCTTGTTCAGCACGAACCACGCGACGGGCACCAGGAGAAAAGCGCCATAGACCAGGAGATTCTGTCTAAACAGCGCGGGCCCCAGGATCGGCAGGTTGCTCAGACCGGGGATTTGCATATCGGGAAAGCCCTTGACCAACTGCACCGACTTGACCGTCACCCGAAAGAGGAGGTCGCTCAGCCCCAAGCCGAAGAGATAGACGCCGATGCCGCTGATCCCCTGTTCGGCCTGGAGCGTGACGCTAATAAACGCCATCGCCAATCCCATGGC
The DNA here is from genome assembly GCA_023381515.1 of Chloroflexota bacterium. The sequence continues at coordinate 117,003 of JAMCQI010000110.1, read as the reverse complement.
TCCGCCCACCACCATCGCGGCCACGAGCCCCAACCCCAAATTGTTCGTCTGCAGAACCGTAAAGTACGCCGCGTAAGCGGCGACCAGCATAATCCCTTCCACCCCCAGGTTGAGCACACCGCTGATTTGCCCGAACGTTTCGCCGATCGCCGCATACAGATACGAAGTCGCCAATCGGATACCGGAAGCCAGAATACCGACCAGCACCGTCGTCGAGAGCAGCTGGGTGATCATTGGGTCGCCTCCCGCTCTGCGAGCGGTGGCGGCGCCTCTCCTCGGCTCGCCGTCGGCTCTGCTGACAGGCGCTGCGGGCTGCGGCGGCGGCTCCAGATCTGACTCGCGACGACAAAGACGACCACGAGTCCGTCGAGCGTCGTGACAAACGCCGAGGGGACTTGGACCGTGCGCTGGAGGCTGTTCGCGCCCACGAGCAGCGCGCCGAAAAGGATCGCAGCGGGGATCGTCCCGATCGGGTGCAGCCCACCAAAGAGCGCGACCACGATGCCGTTGAAACCGGCATTACTCGTAAAGCCGGTGGCAGAGCCATCCGAAAAGAGGCGATGGGTGACCCCGAGGAGTTCGGCCGCGCCCGCCAGTCCTGAAAAAGCCCCGCTCAGCAAAAAGGCAAAGACCTGATAGTGGTCCACCGAGATGCCCGCATAGCGCGCGGCCTTGGGATTCAGGCCGACCGCGCGGATGCGATAACCGATCGTCGTCCGCCACAGCAGGATGTAGACCAGCACGGCCATAATCACCGCGATGAGGACGCCGAGGTGAAGTCGGGTGGGCACCCAGCGGGGGAGATCGGACAGGGGGGGCAACCGTTGGGTCTGGGGGATCTTGATGGCATTGTCTCGCGTCGTCGGGTCGATGAGGATGCCGGTGAGCAAAAAGGACATGATCTGGGTCGCGATCGCGTTCAACATGATGGTGCTCAGGACTTCGTTGACCCGGAAGGCAGATTTGAGCACGCCCGCAATGCCGCCCCAGACCGCCCCGCCGACAAAACCGGCGATGAGTCCGGCCGGGACGAGGAACCACGCGGGCGCCTGTTGGAACGTGAGCCCGATGCCCGTGGTGAAGATCGCGCCCATCACCATCTGGCCCTCGCCGCCGATATTAATGACTCCGCAGCGATAGGCGATACATATTCCGATACCGACGAACATCAGCGGCGAGGCTTTGACGAGAGTATCCGCAATGGCATTCGGACTGCCGAACGCGCCCTGAAGCATTGCCAGGTAAGCACTGATCGGGTTCGCGCCCAGGAGCTGCAATATGATCGCGCCGACGAGCAGCCCCAGGCCGCCCGCCAGCGCCGGAATAAGGAGCAAGTCCAGCCGGCCACGATTAATGCGCCTTATAGAGGCGACTACACTCACGGTCATACCTTTTCTCTCGATAGCTCGAACAATAGCCGAATCCAGACGGCTCAGCCTTCACGCAGGAGGGCCCGGAACCCCGCCTGTTGAAAGTGTTCATCCGTCGTCAGCGCCACAGTTAGACCATGCTCTTGCATAACGACAAAGGAGATGCAGTCTGTGATGCCCCACTCTTTATCCGGCCTTTCACGATACAGTCGATAAGCTCTGCCATAGAGCTCTTCCGAAAGTGGGATAATCTCCACGTTCGGATCATGCTCAAGAGCATCCAATAGTTCTACGGCGGCTTGGCGATGGCGCTGCTTTGCAAGTGCATTCCCGATTTCCAGCGACACGGCACGTGTGGTGATGAGCCGCGCTGGGCCACTCTCTAGCTGCGCTGCAAGCTGTACGGCTCTGGCATGATGCTCATCGTTGGGTGCCGAAAGCGCGATAGCATATGCCGTATCGAGAAACACACTACTACCGGGAACCAGTGGGTCCATAGAGATATTCCTCTATCTTTGCGGACCAGTCGGAAGGACCTTCGAGGTTCAACGATCGTGCTGTGCGAAGGAATGACGCCGGCTTGCCGCCCTCGGTTGTAGTAGATTCTATGGTGATCCGAACTCGTGTGTTTGGTTCTAGCTCGAGCGGCTCATCCGGGCGTAGTACTTGCCCGTCGAAAGTCGCCTCCACGGTCTTTATCATGTTCTTTCCTCTCATTCTTCCCGCGTCTGTCTGAGGAAGAACCCGCGTTCTTGCCGCGGACCGTCCTCCGCGTCTTTATCACTCTTGCTCAAACGTCGTACTCAGCGCTCCCGGCGGAGCCCCGCGCAGCGATCGCCAAATCCGCCGGGAGATAGGCGACCCGCTGAAAAAGTGGTCAATGGACTCGTTACTGACGAGGAGAAGCGCAATGATCATCAGGGCAAATGGCGCGGTTTGAAAGACCTGTGTCGGAATTTCGGCGAACGCCGGAACTCCTTGCGCAAAGCTGCCGAGCATCTGCAATGCCCCGAAGATGTAGGCGCCCACCGCGCCCCGGACCGGATTCCAGCCGCCGAAAATCACGATCGCGAGCGCGATCCAGCCGATCCCATACGTCTTGTGATAACTCCACCCCAGCTGAACAAAGAGCGAATAGCTCGCGCCCGCAAACCCGACGAGCGAGCCGCCTACGAGCGTATAAAGGAACCTCAACTTGTTCACATTCGTCCCACGGGCAAAGGCAGCCGCGGGGCGCTCGCCGATTCCTTGCAGTTTCAAACCCGGCTGAGTCTTGAAGATGTACCACCACGCCGCGACGATCAACAGGAGACTGAGATAGACCACGACATTCTGAGCGAAAAAGATCGGGCCGATGACGGGGATATCCTTGAGAATGGGGATGGGAAGATACGGCACCGCGGGGCCCGGCAGGCGCACAAAAGGATTGCCGAAAAAAGTGGAGAGGTCCGTGCACAGCAGGGTCAACACGAAACCCACGGCAATCTGGTCCAACTTGAGCGCAATGCTTGAAAAGGCCACTAGCCCCGCGACGATCATCCCGACCAGCATGGCCGCGAAGAAAGCGAGATACAAACTGTTCGTCGTATAGGCGACGGCAAAGCCGACCATGGCCGATAGAAGAATGGTCCCGTCGAGAGAAAGGTTGGTCACGCCCGCTTTCTCGTTGATCGTTTCGCCGACGACCGCAAAGACCAGCGGCGAACTCGACGCGAGAATGGACGCGAGCGTTTGAATTAACGTGTTGTTCACGTAAACTCCTAGCGGTCCGCTTGTTTCCTTTACAGCGGCGGGTTTTCGTTCGCCTCGACCGGTGCCGCCGTCGGGCCGACCGGCGAAGCGAGCACGGCGGAATCAATCCGCGCGCTGGCTCCCGCCCGCTGCACGCGCGCCCGCACCCCCTGGCTCAAGATGACGAGGAGAACGATAATCCCTTGCAGCACCCCGCCGAGAGAGGAATCCAACTGTAAATCGAGCGGCAGGGCCACGCTTCCTTTCGAGACAGCCGCAAAGAAAAAAGCAACCGGTGCGAGGCCGGCAGCTTGAAAACCTGAAAGAAGCACGACGAGGATTCCGAGGTACCCGTATCCGCCCGAGATCGCGGGGATCAACCGGTGCCATACCCCGATCGCTTGCACGGTGCCCGCCATGCCGGCGAAGGCTCCGCAGAGCGCAAAGGCGCCCAGCAAATGCAGCCTTGTAGAAATCCCGATCCAGTAGGCCGAACGGATATTCTTGCCGATCGCCTTGAGCTTCAGGCCCCACAGTGTCCCGCGCAGTGCGAAATAGACGATCACGAGCGATACGACCGCGACGGCGATCTCAATGGGCCCCACTGCCATCCCGCCTGGAAAGGTGGGAAGCCAGGCGGCGGGGCGGAAGAGCTCTGTTCCGCTCGTGGACGCAATCCCTGCTCGCTTCCAGGGGCCGATAATCAAATAGAGCGTGACGCCGGTCGCGACAAAGTTCAGCCCGAGTCCTCCAAAGATTTCGTGCACATGCCCGTACGTCTTGAGGACACCCGCGAGGAGCGCCCAGGCCGCCCCCCCGATGATTCCGGAGATAAAGAGGGCTGGAATCAAGGCTTCTGCAGGCCAGTCAAACGTGCGGGCGGTCCAGGCAGTAAAGATGGCGCCCATGATGATCTGGCCTTCAATCCCGATATTCCACAGGCCCGCCGTAAACGTAATGAGCAGTCCCACTGACGCAAGCGCCAGGGGCACCCAGGACGAGACCACATTGCTGAACTGGGCGGCGTTTCCGAACGCGCCCTTCCACATGACAGTGTACGCCCTGACCGGGTTTGCGCCGACCGCGAGGAGAGCCAAGGTCGTCAGTATGAGGCCCAGAAGGATGGGGCCGATGCTCCAGGCCAGGTTCTCCCACATTCCCGCGCCCCGTCGCGCGGTCGCTTCCTGCGCGGGGGCGGGCACGCCCTCACGGGTCCTAGGTGTTTCCTCCACCCGGCCTTTCGATGGCTCAGTCCTCTCGCCCATGGCCTTCATAGCCCCTTGCCCCCGATCAATTCGCCGAGTTGCGTCACGGAGGTCTCTTTGGCCACAAGCGCTTGAGCCACCCGTCCTCCCGAGAAAACCAGAATCCGATCACTGTATTCCAAAATCTCGTCCAGGTCCGCCGACGCAAAGACGATCGCGGTGCCGCGCCGCCGTCGTTCCAGCAGTTGGTTCCATACCCACAGGGTCGATTCAATATCCAACCCGCGCGTCGGATGCTCCAACAAAAGGAGATCTATATCGGGACGGAGGAGCGCCAGAAGCGCCCGCTGTTGATTGCCGCCCGACAGGGATTCCACGCGCGTCGCCGGCACGCCATGAATACTATACTCCTCGATTTTGACCTGCGCCTCGCTCTGTGCCGCGCCCCAGTTGATAAAGAAATCCTTGGACCGGCCGACGAGGACGAAATGTTCCGCCAGGTTCAGCCCGGGGACGAGTCCCTCTTCCAGGCGGCCCGCCGGCATATACGCCACCCCGCGCTCCAGAAACTTGTGATACGGCTGGCGATTCATTTTGGCGCCCGCGATCCAGATCTCGCCGGCGCTCGGCGGCAAGAGCCCGGCACAGGCTCGCAAGAACAAGCGCTGCCCGCTCCCTTCGATACCGGCCAGTCCGATGACCTCGCCGGCGCATACCTGAAGGTTGAGGTTGGGCACGCGCAGCCGATAGTCTTCGACCGCCACATCGCGCATTTCCAGAATCGGCGCCCCGAGCTCAATGGCCTGGCGTGCGCTCACCGCCAGGTTCTGGCCAAACATCAGCTGGACGAGTTGGCTCGCCGTAAACGGATGCTCGACCTGACCGGTCACTTGGCCGCGCCGGAGCACCGTGACGCGTTGGCACAAGTCTTCGGCATCTTGCAGCTTGTGCGTCACAAAGATGATCGACTTGCCTTCCTTCGCCAGCAGACGCAGAGTCTCAAAGAGCTTGACCTTTTGCGGGAGCGAAATCCCCGTGGTCGGCTCGTCGAAGATCAGAATCTGCACGCCGAGCGAGAGGAGCCTCATGATCTCCAACTGCTGCCGCTCGCCGACCGTCAGTGTACTGACAAGCGTCTCCGGATCGAGATCAAAACCAAACTGGCTTGATAGTCTCTTGAGATCGGCTAACGCGCGTGCCCGGTTCTGCACAAAACCGTCTTCACGTCCCAATAGGAAATTATCCAAGACAGAGAGGGGAGGAAAATCCAGAGGGTCTTGGTGGAGCATTCCAATCCCCATCCGGATCGCTTCGGCGGGTGAATGGAATTCCACCGGCCGGCCGTCCAGCAGAATCTCGCCCGAGTCCCGCCGGATAAAGCCGGACAGAATTTTCATCAAAGTCGACTTGCCCGCGCCGTTCTCGCCCAGGAGACCGTGAATCGTTCCTGATTCGACAGTCAGATCAACGCCGTCATTGGCGTGGACTAGACCAAAATACTTGTGAATCGATTTTAGTTCCAGACGCATTACCTGTCCTTGGGTAGGGGCGACCGTGCCAAGGCGACCATCCGGTCGCCCCTACGTAATCGAAATCCTACTTGGTTGGCGCGCTGGCTCCCGTCATGCCTTGGAGCAACTGCGGCATGTACCAGATCTGCTGATCGGTTGCCGTGCTGCCCGCCGCGATGTATGTGGATCCATCCTGCAGAGTGACTGGACCCTTCCACAGGCTGATGCTGCCATCCGCCATGCCAGGGATGAACTGGTTCTGGATCGTCGCCTTGTTCGCGTTGCTCAGCGCTTTGCCATACGTAAAGCCGACCGCGCTCGTATCCGGATTGTTGATGTCTTTCCAATCCGGACCATCCCAATACCATCCGGGCTGCCAAGTGCCGGCGGCAAAATCCCGAACCGTCTTGAGATAGCGCGGACCCCAGTTAAAGTAGGGCACGCCGAGACACGCATCCGGCGCCTCATTGCAGCCATTGATGTAATCATACGAGAGGGCGTAGACCTTTTGACCTTGCTTCTGCCGCTGTCCGGCAACGACCAGGGCCTCGGTCGTATCGATGCCGGAGATGACAACATCGTTGCCGGCATCGTAAAAGCCATTCGCGACCTGGGTCGGGTCCAGGGTCACGCCGGGGATATTGAACCAGTACCCGATCCACTTGACGTCGAACTTTAACGCCGAAGGGTCTTTCTTGGCATAGGTCGTCCAGCAGTACCGGGCGCCCAGGTAGGCGGAGTCGGCCAAACGCCGGGTCTCGTCGTTCACCAAGGGGCCCAGGAAACCGATCTTACCGGTCTGCGTGGTCAGCGCCGCCGCGCAGCCCGCGACCATCTTCATATATTCCATCTTGCCCATAAAGTTGCCCAAGTTCTTGAGCCCTTTATAGTTCTTGCCATCCTTCCAGGCATTATCGCCCGAGACGTTGATGAAGGTGAGGTCGGGGTGCTTTTGGGCGGCGGTGGTCGTATCCGTCTGAAAGTCGTCCGAAGTCGTCAGAATCAGCTTGACGCCCTTGGAAGCCATGTCGGTGACGACCTGCTCCAGGGTCGTTCCAGGGCGGTCAGACGGGTTGAGCTTGTCCAGGTAGATAAAATCGCTCCCCGGCAGCTTTTGCTTCACGTAGTTCGCTGCAATATAGTTCGCCTCACTCCAGCCGTGGTCGTTGTAGGGACCGACCAAGACGACCCCAAAGGTGATCGACTTGGTCGCCGTCGTCGGCGAGCTAGTGGCGGCGGTCGTGGCGGCTGTAGTTGCTGCCGTCGTCGGCGCCTTGGTCGCCGCGGTGGTTGCGGCGGATGTCGGAGCGGTGGTGGCCGCCTTGGTCGCCGCCGCGGTCGGGGCCGTCGTTGCCTGAGGTGCCGTTGTGGGCGGAGCCGCTGTGGGGGCGGGGGTCGGTGCTGGCGAGCACGCGGCCAGTGCCGCAAACAACACGACCAACGCGGCGATGAGCAGTACCTTCTTCATTTTGCTTCTCCTTTTCGATGTCACGATCACTTACGTTCTCGATGGCATGATGCAGAGTTGACGATTCTCTGGTCACCTCCTTCGTCCATGAGCCAATGGCAGATGAGGTCATCGGCTCATTTGTCATTCACCTACCCAATTCCCAAACCCAATCGCCAGACTTGACCCCAAGCCTAATCCCCAAAGACCGGTACGAAATCAAACTTGTTCACATCGACCAGGCCCCGATCGGTCAGCTTCAATTCAGGGATTACGGGCAGTGCCAGGAAAGCGAGCGCCATGAACGGGGCATGCAGTTCCGTCCCCAGGTCGCGCGCCGTGTCCACGAGCTGGTCCATCATCTCGCGCACCCGCTCAATCGGCTGATCGCTCATCAGTCCCGCGATCGGCAGCGGGACACGAGCGAGCACCTGTCCATCCAGGACGGCGACGAGTCCGCCTTGCATCGCCGCAATTGCGCGCGCCGCTGTCATCAGGTCGTCGTCGTTCATCCCCGCCACGATGATGTTGTGCGAATCGTGCGCCACACTCGAACCGATAGCGCCTCGGTGGAGGCCCAGACCATGCACAAAGCCCAAGCCCACATTACCGGTGCCCTGATGCCGCTCAATCACCGCTACCTTGGCCAGGTCGCGCGCCGGATCGGCCACCGCGTTGCCATTCTCGATCCGCGCCACTTGGACACTCTGCCGCGTCACGATTTGGTCCGGAATAATCTCGATCACACGTACCTTTCGGTGACCGTTAGCAGGCAAGCGCAAGTCCACCCGGCTCCAGTCGATATTCATCGAGTTGCGCACGGGTAGATGACGCGGCGGTATTTCCTGCGGCAAGGTCCGTCCGTTGCGGGCTACCAGTTGCCCGCCCCGGTACACCTGCTCGATCTTGAAATTCTCAAAATTATCAAAGACGATCAGGTCGGCCCGCCGGCCCGGTGCAATCGCGCCTCGATCGTTCAAGCCAAAGTATTCGGCCGCGTTCAGCGTCGCAATCTGGACCGCCATGATCGGGTCGAGACCTTCCCGGACGGCCGTGCGGACCATGAAATCGATATGCCCTTGGTCGATCAAGTCGGCCGGAAAGCGGTCGTCGGTCACAAACAGGATGCGCCGCAGGTTTTTGGGCGTAATCACCGGCAGCAGTGCCTTGAGGTTCTTCGCGTTCGACGCCTCCCGGATCATGATCCGCATCCCCAGGCGAATCTTTTCTCGCGCCTCCTCGACTGTCGTACACTCATGGTCGCTGCCGATGCCTGCCGCGACATACCCCTCCAAGTCCCGACCGCTCACGCCGGGCGCGTGCCCGTCAATCCGCCGGTCGCCAAAGGCCCGCAGCTTGTCCAGCACCTCCTCGTCTCGATAGAGGACCCCCGGGTAATTCATCATCTCGCCGAGCCCGACCACCCATGGATCGTTCTTGAACCCGATGAGGTCCGACCAACGCAAGACGCCGCCGTTCGTTTCCAGATTCGTCGCCGGCACACACGACGGCACCATCACAAAAACGCTGAACGGCGTGTACTTGCTCGCCTCCAACATGTAGCGGATGCCTTCGACCCCGAGCACATTCGCAATTTCATGCGGGTCGATGATGATCGAAGTTGTCCCGTGCGGCACCACCGCGCGCGCAAACTCAAAGGGCGGCACCATCGCGCTCTCAATGTGCACGTGCGCGTCGATCAACCCCGGCGCGATATAGCGCCCGCGCATGTCGATGGTCCGCTGAGCCGGATGATCATTTCCCAGTCCGACGATGCGGGAATGAGAGATCGCGACCCCCGTCTCTTCGATTTCACCCGAAAAGACGTTGACCACCCGCGCATTGTTCAGCAGCAACTCGGCGGGCTCTTCGCCCCGTGCCACCTTGATCAACAGTGAGATTTCCATGAGCCAGAATCCTTCTACCGCGCTCCCGCGCGCTCCACCATTTCGCGCGCGATGCGGTTGTGCCGCTCGATCACCGGCGGCAAATCCACCGTCGTCAGGTGCCCGTCCTCGACCACGACGCGGCCGTTGATGACCGAGAGGTCCACGCGCGGCGTCGCGCAAAAAACCAATGCCGCCACCGGATCGTGCAGTGCGCCCGCGTACTCCACCCGGTTCAGATCAATCGCCACAAAATCTGCTGCCTTGCCCGCCTCGAGCGACCCAATGTCCTCGCGGCCCAAGACCTCCGCCCCGCCCCGCGTCGCCAGGGCCAACGCCTGGCGCGCCGTCAGCGCCCCGGGATTGCCTTGTACGCGCTGCAAGAGCATTGCCTGCCGCGCTTCGGCAAGCATGTGTGAAGAATCATTCGAGGCGCTCCCATCCACGCCCAAGCCGACCCTCACGCCACACTCCACCATCTTGATAATGGGCGCAATTCCCGACGCCAGCCGCATGTTCGACGTCGGGCAATGGGCCACGCCGGTGCCGGTGCGCGCATACCGCCCGATCTCGGAATCCTTCACCCACACGCTGTGCGCAAACCAGACGTCTTGTCCGAGCCACTCCAAGTGTTCGGCATAGTCGACTGGCCGCCGGCCGAATTTGCCTAAACAAAAGTCCTCTTCATCCCGCGTCTCGGCGAGGTGGGTATGCAGCCGGACATGGTACGCACGGGCGAGATGTGCCGACTCCTGCATCAATGCAGGGGTGACGGAAAAGGGCGAGCACGGCGCGACACCCACTCGACACATCGAGAGCGGGTCGGGATCGTGAAAAGTCTCGATCACGCGCCGCGAATCCAGCAGGATGGCCTCCTCGTCCTCGCATACCCGGTCCGGCGGCAGTCCCCCCTTGGATTCTCCCAACGACATGGAGCCGCGAGTCGGATGAAAACGGATGCCGATCTCGCGCGCCGCGCGAATTTCGTCGTCCAGCCGGGAACCGTTCGGAAAAAGGTAAAGGTGGTCGGCCGCCGTCGTGCAGCCCGTCAGAATGAGCTCGCTCAATCCCACCAGCGCGCTCGTATAGACGGCCTCCGGCGTGAGTTCGGCCCAGACCGGGTAGAGCGTCTTGAGCCAATGGAATAGATCGGCGTCTTGCGCGGCAGGTATTGCACGGGTGAGAGTTTGATAGAGGTGGTGATGCGTATTGACGAGGCCGGGAAGGACGATCATTCCATGCGCATCGATGATCCGGTCCGCAGTGAGGGGTAGCTCGGACGACGGCCCCACCTGCTCAATCACATGATCTCGAACGAACAGCGCGCCGTCCCTGATCTCGCGTCGGGAGGCGTCCATTGCTACGACCACTTCGGCGTTCCGCAGGAGTAGCGTCGCCATTGATGTACTCGCCTTATGAAAAAATCGGCTCATCCTAGGCGCGGCGCCGCGACCAAGAATGGGCCAGAGTGTCATTTCTCCCGTCATTATATCACACTCGCCGAGGGTTGGCAAAGGATATTTCCAGAGAACGCTTTCGACGTTCGATTTCCTCGCTCGGCCGCTTGGCCTTTTGCCACCTGCATCGAAACGCGCTATAATCACACGGATGGAGCCAAACGAACGAGAGCGCTATCTGCGCCAGATCATTTTTCCTTCCCTCGGGGCGGCCGGTCAGGAACGACTGCTCGCCGGTCGTATCGTTCTCATCGGCTGCGGCGCGAATGGGACGGTCATGGCCAATACGCTCGCGCGCGCGGGCGTGGGCACCCTCATCATCGTCGATCGCGACTATGTGGAGCTGAACAATCTGCAGCGCCAGGTGCTCTTTGACGAGGCCGACGTCACCCGCGGCATGCCCAAAGCCATCGCCGCCGCCGAAAAACTCGCCCGCGTCAATTCCTCCATCCGGATCGAAGGACGCGCAATCGACGTGAACGCCGAGAATATCGAGGAGTTGATCCAGGGCGCCAGCCTCGTTCTGGACGGCACCGACAACTTTGAGACGCGTTTCCTCATCAACGATGCGTGCGTCAAGAACCGCATCCCCTGGATCTACGCCGGCGCCGTCGGCAGCACCGGCATGACCATGACGATTGTTCCATACGAGACGGCGTGTCTGCGCTGCATTTTCCAGCACGAGCCGCCGCCCGGTACCCTGCCGACCTGCGACACGGCCGGCGTGATCGCCCCGATCGTGAACGTCATGGCCTCCCTCGCCTGCGCCGAAGCGATCAAACTCCTCGTCGGCGCCGGGGAACGCAACCCCGGCTTGATCCACGTGGATGTATGGGAGAATTCCTTTGAGGTCTTTGCCGTGACCCGCAGGAGCGACTGCGTCACGTGCGGGCAGGACCGGTTTGAATACCTCGAAGGCGAGCGGCCCGGAGCCACTGCCGTTTCCTTGTGCGGGCGCAATGCCATCCAGGTCAATCCAGGGCGGGGCCATCAACTCGACCTCGCCGCCATCGCCCAGCGCCTGAGCAGCGCCGGCTCCGTCTCGGCGAACGAGTACCTTGTCCGTCTCACCGCCGACAACTACGAGCTGACCATTTTTCCTGATGCGCGCGCGATTATCAAGGGCACCGACGATCCGGCCATTGCCCGCAGCCTCTACTCCAAATATGTCGGCGTTTGAGCGGCCCCGACCCCTTCTCTGAGCCGCAATTTAGGATACCGACTCTATTTTGACCTAAAAAGAACCATTTCGATACCGCGCGAGACTATCATATAGGATGCGCTACTAACCCAAAGGAGTGGGGATACCATGTCTCGAAATCAAGTCACGCTAGACGCCAATGAGGCGGCTGCCTATATTGCTCATCAAGCCAGCGAAGTTATCGCCATCTTTCCCATCACACCCTCTTCGCCCATGGGCGAATGGGCCGACCAATGGTCAGCCGAGCATCGCCCGAACCTGTGGGGGACCGTCCCCCTGGTCGTCGAGATGCAGAGTGAGGGGGGCGCCGCCGGCGCCGTCCACGGCGCCCTGCAAACGGGATCGCTCACGACCACCTTTACCGCCAGCCAGGGCTTGCTGCTCATGATCCCGAATATGTACAAGATTGCCGGCGAACTCACCTCCACCGTCTTTCACGTCAGCGCGCGATCGCTCGCGGCTCAGGGCCTATCCATTTTTGGCGATCACAGTGATGTGATGGCCACGCGCCAGACCGGCTTTGCCCTGCTCTGTTCCAACTCGGTGCAAGAAGTGATGGACCTCGCCCTGGTTACGCATGCCGCCACCCTGCAAGCCCGCGTGCCGTTTCTGCATTTCTTTGACGGCTTTCGCACCTCGCATGAAGTGATGAAGGTCGAGCAGCTCACTCAGGACGACGTCCGCGCCATGATCGACGACGACCTCGTGCGCGCCCACCGCGCCCGCGGCCTCTCGCCCGATCACCCCGTCATGCGCGGCACCGCCCAGAACCCCGATACCTATTTCCAGGCGCGCGAAACCGTCAACCCTTACTATCTCGCGACCCCCGACATCGTCCAAAAGACCATGGACCGCTTCGCCCAGATTGTCGGGCGCCAGTATCACCTGTTCGACTATGTCGGCGCTCCCGATGCGGAACGCGTCCTCGTCCTCATGGGCTCCGGCGCCGAAGTCGCGCAAGAGACCGTGGACTTTCTGAATGAAGAGAACGGCGAAAAGGTCGGCGTCCTCAAGGTCCGCCTTTATCGCCCCTTCTCGATTGAGCATTTCGTCAAGGCGCTGCCCGCCACAACCAAGACGATTGCCGTCCTCGACCGCACGAAAGAACCCGGCAGCCCCGGCGAACCGCTTTACCTCGACGTGGTGAACGCGATTTCCGAAAGTCGCACTCTTTATCCCTCCTACTTTGGAGCCGTCCCGACAGTTATTGGCGGCCGCTATGGCCTCTCCTCGAAAGATTTCACGCCTGCGATGGTCAAGGGCGTTCTCGACGAGATGTCCAAGCCGCAGCCCAAGAACCACTTTACCATCGGCATCAACGACGACGTGACGCACACGAGTCTCGCCTACGACCCCGCCTTCTCGACCGAAAGCCCGAGCATGGTGCGCGCCATGTTCTACGGTCTCGGTTCCGACGGCACCGTGGGTGCGAACAAGAACTCGATCAAGATTATCGGCGAAGATACCGACAATTACGCCCAAGGCTATTTCGTCTACGATTCGAAAAAATCGGGCACGATGACCACCTCGCACCTGCGCTTTGGAAGCAAGCCCATCCATTCCTCCTACCTCATCAACTCGGCGAATTTCGTCGCCTGCCATCAATTCTCATTCCTCGAGCGCTACGAGATGCTCAAGGCCGCCGCGCCCGGCGCCACCTTTTTGCTGAACAGCCCCTACGGTCCTGACGAGGTCTGGGACCACCTGCCCCGCTCGGTCCAGAAGCAAATCGTCGACAAAAAGCTCCGCTTTTTCGTCATCGACGCCTACAGCGTTGCCAAAAAGACCGGCATGGGGGCCCGCATCAATACCGTGATGCAGACCAGCTTCTTCGCCATCAGCAACGTCCTTCCGCGGGAGGAGGCCATTGCGGCCATCAAGCACGCGATTGAAAAGACCTACAAAAAGCGCGGCGAAGCGGTCGTCCAAAAGAACTTTGCCGCCGTGGACAGCACCCTCGACCGTCTCTATGAGGTCAAGGTGCCGAATACCCTGACCAGCACTTTCGACATGCGTCCGCCCGTCTCTCCCCGGGCGCCCGAGTTTGTCCAAAAGGTGACTGCGGAGATGATTGCCGGCCGCGGCGACGATTTGCCTGTGAGTGCCCTCCCCGTCGACGGCACCTACCCGGTCGGCACCGCCAGGTGGGAAAAGCGCAACATCACACTCGAAATCCCCGTTTGGGATGAGAATATCTGCATCCAGTGCGGCAAATGCGTCCTCGTCTGCCCGCACTCGGTCATCCGCGCCAAAGTCTACGAGCCCAAGTATCTCGAGGGGGCGCCCGCGACCTTCAAGAGCGCGGCCGCGCGCTGGAAGGAATTTCCGAACGACAAATACTCGCTTCAGGTCTCGCCGGAAGACTGCACCGGCTGCACACTCTGTGTCGAAGTCTGCCCGGTCAAGAACAAGAGTCAGGCCGGACTCAAGGCGATCAACATGGCGCCCCAGCCGCCCATCCGCGAACAGGAAAACGAGAACTGGGAGTTCTTCTCCAAAATCCCGGAGATGGACCGGACCAAAATCAATCCCTTGCTCGTCAAGGATTCGCAACTCCTCGAGCCTCTGTTCGAATTCTCGGGTGCATGCGCCGGCTGCGGCGAAACTCCCTATGTGCGCCTGATCAGCCAGCTCTTCGGCGACCGTGCGCTCGTCGCGAATGCGACCGGCTGCTCCTCCATCTACGGCGGCAATCTCCCGACGACGCCGTGGACGCTGAACGCCGAGGGCCGCGGGCCCGCCTGGTCCAACTCGCTCTTTGAGGACAATGCCGAGTTCGGCCTCGGCTTCCGCCTCACCCTCGACAAGCGCTACGAATACGCAGGCGAACTGTTGCACGCGCTCGCCGACACGCTTGGCGGCGACCTCGTGCACGACCTCCTGACCGCGGACCAATCGAACGAGGTTGGCATCTTGCGCCAGCGTGGCCGCGTCCAACTGCTCAAAGAGAAATTGCAGGCCCTGGTGGGGGCGAATGGGGGTTCGCCCACGCAGTCCAAGGCCCGCGAGCTTCTGTCCATCGCCGATATACTCGTCAAAAAGAGCGTGTGGATCGTCGGCGGCGATGGCTGGGCGTACGACATCGGCTATGGCGGATTGGACCACGTTCTCGCCTCCGGCCGCAACGTCAATGTCCTCGTGCTCGACACCGAAGTCTATTCGAACACGGGTGGGCAGATGTCCAAATCGACCCCCCGCGGCGCGGTCGCGAAATTCGCCGCCGGCGGCAAGCCGCTTGCGAAAAAGGACCTCGCCCTCATCGCGATGACCTACGGCAACATCTATGTCGCCCGTATCGCTCTGGGCGCCAACGACTCGCAAACGATCAAGGCCTTTATGGAGGCGGAGGCCTACCCCGGACCGTCGCTCATCATCGCCTACAGTCACTGCATCCAACAAGGCATCGACAATGCTCAGGGGCTGGACCAGCAAAAATTGGCCGTGATGGCCGGCTACTGGCCCCTCTTCCGCTACAATCCCGCCCTCGCCAAGGAAGGGAGGAATCCGCTCCAGCTCGATTCCAAAGCGCCGAGCATACCGCTCGAAAAATACGCCTACAACGAAACCCGTTACACCATGCTCGTCCAAAGCGATGAGGAAGCGGCCGAGCGGCTGCTCAAACTCGCCCAAGAGGACGTCGAGAAGAGCTGGAACATGTACCAACAGCTCGCGGCCATGAAATGGAACGGTACTGAGAACAAGTAGAGCGTAAAACGTAAAGCGTGAAACGTGAGGTGCTGTCGTTTCACGCTTTTCATTTCCCTTTTGTCATTGCCAATTACCTAATAACCTAATCACCTAATCACTAAACGCACTCACCGGAGGTCTTTCTATGCCCGACCTGACCACCACCTACCTCGGCCTCACACTCAAAAATCCGATCGTCCCTTCCTCGTCGCCACTCATGCAAAAGGTTGACAACATCAAAAAGATGGAAGACGCGGGGGCGGCCGCCGTCGTTCTGCATTCCCTCTTCGAGGAGCAGATCACGCTCGAGAGCGAAGAGCTCGACCGTGCGCTTAACTATGGCACCGAGAGTTTTGCCGAAGCGCTCTCCTACTTTCCGGACCTGCAGACCTACAATCTCGGTCCGGACCGTTACCTGGAGCATATCCGCAAGGCCAAGGAGGCCGTCGGCATTCCCGTCATCGCCAGCCTGAACGGCGTCTCGACCGGCGGCTGGATCAAGTACGCCAAGCAAGTCCAAGAGGCCGGCGCGGATGCGCTCGAGCTAAACACCTACTACATCTCGGCCAACCCATCTCAGAACAGCGCGCAAATTGAAGAGATGTATCTGGAACTGGTGCGCCAGATCAAGGCGAGCATCCATATTCCCGTCGCCGTCAAGCTCAGCCCCTACTTTAGCGCCTTTGCGAACATGGCCCAATCTCTCGACCAGGCCGGCGCCGACGCTCTCGTTCTCTTCAACCGCTTTTACCAGCCTGACTTTGATCTAGAGAATCTCGAGGTGGTCCCGGATCTCGTTCTCAGCACTCAGGAAGAACTGCGCTTGCGGCTCCGTTGGGCCGCCATCCTGTACGGCCGCGTCCAGGCCGACCTCGCCGTCACCGGCGGCGTCCACACCGCGGAAGACGTGCTCAAATGCATGATGGCGGGCGCCGGCGTCGCGATGATGACCTCTGCGCTCCTCGAGCGCGGCATTCACCACCTGCGCGGCGTCCTCGGCGACCTCACTCATTGGATGGAGAGCCGCGAGTACGCCTCCATCGCCCAGATGCGCGGCAGCATGAGCCAGCGAGCTGTCGCCCAGCCCGCCGCCTTCGAGCGCGCCAACTATATGAAAGTCCTTCGCTCCTACGTCCCCGCGGACCTGCCTTGATGTGAACGGAGGCCCAGTATCATTTGCTGGGCCTCCACTCCAAAAATCCCTTCCCTATCGGCCGCGCAAGTGCAGAGAGCGCCAGGCGATCTGGATTTTAGGCTTGAGCGGTGTATAATTCTGCCATGCGCCAATTTCTCGACCGATGGAAACAGGCCGCCCGCCGCCTTCAAGTCGAGGTCTATGCCATCTATCTCGCCTACCGCGACCCGCGCGTCCCACTGCCCGCCCGAATCTTCGCTGCCTGCGTCGTCGGCTATGCCTTGAGCCCTCTCGACCTGATCCCCGACTTTATCCCTATCCTCGGCTATCTCGACGACCTCGTCATCATCCCTCTGGGCGTCTGGCTCGCCCTCAAAATGATCCCTGCCAACGTCGCCGCGGAATGCCGGGCCAAGTCCGAAGAGGTCCTGCGCCAGGGCAAGCCGGTGAACCGTGCGGCGGCCGCCGCTATCATTGCGATCTGGCTCCTCCTGGCCGCGCTCATCCTCCTCTTCCTCTACCACCTCTGGTCGTAGCGGCCGCGCACTCCATCCGACACGGTGACCTTGAACAATGTGACGATCACGAATAATACGGCCGAAAATGATCCGGCGGCTAAGGGACACGGCGGGGGCGCTTACAGCGGCGGAACGTTCACCGTGCTAAATTCAATTATCGCCGGCAATTTCGATAAATCGGCGACCAACAGTAAACCTGATTGTTCAGGGGCGTTTATCACCGGCGGCTACAATTTGATCGGGAATGATGCCGGCTGCACCGGTTTCACGAATGGAGTGTCCGGCGACAAGGTCGGCACGAGCAGCACCCCGCTGGACGCGAAACTGGACGCGCTGAAAGATAATGGCGGGGGTACCTTGACTCATGCCCTCGTGTCGTCCAGCCCGGCGCTCAATGCGGGAAACCCGGCAGCTCCCGGCAGCAGCAGCGCATGTCTCCCAACGGATCAGCGCGGCGTCACGCGCCCACAAGGAAGCTTCTGCGACATGGGTGCGTTTGAATTGCAGTTGAACGGCGCGAATCTGCATCTCTATTTGCCGTTGATCCAGCGATAGCGTCAAGCACGGCGACGAACCACCTTGCGTTCGCAAGTGTACACAGGAAATACGAGCATTGCCCACTGGCCTATGACCGGTGGGCACTTTTTCTCTCCCTGCGTTGTTCGCCGTTTGTCATAACATCCCGCGGCTTTACGATTCCGGCAAGGCGCCCCGATGGAAACGCAAATCCGTATCCGCTGTAAGGTCCGGGCGCGTTCCCTTCCGGACCGGGCAGAGCCTCTGAACTGATGCAGGAACTATCTGGAGATTCATGGCCATCTCGATCCTGACTGGACTAGTCCGGTGTCCCGGTCCCTGGCCGCGCGCAGGAGTCCCGCACCCGAGTAGTCGGCGGTAGAGGTCAGAGCTCATGTCTTACTCCCCTCGGATAGAGGTTTTGCTTACTTGGCACGCGGTCTATGAATGTGATAAAATATGGTCTGGCGGTCATTGCAGGCCGAAGGTCGGAATCGGCGAAGCCGCTCCGGGATCAGAAGGATTGGAATGGTTAGACGAACAGCATTGATTGTGATTGGAACCTATAAAGAGGCCTGGTGGGGACTGTCGCCGGTCGCTCAGTCCGACTTTATCGCGCGGGTGGGCGTCATTGCCAAAGAGGCCGGTCTCACGCCGGAGATGGGCTATCGCCTCCCCGCTACCCCCGGCGCCTTTTTGGAGGTATGGGAAGGCGCGGACCGGGCCGCGGTCGATCGCGCCGTCCAGGAACTGCAGGCGATGGGCTATTCCCGCTATGTGGACGCGCGCTGGCTGATCGGCGAGCGCGAGATCCAAACTCAAACGGCAAGAATGCCTCGAGTTAGAAAGAAAATAGAAAGATAGGATGCGAACACCGTACGGCAAGGAATGCCGTTATTATTTCTCTGATTACTATCGGGGGCGCAGCACGGAAGAGTGCCGCCTCATCCAGTTGAACCGGCATTCGGAGCCGTGGAGGCCTGCCCTGTGCCAGGCGTGCCCCGTGCCGGACATTCTGGCGGCCAACGGCTCGCCGAATCTGGTGCTCCGGGCCACCGTGGCCAAGTCCATGTTTGGCCTTCTCCGCAAGGTAGAAGTGACGGCCTACTGCCGGGAACACCGGGTGGATATCAAGGACCCAAAGAAAGGCTGTCCGCAATGCCGGAACCGGGTGGCGAGTGACGAGTGGCAAGTGGCCGGTGACAAGTGATCCCGCGACCCCCGCAGGGGGACTGCGGGGCCAGTGACGTGAAAGGCGAAGCGAAAAACGTGATGCGTGATACGTGAGGCCAAACTGCAATGGACCCAGCACCTGGTCATCTGGCCTATCACGCGTCACATTTTACGTCTCACGCTCTATTTGCTCGATACCCTATCTGATGCTATAATGCATCCATTCTCTTCAAAAGGAAGAACCCTGTGGGTCCCTATCTGAACGTCATCCAGATTATTATATCGATCACATTGATCGTCATTATCCTGATTCAAGCCAAGGGCGAGGCGGGTGGCATGTTTGGAGGCGAAACCGGCGTGGCGCGCACGCGCCGCGGCCTGGAGCGTACCCTCTTTAACATCACTATCGTCCTGTCTGCCATTTTCCTCATCGTCTCTTTCCTCAGCGCGTTCTTCGCGGTTCGTTCCTAGACGCGTCATCTTTATAGGATGGTCGAGGTCGCCTTTCGGTGAAGCACATCCGGTGGCAGCTCCTCATCGCCCTTGTGGGAGTCATTTTCCTCAGTGCGGTGCTGGGCGTGCTCGCGTTCAGCACCGACATGGTCGAACTCCCCGATTTTGGCGGCACGTATATCGAGGGGATCGCCGGAAAACCGAATGCCATCAATCCGCTCTTTAGCCAATACAACGACGTCGACCGTGATATCACCGCGCTCGTCTTTAACGGGCTGACGCGCGCGGACGAGACCGGCGTCATCAAACCCGATCTGGCGACCCGCTGGACCATCTCGCCGGATGGGCTCGTTTACACGTTCGATCTCCGCAACGACGTGCGTTGGCAGGATGGCGTACGTTTCACCTCCGACGACGTCCTCTACACGGTCCATACCCTTCAGGACCCTGCCTACAAAGGGCCTCCGAACCTCACCTCCTTCTGGCGGACGGTGGCCGTCACGGCGACCGACCCCACGACGGTGCGCTTTCAACTGACGCAGCCCTACGCCCCGTTCCTGAACTATGCGACGATTGGCATCCTCCCCGCCCACCTGCTCAAGAACGTGTCGGCGGGCGATCTCCTCCAAAACCCGTTCAACCGCCATCCGGTCGGGACCGGACCCTTTCAGGTGACCGACCTCACGGCGGACACGATGACGCTGGACGTGAATCCACGCTATTACGGCCCCCGGCCGTACCTCGCGCGGATCCAGCTCAAGTTCTATCCTGATTACGAGTCGATCTTTGCCGCCTTTGGGCGGGGTGAGGTCGAAGGTATTTCGCGCATCCTGCCGGACTATATATCCAAGGCGCGGGCGCTCAACCGCCTTACGCTCTATAACGCGCGCCTGGCGGGGTATTCTCTCGTCCTTCTCAATCTGTCCCGACCGCAGTTTCAGGACAAGTCCGTGCGGCAGGCGCTCTTGTACGCCATGGACCGCCAGCATTTGATCAACGATCTCTTGCAGGGGCAGGCTCTCGTCGCCTCCAGTCCGATCGAGCCCGGTTCCTGGGCCTATGATCCCTCCGTGGCCCAGTATCCCTTTGACGTGGACAAGGCGAATGCGCTTTTGGATGCGGCGGGCTGGAAGGATACGGACGGGGATGGGGTTCGTCAAAAGGACCAGACCCAGCTTGCCTTTACGCTGATCACGAGCGACGATCCGGCGCGAGTCGCGCTCGTGAACGAGATTGCCAAAGAGTGGGCGGCGGTGGGGGTCAAGGCGACCGTTCAGCCGGTGCCGGCCTCCCTTCTCGTCCAGAATGTCCTGCGGCCGCGGCAGTTCGACGCCGTTTTGTACGATTGGCGCAACCTGTCGAGCGACCCGGACCAGTACGACAACTGGGATCGGGCGCAGGTTCCGGGCGCCGGCAATACTCTGGGGCAGAATTACGGCGGCTTGAATGACAGCGATATTAGTGGGACGCTGGAGGCGGCGCGGCGGGAGAGCGACCCGGCCAAGCGCGCCGAACTCTACAAGCAATTTCAAGAGCTGTTTGCCGACCGCGTGCCTGCCCTGCTTCTCTACTATCCAGTCTATGCGTATGGTGTAGACAACCGGGTGCGCGGGATCCAACTCGCGCCGATGGTGAATGCGAGCGATCGTTTTCGAAACGTCGCCCAGTGGTACGTGAAGACCAAGCGGGTCGCTTCGAACATTACGCCCGAAGCGCCTTCGCCGCTGCCGGTGCTCGACGAGCCGACGGATACGGCACCCCCCGCCCCCACCGTGCCTCCTCCCTCTGCCGTGCCGTCAACCCCGCCGTCCCCCGCGCCTGGGGCGACTCCTTCGTCGCCCCCCACCGCGTCCAGCCAGTGCACGAACCTCAGCGGAACCATCAAGTCTCCCCTCATGGATGCGACGATCTCCGGCCTGACCGAGATACGCGGGATGGCGTCGCGGCCGAACATGACCTATTGGAAGCTCGAATACCGGGTGGATGGGAACGGGTCGTACACGCAGCTGTACCGTTCAGAGCAGCCGGTCGCCGACGGCGTACTGAGCTTGTGGTCGACAAAAACGGTGCCGAACGGCGTTTACTGGATTCAGCTCACGGTTGTGGACAACACGGGGAACTACGGCTCGCCCTGCCAGGTGCGGGTGAAAATCGCGAATTGACGTTGTAGATTATCGGTGATTCGGCTCATTCCTGCCCGGCCGAGAACCACCACGAAAAAGCGCGGCCACAAACGCAAGCACACTGACGACGCGCGACCTCCCCTTGGATAGACCGCGCCAGATTGGCCGCCTCGACCCATTTCCCTCTTTAGCCACAGAACCAGGCAGAATCTCGCAGAAGATAGCGACTTCAGTGTGCTTCTGCGTGGTTCTGTGGCCGATCTGATCTTGTCAGTCCCCTTCGGTATAAGCCTCTGCCAAGATAAATATCGCTTGATTGGCCTCTACCCCTTTACCTTCTCGCCGACCACTTACGCATCTGCTCTCCGTCGTGCGGGCACAGGTGTGTCTTGCATCCCATCAGTTCTGAATCGTAAAGTTCCAGGTGTCGCTCCAGTCGCTTTCGGTGCCAGATGAATTGCGAGCCTTCACATGCCACAACATATTGCCCGGCCACATTCCCCCAATATGGCAAGATGTGCCAGACTGCCAATTGCAGGGCGTCATCAAGCTATAAGGCCCACCCCAGAGTTCGACCTTGTACTGGGTGGCGCCGGAGAGCGTGTTCCAATATAAAGTCACGTCTGTACTCCGCGGCAAGGACGCCCCATTGCTTGGGCTGGACAAGGTTGGTTTCCACGTAGCCGGAGCTTGTTGGATAGTAAAGGACCACGTGTCGCTCCAGCCGCTTTCCTGCCCACCAGAATTACGCGCCTTCGCGTGCCATGACATCGTTCCCGGCCACATTTGCCCGATATGGCACGACGTTCCACTTTGCCAATCGCAGGGGGTCATGAGGCTGTAAGGTCCTCCCCATAATTCCACCTTGTACTGACTGGCACCTGAGGAGGTGTTCCAAACCAGAGTTACATCCGTACTCTGGGCCATGCTGGACCCATTCCCAGGGCTTGAGAGGCCGGGGGCGGATGGGGCTTGGGTCTGTTGAATCGTAAAGCTCCAGGTGCCGCTCCAGTCGCTCTCCGTTCCCGAGGAATTGCGAGCTTTGGCGTGCCAGGACATGGTCCCCGGCCACATCTGCCCAATATGGCAAGAGGTGCCGGATTGCCAGTCACACGGGGTCATCAGACTATAAGGTCCGCCCCACAACTCGACTTTGTACTGGCTGGCTCCCGAAGATGTGTTCCAGACGAGACTCACATCGGTGCTCTGGGGCATACTCGACCCGTTGCCCGGACTGGAGAGAGATGGGGTAGAAGGTCCGGATGGAATCTGCTGAATGGTGAAGGTCCATGTACCGCTCCAAGCGCTTTCTTGGGCACTCGAATTGCGGGCTTTCACATGCCAGGACATCGTGCCGGGCCACATCTGGCCGATGTGACAGCTGGTGCCGCTCTGCCAGTCGCAAGGCACCATGAGGCTGTATGGTCCTCCCCACAGCTCGACCTTGTACTGAGTGGCGCTGGAGGACGTATTCCACACAAGTGTAACATCTGTGCTTTGTGCCATGCTGGAGCCGTTTCCCGGGCTCGACAGAGCCGGCGCTGCGGGTGCAGATGATCCTTGCTGGATCACGAAGGACCAGGTGTCACTCCAATCGCTCTCTTGACCGCTAGAATTCATGGCTTTGACATGCCAGGACATGGTTCCTGGCCACATTTGCCCGATGTGACAGGACGTGCTGGATTGCCAGTTGCAGGGGACCATTAGGCTGTATGGGCCGCCCCATAATTCTACCTTGTATTGGCTGGCTCCTGAGGACGAATTCCAAACGAGTGTCACATCCGTGCTCTGCGCAAGACCGGCACCATTAGAAGGACTGGAGAGGGTGGGTTTGACCGCCGTGCTCGCCTGTTGGATGGTAAACGACCAGGTGGGGCTCCAAGCGCTTTCCTGTCCCGAGCTCCCCCGCGCTTTGACATGCCACGACATCGTGCCGGGCCACATTTGGCCGATGTGACATGTGGTGGCCGCTTGCCAACCGCAGACGGTCATGTTGCTGTAAGGTCCGCCCCACACCTCCACCGTGTATTGGGTTGCGTTGGCGGCAGCATTCCAAGCGAGCGTCACATCGGTGCTCTGGGGCATGCTCGCTCCGTTGCTGGGACTGGAGAGCGGCGGGACACCAACAGATGGTATTGTTTGCTGGACGGTGAGGGACCAGGTGTCGCTCCAGTCGCTTTCTTGCCCGCTCGAATTCCGTGCCCGGACGTGCCAGGACATACTCCCGGGCCACATTTGGCCGACATGGCAAGAAGTGGCTGACTGCCAATCACACAATGTCATCAGGCTATACGGGCCGCCCCACAGGTCTACTTTATATTGTGCTGCTCCCGAAGAGGCATTCCATGAGAGAGTGACATCCGTGCTCTGTGTCAAGCTGGCCCCGTTCGTAGGGCTCGACAGGGTTGGACGGGGGACGGTCACGGTCGGTGTGATTCTGAATCGGTGAGCAGTCGCCCACGCGGCGCTCGAAACATTTGCGGCTTTCACGGACCAATAGAGGTCCTGGTTGAATCTGTTCGAGGGAATACTCTCCAATCTTTGAGTCGTTCCATTGAAGGAGTCGGCCACGGTGTCTCCGCCGCTGTCCATGGTCGGAACCGTTTTGATGCGGAAGATAAATCCAGCGTGAGGGCAAGAGACGTCACTCCATCCAAAAGCTACCGTGGCGCTCGTGAAACTTGCCCCGTCTGATGGTGAATTAAGTGATGGTGCCGAGCAACTTGACGGCGGGGTCGAGGTGGTACGGAACCGATGCGCAGGGGCCCAAGCAGCGTTTGCCACGTCGGATGCTTTTACAGACCAGTACAAGTCCCTTCCTAGCCACTGCTCTCCAGCGATTGTTCCACTCCACTGTGTGGATCCCAGAGAGATATCCTGTACTGTTTCGCCGCCTCCGTCCATATCTGGAGCCGTTTTGATGCGCAACCTATACCCGTTTGAAGCGCATTGGACCGAGCTCCAAGTGAAAGTCGCGCTTGGAGAGGAGAGGCTAGCGCCGTCAGAAGGAGAAACAAGTTGTGGAGCTTGGCATAGGGTTGCACTACCGAGCGGGTCCCCAGTTGCATACCCATCGTAAAAGCGATTACTCCCATCAAGCCAGCGATTTCCGTATCGACCGTCATTACACGGAATGTCAGCACTGCCCGAGTACCAGGAGATCTTCGGCAGAGTTCGGATATATTCGGTTGTATGTATATAGGGGTTATTCGGATCCTGGCTGCTCATGACCATAAAATGCAGATGGTACGGCCACGAACACGCGCCGGTGTCACAATACCTGCTATTCCCCGACTTGCCGATTGGAGATTCACGCAAGATGCGCTTTCCGTCAGTGTTATTTTCAAAGGATGATAGATGAGCGTACCAGCTTACCCTTTGGTCGTCGTGCTTGATCATCACTACGTTTCCATATGACCCCAGTTGGTATTCATGGAACACGCCCGCTTCCGACGCGTAAAGTGGGGTGTTGTTAGGTAGGGCAAAATCGATTGCCTCACGATCGTCCCAGTTGTTGCTGAATTTCTTGTGACTGAACACGCAGGTCAACCCCGAGACGTTATAGTAGGGACCTTGGGTAATTTCGTAGCCTCCTACGAACGGCAAGCGGTAGTTGGACGGCACAACCTGGGGTGCTGACGTTCTTGGCGAGCTAGGTGCCGAGCTCGCCCCAGACTTGACGACCATCGGCAGGAAGATCTGGTAACTTTCTCCGAACAGCTTGGGTCTGCTCGGTTGGGTCCGTAGGTAAGTATCGGAAAAAGCCAAGCTCTCTAGGACCGAGGAGAAGAGGGCATATTGCGTCGGATCGTCAGGCAGAAGATCCATTATATAGACCTTTTGTCCACGCGCGATGTACGCCCTCCGGAAAGTGCCCTCCGGTGCAGCGTATGACTGGATGACGCGGGCATCTGTGAAGGTGGACGGCGCGCTCGTGGACACCGACATATAAGGAGCCAAGTCAGCGGGCACGATGATCCAATCGCGAAGTGATACGTTGGGATCCCGATCAAAGATGGCCACACTGATCTCAATTCGAAGCGCGGCATCGGATGAAGATAGGGAGCTGCGATCAGCGCTGGAGATGGTTGTGACGCTTCCCACGGATCCATCCGCCGGATATACGTACCATGAGGCAGGATAATCGACCTTGTAACCATAGACATTATCGGCGAAGGTCGCCCATCCTGGTGGCGCGGCCAGAACACCCGGCGTGCGCCATTGGGAGAGGGATAGAATCTCTCCGCAGATGACAAGCGCAGCAATGAGCGCAGCGAATCTCAAGTGGCTTCGAAACTGTGTCTTCATCTCTCTGCTGCTCCATCTTTCAAGGATGCTTGATTCTCGCGTCTATCCCAGAAGTATTCACTTGAGCGAAATCATGCAGACAAAACCGCCGCCGACACGCGCTCGCCAGTACTCTGGCGCCGCGTCAAACGGCGGGTGCCGTGACCCTCGTTGAGCTGGTTGGAAGATGCGACGGGCTGGGTGTGAGAGTCGACCACGATTTCCACGTTCTCCGGCGAAGGGGAACAGGGCGATAGCCCAGGGGTGATGAGTCCGAGAGAAAAGAAAAAGCCTCCGAACCCGCGAGCGCTCGAAGGCATTCCTCACCTTTGAGAACCACCTGTCAATATACCACGTCTAATCCTGCCGCGTCAATGGTTTGCAGGTTAAATTTTGACAACCTTTGCCACCAGTTTCGATTCCTTAACGGGAAGGGCCACCCCGCGGGTTCGTGCTCGGGGAAGGCCAGGCGTCTATAAGGGATCCGGGGAGGGGGCTTAAAAACATCTTCACCGCAAAGGGCGCAGAGAGCGCGAAGAATAACGAATTCTGACAACATTACACGACAAAATTATGATAAGGGCGCGGTGTATTATTCCAGGGGCCCAAGTGAGACATTCTGATCGGCGAACGCAAGTGGGCCACCGACCCCGGTTCCCCGCGAGGTGGCCAAGACGCACGCGATCATGGTCTAGGACTTGACCCAATTGGCGCGCGGTCTGCAGGTCGGATAAGCGCCCGTTTTCGTTTGACAAAACCTCTGATTGGAATAGAATAAAAGAACCGCGCCGAGCTGGCGGAACTGGCAGACGCGCACGTTTCAGGGGCGTGTGGCCGAAAGGCCATCAGGGTTCAAGTCCCTGGCTCGGCATCTGGAGAGGTGTAGACCCCGGAGTAGTTCGCTCCGGGGTTGATTTTTGCCGGAAATGGCCGAAAACGCGCGGGTTTTTGACAAAAAGGGAGTTCGCAAGTATAATTGCTGTCTGTTGTCGGTTGAATGACCCGGGAGGTAAGGTCCGTGTACGCAATTCTCAAAAGTGGCGGAAAGCAATATCGGGTCGCCGTGGGCGACCACATTGATGTCGAAAAATTACCGAATGCCGTCGGCGACACGGTGACCCTGACCAGCATCTTGATGGTGGAGCAGGACGGCAAGGTGAGCACGGGCACTCCGATGGTTTCGGGCGCCGCGATCATCGCCAAGGTTCTCGGCGAGGCCAAGGGCGAGAAAACCATCCATTTCGATTATCGCAACAAGCATCGACGGCGCAAGACGATCGGCCACCGCCAGACGTATACGCGCCTGGAAATTTCCGAGATTCGGCTTTAATTCGGCTTTAATTCGGCTTTAGTGGGTTTTCATTGGGAGTAAGGAGATTCTGATATGGCACACAAAAAAGGTGGCGGATCGAGCCGGAACGGACGCGATAGCAATGCCCAACGCCTGGGCGTCAAGCGCTTTGACGGCGAGTGGGTGCATTCCGGGACGATCATTATGCGCCAGCACGGCACCCGCATTCGCCCCGGTCTGAATGTCGGCGTCGGCAAGGACTATACCCTGTACGCCCTCGTCGACGGTCGCGTCAAGTTCGCGCCGTTCAGCCAGGAACAAAAGCAAGTGAGCGTTTATCCGGTGACAAGTGACAAGAAATAGCTCATGTCACTTTCACTTTTAGGCTTGTCACTCTGAGGTGTTGATAGTGAAACCAGCAATTCATCCTACTTGGTATCCCGATGCGGTGGTCACGTGTGCCTGCGGCAATACGTGGACGACCGGTTCGACGAAGAAAGAAATTCATACAGACGTCTGTTCGAAATGCCACCCGTTCTTCACGGGTGAGCAGCGTATCGTGGACACGGCCGGCCAGGTCGAGCGCTTTATGAAGCGCATCAATGCGAAAGAGCAAAAGGCGGCGACCGCGCCGGGGCCCGATGGGAAAAAGGCCAAGAAAGAGCGGCGGCGCGGGCGCAAGACGGGCGTCGAGGAATTGCCCCTGGCGGCAGTTGAAGAAGCTCCCGCCGAGGCTGCCTCTTTGCCTGTGGTCGCGCCCAAGGCCGAACTGCAGAGGACTCCGATCGTCGAAGGTGAGCCGGTGGAGCCAGACACGGTCAACGAGCCCGGCGTCGAGGAAGTAGCCGCGCTGACCGATATGGAAGATCTCAAGCCTGGGGAAAACGCCGAGTCGGCCCCTGCGGGAATGATCGGGCAGGTTGCCTCTATCGACAAGATCATCGAACCGACCGAGGTGATCGGTCCCGCGGGCGAGGCGACTGAAGAACCTCAAGGGGAGGCGGGCGAGTCCGGCCGCGGCCCCCGGTCCAAGCCGAAGGAATCGCGAAAGAGGTCCGGATCCAAGCCTAAGGCGGAAGAAGAGCCCAAAGCCGAATAAGGCGATTGCGTACCTTTGCGTGGTGGGCAGCCATCTTGAGGCGAACTCAAGGAATGCCCGCATCGTTTTGCGCAAGGGGGGTTCAAGGAAATTTGAGAGACAGAGGACTCCTCTGTCTCTTTTCATTCCCACACGGAGGACCTGCCGATGAACGACCATGTCCGGGAACGAGACCGCTCGCGCGGCCACATCGAACTCATTTGCGGCTCGATGTTTTCCGGCAAGACGGAGGAACTGATTCGACGCCTGAAACGCGCGGTGATTGCCAAGCAGCACGTGCAGGTCTTTTCGCACAATCTGGATACGCGCTATGGGGTGAGCCGGGTCGCCTCGCATAACGGGTTGAATTGGGATGCCATCCCGGTCCAGCGCGCAGAGCAGATCCTCGAACAGCTCGATCCGAAGGCGACGATCGTCGCGATTGACGAGGCCCAGTTCTTTGATGCAAGCATCACCCGGGTGGTGAATGAACTCGCGGACCGCGGCATCCGGGTGATGATCGCCGGCCTGGATACGGACTTTCGCGGCGAACCTTTTGGCCCGATGCCGCTCCTGATGGCCGAGGCCGAACAGGTGGACAAGCTCTCGGCCATTTGCGTTGTCTGTGGGGCGCCCGCCTCGCGGACCCAGCGATTGATCAACGGCGCCCCGGCTCGATATGACGACCCGGTCATTCTCGTCGGCGCGAGCGAGGTCTATGAGGCGCGCTGCCGGCATTGTCATCTCGTCCCAGGGCGGGAAGTAAAGGCTGAAGGACAGAAGTAAAGGCAGAAGGATGAAGGATGAAGGATGAAGGTCGCGTCCCGCCCCGCGGCACCCATGATCTCGCGCGGCGTTAGATCCCGCGCCGTTTGCAGGGGCCTGCAGGATGAACTCTACGGGCACCCTCGCGACCGCCGCGAAAGGCTTGCGATGAATCAATGAGCCAACCGGCTGATCATCATTCCGAGTCGGTCCCGCTCGGTACTCCCGAGCAAAGCGCCAGGGCGGATCCCGCAGGACCTCGCCAGACTGGCTCTGGGCATCGACCGGATTTGCGCCTCGGTCGGCATCGTTCGGAGCTCCTGGCGCTCACCGCCTATCTCCTCCTGGCGGTGGTATTGACTTTCCCCCTGGTTCTGCACTTGACCACACACGTCGCCGGCGACGGCAGCGATGACCCGGCGCTCGCGTGGAATCTGTGGTGGGTGCCGTATGCCTTGATCCACTTGGGTTCCAGCCCGATCTATACGAACTATATGTTCTATCCGATCGGGCTGAACCTCGCGTTTTATACCCTCACCCTCCTCAATGCTTTTGTCGCCCTTCCTCTCCAACTCGCCTTTAACCTCGTCGTCGCCGCGAATGTGAATCTACTCCTCTCCTTCGTCCTGGGCGGCTTTGGGACGTATCTGCTCGTGCAATATCTATTGCGGAATGAAAAGACGGGTGATCATCCGAGTTTTCTCGCCCTCGCGGCCTTTGCGGCCGGGGCGCTCTACGCGTTTTCCTCCAACAAGATGCTCTATGCTTCGTTGGGCCAGTTCAACATCGCCTCCTCCCAATGGATCCCCTTCTATATCCTCTTTCTCTTGAAACTCACCCGGGCCCAGCCCTCGCAATCTGAAATTAAGGCTGGTTTTCTCCTTGGCCTCTTTCTTCTGTTCCAGACCCTCAGCGAATTCATCTTTGGATCCTTTCTCATTCTTTTCACGGTGATCTATCTCGTCTATTGGTCGATCGCGAACCGGCGCCGCTGGAACGAGTTTCGCTTCGCCGTGCGCGGATTCGCCGTCGCGACCGTCGTGTTCGTCATCCCCATGGCGCCGATTCTGGCAGCCATGTTCCAGGATATGCGTGTCGAAGGGGATTTTCTGCAGAGCCGCGCGGGGTTTGCGGATGTCTTTTCGAACGATCTCTTGGGTTTTCTCGTCCCCAGCCACCTGAACCCGCTCCTGGGATCGCTCCAGGCGCCATTCCACTTTGCCTACACCAACTTTGCCTACCTCGGTTTTGCCGCGCTGGCACTGGCGGTCGTCGCGCTCTGGAAGGTAAAGGCCGCGCGGATCTGGGGCCTTTTCGCGGCAATTTTCCTGCTCATCACGCTCGGCCCCGAACTGCGCATCGACGGACAGGCGTGGGCGGTGCCCTTTCTCCCCTTTAACCTCTTGCTCCAGATTCCGATCGTCAATGGCAACCGCTATCCCAGTCGCTGGAGCGTCATGCTGACGCTCGCACTCGCGATTTTGGTCGGCTACGGCCTCCAGTGGGCAAGTGAAAAGTTAAAGGTGAAAGGTCAAAGATGGGCCCTTGTTTTGCCTTTTGCCTTTTTGCTTTTGACTTGCACCGAGCATCTTTCCGTTCCTCTCCCGCTTTCCGATTTCAAAATTCCCGCTGTGTACGGGACGATTGCGCAGGACAAGGGGGATTTCTCCGTCTTGGAGATTCCCCTCGCCTGGCGGAATGGTTTTCGGATGACGGGGCCGCTCGACCAGGAGATGATGTTCGAGCAGTGGTACCAGACGGAGCATGCGCACCCCATCCTCGGCGGCAACACTTCTCGCAATCCGGAACTGAAATTCCAATATTTCGCCGAGGCGCCGGTCATCAATTCGCTCATCGCGATCGAGACGGGCTATCCGGTCGACAATGCGCGGCGCGAAAAGGACAAGCAGCTTGCGCCCGAGGTGCTGCGCTTTTTCGGGGTTCGCTATGTCGTATGGCACTCGGCGCGTGAGAAGGAGAACGAGGCCAACCTCGAAGCGGCGCGGACCTATGTCGAAGAGACCTGGCCGGTCACGAAATTCTACGACGTCAGCGACGAGACCGGTGAAACGGTCGCCTATCGCGTCGACCCGGAAGGGGCCCCTTCCCAGGTGGAGATCTCCTCAAGCGCTCCGCTCGCACGCCTGTATTTTGGCGAAGGCTGGGGCGCGTTGAGCGACGAGCCGTTGGTCTGGGCGCAGCGGAGCAGCGCACGGCTCTTTGTCCCGCTCGATACGAAAGGCCGCGCGGCGCAGCTCTCGTTCCAAGCGGTCCTCCCACCCTCCCTCGACGAACAACGCGTCACTGTCATCGCAAATGGTGAACCGGCCGGGCAAACGGTCATCACCCGCTGTGGGGACTGCGAAAACAGAGTAGCCATTCCCGGGCGGTTGCTCAAGCCGGGGATGAATGAGTTAGTTCTACAATTCGAGCGCGTCGCGCCGGTGGCCGGCACTCGAATGGCAAGCGGCAATCTCGTCTCCTCGAAAGGGCCGGCGTCGCCGGTGAATATCGTCGTCCGGAGCGCCGGGCAGGACCAGG
Organism: Chloroflexota bacterium; assembly: GCA_023381515.1. The sequence continues at coordinate 85,628 of JAMCQI010000110.1, read as the reverse complement.
GGGATTTCGCTCACATTATCGTGGATGGGAACGACGTCTCGCCGAACGGGCGCGGATACAATGTGGTGGTCCTCAATCCGCAGTCCGGGGCGGTCGAGGCGAGTGCATCCTTCGACACCTTTTCCTCGGCAAGCGAATCGGCTCGCCTGGCCCAATTCGTCGATCGGATCCCCAGCGGCCGGATCGTGCTTGTCGCCGTGCGGGACGAGGCCTCGCGGTATCTCACGGCCGCGGCCGTCGACGCGCTGCATTCGATCGGCGCGACGCAAGACTTGCGAGGCAAATTCCGGTGGTCACACGCGGTGATTGGCGTCAAGGGAGCGGCCCCGGGGAGCGCCCGGGAAGCGGTCGGGGAAACGGCGCCAGCGCAGTTGGTTCTCGGCATTGGGGCAACGGAACCGAATCTCGCGGCTGGATTCAAGTGGATCCGCGTCGAAGCGAAATAGCACCCGTTCTTGAACGCCGAAACACTACGGAACGGGACGCATGATACCCAATCGATTAGATTCGCGATTTGCTCGATATCTCAAGCCGTCGCCTCTGTGCGGCGGTTTTGTTTTTCGACGCGCTGGCTCACACCAGACTATTTCCATATAAGTGGCGTTTAGAGCGCAGCGCGCCTCAGGTCAGCCTGCCCGGAGCCTGAATGAAAGACGGGAAGGCTTGTCGGCGTGTGTGTTTGCTGAAGCCCCGCTTGTTATTCCGTTTCGCGTGGTTCGATAACCAATTTGATGCCGTTCAAGATCTCGCGTACGCGTTTAGACGATAGAGTTCCGATGTACTCGTCCAGTTGCGATTTGTCTACGGTAAAGACTTGGGAGACATTCACCACACTCTGCTTGGGAAGGTGCGCCTCGCCTTCCTCGAGCAGCACATTGCCGGGAGCGGCAGCGCGTTTGAGGTTTGAAGTCAGCGCAAGTACGATGACGGTACGAACCTGACTGCGATTGAACAGATTGTTTTGGATGACTACGTGCGGATGCTTGTAGCCGGGTTGAGAGCCCGACGGTTCACTCAGGTCGACCCAATAGATGTCGCCCTGACTGATTACCATTCGCCCCTCACAATGCGCCGATGCGTGCCGCGTGCCTTAAGCCGTAAGGTCTTTTCGGTTGCGTCCGGTTCATCCGCATAAGCGGCGTTGATTTGGGCGAGGAGTTCTCGATTCTGCTCGCGGTGGATATAGTCTTCGAGCGCGAGCGCATACAGGTGGCTGCGGGAAAGTTTCATCTTGCGGGCAATCTTCTCCGCCTGGTCAAACAGCGATTTTTGGATCGAAATAGCCGTTTTCACGTTTGGCATTTGGTTATACCCTCCTTTCTACTTGCAGTATAACCAAGAGGCGACCCGATGTCAACCCTTGTAGGGCATGAACGCCGGGGGTCCTCGCAGGGGGTTCAGCAGACGGATCATACGCTGCAGCGGCACGCCTGAAAAAGAAGATACCTTGCGCTGTCGTCAACCAAAATGCCAAAAGCGCCGCGTGCGTGCCGCAGGTCAGCTTCTCGAAGCCTTGTCAGAATGTGTGTTTTAAGGCATGCCTCTATCAATCAGTCTCGGCCCATCCGTTTTTCAATGCAGCCAGTGTAGTTCGGTTTGGAAGGGAGTAAGATCAAGCGATGCCGTGCCGCGCACCCGGGAAATGATGCCTCGGCTCTATCTCTGTCAAAGATATCAGACGTGGACAGCCGGAGAGTCGCTTTTGGTGGTCTCTGCTCTATATGCTATAATCGCCAAGCTACACAAGAGATCATAACTACCCACGCCGGCCGGGATGCATAGTGGACACGCGCAAGCAGCAGCTCGTCTTTGCCCTCCTTTTGATCACAGATGCGCTTTTGGCGTTCGTGACCTATCTCTGGTTTCCGTTCGAGGAAATTGCGGCCGGCCTTTCCGCTGTCCATCATTGCTTCCGCCACGGCCGGAATCGGCGAAGAAATCCTGTTCCGCCTCTTTGTCCTTGGCCTGTGGGCATTCCTGCTAAACCTGATTCTACGGCACTGGTCGGCGACGCCGCTGGCCCTCTGGATTGGAAACATCATCGCTGCGCTGGCGTTTGGCGCCGCTCACCTGCCCACGGCGATGATCTTGCTGAACGTCTCCAGCCCTGCTCAACTCCCGCCCTTTATTCTGGTCGAACTGTTCTTGCTCAACGGCATCTTGGGGATTGTCGCGGGGGCGCGCTATATGCGAGATGGCTATATCGCCGCGGTCGGAATCCACTTTTGGGGCGATGTGGCGTGGCACGTCGTTTGGCCGCTGGTACGCGGGTGATTAGGTGATTCGGTGATTGACGATATTCTTTTCGGAGTATTCTCAGACACATGACAGATTATATTGGCGAGATCGCGCCGCATGGCGGCGTGCTGGTGGACCGGTGGCTGCGCGGGGCGGAACGGGAACGCGCTCTCGAACGCGCCCGCACGGCTAAGCAAATTCCCTTGAACCCGGTCAACCTCTCCGACCTTGAACTCTTGGCCAATGGAGCTCTCTCCCCCCTCACAGGCTTTCTGGGCGAGCGGGACTACCTCTCGGTGGTCGAGTCTATGCACCTGGCGAGCGGCCTCGTCTGGAGTCTCCCGATCACCCTCCCCGTCTCCCGAGAGGTGGCGAAGACCCTTTCTGTGGGAGAAGAGATCGCCCTCACCTCCCCTAGCGGCCAGGCCCTCGCTCTTTTTCAACTCGCCGACAAGTTTGAATACGACAAGACGCACGAAGCTGAGCAGGTGTACCGGACGACGGAGGTCAAGCACCCAGGCGTGAGCCGCCTCTACCAACAAGGCGAGGTCTATCTGGGGGGAGAGGTGCGCGTGCTCGCCCTGCCCGAGCACCCCGAATTCCCCGAATTCCGGCACTCCCCCCTCGAGACCCGCAAGCTCTTCGCCGCCCGCGGCTGGAAACGCATTGTCGCCTTTCAGACCCGCAATCCCATCCACCGCGCCCACGAATACATCCAAAAAACCGCCCTCGAAATCTGTGACGGCCTCTTCCTCCACCCCCTCGTCGGCGAAACCAAACCCGACGATATTCCGGCTTCGGTCCGCATGCAGAGCTACCAAGAACTCCTGCGGGACTATTACCCTCCCGACCGGGTCCTCCTCGGCGTCTTTCCCGCCGCCATGCGCTATGCCGGACCCCGGGAAGCCATCTTCCATGCCCTCTGCCGCAAGAATTACGGCTGCACCCACATGATCATCGGCCGGGACCATGCGGGCGTGGGCCAGTATTATGGAACCTACGATGCCCAAAAGATCTTTGACGAATTCAAACCCGAGGAGATTGGGATCACCCCTCTCCTCTTCGAGCACACCTTTTACTGCAAGAAGTGCGGCCAGATCGTGTCGGCCAAGACCTGCCCGCATGGCGAGGAGGACCACCTGATTCTCAGCGGCACCCAGGTGCGGCAGATGCTCACCCGGGGGGAGATGCTCCCGCCCGAGTTCACCCGCCCGGAGGTGGCCCGGGTGTTGATCGAGGGAATGGCAGCAAAGGATGAAGGCGGAGGGATGAAGGATGAAGCAAAACCAAGCCCGCTTCATGCTCCCGCCCTCGTCTCTCATCCTTCCAAAAAGCGCGTCCTCGTCCTCGGGCTCGATTGCGCCGAGCCGTCTTTGGTCTTTGACCGGTTCCGGGACGAATTGCCGAACTTGAAGCGGCTGGCGAGCCAAGGGGTGTGGGGCAAGCTCGAATCCGTCATTCCCCCGATCACCGTCCCCGCCTGGATGTGCTCCATGACCTCGCAAGACCCCGGCCAACTCGGCGTCTATGGCTTTCGCAACCGGGCCGACTATTCTTACGAAAAGCTGACGATTGCGAACGCTCGCTCCATCACCGCACCCGCCGTCTGGGATTATCTCGGCCGCGCGGGCCGCGAGTCCTATCTGGTCGGGGTTCCACCTTCCTTCCCTCCTCAGCCGGTAAAGGGGGGACGGGTGGGCTGCTTCCTCTCCCCGAGCACCGACTCGAAATACACCTACCCCGACAGCCTCCGGGAGGAGATTGCCCGGGTGGTCCCTGATTACTTGGTCGACGTCCCAAACTTTCGCAGCGACGACAAGCAGGCGCTCCTCGGCAAGATTTACGAGATGACCGAAGGGCATTTCAAGCTCATCCGGCACTTGCTCCAGACCAAACCCTGGGATTTCTTCATGACGGTTGAGATTGGCGTGGACCGTTTGCATCACGCCTTTTGGAAGTATCACGATGCGGCTCATCCCAAGCACGAGCCGGGCAATCCTTTTCAGAATTCGATTCACGACTATTACGTCTGGCTGGACCGAGAGATCGGGCGCGTGCTGGAACTCCTCGACGAGGAGACAAGCGTTCTGGTGATGAGCGATCACGGGGCGAAACGAATGGACGGAGGCATCTGCCTGAACGAGTGGTTGATTAACGAGGGCTATCTCGTGCTGGAAGAAAAACCACAGGGGCTCGTGCCGCTCGAGAAGGTCAAGGTGAACTGGGCGAAAACCCGCGCCTGGGGGAGCGGAGGGTATTACGGGCGGGTGTTCTTGAATGTTCAGGGGCGGGAGCCGCAAGGGGTGATTCCGCCGGGGGATTACGAAAAGGTGCGGGATGAGCTGTGCGCGAGACTCGCGGCGATTCCGGACGACAAAGGCAAGCCCCTCGCGACCAAGGTGTACAAGCCGCAGGAGGTGTATCGGTCGGTGAAGAACATTCCTCCAGACCTCATCGTCCTGTTTGGGGATCTCGGCTGGCGGGCGGTCGGCTCGCTGGGCCTCAACTCGCTCTACACCTTTGAAAATGACACCGGCCCCGACGATGCCAACCATGCGCAGCAGGGTCTGTTCATCTACTATGACCCGAAAGAGAACCGGGGCGGGCGGGAGCTGGAGGGGGTGCGGCTCTACGATATCGCGCCCACGCTGCTGAGCGAGATGGACCAACCGGTCCCAGCTGATATGATTGGAAAGGCGATCACGCTTGGAGCATAAAGGGTTTACGATCTGGTTTACGGGGCTGTCGGGAGCGGGCAAGACGACCGTCTCGCGCCTGGTGGAACAAGAACTGCGCCGGCGCGGCTACAAGGTCGAGGTGCTGGACGGGGATGTGGTGCGGGAGAATCTGTCCAAGGGGTTGGGCTTTAGCAAAGAGGACCGGGATACGAATATCCGCCGCATCGGCTTTGTCTGTGATCTCCTGAGTCGCAATGGGGTAGTCGCGATTGCCGCGGCCATTTCGCCCTATCGGGCAATCCGGGACGAGAACCGGACGCGGATCGGGCGTTTCCTCGAGGTCTATATAAGCTGCCCGCTCGACGTCCTCATGCAGCGGGATGTCAAAGGGTTGTATAAAAAGGCGCTGGCAGGGGAGATCAAGAATTTCACGGGGATCGACGACCCTTACGAGCCGCCGCTCCAGCCGGAGGTAATGATCGAGAGCGATCGCGAATCCCCCGAAATGAGCGCGGCCAAGGTGCTCGCCAAGCTGCAAGAGATGGGGTATCTGAATGGGTGATCCGCTTCGCGTCGGCCTCATCGGCTATGGATACTGGGGACCGAACCTGGCCCGCAATATGTACCAACTGCGGGACGCCGAGTTGGCGGCCGTGGCGGACGTGGACGACAAGCGGCTGGAAGAACCGGCGCGCCTCTATCACGCTCGCACCTACACCGACTATCGCGCGCTCCTTGCCGACCCGCAGCTGGACGCGGTCGTCGTGGCAACGCCGGCGCGGACCCATTTTGAGATTACGCGTCAGGCGCTCGAGCGCGGCAAGCACGTCTTGGTTGAAAAGCCTCTGGCGATGTCCTCGCCCGAAGCGCGCGAGTTGATCGCACTCGCCGAACGCGTGCACCGTGTGCTCATGGTTGGGCATACCTTTGAATACAACGCCGCCGTGTGGAAGATTCGCGAGCTGATCGAGGCGGGCGCCATCGGGGATGTCTATTACGTGTACGCGAACCGGGTGAACCTGGGGCGCGTACAGCGGGATATCAATGCGCTGTGGTCGATCGCGCCGCACGATATCTCGATTTTGCTCCACGTCCTCGGCGATATGCCGATCGAGGTCAGCGCGCGGGGGGCGACTTTTCTCAACGAACACGTCGAGGACGTTGTATTTGTGACCCTCACGTTTCCCAAGAACATTCTCGCCCATGTCCATGCGAGCTGGCTCGATCCGTTGAAGCTCCGCCGTATGACGTTCGTCGGATCGACGAAAATGATCGTCTACGACGACGTCGACGCCGAGGCCAAACTGCGCATTTACGACAAGGGGGTGTACCGGCGGGGCTCGGATTTCGGCGAGCCTCAGCTCAAGGTCCACAGCGGCGATATCTTTATCCCGCGGATCGATCTGAGCGAGCCGCTCCATAACGAGTGCGCGCACTTTATCGAGTGCGTGCGTGAGAGCAAGCCCCCTCGGACGGATGGTGCGAGCGGTCTGCGGGTTATTCAAGTGCTTGAAGCAGCGCAGGAATCGCTGGCACGTAATGGAATACCGGTAGCCGTGGGAAGGATGAAGGTCGCAGACCTCGCGACCTCTAGCGAGGCGGAAGGATGAAGGATGAAGGATGAAGGATGAAGGAACCTTCGTTCGAGTTTATGCGAACGTGTATCTGGGGGAAGGAGCGGTCCTCGGCGATTTCGTCGTCGTCGGCGAACCGCCGAGGGGCAAGAGAGCAGGAGAGCTGGAGACGCGCCTGGGCGCACGGGCGGTGGTCCGTTCGCACACGGTGATTTACGCGGGCAATGTGATCGGCGACGACTTGCAGACGGGGCACGGCGTTCTCATCCGGGAAGAGAACCGGATCGGCAATGACGTCAGCATCGGCTCACACAGCATTGTCGAGCACCATGTGGTCATCGGCGACCGTGTCCGGCTGCACTCGAATGTCTTTGTCCCCGAATTCTCCGTCCTCGAAGAGGACTGCTGGCTGGGTCCCAATGTCGTCGTGACGAATGCGCGATACCCGCGGTCCGGGGATGCCAAGAGGGACTTGCGGGGGGCGACGATCCGGCGCGGCGCCAAGATCGGCGCGAACGCCACGCTCTTACCGGGGGTCACCATTGGAGAGAACGCGCTCGTGGGTGCGGGCGCGGTCGTCACGCAGGATGTGCCGCCGGGGGCGGTCGTCGCCGGCAACCCGGCGCGGGTGATCAAGCAAGTGGACGACATCGAAGCTTATCGGGAGAGACCATGACGATTCCCCTTGTAGACCTCAAGGCGCAGTACCGGACGATTCAGCCGGAAATCGACGCGGCGATGCAGCGGGTGGTCGGCAACACCTCATTTATTTTGGGTAAAGAGGTGGCGGAATTTGAAAAGAATTTCGCCGCCTTTTGCGGCGCGTCGCACTGTGTGGGCACGGACAGCGGGACGGCGGCGCTGCACCTCGCCCTCCTCATCTGCGGTATCCAACCGGGGGATGAGGTGATTACGACGACGCACACCTTTATCGCCACGGCGGAGGTGATTTCGCTCGTGGGCGCGCGGCCGGTATTTGTGGATATCGATCCGACCACCTACAACCTCGATCCGAACCTGCTCGAGCGGGCGATCACCCCGCGGACGCGGGCGATCATTCCGGTCCACTTGTATGGACAGCCGGCGGAAATGGACCCTATTCTCGATATTGCCCGCCGGCACAACCTCCGCGTGATTGAGGATGCCGCCCAGGCGCACGGGGCGGAATACCGCGGGCGCCGTACCGGCACGATGGGGGATGTCGCGTGTTTCTCCTTCTACCCGGGCAAGAACCTGGGCGCCTATGGCGATGCAGGCGCGCTCGTGACGAATGACGAGAAATTAGCGGAGCACGCGCGGATGCTGCGCGACCATGGGCGGCGCGACAAATACAAGCACCAGATCGTCGGCTATGGCTACCGCCTGGACGCGCTCCAGGCGGCCATTTTGGGCGCCAAGCTGCCTCACCTCGACGCCTGGAACGCCCGCCGCCGCGAGATCGCCGATTGTTATACCGAGCTCCTGACGAATACCGACCTCGTGCCTCCCTACGTCCCTCCGCACGTCAGGCCGGTTTTTCACCTTTATGTCGTTCGCGCCAAAAACCGTGATGGGTTGCAGGCGCACCTCAAAGCGCAAGGAATTGAAGCCGGCATCCATTATCCGATTCCGCTCCACCTCCAGCCCGTGTATGAAAGCCTGGGATACAAGCTCGGCGATTTCCCGCAGACGGAAAAGGCGGCAAACGAAATTCTCTCGCTGCCGATGTATCCCGAGCTGACCGAGCCTCAAATCTATCAGATTGTGGGGGCGATCAAGGAATTCTACGGTAAAGGATGAAGGCGGAAGGTCGCCAGACCTCGCGACCTCTGCGAGGATGAAGGATGAATGAGCGAGAGGGGCAGTCTGTCGTGTAGACCTCAGGCGGTTGTCCGCAACGGCCTCCTCCTTTGTTCCAAAGTGGGGAGAGTGCTATAATCCCCTTGGACGAAAGGGGTACGCCCATGGTCATTCGCTTATCGCCCAGCTTGGAGAAGCGGGTTGAGCGTGCCGCCAAGGCCAAAGGGATCAAGCCATCGAAACTGGTCGAGGAGGCCGTCAAGGAATACCTTGCGGCTAAGGGTAAGCCGCACGATGAGGTTTCAGAAGCACGGCGGCAGCTGCGCGAACTGCTGAAACACAAGAGAAAGGTAGTCGATTTCGACGCCGCCGTTCATGAGGCGAGGCGTGAGGCGCGTCAACTCGAAGAGGACAACGCAGAGTGGATTGAACGGGCGGGGCATAGATACCAATCCGAGGACAAGTAAACCGCGTGCCGTCTGGCTATCTTGATAGCTCCTTTCTCATCGCGTATCTCTACGAAGAACGAGACGATCCAGAGCGATTCCGGCGGGCAAATCGCTTAATCGGGCCTATTCGCGGCGGTTCTGTTGAGGCAGTCGTCTCTTTTTACGCTCTACCGGAGCTCTACAGCTACGTTAATCGCTATCAGCCAAGGGAGGAAGTCGGCGGCGTTTTTAGGGCCAGCCTCATCCAGTTGTTCAGCCTGCCCATCAGTATCGTCCCCTTTCTGGATCGCAGCGAACTGAACCACCTACGACAGCGATTCACAATATCGGATCCCTACGATGCGCGTCACGTGGCAGCTGCTTTGTTCAAAGGGTGCGACGCGATCATTGCGTTCGATGAGCATTTCCGGGAAGTATCAAGTGTGATTCCGGCCTATACTCCAGACGAATATCTGGCGATGCCCAAATCTTCAGAGGCTGGCCCCGAACTTGGATAACTCGACTCCTCTTGTTTCCGTCTTTATTCCCGCCCGGAACGAGGCCGGCAATATCGCCCCGCTCTTTGATAAAATCGTGCGCGCCTTTCACTCGCAGGGCTGCGAAGGCGAAATCATCTTTGTGGACGATGGTTCGAGCGACAGCACCTGGGCTGAAGCGCGGGCAGCAGCAACCCTCTACCCCTGCGCGCATCTGTTTCGCCACCGCAAGTCGTTCGGACTCACCGAGGCGATGCGCACCGGCTTTCGCCACTGCCGCGGCGACTATGTCCTCTTCCTTCCGGCCGACCTAGAATCGGACCCCGAAGAGGATATCCCCAAATTGCTCGCCAAGATGGGCGAGGGCTATGATGTCGTCGCGGGTTGGCGGCAGGGCCGGCGCGACGGCAAGGTTTTTGCTTCCGGCATCTACAATGCCGTCTCGCGGCGGCTCTTTGGGCTGGATGCGCACGACATGAACTGGATCAAGGCCTTTCGGCGCGAGGTGGTGGAGAACATCCACCTGCGGTCCGATTGGCACCGTTTCATCCTGATGATTGCCGCCGCCGAAGGCTACAAGATCGGCGAAGTTAAGGTCAATTACTATCCCCGCCAAAAGGGCAAGTCGCATTACGGGCTGGGACGGATCCCCGTCTCGTTCCTCGACGTGCTCGTGGTCCGGTTCCTCCTCGCCTTTTCCCGAAAGCCGATGCTCTTTTTCGGCGGGATCGGCCTGGGGATTGTCTGCGCCTCACTCGTGACGTTTGCCGTGCTCGCCGGCTTCTACGTGCTCGACCTGGGCCAGCGCCGCCCCGTCTTTGATTTCGCGGGGGTGCTGCTGCTCGTCGGCGTGCTGTTCTTTGTCGTCGGCTTTTTGGCCGAGCTGATCGTGAGCCAGAACGAACGCGTGGACGAGTTGCAGGCCCGCCTGCGCGATCTCGAAACGGGCGAGAATGGCCGCGACTGAATTGCGGCGCGTGGTCTTGCTCGCACACGTTTTTCCGCGCACCCTCGAGGATTCGATGGGCGCGTTTCTTTTGCACCTCACGGATGGGCTCGCGGCGCAGGGGATGAGCGTCGACGTGGTCGCGCCGCACGCGGCCGGGCTGGCCGAGGCAGAGTCCATCGGCTCGGCGCGCGTCCACCGTTTTCGTTACGCTCCGGCGCGCTGGGAGACTCTCGCCTATCAAGGCACGATGCACGAGCTGGTCGCCGCGGGCCTCGGGCGCCAAGTCCTCTTTGCCTTTTTCAACCTCGCGTTCCTGTGGCAAGCGGTCCGCGTCGTCTTCGCCGCGCGGGTTCAAGTGATCCATGCGCATTGGTGGCTGCCGGGCGGGTTCATCGGGGCCCTTGCCTCACTCCTCACACGGCGGCCGCTCGTAATCACGACGCACGGAACGGATGTCGAGATGCTCCGGCGTACACGGTGGGCGCAACCGCTCGCCCGGTTCACCTTTGGACGCGCGCGGCGAGTTACCTGCGGCTCGACCTACTTACGGGAGCAGCTGGTGAGTTTGGGAGTGGTCGACGCGGCGCGCGTGGCCGTGATTCCGATGCCGGTCAATGCAAATTTCAGATTTAGGAGTGCAGATTTAAGATTTAAATCAGAAATCAGAAATCTGAAATCGGTCCTCACCGTCGCTCGGTTGTCGGCGCAAAAGAGTATCGATACTTTGATTGAGGCGGTGGCATTGCTGCACGAGCGGGGAGTGGACGCGCGGCTGAGGGTGATTGGCGAGGGGAAGAAGCGCGGGGCGCTCGAGGCGCAGGCGGCGAAACTGGGCCTGCGCGACAAGGTCGAATTCCTGGGCCAACGTCCGCAAAAGGAGCTCCCGCGCTATTACGGCGAATGTGACATCTTTGTTCTCCCTTCGATTCGCGAGGGCATGGGGCTCGTGCTCGCCGAGGCGCTCTTGTGCGGCGCTCCGGTGATTGCCGCCAACTCGGGCGGGGTGACGGATATTGTCCGGGATGGGGAGACCGGACTGTTATTCCCCGAGCGCGACGCCAAGGCGCTCGCGGATGCGATCCAGAGAATGATGAGTGACCGGGAGCTCACGGAGCGCCTGGCGGCGACCGGACGGGCGTTCGTTAGCGAGCGTTTCACTCAGGAGCGCGTGACTGGAGAATTTATCCGCATTTATGATGAGGCTGTGGCTGGATGAGGGCGAATAGCGTGAATGCGAGGGTCGGCCTGCTCGCGCGCCTGTGGAATCCCCAGACGCGGCGCGTGGTCGGCTTTGCCCTCGCGGTGGCAATTCTGCTCTCGCTGGGATGGACCCTTTACCGGACCTGGGGAGATCTCGCCGCCTCCGGGTTTCGCTTTGAATTTGATCTGCCGCGGCTAGCGCTCTCGCTCGTGCTCCTCGTAATCGCGCGCGGCTTTGCCGTCGAGGCGTGGCGCCGCATCCTGATTTCGCTCGGCGAGTATTTCGGGTTCGGCTTTGGCGCGCGCGTGTGGTTCCTCTCCAACCTGACGCGGTACATCCCGGGCAACATCTGGCAGGTGGCGACGATGATGGTCATGGTCGAGCAGCGGGGGGTGAGCAAGACGAACGCGCTTCTCAGCCAGGTGATCTACTCGGCGTTGGCGCTCGCGATCGCCGGACTCCTCGGCCTCAGCTTTCTCTTTGTGCGCCCCGAACTGCTCGCGGGCGTCCTCCCCTACTCGGCCGCCATCGGGTTGAATTCGCCTACCTTGATCCCGTTCGTTCTGGGCGCGGCCTTCGTCGTCCTCGTTATTCTTTTTGCGCTGCCGCCGGTCAACCGCCTCATCGTTCGCGTCACCGGCCGCCTGCTCCGCCGCGAGATTGCGGCCCCGACGCCGACCTTCGCCCGCGGGCTGGTCCCTCCGCTTTTTTCGCTCGCCATGTGGTTGACGAACGGGCTCGCCTTTTATCTCTTTGTCAGTTCCACGACTGAACTGCCGGTCACGCAATTACCCGCCTACATCGCCATGAACGCGGGAGCCTACTGGATCGGATATGCCTCCTTTGTCACACCGAGCGGGCTGGGCGTGCGCGAGGGGGTGCTCGCGTGGATGCTGGCGGGCTTTTTCCCCGCGCCGGTCGCCGTCGCCCTCTCGCTCGTCACGCGCTTGTGGACGACCGCGGGGGAACTCTTGGGCGTCGTCCTCATCTGGAGCGTGCCTGAAGCGAAAAAGATGCCGGAAGGGACGTAGGAATTGCAGATTGCAGATTTAGGATTGCAGATTTCCAACCCATCGGGTTCAGATTCAGAGCCAGATGGGGCGGGACACGCGCCATGATTTCAACTCCTCACGCAGATTCCGCGGAATCACAGGATCCGCTCCCCCGCGGGCGCGAGCGGGCAGACTCGGCGATCGGCGCGTGTCTGGCACTCTTCCTCTTTAGCATCTATCTCCTCTCTTTTAGCGGCCAGCTTTACTCTCAGGACAGCATGTCCATGTTTTCAGTCACCGAGAGCCTGGTCAAGCGCGGCGAGTTCAACACCGACCAGTTATGGACGCTCTTCAAGGCGCGCGACGAATTGGCGGCGGATGGCGAATCGTACGCCAAGTATGGGTATGGCGCTTCGCTTTTTGCGGCCCCTCTGTACGCACTCGCCCTCGCGCTGCCGGGCCTCGGTTTGGTACAGACCGCGCTGCTGTCCAGCGCGGTCGTGATCGCGCTGACGGGCGCGCTTCTCTTTCTCTCAGCGCGCCGTTTGCGTTATTCGCGTGGGGTGAGCCTGGCGGCGGCTTTGCTCTTTGGATTGGCGACGCCGGCGTGGGTTTATGCCAAGCAGCTGTGGAGCGAGCCGTTCGGGCTGTTTACGCTCTTTGCCGCCTTTTATTTTCTCCTTCGCTTTCGTCAGGAAGGTTCGGGGCGTGACGCGCTCGTGGCGGGCGCCGCGCTTGGGCTCGCGGTCGCGACCCGCCTCACGAATGTGCTCTTGGTTCCTTTTTTTCTCCTCTATGGGTTCGCGCGCGTTTTGGAGGATGTGCGCGTACGCCGGGGGTTGGTCCTCTTTGCTGCGGCGCTTGCGCTCTTGGGGCTCTCGGTCGCGTGGTATGATTGGGTCCGCTACGGCAGTCCACTCCTGACCGGCTACCGCGCGGATGAGCAGTTCAACACGCCGCTCCTTTTGGGCCTGTATGGGCTCCTCTTCAGCCCCGGCAAGGGGTTGTTTGTCTATGTGCCGTTTCTGGCGGTTCTCGCTTGGGCGGGGGGCGCGTTTCACCGCCGGGCGAGAGCGGAAGCGCTCTTGTTTCTCGCCGTTTCGGTCGTCTACCTCGTCGTTTTTTCAACCTGGTACTATTGGTGGGGCGGGACGAATTGGAGCCCCCGTTTTCTGGTCCCCTTGCTGCCGTTTCTCGTCTTGGCGACGGCGCCGGCATTAGAATTGATCGAAAGCGAGCGCAGGGCTGCTGGGCGAGCCTACGCGGCGTTTACTGTGCTTGTCGGTGTTCTGGTCCTCTTCAGCTTTGTGATTGAGCTCTTGGGCATCACTATCCCCTCTCTCGCTTACCGGCTGGCGTTGCTTAAAGTATCTTCCCAGCCCGATGCAGACGCCATTTTTCGCCCCCTCTCCTCGCCGCTCGTGGGGGCATGGTCTCTGATCAAGCCGAGGGCGCTCGACTTGGCGTGGATCCGACATGTGGGACCGGCTGCAGAGGTGGATTGGGTGGTCGTCGCGCTCACAGTGGCCTTGATCCTCCTCTGCGGCGGCATGCTCGTGAACGCGTACCGGGGCCGCCGAATGGCGAGTTGGTTGGTGATGGGCGCGATCGTGCTTGCGTTCGGGCTATCGCTTTTTTCGCTGTACCGCTATCGCGAGGACGAGCGCTTTGGCGGAGGAGACGGATACCGCGCGGTTTTGCAGACGATCACCGCAGGGGCGCAGGCGGGCGATGTGGTCATCCTGAACGACGATGCGCAGGCTCCTTTCCTCTTTAACGAGGACCGCGCGCGGACTCGTTGGTACGGCTTGAGTCGTGATCCCGCGCAGTGGGATGCGGCGACGCGCGCTCTCCTCGAACGCATTTGCGGCCAGTACGCGCGCATCTGGTTCATCTCCGACGACTCGGCCGCGACGCAACCCGACCCGACGCGCGCCTGGTTGGAACAGTCTGCCGGACAAGGTGGGGCCTTGCCGATTGCCGCGCGTGGAACCTGCCGCCTCCAAAAGGCGGCCCAGAGCGATTTCCAGGATGGCGTACACCTAACCCTCTACGCAGGTGTTCGATGAACCGTTTTTTACGGCGCGATGGTCTCGTCCTCGCGCTTTATCTCATCCTCGCCCTCGTGCTGACGTATCCGCTCGTCCTGCACCTCGGTACGCATGTGCCGGGGCGCGGGGTGGACGATCCCGCGCTCGCGTGGAACCTGTGGTGGTTCAAATTCTCCATCTTCAACCTCGGCACCAGTCCGCTGCAGAGCGATTATGTGTTTTATCCCATCGGCATTAACCTGGTCGCGTTCACTTCGACTTTCGCCAATGGCTTGATCGGGCTGCCGCTGTATTTTGTCTTCGACACCATCATTGCCAACAACCTGGTCGTTTATTTCGCACTGATCGCAGGCGGCTATGGCACGTTCCTGCTCGCGCGCGAGGTGCTCGCACGGTGCCGCGTCGAATCGGAATGGGGCGCGGTGCTCGCGGGCGCGTTCTACGCCTTTGGCGCGTGGCACGTCAATTACGTCGCCGCCGGGCATTTTATGTTGATCAGCAATGAATGGATTCCGTTCTATGCGCTGTGCCTCTTGCGTCTGGGTGCGAATAAGCACAAGCCGTGGCGGAGGGGCGCACTCGCCGGACTGTTCTTTGTGCTCGCGGCATGGACGGAACTGACGCTGGCGCTTTTTCTTGCCGTGTTCACGGCGGCGTATCTCGTCTATCGTGTGATTGAGATAGCGACCAGTCGGGGAGGTTCGAAGGCACTGGCAAGTCAGAGAGACTCGGGGGAACTCGGAGCGCGGGAGAACTCCGGGGGACTCGGAGGAACTCGGGGGGGCGCGGGGCGCGGGCTACTGACCGGCCTGGTTGCGCTCGGCATCGTCGCGGCTGTCGGCGTGAGCCCGCTCGCGGTCAACCTGTTCCTCGATTTTGCGCGCTATGGTTACTATCTCTCGCCCGGCCTGGGCCGGGTGCAGGTCTTTTCGGCCGAGCCGATCAGCTTTTTCATTCCATCCGCCCAACATCCGCTCCTCGGCGCCTGGGCGGGCCGTCTCACCGAGGCGAACACAAGTTATGCTTTTATCGGTTATGCCGCGCTCATTCTCGCCGTGCTCGGGTTCTGGTCTCGACGGCGCTCGCGGGACACACGCTTTTGGGGCGCGCTCGCCGTTTTCTTTGCGCTACTCATGTTGGGCCCGACACTCATCGTCGGCGGGCGGTCCACCGGCATACCCCTGCCCTTTGCGGTGCTGAGAGCCATTCCGTTCGCGAATGCCAATCGCTATCCGGTCCGCTTTAATGTGATGCTGATGCTTGCGCTCGCTCCGCTCATCGCCCTCGGCGCCGCGCGGCTCCTTTCCGCCCGGCGCGGGGCTATCGCCTTGGGCGGCCTGGCGGTGCTGCTGGCCTTTGAGCAGTTGGCCATCCCGATTCCGTTGAGCGATCTGCGCGTCCCCGCGATTTTTCAGGCGATTCGCGCCGAGCCGGGCGATTTCGCCGTGCTGGATTTGCCGCTCGGATGGCGGAACAGCGTGGCGATTCAGGGCAAGCTCGATTACGCGGCACAGTTCTTGCAGACGGTCCATGAAAAGCGGACGTTGGGCGGGCTGACCTCGCGCAACCCACCCTTCAAGTTTCAGTACTATCTCGATTTGCCGGTGATCAATTCGCTCATCGCGCTCGAGTCGGGACGGGAGATCGACGGGGTGCGCCGGGAGCAGGACCGGGCGGCTGCGCCCGCGCTGCTGCGCTTTTTCGATATTCGCTATGTCGAAGTGAACCGTGCGCTGACGGACCCTCAGGTCCTCGCGTACGCGCAGGACATTTTCCCGCTCGCCGAGATTTACCGGGATGACGAGCGAATTGTGTACAAGGTGACCGCCTCTCCCGCGCCGCTCGATGCGCTCGATCTGCAGAATGAGACGAGCCGGCTGTATTTCGACGAGGCCTGGGGGCAAGCGCAAACGACTTTTCCCGATGGGGCGGGATATCGCTGGGCGACGATGGACGAGGCTCACCTGTGGCTGCCGCTCACCGGTGCCGAGCGGCAAATCCGTCTGCGCCTGCTCGGGGCCGCCTCGGACCAAACACTCGCGGTCCGGCTCAATGGCCAGCCGCTGACTCAGTTCACCCTGGCGCGGAGCTGGAACAACTATACGGCAACGCTTCCCGCCGGGCTCGCGCACAGCGGATTGAACGAGCTTGCGTTTTCTACCCAGACGGTTCCGATTCAGGATGCGCCGGAGGGCAGCTATGCGGTCGGGGAGACGGGCGTGGTGGCCCACGTGGACATTGCGGCCACCGGAGCGGGGTTCGATGCGGGGCGATTCGGGGAAATCTACGTCGGCGGCCGGAACCAGATCACAGGCACGCGGGGCTATCACCTGGTCGCTCTCAACCCCCGCGATGGCAGCGTGGACCGGATCGGCTCCTTTGATACCTTTGCCGACCCGGCCGCCTCGGAGCAACTCGCGCAGTTCGTGCGCGAGCTGCCGCCGAGCGAGATCGTGGCCGGGGTTGCCGTGGACGATGTCTCGCGCGAGCTCAAGCCGGCGGCCGTTGAGGCGCTGCACCAGTTAGGCGTTGAAGGAGATTTGCGCTACCAGTTCCGGACGGGGCAAGCTTTTATCGGCGTCAAGGGGGCGGCGCCGGGCACGGCGCTCGAGCAGGCTACGGGCACCTGGCCGGCGAATGTAGCGGTGGGCAAGAATGTCGCGGGGGACCGGGTGGCGTTTGCGCTCGGCGGAGTCCGGTTGGACAGGTGACGGAAACGCAAACCGCAGAGAGCGCGGAGAGACCAGAAGGCAGAAAGCAGTATGCAGAAGCCAGAGACCAATGAGCCAATGGAAAAGCGGAGAGAAGAGTGAGGCAGAGGAGCAGAGGGGCAGAAGAGCGGGGTGAAGAAATCAGAAGGCAGGGTAGGATCACTCATCACGTTTGACCGAGAGTGAGTCTTAGGGAGTGACAGCCCAGATGCTGTAGAGCTGGTGATCAAGCGAGGTTGTGAATTGGGTGACAGGCCGGAAGGTGATCCCGTTGTGAGTTTGGTCCTCAAAACGCGCGAGGTAGGGGTATTTGGCCTTGGCGAACGCGTTGCCCACAGGATAGATGATGAACTGAACGCGCCGTGCGGCGAGGTACTGCTCCGGCCGGTCGTCTGGCGCGTAGCGAAAGTAGCTAAAGACGAGGTCGAGCCCGCGCTGGCGCGCGTAAAAGTCGAAC
Organism: Chloroflexota bacterium; assembly: GCA_023381515.1. The sequence goes on along the minus strand of JAMCQI010000110.1, from coordinate 68,073 downwards.
GCCCCGGAGACGCCCGCGTAGATCATCACGTTCGTCGGCTCGTTTGGCCGGATAAGCGGGACCATTTCGTCCACCACCTGTCGCTGTGAGGCGTGCATGTTGTAGACAAAGCGGATGCCGTCGAGCCCTTGCTGATAGCTCAGGACGAGGAGGACGAGTACGACGGCCGCGAGTCCTGCCTCGCCCCACACCCGCGCAGCCCATCGGCTGGAAGGAAGCGCACTGGCGCTGTCCGTCATTGCGAGGGCCGGTTGTTGGCCCGAAGCAATCTCACCGGCCGAATCGGAGTCTTTGTTCGCACCGGGTGAGATTGCTTCGCCGCACAAATCGCTCCTCGCAACCCTTGCACTGCCCGCAAGGGCAAGTGTGACAGATGGCGCCCGGGTGGAGCTGGCTCCGAAGAGGAATGCGCGCACATCGGCCAGGACCATCCCCGCGAAAATGAGGAGCGGCAGGCCCGGGTACATTAGGAAGCGTACTTCGAGTGTTGTATAATCGAAAAACACGAGAATCTCAAAGAACAAGAGATAGAGCACGGCGACGAGGAGGAGCAGCGCCGTTGCGCGTGAGCGGTGCCGCCAGAGCGCAAGGACAGCCCCGGCAAGACCGAGCAGGACGACTGGAAGTGGAAAGAGCGCAGGGTACTGGGTGAGAAAGAACGCGGCGCGTTTCGAGAAATCCCCGGGCGCGAGGAAACGCAGCCAGAGCGCAGCCATCGACTGGGCGCCGATCAACTCGAGCGGATTCCCGGTCGCGAGCCAACCGCTTCCGATCAAGACGAGCGGCACGGCGAGCGCAAAACAGAAGAGCACGAGCCAATCCCGCCACTGCAAGTGTCGGGCGCGGGCGTCGCGGACGAGGAGGACGATGAAGACGAGCGCGACGAGCACCGTCCCCTCATAGCGCGTCAAAGCTGCGAGAAACGCCAGGCCGGAAGCGAGGCGATAGCGGGACCGGGTAAGAGCGAAGAGCACGCCGAGGTAGAGGGCGAGAAAGAGCGTTGAGCTGAGGATGGAGGCGCTCTCCCAGAGAAAAGTGGGCGAAAAGGCGAGGAGGAGCGCGGCGACCCAGGCGGCATATTCGTTCAAGGTGCGGCGGACGAACTCGAAGAGGATGAGAATCGCGAGACAGGCGAGGAGAGATGAGAGGAATCGCGCGGCGAGGTAGAAATCGACCGAGGCAGGCGTCAGGAGCCGCCACCCATACAAGAGCACCATATAGAATGGGTGGAGGATAAAACGGTCGACGAGGTCGCGCGGAATGGCGCTGGGACCTTGGGTTTGGAGAAGCTTGAGGGTGTTGACCGCGTCAAAGCCGTCGTTCGACAGCTCGACGTCAAAGACGCGGAGCAGGTAGAGCCGGGGCACAAGGCCGATCAGGACGAGCGCGATCCAACGCCAGTAGCGTCGGAGTTGGGCGACGAAGGACGAGCGCAGCTCAAAAGGGACGGCTTGGGACTCAGTTAGCATGGAGAAAACTTCGGCAGTAACGGATCGCCCGTGAGGTGCGATTCGCCCGGCGCCTCGCCGGGAGATCAGTATTGCATGGAAGGTCGTGCGAGAAAGGGTAGTCGGTCGTCATCCTGAGGGAACCGAAGGATCTCGGCTTAAAGCTCCTGCGAGCAGCGATGCCATATGCGACTGCATCGGCACCATTACGGAGAGGCTACCCATCATTGCGTTTAAACCTTTCGCGCCTTCGGCTTGCCCGGATACCAGTCGGCGCTCAAGTCGAGCCAATTCGGATTTATGGATTCGATGAGCGCAATCTTTTTAGAACGCAGCCAGCCCTTCACCTGCTTCTCCCGGGCGATCGCCTCGCGAATGTCGGAATACACTTCAAAGTGGACAAGCCGAAAGAGATTGTACTTGCTTGTGAACCCGGGCAGGAGTTTATGCTTGTGCTCATAAAGGCGGCGCTCGAGGTTGTTGGTGACTCCCGCGTAGAGGGTGCGCGAATGGTTGCAGAGAATATAAAAGTAGTATTCATGCATACACGCCCGTCCGGGTGATTGATGCGGGTCTCATTCGCATATGGTGTTGTCTTTTTGTGAGAGGGGCCGCGAGATTCTTCGCAAGCCCGGCTCAGAATGACAATGATGGGATTATAGCATACAAATTGATACGGCTGAAACAAATCCTGCGTGAACGATGGGCTGAACTTGTTCTCCTGGCGCTGATTTTCGCCTACAGCGCCTATTTTTCCGCGCTTTCCATCCAGCGGCACAATACGTTCCGGACGCACGCCTCTGATTTGGGTCAGATGGACCAGGCCTTGTGGAATACGCTGCACGGCCATCTCCTCGAAGATACGCGGCCGAACGGCGAGCAGCTGCCGCGCCTCACCGACCACGTCGAACCGATCTTTTTGCTCGTTTCGCTCTCTTACCTCATCTACGATGGAGTCGAAAGCATCCTCGTCCTGCAGTCCATCGTCATTGCGCTCGGCGCGCTTCCCATCTTTTGGATTGCCCGACGCAAGCTCAAAAGCGATCTGGCCGCGCTCGCCTTTGCCGCGATGTATCTCCTCTTTCCGGCGCTCGAAGCCGCGAATCTCGCCGAGTTTCACGCGGTCACCCTGGCGCCCGCTCCGCTCCTCCTCGCCTACAACTATGGCGAGCAAGGGGCGTGGAAGCGTTTTGCGCTCTTTGCCCTGATTGCACTGATGGTCAAGGAGGAGATCGCGCTGCTCGTGTTCATGATGGCGCTGTGGTTTGCGGTAAAGTGGCAAGTTCCATCCCGCAAAGGGCGCGGGACCTTCGCTCCGCTTCGGAGTTTCAAGTTAAAACAGAGTTCAAGGTTCGAGATTCAAGGGCTGCCGCTGGCCATTGCGGGGGTTGCGCTGGCGTGGTTCCTCGTGGCTGTATTCGTCATCGTGCCGCATTTCAGTCCGGCAGGGAGTTCGGTTTACCTGGGGCGCTACAATGGGGTTGGTACGAGCGGCCCGGCCAAGTGGATCGCCTCGCTGCCGGGGCTCGTGGCGGGCATCTTTATCCCCGACAAGATGGCCTATCTCGCGGCACTCCTCGCCTCAAGCGGGCTGGTCGCGCTGCTAGACCCGATCGCGCTCGTCCTCGGGCTGCCTCTCCTCGCGCTGAATCTGCTCAGCAACTATGAAGCGATGTACTCGGGCACGTACCATTATTCCGCGCCGGTGGCGCCGTATTTTGTTCTTGCCGCCATCGGCGGCGCGGCGGCCCTGAGCGCCTGGATCGCGCGGCGGGGCTGGGCGAGCGAAGGACGCGCGCGTTTCCTCGTCGTCGCGCCCGCGTTGGCGATTGCGCTGCTGTATCACGGGATGGCGGGCTATACGCCGCTCGGAGGCGAGTTTTTCTGGCCGGAGCTGACGCCGCACGATGCGCTCCTCGCCCGCTTTCTGAACGAGATTCCACCGGATGCACCGGTCTCGACGACCGCGTCTCTCTTTCCGCACCTCAGCCACCGCCGGGTGTTGTATCGCTTTGAGCAACTCCCCGTGACGCCGGATACGCAGTACGTTCTGCTCGACGTCTCGCAGGTGACCAGCCTGCCGGTAGATTTTCGCGTGAAATATCTGGACACGCTGAAGGAGGGCTTTGGGGTCAAGGATGCGGCGGACGGCTATATTCTCCTCGAGCGCGGCCTGACGCAAACCGAACTGCCTGACGAGTTTTACAGTTTTCTGCGCGCGGGCGGCGCGACACCGCAGCAGCAGGTGATTGTGGATTTTGGTAACAAGATCCGCTTTCTCGGTTACGACGTGCGCCAGGACGATTGGGGGCGCGTTTACTTGCGGACCTACTGGACGCGTCTGCCGACGATGGAAGACAATAATTACGCCCTCTTTCCCTTTTATCCGGATGCAAACGGGGCGCCGCGCACGGATGCGCCCGTGCCCGACCTCGCGATCCACTTTTGGTACCCGACGATGAAGTGGAAACCAGGGGAGGTGATTATCGCGGATACGGTGCCCGTCGACGTAGGAGCACGTGCGCGCATCGGGGTGGGCGTCTTTTTCGGCGCGACCTGGGAGAAGAATGAAATGCGCCTGACGCCGCGCACGACGGCGCCAGTTTCGGACGATGGGACGTGGGCGCTGGTGGGGGAGCTGGTGAAGGAGGGGAAGAGATACATCGTCAACCCTAGCACAGACCGCTAGGGCAAGTGTGAGCGAATGAGCCATCAGTTCGCCTCATCACTCACCCCATCGGCAGAGGCGCCCACATGGCCGCGGTTTTTTATTTCAGCCGATCGTATCGGCGAGCAAAGCACCTATTGTCTGCAGCACGCAATTCCGTGACGCGCAGGTTATGGGTGTTTTTTGTTTCGTGACGGGAGGCGTCGAGCTCTTTTACGCGGAGGTCCGATTCGGACTCTTCCGCTGAATCCATTTCCCGGCGCGGCGGCACGAGACGCTGGAAGTGTTCTAGCGGATGGGTCGCAAGCGGATTGCGCCCGTACAGGCAACGGGTGCGTAGCGCGAAACGGACAAGCGGATGGGGACGGATGGGCGGGGTTTGACTTGTCACTTGGCACGTGTCATATCTTCAGAGGAGATTCGTCGTGTCTACGAGCAAACAGGAACGTATCCGTACCGTGACTTGGGAAGATCCAGCGATCAGCGCGCGGGACGCCCAGTCGATCGGCGGGTTGGAGTATTTACGGTCGATCAAGGAGGGCAAGATCAAGCCTCCGCCGGCCGCGATGTTGATTGGGTACAGGCCGTCCGAAGTGGAAGTGGGCCGCGTGGTCTTTGAGCTCGAACCCGCAGAATATCATTACAACCCTTTTGCCTCCGTGCACGGCGGGGTTGCCGGCATCCTGCTTGACAGCGCGATGACGGCCGCGATCCTCACGACGCTCCCTGCGGGCGTGACTTGTTCGACGCTGGAAATGAAGGTCAACTATATTCGCCCGATGACGGACCGGACGGGCTTGGTCCGCTGTGAAGCGAAGACGATTCACGTCGGCAGCCGGATCGCCACCGCGGAAGGGAGAATCACGGACCTCAAGGGCAAGCTGTACGCCCACGGGGTAAACACGTGCGTGATTCTGGCCGTGCGGAAAGAGACGTAGAATAACGGGGATAAGCAAGGTGCTGAAGGGGTAGAACCCATAGAACCAGCGGACAAGTACCAGAGACAGCTTTTGGAGCAAATTCATCATGGCCAGTTCTATGGCAAGCCTCCCAGCCCGGCGACGGAACAAGCTTTCCTGGACACTCCGCGGCACAAGTTCGTGAAGAGGTACCGCGCCCAAGAGTGGCACGAGGTCAATGCCGGCAATTTGGAGGAACACCTCGGCGCCATTTACGCGGACGCGCCGCTCATTCTTTTTGCGGATGCCCAGGGAAACGTCCTTTCGACGATTGGGCAGCCGGGATTCATCCTGCAGATGTTGGACCTGCTCAAGTTGGAACCGGGGCACCGTGTGTTCGAGCTGGGTGCAGGGAGTGGTTGGAATGCCGCGCTCATGGCGCGCCTGGTGGGTCCGGAAGGGCATATCTACAGCACCGAGATCATTACTAAAGTCGCCAAGATGGCGGTGGAAAACATTCAAGAATCGGGCATCACCAACGTCAGTGTCATTGAAGCGGATGGCGGTGAGGGATATCCCGATAGGGCTCCGTACGATCGAGCCATATTCACCGCCGGCGCATACGATCTTCCCCGCCCCTTTTATGCGCAAATCAAAGAGGGAGGGCTGCTGCTCATCGTCCTCAAGAGCGAGGGCGGGGGCGACAACTTGTTTGTCCTCCAAAAGACCGCCGATCACTTTCAATCCACCCTGTCCATGCCGTGTGGCTTTGTCGAGATGACGGGCAAGTATCAACTCGCTGCCTTGAAGCCCATCCATTTGGAAACAACGGCGGACTGGTCAGAGCTGCAAGACCGCGAGATATCGAGAATCCGCTTCTGGTGGGGCGGGCCTCGGCAGGCTCCCTTTGTTTGGCGAACGTCGAGTATCCGCTTCTTTCTCAGCCTGACGGAACCGAGTTTTCAATCCTTCATCCAGGAAACTCAAGATCCAATGCAGCCGCCGGAGTACTATTTCGGCTTATGGGACCGGCAAAACCAATCCTTGGTCCTTGCCAAGGACGACTATCTGATTGCCTACGGAAATTCTGAGGCCAAAGAACGATTGATGCAGGCCATTCAGCACTGGGTGGAGCTCGGCATGCCGGCATCCTCGTGCTTCGAACTGCAGGTCTATCCAAGCGACGTACCCTTGACCCTCCATGAGGGCGAATGGATCGTCAAGCGAAACGACTCCCAGTTCCTGTGGACCTTGCAAAAGTGAGGATTACTGTTTCATCAAACACGCGGAGCTCGTCTTCCGGGAAATGAGGATGTTTTTGTTGGAGTAATAGAACGTGTCAATGCGTAAAATCCTCAAACTGGATGAAGCATTCATAGGCTAGGCGTACTTTTTCCACCTTGGGTCCTTCCGCGTCCGGTGGATCTTGGTCAGTTTCGCTTGCTCCGCAAACAGCTTGCTTGCCGAGCCTCTCACCCAGCTTTGAGAGGTACGATCCGGCACGCGGATGAAATCATGGAAGAGTATTATCCACTCGACGAGACCGATCTGCGTCGGGTTTGAGCGTAGCTTGACGACATAGGGCTTTTTGCGGCTAAAGACATAGGTGAGCCAGTCTTCGAACGTCTTTCTGTATTGCTCTTCGATCAAGGGACGGGCGCGTTTTTCAATTCTCATCAGCACAACGTCGACGCGAGGAACGGGAACAAAATCTGTTCTTTGGAGTTCGCGCAAGATCGTAAAGCGGAACCAGGGCTGGAGAAGTAGAGATGCCAGGCTATCTCCTGCCCACTTGGCGGCCGCCTCTTTCTGGAGGATCAGGTAAGAGTCGAGAGGAGGATTGGGAGAACGCAGCAATTTCCGAATAATATCCGAGGTGATTCGAAAGGGGATGTTCGAGAACGTTTTGTAGGGATAGTTGGGGAGCGGAAAGGCCAGGAAATCAGAGTGGTGCAGTTCCAGATTGGGAGCGCGCGCGAACCTGGACCTTAATGAGCCGTAGAGCCGAGGGTCGAGTTCAACGGCAATGACCTTGCCGGCTCGCTCGATGAGGGCCTGAGTGATGATCCCCTTACCAGGACCGATCTCGAGGACGGTGTCCGCCTTGCCAATGGAAGAATCTCGGACAAGGCTTTCAACGAGCTCCTGATTGAGGAACCAATTCTGCGAGTAGAGTTTCCGCTGTGTGGAGTACATAGCGGAAACCCAGGAAGAGGATACCCATAACGGGCTCTATTCTATCATAAATCAACTGGTTATCCAACGGAGTGGAGACCGAGCCAGCGCATCTGGGGTGGATGCTCACCTCATTCCAGGTGCCTCCCGCATGAGGTGTCCGACGCGGAGGCGGGCAAGGGCTACCGGCCGTGTCGTTGCTGGAAGCTGGGTTCGGGAGAGTGGATACATGTCTATCGAGAACCGGAGTTTGAAAGACCTGATCACCGAGGCGAGCGAGCAGCCCTCTTCAGGACTGTCTATTTTCTGAAAGCAGTCCCCTGGCAGGTGCCCGGGTTTTCGGTTGAACGCTGCTCGAGCGAGTTGCGTGCCATCCAAGACCACATCCGGAGCACCGGGCGATTGGTGAGCATGAGGCATCGCTTTTGCATCGAAGCGTGTAAAAGGTAGTGAGAGGATGAGTGAAAGATGCAATACGGACTGAGTCTTCCCAACGGCGGAATGTACCACGACGCACGTTCGCTGGGTGAGTTTGCCCATCTGGCGGAAGAGGCAGGGTGGGATGGCGTCTTTCTCGAAGACTATATTGTCTGGCAAGGCCATCAGGACGTTCCGACCTACGATCCCTGGGTCGCGCTCGCGGCAATGGCGCTCGCAACAGAGCGAGTGCGCCTCGGGACAACGGTCACGCCTCTGCCCCGCCGGCGTCCCTGGAAGCTGGCTAAAGAGGCGGTCACCCTGGACCATCTATCGAACGGACGATTAATCCTTGGCGTTGGCCTGGGCGATGCCTCCATCGACAGCAGTTTTACGCATTTTGGCGAAGTGATGGATGTCAAAAAGCGTGCCAGGATGTTGGACGAGGCGCTGGAGGTGCTGGTCGGATTCTGGAGCGGGCAACCGTTCAGGTTCGACGGCGAGCACTACCATCTGAAGGAGATAACCTGCTTGCCGCGCCCGGTGCAAACCCCGCGCATCCCGATATAGAAATTCGTCAAATGCAGGAGGGCGATGCCGAGGGAATCGCCGAGACATTCGCTGTCTGGCACAAGCCACGCGAGCAGTATGAGAAGTATTTCGCCGAACAACAGCAGGATAGACGCGTCGTCGTTCTCGCGGTATCGAGAGAAAGAGTGGTGGGCTACGTGACGGTCGTCTGGGATTCGGACTACGCGGAATTCAGGCGCCAAGGCATACCTGAGATCGTGGATCTGAATGTGATAGACGAGCACCAGGGACGGGGCATTGGACGGCGCCTGATTGGTGCCGCGGAACAAATAGCGCGACGACGCCAGAAAACTCGAATTGGCATCTCCGTTGAACAATCGCCCGCGTATGTCGTCCCGAATCGGTTGTATCCGCAATTGGGTTTCGTGCCGGACGGAAAAGGCACTACCGCCGAAGACAATGGACTGCATTTGGTCAAGGTGCTGGAGTAGAGACTGAAAGAGGAGTTTGAGAAGAACAGCGGCTCTGCCATTTTCCGTCTCGCGCGGAGCTGAGCGGAGTCGAGAGGAGATTAGATGAGCAGGCCGAAAGTAGTAGTCCTCAACAGCGCCTCGGTGGATGGGAGGGTGGCCGTGTCGCGCGATGCGCTCCTGCTTTATGGAGACAAACGATGGAAGAGCATTGAGGGCCCGGGCGGGGTGAGCCTACTCGAGTGGCTCAAGCTTGTCCATCAGCCGCAAGCGACGTTGGAGGGGAGCGGTTCATTCGTCAGGGATGACGAGACGCCTCCGTCGCTCCCGCTATTCGAGGGCGATTCCAAATGGCTCTATCAGGATTTCCTTCCAGAGAGGATTCTCCACCGCCCGGGACATCGCGGCTGGTTCGCCGCTGTAGATGGGAGAGGTCGCATCCGCTGGGCCTATAAGGAGTTCCCGGATGAGGCCTGGAAGGGCTGGTATGCTTTGGTCTTGGCGGCGCACCGGACGCCACCGGAGTATCTCGCCTATCTGCAACGCGAAGAGATTCCGTACTTTATCGCCGGGCAAGAGCGCGTCGATCTCGGCCGGGCTTTGGAGAAGATGGAATCAGAACTGGGCGTTCATTGCATCCTGTCGACCGCCGGTGGACGGCTCAACGGTGCGCTCTTGCGGGCAGGGCTGGTCGACGAGATCAATTTGGAATTTCTTCCGGGCGTCATCGGCGGCTTTGACACGCCGTCGCTGTTCGATTCGCCGGAGCTGAAAGCGGACGAGATGCCGACACGGCTGAGACTGATTTCCGCTCAGGCGCAGGCAGACGGACGCGTGTGGCTGAGGTATGAGGTGGTGCGGGCCGCAGAGGAGGGTGGGGATTGAAAATCCATCTGGATACGGACCTGGGCGGCGATATCGATGACCTGTGCGCCTTGGCGATGGTGCTCCGCTGGCCGGGCGCTGAGATTACGGGCATAAGGACGGATGGCCTTACGAGACGATTGATGCGGCCGGCCAGCCGACGCGGGTAGTGACCCGCGTGGACGGGAACAGGTTTAGCGAGTTTTGGCTGAAAACAGTGGTTGATGGGAGGTGGAAGAGATGATCCTTACGTTCCTTGGAACGGGGGCTGCGAATGGCTATCCGGAGGCCTTTTGCCGGTGCCATAATTGCGAGCGAGCACGCGAGCTGGGCGGGACGAGTCTGCGCAAGCGATCTGCCGCGCTGATCGACGACGACCTCCTGATCGACCTCGGGCCGGATATCGAGACCGCGTCCGCTATGCATGGTCGTCCGCTTACCAACGTGCGCTGGTGCCTTCAGACGCACGGGCACTCGGACCATCTGGATCCCTCTCTCTTTCTCTCGCGCAGTCCTGAGTTTGGCGTGGTCGGCGCACCCCGCTTGCACTGGTACGCCTCGCGGGCTACGGTGCGGCGTGCCTCCGAGGTGTTTCAGACCATTTACAGTCCCGGTGGCCTCCTCGACTCTAAGACTGCAGAGAGCCTGAATTTCGAGGTCCACCCGATCGAGGCGATGCAGTCCTTCGTGCTTGGCCCCTACAGGGTGATCGCCTTTCCGGCCAACCATGATCCTGCTGTCGATCCGCTGCTCTACTCGATCGAGGCGGACGGTAGCACTATTTTCTACGGCATTGACACGGCGACGCTGCCGGAGGAAACCTGGCAGGCTTTCCACCGATTCCAAGTTCGGTTCAATCTGGTGATCCTCGATCATACTTTTGGTCTCGGCGAGCACGGTAGCGATCACCTGAGCGCCCGCGAGTTCGTCGAGCATGTTGAGCGGATGCGGCAGGAAGGGCTGCTCGTCGACGGGGCTCGCGCTTTCGCTACGCATATCTCGCATCCGCGCAACCCGGCCCATCCGGAATTGGCGATCTATGCCGCGCAGCATGGTTACCAAGTCGCATATGACGGCCTCACGGTGTAGCAAGCTGCGCGTCGCGCCTTGGTCAATCACCCGCTACTCTCGTCGTCCAACGTGAGATTGGCATTGCACGAGGGAATGATGATAATTCAGGGCGAGAAGTAAGGAGGGAGCTCATGCGGCTGACCCATGTGCGATTACTCGTGGCCGATTTTGATGCGTGCTTTCGGTTCTATCGTGACGCGATAGGATTCCAGGTTCTATGGGGCAAAGAGGGAGGCGGCTATGCCGATTTTCAAGCCGGGGAGGGCCCTCGCTAGAACCGGTTTTCAGGTCCATGAGCAACCTAGTTGCGGGGGACAAGACGACATCATCTTTGCTTGCGTGAAACATGCGTGATCGTGGCTGGACCTGGATTCCGGTTGAGGCTGGTTGAGCGTTCTTCGAGCGTACGAGGCGAAAATAGAGAACGGCCAATGCTCATCCTGACAACAGCGTCATGGCTCTATTGCGCATGCGTTTCACAGCCGATGGTTTGAGGGGAGAGTTCGGGACGGCCACCTGGAGGACATGGTGAACATTGCGATCATCGCTTTCGGCACACGCGGCGATGTCCAGCCGCTGCTCGCGCTGGGCCGAGGATTGCGGCAGGCGGGGCACGAGGTCTGCGTCGTCGCGGGCGCGAATTTCCAGAGCTGGATCGAGCGGTCCCACCTCCCGGATTCAAACCGAGCGCCTGGTCATCCGCCTCACTCCAACCCATGCAACCTTGCGAGGAAAGCCAGGTCATGAAGACATACAAGACGAGAGAGGAGTTGCGGGATAAGGTCATCGCCACCTTTGGCGCGCAGGCAGAGGTCTATCACATTCACCTGTTCGGACGGGAGGCGGAGAAATGCAGCGATCCCTACTCCGACATCGACGTGGTGGTCTGCACGAATGATCTGGCGAGGACCAAGGCCAGTTACCTCGATCTGTTTGAATCGATCTCGTCGGTGAAGGCAACATTCTGCCTGGCGGGGTCGCTTCACAGCTACAGCGAGATGATCCTGCTCCAGGATTACAGCCCGTACCAAAAGGTGGATTTCACGATCAGCGACGAAAGCAACATCGCCTGGCCCGTCGGTGCTCCTATTCAGGTGGTCTATAGCGACGCGCAAAAGCACAGGGAGAGTTGCTCGAGGCTGGAGGCAGTCGAAATAAAGCGGGACGTCCGCTACAAGCTGACGGATGCGCTATTTTCCGTCGCCCGTTTCACCAAATGTCTGTTCCGCCAGGATATCGACATGTACCGGCGCTGGCAGAGCATCTCGAACCTCGCGCTTGTGATGCTCTACGAAAAGCACTATGGCTGGGAGCCGGAAACACTCAAGCGAGGCCTGGGGAGCGGAGAGATCAAGCGCCTTTACGACGATCTAGACCCGGAAGTGAAAAAGATCGTCAATATCATTCGCCCGCCGGAGGCTCAACTGGACGTGGCTCTGAGCTACAAGACGAGCATTGACCTGCTCGTCGAGTTATCGCGGCGAAAAGCGGAATACTATGAGGTGGCTCTCGACGAGAGCCTGATAGGATACATCCTGGATTTTATGGACGTGGAGATGGCGCATTACCGCGACCAAAAGGAAAGAGATTCCCATCAGGAGGTGTAGAGCAGGCGGAGGCCCAGGAATCCTGCCAGAACGACGGCCAGGGGCAGGGCGACGGCCAGGAGGAACCAAATCGCAAAAGCTTGCAGCTTGCTCAGTCGGTCGGCCCGTAGAAAATGGCGCAAGACGGCGAGCAACCCGCTGTTCAGCAGCAGGCCCACTCCGACGAGGGCGCCGAGGGCGATCAGAATGGCGCCAAGAAAAAACCCATACATCTCGGCGTCCGCGGGCATCCCCTGAGGGAGTTGGCTCATCGATCGACTCTCGTATTGCATGAGCCAGACACCGGCTCCGATGCCGGCGATGCCGCAAAAGAGGCCGGCGCCGACCAGGAACAGGACCAGGATTTTGAGGCCCTTGTATGGATTCTTTGTCATTCTACTTCTCCTTTGAAGTAGCAAGTGCGTACATTAATCAGTATAACAAGAAATCAAGTAGAGTCAATTTCCCGGCAAAGCGGAGAGGCAGGATCTTTGATGTGGGAGGGAGACGGTGGCTTTCCCACCGTCTCCCTCCCACGTAACTGTCCCCTGCTCCCCATTCGGGAGCGGGGGTTAGGGGTGAGGGGCGAAGGCAGAGATTTTGCCGTCTGGGGCATCTGTGCTAAGATGCTGGTCATCCCGCCACGGAGTGGATGATTGCGCCGCGTACCCTGGTCGCTTGCACTCTCGATCCTTTGCCTCGGCGCGTTTGCGCTGCGCGTTTTTCGCCTAGAATATCAAAGCCTCTGGTACGACGAAGCGTTCAGCGTTTACCTCGCGCATTTCAGTCTCGCCGACATTACCGCGCGTACGGCCGCCGATATCCAACCACCGCTCTATTACTATCTGCTCCATTTCTGGATGGCGCTTGCCGGCGATAGTGAATTTGCCGTGCGCGCCCTCTCCCTATTCTTTGGCGTACTGACGATTCCTCTCTTGTATGCCACGGGCCGGCGGCTCTTTGGCGCCTGGTCCGCGCTCGCGGCCGCTTTGCTCGGCGTGCTCTCCCCGCTTTACCTCTGGTATTCGCAAGAGGCGCGGATGTATACGCTGATCACGTTCCTCTTGCTTCTGTCGAGTTATTCACTCTTGAGGGCGCTGGAGCCGCAAGGCGGGAACGCCTCCTCAGTGCGCGCGTGGTGGGTCGTGTTCGCCCTCGCGAACATCGGAGCCGCGTATACTCACTATTTCGCCTTTGTCGTCATCGCGTTTCAGCTCGTTTTCGCGCTGTTTGCCGTGTTCCGAGCTCACCCTTCGGCGCCTGCGACAGAGCAGAGTCTCCCAAGGATAACGTCTCATCGCGAAGCATCCCAATGGGACGTATCACGCATCACGTTTTACGTCAAACCACTTGTCCTCTCTTTGATTGCCATCCTCGCCGCCTTTTTGCCCTGGGCGCCGTTCATGGTCGAGCGGCTCGGGCAGGACGCGAGCTACTGGCAGGGCGCGCTCAAATTGGACGAAGCCGTAAGGCACATTTTTATCAATTTCACGATGGGCGAATCGGTGCTGGAGGCGCAGGCGCAGTGGATTGCGGTGGGATGGATCGTGGTGCTGGTTGTGGGAATCGCGGCGTTTGCGATTTATGATGTCAGATTTAACCCCGCAAAGCCCGCGGGGTCTCCGCCCCCTCCGTTTCACTTCGGGGATCTTCGACTTCGCTCCGAGATTTCAGATTTAGAGTCAGGCGATAGGGCGCGCAGGCGACTAGGAGCGGCCTTTGCTGTCCTCTATCTTGTGATTCCGCTGGCACTGCTGCTCGTGTTGTTCTATCGCAATCCCAAATTCAATGCGCGCTATTTGATGATTGCGTCGCCGGGGCTGTTCCTGCTGCTCGGCGCCGGCTTGGCGAGCCTGCTTGCGCTCGCACGGTCCAAGGGCATCGTCACGCGGGCTCTCGCGAGCCTCGCCTTGCTTGTGGCTTTTGCCTTTTTACTTGGCACTTCTGCCTATGCGGACAACAACGCCTACTTTGATCCCGCCTTTACCAAGGCGGATTTCCGCGGCGTGGCCCGCTATCTGGACGACCATCTGGCGCCGGGCGAGGCGATCATTATGACGAGTGGGCATCTCTTTCCCGCGCTCGATTACTATTACCACGGGGATGCGCCGCAAGTTCGCCTGCCGGACGATCCGACCCTCAATACCGACCATGTCCTCGGCTATGACACGGCGAATATTCTGAACGAGACGGTTGCGGGCAAAAAGGGGGTGTGGGTCGTCCTCTGGCAGGATGAGGTGGTGGACCCGAACGGCTTTGTGCCGCTCCTCCTTTCCTCGCGCGGCCAGGAGCAAAAGGTCGACGCGAGCTTTTGGCAAGTGAAACTGCGGCACTGGACGCTCACGCCGAATGCCAAATTCTCCCCCGAACCCGAGCCGCGGGTCGTACGCCCGGCCAATTTCAAGAACGAGGTCCAGTTGCTCGGGTTTGATGCGCCTCAACCCACGACGGCGGACCAGGGCATCTCCTTTAATCTCTACTGGGAAGCGCTGGAGCCGGCGCTTGGGATGCCGGGGTCCGATTACCAGGTGGCGCTGCGGGTGCAGGACGCCGCAGGCAATCTCTGGGGCAAGCAAGACCGCCGTCCGGCCGGATACAATTATCCGACCTCGCGTTGGAAAAAGGGCGAAAAGCTCTTTGGGTCCTACACGGTGCCGCTCCTCGCCGGCGCCCCTGCGGGCGACTATTTTGTGCAATTGACCGTGTACACGGGCGCCGACCAGAGCGGGTTGGACGTCCTTGCGCCGAGCGGCGCGCCGCTCGGTAAATCAGTCAAGCTCGGTCCCATTCCCGTCCTCCCTGCGGCGAAACCGGCATCCTACGCGGCGCTGAACATTCAGAACAGTGTGAGCGCGCCGCTGGGGGCGTTCACGCTCCTCGGCTACCAGCTTGGTCGCGACAAGGCCAGCGCGGGCGAATCGATTCCGCTGACTCTCTTCTGGCGTGCGGAGACCGCGCCGGCACAGGATTACACCTTCCGGGTAGCCTTTGGCGATACCCTGAGCGATCCGCTGCCGTTGGCGAACGAACAGTATCCCACCTCGCACTGGCGTGCGGGCGAAATCGTGCGCGGACAATATGCAGTGTCGATACCGGCGACTGCCAAGGCCGGGACGATCAGCCTCGGCCTGCAGTTGAGCGATGGGACCAGGCTGCCCGACCTCGCGCCGTTCACGATCGAAAAGACCGACAGCGTCTTTGTCCGGCCGAATATGTCGTTTACGCAGCAAGCCTCGTTCGGCAGTGCGATCAGCCTCGCCGGCTATAACCTGTCCGCGACGACGGTCAAGCCGGGCGAAACGCTCAAGGCGACGCTGGTCTGGCAAGCGCGCGGCAAGACTGACAAGCCGTACACGATTTTTGTGCATTTGCTGGATAAGGACAATAATGTGGTCGCGCAAAAGGACGCCGAGCCGCTGGGCGGCACGCGGCCGACGACCGGCTGGGTGGCGAATGAATACCTGACAGATACCTTCGACCTGGCGCTCAAGGCCGACGTGCCGGCGGGTGAGTATCATATCGAGATTGGCTGGTACGACGCCAAAGACCCCGCGTTCGCACGGCTCCCGGTTCTGGATGAGAACGGCGTCCCCGCCGGCGACCATGTGATTCTAAAGACTGCGGTGACCGTCAAACCGTAGAGACCAGACTAGACCAGACTTCCGAAGTTTCCTCGCCAACGAAGTTGGCGCAAAACTTCGGAAGTCTGACCGAGAGTTCCTATGCCGAGACCGAGCATCAGCATCTTTTTCCCTTGCTACAACGATGCAGGTACGATTGCCGCGATGGTCATTCGCGCGCTCCAGACCGCGCGCGAGATCACGGATGATTTCGAAATCATCGTCGTGAACGACGGGAGCGGCGATGATTCCCTCTTGATTCTGCAGGAGCTAGAGTGCATCCTGCCGCACAGTATTCGCATCGTTCATCACGAATCGAACACGGGCTATGGGGGCGCGCTGCGGGCAGGCTTTGCCGCTGCGACCAAGGAATGGATCTTTTATACGGACGGAGACGCGCAGTATGATGCGCGAGAACTAAAGACGCTGGTCGCGCGCATGTCGGATGATGTCGACCTCATTAACGGCTACAAGATCAAGCGGCGCGATCCGGGCCATCGCATCATTATCGGGCTTCTCTACCAATATTTCATCAAATGGCTGTTTGGGCTCAAGCTGAAGGACGTGGACTGTGATTTCCGGCTGATGCGGCGGGCGATTTTCGACGTGGTCCAGCTCGAGTCGGACACGGGAACGATCACGTTCGAGATGATGAAAAAGATCCAGGATGCCGGCTATCAGATGGCGGAGGTGCCCGTGCGCCACTATTACCGGCAATATGGCCAGTCCCAGTTCTTTAACCTGCCGCGGGTAGGGAGGACGCTCCTCGCCGTCTTCCACTGGTGGTGGCGGCTGGTCGTCAAGAAAGAAGCGGTGCGCGAGTATGGGCCCAAGCGCGGTTCAATGAGCCAATTAGCCAACCGGCCAATGAGCCGATGAGAACAGAAGGCGGAAGGCGGAGAGCTTGTGTAGCATAGCCCCTTGTGGGCGTCGGTGGCGAGGGACGCGACCGGTGATATGGATTTGAAGTTTGCCGCCCAGTACTCGCGTGCCAGCAGGGCCTTGTTGGCGAGCGGACAGATTGAATTCGACTATTTCAAATGTCCACCGTGGCCGGACATTATCGCATAGGAGCAGGCACTGCATCCGACGTATGTTCATTTTTCGCTGCGCGTCGGCCGCGGGGGCGGCGACGCGGTCGATACGCAGGCGCGGCAGGCGCCTGACTGGATGAGGATAGAGACACTTATCGACGAGACCGGGACTCCTGCGGTCAACCTGCATCTCGTTCCGACCTGCGAGGACCACCCCAATATTCCGGTGGATACAGCTGCTCCTGACCACATCGAGTTCCTGGCCGAGTGTATGATCCGGGACGTTCGAGCGGTGGCGGCGCGATTCGGGCGCGAGCACGTGATCGTGGAGAATTGCTTTGCCGGCACGCCATTCTTGAATCGCTTGTCTCCTGTAGAGGACTGTGGTATACTGATTAGGCAGAAAATCTGCATACGCAGAAATACAGGAAAGAGTGATGGATACAGTACAAGTGCGGCAGCGCGGAACTGTGACATTACCGGCTGACCTGAGAGCCAAGTATGGAATTAAAGAGGGCGATACCTTTCGGGTAATCGACTTGGATGGTATTTTCGTCTTGACGCCGATGGTTCCCATGGTGCCGGAATTGGCGCGTGAGATTGAAAAGGCCCGTTTGGAAGCCGGATTGACTGTGCAAGAACTGCTCGAGGGGTTACGAGAACAGCGCGAGCGATACTATAAAGAAAAGTACAGCGGCTAGAATGGCCCAGAGACTCAAGGTCCTGCTCGATGCGGACGTTATCTTTGCGGGGTCGGCGGCGCCAACCGAGCACAGCGCCAGCAACGCAATCCTGCAGATGGGGGAAATCACCTTAATAGAGTGTGTCGCGTCGCAGCAAGCGGTGACCGAGGTCGAACGCAACATGGCCGAAAAGCTGCCGGCCAAGCTGCCAGAGTTGAGGCTGATTGTCAGTCGCTGTCTGCATCTAGTACCAGACCCGGAACCGGTGGAGCTGACACAATATACGGGGCAAGCCGATACAGAAGACCTGCCCATTCTCGTCGCGGCGCTGCGAGAAGGCTGCACCTATTTGTTGACCTTCAACATTCGCCACTATCATCCTACAGGTAAGCGGATTGCCGTGCAACGACCTGGGGAATTCATGCTGGCCATCCGCGAGCGGCTGAGCACGCTCGCTCCTGGAAAAGACTATGATTGATTTTCGATCCGCATTTGAAGAGAGCGATTGCCTTATTACCGGCGGCCTGGGGTTTATCGGCTCGAACCTGGCGCGGCGTTTGGTGGACCTCGGCGCCCATGTGACCCTGGTGGACTCGCTCATTCCTCAATACGGCGGCAATCTGTTCAACATTGACGGGATCGAGGAGCGCGTCCGGGTGAACATTGCGGACGTGCGGGACGAATATTCGATGGACCATCTCGTCCAGGGACGCGATTATCTCTTTAATCTCGCGGGCCAAAATTCGCACCTCGATTCGATGCAAGACCCGTATACCGATCTCGAAATCAACTGCCGCGCCCAGCTCTCCATTTTGGAAGCGTGCCGCAAGAACAATCGGGGCATCAAGATCGTCTTGACGAGCACGCGCCAAATCTATGGCAAGCCCGACTATCTGCCCGTGGACGAACGCCACATCCTCCACCCGACGGATGTGAACGGCATCAACAAGATGGCGGGCGAGTGGTATCACATTCTCTACAACAACGTCTATGGCATTCGGGGCCTGTCTCTCCGGTTGACGAATACCTATGGTCCGCGCATGCGCGTCAAGGATGCACGGCAGACCTTTCTCGGCATTTGGATCAAGCGTCTGGTGGACGGCGAGCCGATTGAAATCTGGGGAGATGGGAACCAGATTCGAGATTTCAACTATGTCGAGGATGTGATCGACGCGATTCTCCTGGCCGCGACGACGGAGGACAGCAACGGCCGCATTTTCAATCTCGGGAGCGAAGAGACGGTCAACTTGCGCGACCTGGCCGAACTGTGTATCGAGGTCAACTGCGGCGGCGAATACCGCATCATCCCCTTTCCGGCGGACCGCAAGCCGATTGACATTGGCGACTATTATGCCGATTACCGCCTCATTCGCGGCCGTCTGGGCTGGCAGCCGCGCGTCCAATTGCGCGAAGGGCTCGCGCGGACGCTGGAATTCTACCGCAAGTTCAAGGAACATTACTGGTGATTCCCGTCTTTGACCTCAAATCGCAGCACGCCTCGCTCCGTTCCGAGTTGGAAGCGGCGGCCGTGCGGGTGATGGCGAGCGGATGGTTCATTCTCGGGCCGGAGGTCGAGGCGTTCGAGCGCGAGTTTGCGGCCTACATCGGTACGGCCCACGCGGTCGGCGTCGGGTCGGGCACCGAGGCGCTGCAGATTGCGCTTCTCGCGCTCGGTATCGGCCCCGGCGACGAGGTCATCACCGTTCCGAACACGGCCGTGGCGACGGTCGTGGCGATCGAGCAGACGGGCGCGCGCCCGGTTCTCTGCGATGTGCGCCCGGACTCGCTGCTCATGGACCCGGACAAGCTCGCTTCCGCCATCACGCCGCGCACGCGGGCGATCATCCCGGTGCACCTCTTTGGGCAGAGCGCGGACCTCGACCCGATTCTGGATCTGGCGCGGCGCCACGGGATCCGCGTGCTCGAAGACTGCGCCCAGGCGCACGGGGCGACCTACCGCGGCCGCCGCGTCGGCACGTTTGGCGACATCGCCGCCTTTAGCTTTTACCCGACCAAGAACCTGGGCGCGTACGGCGACGGCGGCGCGATTCTCACGAACGACGACGAGCTCGCGGAACGCGTCCGACTCGTACGCCAGTACGGCTGGCGCGAGCGCTATGCGAGCGCGATCAAGGGGATCAACTCGCGCCTGGACGAGTTGCAGGCGGCGATCTTGCGGGTCAAGCTCAAGCACCTCGACGATTGGAACGCGGCTCGCCGTGAGCGCGCTGCGCTTTATACGGAATGGCTGCACGGCGTGACCGCGCCCTGCGAAATGGCGTACGGCAAGCCGGTCTATCATCTCTATGTCGTGCGGTCCGCGCGGCGTGACGAGCTGGCGGCCCATTTGAAAACATGCGGAATCGGGACGGGAATCCATTATCCGATTCCCATCCATGCGCAGCCGGCGTACGCGGACCTGGGCTACCAGGCAGGCGTTTTTCCGATTGCGGAACAGGCGGCGCGCGAAATCTTGTCCCTGCCGCTCTATCCCGAGCTGGCGCCGGAGGATGTGCGCACAGTTGTCGATGCGATGAACGCGTTCGGAGGAGGATGAGGTGTCCAAAGAGACGATAACAGCGCTCTTGTGGCTGCTGCCGGCGGTTTTGCTGAGCACGACGGGCGAATTGTTCTTAAAGCGGGGGATGAATCAAGTCGGCGTGCTCGATTTCGCCGGGCCGAATTTCATGCCGACGGTCGTCCGGATGGCGCTGAACGTAAATATCTGGCTGGGCTTTATCGGATTCATGGGCGGCTCGGTCTTTTGGCTTTCGGTCATTTCGCGCGTCCCGCTGAGTTTTGCTTATCCGATGCTCGGCTTGAACTATGTGATCATTGCCGTCGAATCATGGATTTTTCTCGGCGAGGGTTTGAATACGATGACGGTCGCCGGGGCGCTCGTGGTAGGAGCGGGCGTCGCGATGGTGGGGTTGAGCGGCGCGGCCAAGTGACAAGCTAGTTCTAAATGCGCAAGAGATTGAGTCCGCTCGCAGAAAACCATACGGCGCTATGGATGTACGCGACGGTCCTGGTCGCGTACTTTTTTCGCGTCTACCGGCTGGCGGACAAGAATATCTGGTGGGACGAGGGGTGGAGCTTGTGGATGGCGCGGCACGACTTTCTGTGGACGGCCCTACGGACCGCCGCAGACGAGCATCCTCCGCTCCACTATTGGATGCTGCGTCTCTGGGGCACGTTGACGGACAGCCTGGCGCCGGGCTCGGCGGCGAGCGTGTTTGCCGGGCGCTGGCTGTCGGTCGCGTTTGGCGTGCTGACGGTTGCGGTCCTCTACCGCGTGGGGAAACAAGTCGGCGGGAAATGGATCGGGTTGCTTGCGGCCCTGTTGCTCGCGCTCGCGCGCTTTCACATCTGGTGGTCGCAGGACATCAAGAACTATACTCCTTCGATCTTTTTTGCCTTTTGCGCGGTCTGGTTCGGGCTTGCCCTCCTCGACAAGCCGGGGGCGCGGGCCGTGGTGGGCTATGCCGTCTTTGCGGCCCTCGCGCTCTGGACGCACTATCTCGCCGGCCTCATTCTCCTCGCGCTCAATGTCTATGCGGCGGTGGTGTTCATCGCGCGTTGGCGGGCCGACAGGGTAAAACCGGCTCCGCGTGACGATCAACCATTTGGAACATTGGCTCATTGGGCGCTCGGCCAACTGCTTGCCGCCGGGCTTTTTGTGCCCTGGCTCTACGTCTACCTGCAAAACGCGGCCGCGTGGAGCGCGGCTCCGCCCTTTGATTTCGGCTTGTTCTTGAAACTTGTCGCGACGGCGCTGCCTCTCGGCGTCACGACGAATATCGAGCAGTATGCGTGGCTCACCCTGGCGCTGACGGCACTCGCGGCGCTGGGAGGCGTCTCTGCGGTGCGCGGCCGCCGCGGTCCGGGCCTGTTTGTCATCATCGTCCTCCTGCCGCCCTTGTTGATTTATCTCCTCTCGCTCACACCCGTATCCTTCTTTGCACCCAAAATCCAGGCCCGCTACTTGCTCATCTTGCTGCCTGCTTACGTCTTGCTCCTTGCCTTGGGGATTGCTGCGCTGTACAAACTGGGTCGTCCCCTGGCACTGGCCGCCCTTTTGGTCGTCCTCGCCGCCGATGCCTGGGTCCTCCAAGGGTATTACGGCGAACGCCGCCTGGGGGATGATTACACGACGCTCGCGAACACGATCAATTCTTTTGCGCGGCCCGGCGACCTGGTCCTTCTCGATACCGACCAAGAGTGGCCAACCTTCCTCAACTATCTGCGTTCGCCGCTCGATTGGTTGGGCGCGCCGAATGGAACGACGATGAATGCGCCGAACGCGGATGCGCTCGTCCGGCAAGCGCTCGCCCGCCACGATGCCGTCTGGGTCGTCGCGATTCCTGATGCGCTGGCGACGGACCCGCAGCATCTCCTGGAAACGCGCCTCGGCCGCGCCTTGCCCAAGCAGTATGAACAGACCTTTGGCGACAAGCGTCTGGCGCTCTATGCCTCTGCGCGGCGCGAGATGGTGGACGTGCCGCCCGCGAATTTCGCGCCGCAATATGTGCGCTCGACATCACTGGGCGATTCCCTCCGGCTCCTCGGATTTGATGTGCCCGTGCACGAGGCGCGTGCCGGCGATACGGTGCGAGTTGTCACCTATTGGAGTGCATCCAAGCCGGCCGACGTTGCCATCCAGTGGACGGGCGACTTGCGTTCGGAGAGCCTGGGGCTGACGCGCGTCGCAAGCGGCGCACGGGTCCGCGCCGAGACCGATCTCGTCGTTCCGCCGCAGGCGACAGGCGATATGGGGATCTCGATCGCGGACCGGTCGTTGGCCCGCGTCTATGTCGAACCGCGTGCGGCGGCAGCAACGGCCGGCGCGATCTCTCACCCGGTGGACTATGCCTTGGATCAAGGCATTCACCTCGTCGGCTATGATCTGCCCGTGACGAATTTCCACGCGGGAGAAAGTGTGCCGATCACGCTCTACTGGCGCGCGGACGGCGTGATCGGGAGGAATTACACCGTCTTTGTCCATCTCCTCGGCACACAGTTCAATCCGGCCCACATTCCGCCGAACCCGCTCTGGGGGCAGGTCGATTCGATACCGGTGGGGGGCGACTATCCGACGATGGCGTGGCGGCCGAACGAAACGGTTGGGGATGCCTACCGCGTGCCGATTGAGACCAGCGCGCCGCTGGGTGAATACCAGATCGAGGTGGGCATGTACGACCCCGCCACGGGGCAGCGTCTCGCGCTCAGCGGAGGGGGCGATAGCATCATACTAGCTAAAGTCGGCATAGTTAGATAGTTTAATAGTTGCATAGTTTGATAGTTGGGTAGTTTGGCTAGTTTCATGGTTGGGTAGTAAAATGGCTCAATGCAAGCGGTCTTACTATGAAACTATCCAGCTATGCAACTATGTAACTAATTCAGGAGGACCATTTGATCCGGCGCGTTCTTGGGCTCGTTTTTCTCTTGTTCGCTTTGAGCGCTTGCGGCAGCAGTGCGCTCCTCGATCAGGTCACGCTCGACCCGGGAGCGATTTCGCCGCACGCGGGGAGCGCGAATGCGGCGACGATGGTGCATTACACCGTCACGCGGAGTGCGACCGTGTCCATTTATCTCGTGGACGAACAGGGGCATACACACTATTTCCGCAAGGACCAGCCCCGCGCCGCCGGGTCTTTTGATGCCCTCTTTAGCGGCGCGATCGACGATCGCGTTCTACCGGACGGCAAATACCAATTCGTAGTGGAAGCCAAGGACACGGCCTCGCCGCAGAGCGAAAAGGTCGTCAAGACGCTGACCATCACCGGCGCCGATTCAACCCCGCCCGAATTGCGGAATTTCACCGTTTTTCCCTCGACCTTTACCCCGAACCAGGACGGCATCAACGACCGGGTGACCATTCGATACTTTCTGACCAAGCCCGCCAAGGTGGACGTATACCTCACGGATGGCAAGAATCGCTATGAGGTGGCGGAGAAAAAGACAACGCTCGCCATCAAGAACGACATGAGCCTGCCGGGCGCGCACGAATACGATTACGATGGAGGAATCGACCTGGGCGCCGAGCCGCCGCCGGATGGCAAGTACACCGTCGTCGCGGACGCGGTCGACGCCGTCGGGAACCAGGTGCGCGAGGAAAAGCCGCTGACGATCGAGCAAGGGGGCGTGCCCCGCGCCACGATTATGAATTCGGGCGTGGACTGGTCCCCGCACCTCGTGCCCCTCGGAAGCACACTGACCTTTACGGTCTCGGTAACGAACATTGGGCCGGTGCCGGTGCGGACAAGTGGGCCCGAGCCGGGGACGGTTTACAGAACGGATGAAAATTTCAATTCCAAGAAGTACTATGAGCAGCCGGGTGTGTGGCGGGTGGGGCTGGATATGGACGGGAACAGCTCGGGACGGCCGTATCCCTATCGCTGGCAGGTCGGGTCGAGCGCCGAGCTGACCCACGTCAAGGCGGATAATGGGCAGGACCTTTTGTACCTGATGCCCGGGCAACGCGTGACGGTGACAGGCACGTTACAGATAGTGGACAAGCCGCCGCGCATCAACGAGTATTACTGGGTTGGACTCATCCAGGAGGATGTGCGAATTGCCGAAGATCACGTCCAGCCGCTGCTGGTGACGGTGGAGTACTAGGAATTTCAGATTTCAGATTGCGGATTTCAGATTTCGGGTTCCATGTTTTAAGTTGAAGGTTCAAGGGTCAAGGTTGGGGGTTGAAGCTGGCTCCTCCAACTCTGTAACCCTGCAACCCTGAAACCTGGAACTCGGAACCTTGAACTAGGACCTTTTTGTGCGTGCCGCAGGATCGTTTCTGGCTTCGTTTTTGAGTGCGCTGCTAGGGCTCTTTCATCGGACCAGGCGGCCCCAGCCGGCGCCGCCGGCGAGCCCGGCACCCGGGCTGGACCTCGCGCGAGCCGTTCTCCAGCCGCGGGTGCTCTTGATCGTGTACAATCCGGTCGTCGACGTCGCGCAAGGGACGCGGCTCGTCGAAAAAATGGGCTGGCACGACCCGGACCGGCTCGTGAACGAGTATATTCAGGATATCGTCGAGTGCAGCGGCGGACTCGTCGCCTATGACGTGGTCGAGCGGGTCGAGGTGGACGAATTCCCGATCAAGCTCGACCATTTTCAATATCGCGCCCACGACTATGTGAACAATTATCGGCTGGGGCGCGGGTGGCACAGCTCGGACGCGGTCGACTATGGCGCGATCATTGCGAAATTCAATATCCTGAGCCGGGTTGCGGCGCGCGAGCTGGACGAGGTCTGGCTCTTTGGCGGGCCGTATTTTGGTCTTTACGAGTCTACGATGGGAGGCGCGGGGGCGTTCTTTTGCAATGCGCCGCCTCTTCCCGGCACCGCTGGATGCCCGCGCCGTTTTGTGATCATGGGCTTTAGCTACGAGCGCGGGGTGGGCGAGATGGAGGAGGACCTGGGGCACCGCGCCGAGTCCATTCTGCGCGAGGTGTTCCGGTTCAAGCGGGGCGAGGCGAACCTCTTCGAGCGCTATTCGCTCTACAACCGGATCGCCCCGGGACGGGCGAATGTGGGACTGATGCATTTCGCGCCGAACAGCGTGCGCGATTACGACTGGGGAAACCCGACACCGGTGCCGTCCTGCTGCGACGACTGGGATCTCTATCCGAACTTGCCGAATCCGCCGAATTACCGCATGGTGAATTCGCGCGAGTGGGGGAGCGGCGACATCCGCCTGCATCACAAGTGGTGGCTGCGGCACCTCCCCCACGCCGACGGCGCGACGGATGGCGTATCGAACAATTGGTGGAGCTACGTCATCGATCCGAATCTGGTGAGATAGCAGACAACAGACTATAGACATCAGACGACAGAGAACAGAGGACAGAAGGAACGCGGCCGCCGAGGGCCGCGTTTGTTGTTCGGTGTCGAGTCGGGCTGAACGCAGCTCTTGGGGGTCACGTTCTAGCCTTGTGGGCTTCCATATACGCTCGCAGCAAGGCGTTGATGCGCGTCTGGTAGCCTTGCCCCTGTTGCTTGAACCACTCGAGCACGTCACGGTCGACGCGCAGCGTGATTTGTGCTTTAGGGGCCACGGGTACTAGGCCATGCCGCAAAACTGCCTTAGCGAACATCTCTGGCGGAATTTCTGGCGTATCGGATGGGTCAATGTGTTTTTCTCTTAGCGCGTCGAGTCGCGCCCAGTTGGTCTGCGATTTGTTCGAAATACGAGGCTTTTCATTCTTGGTTGCCTTTCTAGCCGAAACGATGCGGATTCTCTGTCCGCGTTTGGTATGGACGACGACTTGCAACAATTTCTCCGCTCGTGCGATCAACCAGGGCTGCAATTCGGGGATCTTTTCGCTCAACCTCGCAGCCGCGACAATCGGCAGCCAGCGCCTGTATTCGTCCTTGCCTCCTGGTCGCAGTCGAAAGTAGCGATGGACATCTACGGCGTGAAAGATGCGGATAGCAGCTTCTGTGGAAAAGTCTGAGGATCTGTCCTTCCTGCCAGGCGTAGATCTCTGCGGTGCGGCCATAAGCGATAGGTCGGCCCAGGCCGGAAGTGACGAGAGACCGGTTCATTATTCCGTAATCATAAGATTGTAGATAAAGTGGGCCGGACCGCCCGGTCAAGCGCTTGCTCTATCTGGTCCAAATGCGCACGACGATGCTCCCAGCGCCTTGTCTTGAGTTTGCCGCCGAGAGCCTCGATTCCTGCTAAGGTTTCCGGCGACGCACTTGCAACCGCACGGTCGGCGGCTTCCGCCGCAGAAACGGCGAGATTCGCCGCCACACGCGGCGCGAGGGCCGAACACAGTGGAAGCACTGCGTCATTCACACCGTCGACATCGACGGGAGATGCCGCGACGCCCGTTTTCGTCCAGCGATTGAGGAGCACCACCGCCCGATAGTCCCAGAAAGCCAGGTGCGCCAACAACGCCGAAACGGTCCCATTGTCCCCCACTTGCACCTTCAAATCCTCATCGGTCACCCGATCTACGAGATTACGGAGCCGTTCCAGTTCTTGCGCGTTCTCTTCCACAAAGGTTCCTGGCATTATGATTGCTCCTTGTATCTTGGCGCGCGGATTTCCATGTTCAATAGATGAATGGTATGAGCTTCCATGTGTGCGCTCTGTATTCGCCGTATTCTTCATTGCGGAGGCTGAGGAGCATGCTCTCCTCGGCCTGGATGCGAGAATGATAGGCCAAGGACAAAACGACGGCGGCAATCACGACCGCAATCCAGTTGGTCGTTGCCAAAGCGGCTCCCAGCCAGATCAAAATCGACGCGAGGTAACCGGGGTGCCGAATGAGCTTGTAAGGGCCCTGCCGAACGATTCTCTGCTCCGTGGAGACGCGCAGCGTCCGCGTGTAGAATTCTCCCAGCGTCTTGAATGCCCACCATCGCAGAGCAATTCCCAAGAGCGCTATGGCAATTCCGATCCAGCCAAACAATGAGCTCAGGGGCAAAGCGCCTATCCGTAGGTAATTGAGGATGGGGGCTGCCAAGAGGCCGAGCCCCGTCAGGAAAAAGGCGAAACCGACCAGGTTGGCAGTTCCGGCATCCGAAGGGGTCTGATCCAGACTCCTGGCCTCCTGCCCCGTGCGCATGCGCCTATCGACGACTCCGAAGAAGAGGGCAATGAGAATATATGCAAGGACGGTTGTCAGTATTTGGCTTTCGCCCATCACTTGTTCCTAGTCCGTACCGTGGAACCTCAGGTGAAAGATATTCATCCACAGGCAACAAATGGCATAAATGGCACTAATGGCACTAATGGCACCTCACGCCGAAGTCAGAGGGATGAGAGCTGAGCGAGGGTGCCAAGGGTGCCATGGTTGCCATGGTTGCCATAAGTGCTATATGTCAGCGGGGGGGGCCGATATTCTCCTTACGTCGAGTATAGCACGAGTCCGAGGAATGGCGCAATGTGCGCGGGCCAACCGGGTACGCCACAAAACCGTCGGCGGTCGCGGGTGGACTGCGCCCGAGTAGCCTAGCCCCTCGTGGGCGTGAATGGGACGCGCAGAGCGAAGCCTCCCTGCGGGACAAGGCGCTAGGCTACAGGTAACCGACGACCTTGCGATATACCTGGCTTCCGCCAATAGACGATTGTCATTTGGCTCATTGGCAGATTGGCTCATTGGTCTTTGTGTGACTGTTCGAAGTTTGGTGAAGGCATCCCATAGCCGCAGGATGTTGTATCAGCAACCGGGCGCAGCCACTACATTCGGCCGCGGAGGCGAGTTTCACCAATCTCTGAACGGTCACGTCTTTGTCTCTTTCTTTGAGTCTGGCCGCGCTTGTGGTATACTGGAACCAGCAACCTTTCTGTCGGCCCTGAGCCTTCGATCCATTTCGATTCCCCTTTAAGAGGAAGAGATGAGCCTGCGCGGGACCGTTCAGCTCGAGAAAGCACACCTCTAGAGACCGGCACCTGGTGCCTGGCGTCCTTGGCCAGCGCCAGGTGTTTTGTTTAACAATTCGCGAGCGGCGACCTGGAGACCAAAATGAAAAACGGCAATCCACACTACGAGCAAGTCGACATCGGCCAACTCTTTTCGAGTTCGTTGAACCCGCGGCAGGACATTGGCGATATTGAAGAGCTCGTCGAGTCCATCCGCGGGATCGGCATTCTCGAACCGCTGCTCGGGCGCCCGGTCAAGAACCGGATCGAGGTGGTCGCCGGCTCCCGGCGCTTTGCCGCCGCCAAAAGGGCCGGGCTGAAACAGGTGCCCGTCATCGTGCAGGAAATGACCGACGAGGAGGCGGTGATCGCGTCGGTCACAGAGAATATCCACCGGGGCGACCTCAATCTGGAGGACCGCATGCGGGCCTATGACCGCCTCCGGACGCTGAACCCGGAGAAATATGGCTCGTCGGCGGCGATCGCCCAAGCTCTCGGAATGCGCGCGGCGAGGATCGCGGACGACTATACGGCGCATGCGGCGATGCGCCAACTAAAACCCGGCGGGATCGAGGTGGCCACATCCAGAGGCGAGGCGGGCGCACCCGGCAAGGAGAGGCAGACTCTGCCGATGGGCCATGCGGTCCTGCTCGAGGAAACGATGGCCCCGCTCAAAGAGAGCCTTTCCAAGGACAAGCTCAAGCGCAAATATGTGGAGGTCGCCAAGGAGATTGCCCCCTTGCCGAAACCGGAGGCCGAGCGATTCCTTTCCTACGTCAAAAAGCATCCGGACAAGCCCACGCGTGAGATCCACAAGCTGGCCGCTTCGCACGTCGAGCGCCAACTCTCGCTCCCCGCCGAGACCGCCGAGCGCCTCGAAGAGCGCACCAGAGAACTGGGCAAGAAGACGTGGGAAGACGCCCTGGAGGTGCTCTTGCAGCCCGCGGAAGCGCCCAAGGGCAAGGCGGCCAAAGGCGCGGCCTCGGCCAAGGAACCGGAAGAAGTCGAGTGGCTGAACAAGCTGCATTGGAACCTCAACGAGGGACTCAAGGCCTCGGTCGATTTCTACACGATGGGATACGAGGGACGGTCGCTCGACACGCTCCTGGAGGCTCTGAAACGCTTTCGAATCAAAAAGGTCGTGGATATCCGCGCCGATCCGGCGAGCGCCGCCCACCCCGAGTTCAACAAAGCGAACCTCAGTCGCTCCTTGAAAGAATTGGGTGTGAGCTACGTCCATCACCCTGAGTTGGGAATGCCTCCGGAAAAACTCGAGGCGGCGGGGAAAAAGGGCTCACGTCAAGAGGTCTGGAAGTGGTACAAGCAAGAGATCATTCCGGTGCTCGGGCGGCTGCTCAGGTCCAAACTGAGCTTGGCGAAGGGTGAGGTGGCTTTTCTGTGCGAGGAGCGAGATCCAACGGCATGCCAGCGCCATCTCATCGCCGAGCACCTCACCGCGACCGGATTCGAGGCATACGACATCTAGGCTCGCAGCGCATCGATCCAGGGAGGCATATGGACGCCCATTATCATCTTGCCCAAAAGCTCAACACCCATGCCATCGGGGCGCCGGAGCGAGCCGAGTTTCTCGAAATTCTCCACATGCTCTTTACGACCGACGAAGCGGATGTTGCCCTTCACTTGGGTTGGAAACCCGAGCCCGTCACGCGGATTGCAGAAAAAGCGGGCCTGGCCGTGGACGAGGCGTTGGCGCGGTGCGAGAGCATGGCAAACAAGGGGCTCGTCTATGCCTATTCCCTGCGCGAGCGCCGGCTGTACGCGCTGCTGCCTTCCGCGCCCGGCCTGTTCGAGTATCCGCTGATGATCGGTCACTTGCCCGGCGTGGATATGGACCGCCTGGGCGAGTTGTGGACGCAGTACTATGAGAACGGATGGGGGCACGAACTGCACGGCGCTCCGACCGATTTCGCACGCGTCCTCCCGCATTCCGGGTCCATTGCGGAGACGGTCACGGTATTGCCGTTTGAAGAGGCGACCAAATACGTCGACGAGGCGCAGAGCATTTCTCTCACGGACTGCCCTTGCCGAAAGGCGAAAAAGGCGTGTGACAAGCCGTTGGACGTATGCCTCGCCTTTGGTTATGCGGCCGAGTTCATGTCGGAACGCAAAGCCGCGCGCCTGATCGACCGGGAGGAAGCGCGGGCGGTGTTGACGAGGGCGGAGGACGCAGGCCTCGTCCACTGCTCGAGTAACACCTTGAACAAGGTCGACTTTATCTGCAACTGCTGCTCGTGCTGCTGCGGAATTCTCGGCGCGGCGAGCCGCCTCAAGGACGCTGCCTCGCGTCCCCATTCGAACTTTTACTCGACGGTGGATGCGGAGGCGTGCACCAACTGCACCCTGTGCGAGGACCGCTGTCCGGTCCACGCCATCTCGCTCGACGGGGTGGCGGTGGTGGATCAATCCCGCTGCATCGGCTGCGGGTTGTGCGCGTCGGCGTGCCCCTACGATGCCGTCCACCTGCAGCGCAAGATGGAGGTCGTCCCGCCCGCGGACGCTGCGACCCTCTTTGCGCAGATCGCCGAGGAGAAAGGACGCCGCGACGCTTTTCTCGCCGGCCGCCGTGCGTCGTAAGGCGAGTCATGAGGTGATAAAATCGACGACCCTCCCACGGGAGGGTCGTCGGTGTCACGGGCCGAATTCATTGGTGGGCATTGCGGCCAGTCGATTCGGGTGCGCTGCGGCAAAGAAATCGGCGCGGGACATGTCGGCCTGCGAGGACGTTTTTGGCCGGTTGCGGACTCGCTCAAACTCGGTCTGGCGTGGCCAAGAGACAAACGTCCGGGCGCCGCAAGGCCCTGTCGATCCATCTACGTGGCCACCGTCTCGAAAGCGACCTGCAAGTGAGCCGGTTTGGAATCCAGCAGATTTAGCTTTTCGAAGCCGATGACTCCACTTGTTTTGTCCTTCATCAGAACTGCCTCTTCGCCAGTTTCCTCGGCTATGTATTCCTCCTGCGGCTCGCCGAACCAGACGGTGAGAGTATTCCCCACTTGGTCGTAGTATACCTTTACCCGTAACATCGTCATACTCGAATCGTGAGAGCCTAGTTCTGCGCGCGACGCGCATTTGGCTCGCGGCGAGACGCGGACTCTCTCAGCTGCGGAATCCTACGAAGAATGGGGCTGTCGCTAGAAAGGAATAGTTCGCACAGCGAGACCGCGACCAAAGCGGCGAACAGGGTGCCCAGCCACCCGAGCCCGACGATGAGCTCGAGCTGGCTCTCCCGTTGCTCGACCTCACGCAAAGATCGCCCCGCGAGGACGAACCCGGGCCGCGAACCGCTCACTCGGGTGATGACCGTGGCGCTCCGGACGCCCGGCTCGGGTTGCCAGGTGATGCGGTCCTCGCCGTGCTGTCGCACATAATCGAATATTCCGCTCGGCAGAGCGGGAGACTGGTCGTGCAAGAGACCTGAAGAAGCAATGGGCTTGCCCGCGTCGTCAAACACGACGAGATAAGGAGCGAGGCTGGAGGCGATATCGACGCTCGCGGCCGGCACCACGCTTTGGAGCGGCCGGCCGTTCGTCAGCGCACTCGCCGCGTCTTCCGCCATTTGGATTTGCGGGTCATTCGCGTCCCATCGGAGGACTTGTTGCCCTGCGCCGTACACGAGACCGGAGAGGAGCGTAATAACTACGGACAGGGGGAGCCAGTACCTAACAATGTTCTTTAGAATCTGCATCGTCATTCTCCTGTAGCCTAGCCCGTTGTGGGCGTGAGTGGGACGCGCTCCTGTAGCCTAGCCCCTTGTGGGCGTGAGTCGGACGCGCACAAGGCGCTAGGCTACGCGCATGCAGTCCGCCCGCGACCGCCTGTAGCCCCGTGTGGGCGTGAGTGGGACGCGCTCCTGTAGCCTAGCCCCTTGTGGGCGTGAGTGGGACGCGCACAAGGCGCTAGGCTACGCGCATGCAGTCCGCCCGCGACCGCCGACGGTTTTGCGGTATACCCCGTCGTTCTTGCGTGCTGCATACTAGACGGAATCCAGACGTGCCTGGTTCCCGTTCTCGGATGGGAGCTTTTCATTTGGGGGCAGTACTCGCCGATTGAAATCGGCCCCTGAGGGCGCTGCCGCGCCGACCGTCCACCTCCGTGGACGGAGCTCGCGTCCCTGGAGAGGGACGCTTGGCCGGAGGCCCCCGAGGGCCGATTTCAATCGGCGAGTCCCCCGACGAGCTTCAACGCCGCGGCGATGTCCTGCGCAATCGCTTCGCGCTTGATCTTTTCGTAGTGCAAAAGTCCAGTACACCCTTGAGACTGGTGAGCTTGCCATCCTGAATCGTCGCCGTCAGTTTCAAGTGCTCAAGCATCTGCCGTTTGTCCTCATACGTCGCATGGGCAAAGCCGGCTTTGAGGTCTTGGGCATACTCCATTATGGACCCGATCCGCTCATCTGTCATATTCATCTGGGAGAGAGAAGCTACTAGCTCGGTGCGCCTGGTCTCGTAACTTTGCAGCCGGGCGTTGAGTTCATCCTGTTGCTTGTCCAGTACGTCGAGTACTCGGCCCTTCGCTCGCCGGAGACTGGCCGCCAATTCGACCGCCTCTTGCTCGCCCTCTCCGATCATTGATTCTAGGCTCTCAATCTCCCGCCGGCGCGGATCCTGGCCGTTGAGTTCTGCGTGCTGTGCGGCTTGCAACTCAACATACAACTCGTCGAGATTCGTGAGCTTGCGTTTAATGGCCTGCCAAACTTGGGCTTCGAGCGGGTCGGCTTTGATGCTGTTCTGTTTCATAGGCTCGTGCTTGGATACATTCGTACACCTGTAGCGCCTGGCATGGTTGGACACATGCCCACTCATTGAACGGCCACACTCGCATCGCAACCGGCCGGACAACAGATAGGCCAACTTGGTTTTGCTCCAAGAGAGTTCCTTGTTGCGTTGTCTCTGGTTCTGTGCGCGCTGCCAAGTCGCCGCATCGACGATGGCCGGGACGCTCACCTTGAATTGCTCTTCCTCGGACCGCTTGCCGCCCTCTCCGCTTTGGCCAATCTTGCGACCGTAATGCCAGATACCGGCATACACGCTGTTATTGACGATGTTGCTGACGCTATTCCGCGACCACTGACCCACACACTCAATCACCTTGCCGCGCCACGTGCGGATTCTCTGAATGCCCGCGATTTGCGCCGGCGTCGGTACGTGTAGGTCATTTAGCTTCGATGCCACGCCGTAGAGTGAGATACCGCCTGAAACATACCACTCGAAAATCATGCGCACGATGCGGGCTTCCGGCTCGTAAACCTCAAAGTTTGTGGTTTTGCCCCTCGCGTCTCTGAGAAAGCGATAGCCGTAGGTGGGCTTTTTACACCCTACCACCTTGCCGCCCTTGGCTTTGTTGTGGCGCCCTTCTTTCAGTTTCTCGACGATGTTGCTGTAATCCGTCTGTCCCTGCCAGCTTTCAATGAGAAAGACAATGTCGTTGTCGTTCGTGATGCGCCCGTTCTTGGCCGTGTGCACCTCAATTCCCCCTCTCAGCCACGAACGCGCCGCAATGCGGGCCTCTAGTGAGTCTCGCGCAATCCGGTCGACCCGATGCGCGATAACGGCGTCCGCCTGTTTCGCCCGCAACATCTCCGCAAGCAACTTGCCGGTCGGACGGTCTTCGACGGGCGAGAATCCGGTATAGTCCTCAATGTAGAGAGGGACCGCGTCCGGGTCGTCGGCGGTCGTCTCGCGCAACTTGCCGGCCTCCATCCGGTAATAGCGGTCGCCGACTAACTGATAGCCCAATTGCTTGGCATACCGGATGCATTCCTCAAATTGGATAGTCAAGCCATAACCCTGCTCGCGCTGCTCGTCGGTGCTCACCCTCAGATAGATAGCGCCGCGTTTAGTTCCGATTCGCTCCGGTGCGACGACAAAGCTAAGGTCTTGGATAGTCATGCTGCCCCCCTTTCATTTTACTCGACGAACGTTCAACACCCGGTAATGCGCCCAGTACGCATCCGTTTCCGGACTATCCGCCGCCCATGCGAGTACCCGGCCGGTGCCAGTCTCGCGAGTGATAACAAACGTCTTGCCTATTACCCTCACCACGATATGAACCTTACCATCCTTGTCCTGAATCTCGTCGCCCGGTCCGCAATCGACACTGTAAAAGCGCGTTGGCGGCACTGGTGGTTTAGGTTGGCGTGGCATCGCGTTTGCTCCTTTCCAAAACGAAAAAGCCCCCGGCTGCTGAGTGTTGCAGCCAGAGGCTTGGTATGCTATAATCCGTGTAGCCTGCGCGCTGCTTATCCCAGCGTTCGGGTCAGAGTCGCGTGAGTGCTCAGAACACTTGCGCGGCTCGTTTTATGTTACAACCATTATAACACAAGTCGTCAAGCCGCGCAATGCCGCCGGTAGGGGGGTTACCTTTGGCAAGTTTCCGGCCGCTTCCTAGTCCTCTAGCATCTCCGCCGTTAGTTCTCGACGCTGCCGATCTCGCTCCTTGTGCTTTTTGTGATTGGCCTTCACCCTTTCTCTCTCGACGAGTTCCTCAACGGTCTTGGCGTTGTCATTGATCGCGTCGTGCACACTGGCTACCCGGCTTTGAGCCGCCACAACGCCCCATTGCCATACCTCGAGCTCGGATTTGAGCCGGGAATAGAGCGCGGCCAACTTGACCACGTCCTCGCCGTTGGCTACGCGCTCGCCTATCGTCGGCTCCAGCTTCGCCATCTCGCCAGCTGCCTTGCTGTGCGCCTGCCCCAGCTCTTCATACCGCTTCATGACTTTGGCCAGCGCCTTTTCGTCCTGCTCGATCAATCGTTTTAGAGTCTCGATCTCCGGAGTCGTCGGGTCCGGAATGGCTGCCTGTGCGCGCAACTTCGCCGCGCGCTGTTCAAGTTCCTCTGCCGCCTTGAGGCGATCCTCCTTACTTGTTTTCGGCACGTGGATAATGTTCATGGTTGCTCCTTGTCTTGCGAATGTTTCGACCAATCGATCCCTTGCGCTTTCCATTCCTTCATCAGTTGCTTTGCCATCACGTTAGCCTCATGTTCCCCCCGTAAGTGGTTTTTTTTCCTCTCCGTTCCGCTCTCGTTCAAAGTCTGGAGAATTCTTTCGTTGGCTTCTCGCTCGCGTTCGTAGTCGTCGCCATCGCTCTTGAGAATGTGGTGTGACTTGGCGTGGCCCACCTCATGCGCCAAGACCCATAGCTCTCTCGCCAGTGCTTGACCGCGAATGATGCGAATGTGATAATAGCCCGCGCTTCTCCACATCACATCGCCCCAGCACCGCCAACGGCCGACCATGAGGTCATCCCGCCCGACGAAATCAACCCTCGCCGGCCCATCCAGGCCCGCCGCATTCGCCAATCGTTCGTATAACTTGCGCCGCTCATTCTCAGACAAGAAGCGTAGATACACGTCACACCTCGAACAAGATTATGCTGCCCTCTCGCTGCCCGGCCAGATGGTCTACACACAACGCCAGACAGTCGGACAAGTCGTCGTGCTTCACCCGGCCCGCTTTCGGCGCCGAAATGTCTACCCCGTTTCGGATCTGTAAGGCTTTCAGCTCGTCAATCAAATTCGCATCCGGATAAAGGGACAGCCTTCCAAGATTCAAGCTTTCCTTCAAGGCGCCGTAGATTCTCAGCTTTAATGGCCTTGTGAACGGGGTATATTCCAGTTGATAGAGCCGGCTCTTGAGCCGCTCCACCGTCGAGGCGGTATCGCAGAACACTTTCGTCGGGTGGAAACGCCGCACTAAGTCAAAAAGCAAGTCCTCGGCCGCGTTTGGATCCACCGGCGCCGGTAGAATGTGCCCGTAGTCCAATATCACCTTGTTCGCCTCGCGATGGCACACCGTGAAAGCATAGCGGTCCCCCATCGTCGCCGGGTCAATCGCCATACAGTAGCGATACTGGCTCTCGCCGCTCTCCACCCGGCTGCGCGTGCGATCAATGCACCGCTCAATGGCTTCCCATGACAGAAACGCTTCGGTCTGCTCGCGAAATTCGGCAAGATATTCGGTCGCCGCCGATTCCGCATCACGGGCGAACGCCCTCTTAATGACCGCATCCTTAATGGCCGGGTTGAGTTCCTGGCTTGTCTTTTTGACCGAATAGAAGTCGGTTAACTCGCCCGCTCCGATCCGATCATGCAGTTCAAAGACGATCCCGGCCTTCGCTGCCGGCGTCGTGGTGATCACGCACCTTCCCTTGTCGCCAAACGTCGCCAGAGTCGGCGTGAACGCATCAAAAACAACGTCCGCGCTTGCGTTCCCTTCACTGTCCACGTAGTGCGCCAGCTCGTCGAGTATCAACGTGCTCGCCGTGAATCCCCGGCCGGCTCTCGCCGAACAAGGGAGAGAGAGAATCGTCACATTGTTCCTGAGTTCGAGCCGGTCCTGTTTCTCGCCGGCGATCAAATTGCCCAGTGCCTTCGCGTGTCCTAACATCTTGGCAATGTTGCGAATGTGCAGGCGCGCGTTGTCGCCCCGGACGCTCACAATAAGGATATAGCGTTCTTCGCCCGGTCGAATCATGCCGCTAAAATCGGGTACCACCGCCTCGAAACATGCAACTACATCGGCCATAAGCGACTTACCACCCCTCCGGCCGGCCAGTAGCAGAAGATTCGGCTTGCCGCTCTCGTAATAGCCGCTGAGTGCTTCCGCCTGCCCCGGATAGAGTTTGACGCCAAGCCGTGAATGGCTAAAGTCAACTATCTGATGCATCTTTGCTCCTTTATGTGCAGTGAATGACGAGACGTCTCGTCAAATCAAGGTGCATCGTCTTTGCTCCGTGATACACGTGTATCAATTCCGACAGAGGGACAATGGCTAAAGTCAACTATCTGATGCATCTTTACTCCGGTATTGCTCAATGATCTCGTTAGCCTCGCTCATATCGCCACCGTCTCTGCCCGCTTTGAGAAGGTGCATGGCTGCCATTGGCGTAAGGCCCATTTCCACCAAGTCTCTGCGACACCCTTCAAAGAACGAGTTCACCTTGTCGAGAGAAGGGGGCACCTTGCCCGGATGTTCCATGCTCTCTCGCTCGACATGCTCCGTGATAAGCTGCAAGAAGACGATACGGCGCGCGCATAGCGTTGCCATTGGCCTAAAGCGTTCGTCGCCCCCGGCCATCCGTAGCAGTTCGTCGGCGATCCGAACGTCCAGCCCTTCCTTGTCGGCCGGCAAGCGGCCACTGTTCAGAAAACTCCATGCGCCGTGCACCAAGTTCGTCGGTTCGTGCCCTGGTTCTGCCATTGTTTAATGCCCTCCTTGTGCGCGCTGTAACTTGTTTCTCGCCTCGTCAATCGTAACCTGTGCCGATACCAGTGCATCGGCCACACCTAGCGGATAGGCATGACTGAGACTTGCCGCGATCTCTCCTAGCCGGTCACGCATCTGCTTTAGTTCTGCCTGAATCGCTTCATACTCGCCCGTTGGTAGTCCATGCTTCGTCATTGTTTTGCCCCTTTTCCTGCTATGTGTTTTGCTCTTTGTGAAGTGCAATACTCTTCGACCATCTACCGGCGCCTAGACCGTCTCAAATGGCAGAGTATTATTAAGCAAACATGCATATACCTACACTGTCATTCTGTCAGCACCGCTTGTCCTGGGACAGCAACGTCCCCGCTCACCACGTCAACACTCGCCGCTCTCACATTGAAATACGTGTGCAACTTGCTGTCCTTATCCGTCCAAGTGCGCGGATCTCCATTCTCATCAGCCAGTAACGCGCCTTCGACGATCACCACCTGAGCCGGCGCGAGGGTCTCTGCAAGCCCCTCGGCTTTCTTGCCGATCAACCCGCAATGCACGCGTACCCTTCCGCTGTCCGCCAACATCAATACCACAAAGTTGACTACCGGCGCCCCATTCGGCAAATAATGCAATTCCGGCTCTCCCTCAATGCAGCCTGCTAACGTGAGTCTCGCAAACATGCGCGCTCCTCTCTCGATCTTGCATTTCAAGTTGCTGCCTATGTTGTGGCTATGTTGTTATAGTCGTTGTTGCAGCATTTCTGCTATCTGAGGTTTTCTGAGGTTCTCGTTTTTCCCCTGAAAACTATGGCACCTGGCTGCTGTTACCATCTTGAATACCTCTTGAATACGCGCTTTTCAATGCTCTTTCCCTCTGGTGAGAGGTTTTGAACTTATGCTTTTGACTTTCGGGGGAGTGTGGGTGCGATTTTTGCACCCCACGCCCGCCTTGGGGGCGAAATACCAAATTGCCTCTTAAACGCGTGTTCTTCTTTGGTTGCACCATATGCACGGGGGGGGCGTGTATCTGCTACACACTATAGGTGCATGCGGTGCACACCACCTGTCAACTTTTGACACCAAACTCATCGCGGATCTCGTTGTCGAGGCGCCTCCGCTCTTTCCAGTCCGGCGCCTGCTTTCGATTCTCAAAGTGCGCCAGATTGCGGTCCCAATGGTCAACTGGCTTGACGACGCGATAATCGCCCTCCGGCGCGTCCCTCGGTATCTTCCATCCCCGCTGCATCAGCTCTGCCTTGGATAAAAGCCACGTGTGTATCAGCCCCCGGCTTTCGAGGCTTTGGCGTTTCTTGATCACCTGGCGCCGGCTCATATTGCAGATGCGCCCCGTTTCCTTCGAGCCCTC
The DNA here is from genome assembly GCA_023381515.1 of Chloroflexota bacterium. The sequence continues at coordinate 29,640 of JAMCQI010000110.1, read as the reverse complement.
GTAGGTCATGCCTCGCCTGATATAATGCCCCATCAATCGATACTCGTAAACGTCAAGCCCGATCTCGTCTAGCATGTTTGGAATCTCCGTTCGATATTTCCGCCGCCCGCGCGTTGTGTCATCATTCGGGTTAAGGTGGAGCTCCGCATAGTCAACTCGCGCCATTGGCGCCCTTCGTTTGTGATTCTGTCAACGGAATGGAACCCATTGGTTCCAAATTGTTGACGGTAAGTGCAATCGATTGCACCCCGCCTGAAATTTCAGGCGCTCCATTTTCGCCAATTGGCGAAATGCTCGCCGGCTCCTTCGCCCGCTCGCGTTCAAGTCGCAATGCACGCCCGCGACGGACCGCCAGCAGGAAACATGCGACGATTGCGGAAATGGGCTCTCTAGTTTCCGGGCTGTTTGGCTGCTTCATGGTTCCCCTCTTCCACTTTCGACAGTAGCCCGCGCCGTTCAAGTTCCTGGCGGATGATCAATGCTGCCTGCGCCCTGGGGTCGCGCTTCTCAGCTGTGGCGAGTCGCCAGAGGGCCTTGTTTTCTTCCGCGTCGAGCGGGACCGTTAACCTTGCCATCGTTTCGCCTCCAAGCAAAACAAAAACCGTGTTACTGCCTAGAGAGTAACACGGTCCGGGGGGAAGCGGGGGCTAAAGCGCGGCTAATCCTTGGGTAAGAGCCTGTTCTTTCTGAGCCATTCCACGTCCTTCTTCACGTTGTCGGTCGAGGTCTGCGCCCCCTTTGCTATCTCGCTATGCGTGTAATGTTGCTGCTTAAGCCGCAGTACGGTTTCCCTCCGTTCCTTCAAATCCGGGTGTAGCTCGTCAAGCGGGCTTCTCAATGTAGGATTATCGCCGTTATCCTTATAGTGACCGTTCATCCGTTTATCAATCCCGTAAATGCTCCGTTCGATTTCCAAGAGTCGAAGGAATTGGCCCATAATCATTTCGGGATTGCCATTGACGGCCTGGGGCCGCACAACCCGCACTCCACCGCGAGAGAGGTCGATATCGATCACGAATGCGTATTTGTAGCGCAAAAAGTACGGCTTCGAGCCCGGCGATTTGACCCATAGATAGTAGGCCAGATGGCAGAGTCCGCTGTCAATCTCCCTCGGTTCCGCCTTCCACCGCATTCGTGCAAAAACCTTCTCAACAACGCGGAGCCTATCGCCCTCTTCCATCGCCAGAAACGACGCGGATAGCTCACCCTGTGCCTCGTCGGGCCAAATTGTTCCATCTGCCATAATGCCCCCCTTGCAGAATACCACAAGAAAACGACTGACGCAATAGCAAACCTAGCCCCTCAGCTCATCCTCTGTCAGAAATTCAATCGTGTAGTAGAGATTTGCTCTTTTCGACGAAAGAGCTGGGACCGGCTTGCAGATACGAAGGGAAAGCCCGCTTGCCTCGAAAGAAATACTCTTGCCCGCGAATCTTGTAGGTCGAGGCGGCGGGAATCACGCGTCCTTCACCCGCCCGCTGGGCGATAGAGTTGAGCGCCTTGATGGCGACATCGCCCATGAGCATAAAGACTTGCACATTTGGGAAAAGGCGAGCTCCTGCTCGAGGAGGAGTGAACATTCTTTGACGGTGCTCGCCTGTAGGCCGTAGCCCGTCTTGCCGCATTTCACCGCCGTGGTGAGATAGACGCCCAGGCCGAGAAGGTCCCGCACGGACGACGCCTTGGCGCCCGCGTCGTTAAACGCCTGGACGGTCGTCTGCTGAAATAAGGAATCTTCTTTGGCATAGAAATAATCCTTGGGATTCGTAGGGGCGGCTTCCGAGACCATGACAATGGAAATGGTTTCCGTCTTGAGGTTGATGTCGGGAACGAGGTAGCATTCGTGCTTGACGTCGGAACACGGAAGCGCTTTGCAGCGAACGCGTGTGTTCGGTCGCATCTTGGCCTCCTTGTCAAGCGATTCATGTGACGTCGATGGATGAAATCAAGAACCGATCGGTCCCGATACCAAAGAGGCGGCGGGCATCCTGCACCGTCACGTCCGGAACCAGCGGCTTGACCATAAACGTGCTCCAACTCGGCCGCGGCGTTGGGTATCCCGCTCGCTCGAGACTGGCCGCAACCGAGGCGTGGTCCACGCGAACCTGGATATAGGAGACCGGTAGGTCCTGCACGATTGCAGATACGGCGGCGGCCGCATCCACTCCCTCAACCAGCAGTAAGTGGCTCACCTTCAAAATGGACCCGAAGACTGTGGCGAGAGCATACCCAACCGGTTCGCCATTACCCCGCAGCAGCCACACGTCGTCCACGTCCTGGCTGCCCGTTGCTTTGAGCATCGAGATAAACGACCGATGCCGTCGGGCAAAGCCCAGATGGCCTGTCGCCACTTGTGCGAAAATCGCGTCGGTCAGTTCTAATGTTTCTGAATCCGCACGCTCGGCGCGCAAGGGACTGGGGCAGCAAACGTCCGCGCAGCGTGCGATCGTCGAGGTGGGCGTGAAGACGGACTCGTATCCCAGCCTCTGATAAAGCTTGTAGGCGACCCGGTGGCGCGAGGTCCCGAGCGTCGAAAAACGCAGACCGGCCGCGCGCATGCGGTCGTGCGCCTCGTCGAGCAGGCGGGTGGCGATGCCGTGCTGATCGAAGGCAGGGTGCGTGCAGACGGCATACACTCCTCCCACATCCTCGGGCCCTTCCGTCGACACCATCGGCAGCCGGTACACTCCGACCTGTCCCACGACAGTCTCATCTTCCACGGCATAGATCGCGAAAAAGGGAAAGGGGCGGGGATCGAGGCGGCGAATCGCCGCGGCGCATTCCGGAGTCAGCGCATAATCGAGCCCGCTCAGGCTGAGGTGGAGCGCCCCCAGCGGATCGATCTGGTCATACTCGACGATTTTCATGAGCCACCGCAACCCTTGATCGCTTGGGGTCTCTTGAGGAGGGATGTGGAACGCGATAGGGTTCGCCGCGTTTCACGAATTGCCTTGGTAAGTCAGGACGTCGAGAGCTTCTTCGTTGAGACGGTCGGCGCGTTGATTGATGACATCCAAATCGCGTGCATTGCGCTTCTTCCGCGCGACCTGAGCGATGTAGGCACGCAACGCGGTTTCGATAAACTCTGAGCGGTTTCCAGACTGCCCAGACAGCTTATCAATTGCTTTTAGAACATCATCGGATAGTGTGATGAGGTCTTGGTCTTCATACTTCCAATAGACTACCCTTCCGGAGGCCAGGTGAGAAAAGGATAATTGACTCAGGAGGGTCATGAGGCTCCCGGACCGGGTTTGAGAACGATGAATTCGCCCTTGCCGACCGGCGCGAGCGAGGTGAGATAGCCGGGCGTTTGCCGGGCGAGAGTCGCCCACTCTTTGATTTCCGCTGCGTGCGAGACGGCGTTGTCCGCGATCATTAGGCCGCCCGAGGCGAGGACACGCTGCAAATCGGGCCACCATCCTACATAGAGGTGCCGCTCCGAGTCGAGAAAGATAAAATCGAAACTCTCGGAGGGCTGCTCCTTGAGAAAAGCGCCGGCATCGCCGAGATGGAGATGAATGGTCGAGAGCAGGTTCGCGCGGGCGAAATTGGCCCGCGCCATTTCGGCCTTGCGAGGCAGCAGTTCAAGCGTCGTAACGGTCCCCCCCGTTGCCTGAACGGCCTGGGCGAGCCAAAGGGTGGAATAACCATTCGACGTGCCGATTTCGAGTATCCGCCGTGCGCGCGTCGCCCGGATGAGCAGCGTGAGAAACTCGCCCACCTCATGCGTGATGTTGCGCATCTTTACATCGTGGTCGGGAGTCTTGGCATCAAATTCACGACCAAAAGTCTCAAGCTCGCCGAGCAAAGCAGCTAGTTTTGGATCCATGCTCTCCTCGCGACACTCTGTCATTGCGCGGGTTCGTCCGACAGCGCTTTTCAGTCGGCAAACCCGACCCCGCCCGGTCCGCGGGGCGAGCGCAATCTCCGTGAGCATCGATGAGATTGCTTCGGGTTCGACTTTTCAAAACCAAAGGTCGAACCCTCGCAATGACAAATGGACGAACCCTCGAAATGACAACCCACAGGACTAGATGGTTGGACTACTGGGTCTGGCAGCGCGGACAAATGTAGGAGGCGCCGCCGAGCACGGCAATCTTTTCGATCCGCGTGCCGCATTCGGGACAGGGGAGACCTTTCATATGCTCACCCATCGCCCGCCGATAGCGACCCGGCTGCCCGTACAGATCATATTCCGATTGGCTGCCTCCATGTCGAATCGCGTCGTTTAATGTTTTAACGATGATGCGGTGCAACCTGTGGCTCTCGTCGGGACCGAGGTCGCCTGCTTTCCGCTTGGGGTGAATCTTGGCTCGGAACAGGATATCCTGGACGTAGCCATTGCCAATGCCCGCGATGCTGCGCTGGTCCATGAGGACGTATTTGACGATCTTGTTCGCCTGCTGGGCGAGGAGGCGGCGCAAGCACGGCAAAGTGAACTGTGCGCTGACGGGTGATATCCCGAGCGGCCCCGGGTACCTTTGCTGCGCCAGCTCACTCGCTTTGACCGCTTTCGCCCAACCCCAGCCGGTGATATGCTCGGTGAGGAAGGAGCCGTCGGAGAAAGCGAGCTTGACGTGGTACTTGTCGGGCACGGAGGCCTTGTCGGGATGGTAGAGAAACTTGCCGCCGGTCTCGAGAGCAAAAAGCAGGTAGGTATCCGGGACGAGCTTGAGAAAGAGCCACTTGCCTTCGGAAGAAACGGACCCGAGTTTCATGCCGGCCAGGTCGACCTTGTCCAGATTGATAAAACCCTGTCTGATAAGGGAAGCAGAGACCGGGCCCAGTTCAACGCGCTCGATCGTCTTGCCCTTGAGTTTGCCGTTCATTTGGCGTGCGAGGCAGATTGCTTCGGGGAGTTCAATGGCCATGGCAGATGCCTCCAAGCGGATGAGCGACTTGATGCCGGGCTTTTTGTTCTGCTCCAAAAGTAGATGAATAGAAACCTCCCGCGGACTCGACCCGCGGGAGGTTTATTTTCTGAGACAACACTATTCCGTCAGGAGCAATCTTGCGGCTTCTGCTTTGAAGCGAGCAGGGCAAGAGGGACAATGGCCGTATACTCAACGGCGCCCGTACACTCCACGTGTCCATAAAGCCAACGGCGGACGTGCAGTCAACGGGCGGAGAAAGCGACCCGCTTGCAGCAGCTTATAGAGTGCCTGTCTCCTGAGCGGGTGCAGCGGGCGCTGCCGGTGCGGCGCCTGCGGCTGCCGGCTTTTTGCTGTTGCCGCCAATCGCGTCTTTGGCCTGCTTGGCGAGGCGAAATTTGACGACCTTCTTCGCGGGCACCTGAACGGTCTGTCCGGCCTTGGCGCCGAAGCGCATGACCATCTGCCGCGCCGGCCGCGTGACTAACACGAGCTTGCCGAGCCCGGGAATCGTGAACGAGTTCCTGGCCTCTTTGTAGGACAGCTTGACCAGTTCCTCGACGACTTGGTTCACCTGTTTCTTGCTGAGACCGGTCTTTTTCGACAGATGCGCCATGATCTGTGACTTGGTCATCGCTTGTGCCATACGCCTCTCTCCTTGAGGAATGTGTGATGCAGGTGCGTTTGTAAAGTGAGCCAAGTATAACATGTCAATCAAAAAAGGTCAACATGAGGGTAAATTCCAAAGGCGCGTTTTAGCCCTATTTTATGGGGTTTTCAGCACAATCGAACGCGGCCGGCTCGACGGATGGAGCTCGGGTCGAGTTACTTGCCGTTCTGCTTGGTGCGCAGCTTTTTTTCGTAAACGTCGCGTGCCTTGCGCGGCAGTGTGCGCCCGACATAGCGAGAGCGCGTGCGCCCATTCTCTTTCCAATAGGCGTACCAATACGGGCCGTGGGGACAGCGGGTGCAATTGGGCTTGCCGCAGCGAACGGTCTCGTAACGGAGGGTGAGGGACCCGATTTGCTGCTCCGCCGTAACCGCCCGGTGGGGGAGAGAGGGGCGGCGTTCCGCGATCACCTTTCGCAGACGCTCTTCAATCTGCTGCAGTTGCTTGAGTTCCTTCTCGCCGATCTGGTTCAATGGATGGGTTGCTTTGTTTGAGCGTGGCATGGCTCCACCGTTGGCTTGAGGTGGGCCTATTATAACTCTTGTTACCCAAGAGACAAAATCGCGCTAGTCCAGCCGCGCGGCCAGAAGCGGCACCAGCATCTCTTCGGGCGTGAGGCTGCCGTGCCGGCCGAGCAGCTTGGGTCCCTCGCGGCTCGCGTCCAGCAGGTAGTCGCCGCGAGCGAGCGCAAGGAGGTCGCCGACGCGGTCGCGCGCCTCGGGTGCCAGAGTCCCGGAGCCAAAAAGCCCTTGGTCGAGCGCGGCCTGTGAATCCAGCAAGACGAATTGCTCGGGAAAATGGGCGGCGAAATAGTCGCGGACGGCCGCGGCGTGCCCCTGGCGGCAGTAGAGATAGGCCGCCCGCGCATCTCCGGTCGCATCCATGATCAAATGCGATTGCAGATCGGGATGATCGCGCAGGTAAATGGTGTGTTCAGGCGGCGTATCGATTTGTCCGTGATCGGCGGTGAGGAGAAAAAGAGTGCGCCGCCGCGCCGCGCGAGGGAGGGAACGGAGGAATTCACGTTCGAACGAGTAGGCGAGATTGTTAATTTCCGCGGTCAACGTTTCCGAGGAAGGGCCGTACATGTGCGCGATTCCGTCGACGGCGCTCCAGTAGGCGACGAAGAGGGCTCGTTCGGCGTGCTGCGCGAGCAGCGTGCGCAGGACGACCCACATATCCGACGATGCGACAAAGCCGCGCAGTTCGCGCGCGCCTCGAATCTGCACGCGCGTCAGTCCGCTCTTGACGAACGGCAGCGGAATGAGCTGGAAAGTGGGGACGCCGGCCTGTGCGAGGGTTTGCGGTAGGGAGGGAACGGGAACGAACGTCTCGGGATTCAGTCCGGCCGCGATGAGCTGGTCGGTCCCGAGTTTGCTCTGCGCGACCGGACTGAAATAGATCATGTTCGCGCGGATGCCAAAGTCGCGCAAAAAGAGTTCGAACCCGAGCAGGCCGTGCTCGGCGGGAGTATAGCCGGACCAAAGACTCGTCAGCGCCGCGGTCGTCGTGGAAGGAAAGACCGACGTGAGCGGGAGGATTCGCCCGCCCTGGCGCATGAGCGCGTGAAAACCGTTTTCGGGATTCGCGTCGAGCGCGTCCGTGAGCTTCCGATATCCGAGCGCGTCGACCACGACGAGGACAATACGTTCGACATCCGTTGCGAGGCCATCCAGGATAGCAGCGTCGAGGGGCGGATGGAGATGGGGGGCGCCGAGGAGCTGCAGCGTATTCGCGGCGACGTTGAGGATGGACCGCCCGGTATAGTTGGGAGCGATCCACTCCGGTGGTAAATCGAGTAGAAGAAAACGCGCTTGGCGTTCGGCCTGAATCTGTGCGAGTATCGTATCGGCGAGTGACATTATCTATTGCGGCTCCAGCGTGCCCGGAATTTTCCCGTGATGCACCCAGTGTGGGTCCTCTTTATTGGAGAACCACCACTCGTGCTTACGGAAAGTCCAAAGGATGCCGCTGCCCATTATACACCGAACGTCGAGCACGTGCTCATCGCCACCAGCTCGCACTCACGCGTCGCCATATCTCTCGTCACTCTGGTCTCAAGCTGAGGGACAACAAGATGACTTTTCTAGACAGCGAGCTGAGCCGTGTTTTCCTTGATGACAAAGGATGATATAATTGGAGGAGGAGCATTGAAAATGTCAATACAACTTACCATCGAGTTACCTGAGGACGTGTTCTCCGCCCTGCGGAGCACACCGAATCGCTTTGGGGCCGAGATGCGGCTGGCCGCCGCAGTCAAATGGTGTGAGATGGGGCGCATATCACAGGGCAAAGCCGCCGAGATAGCCGGCCTCAGCCGCTCGGATTTCATACAGAGCCTCGCGGGCTTTAACGTTTCTCCGTTTCAGATAACGCCCGAGGAGTTGAGCGAGGATGCCAAACGCCATCGATAGAGCAGCTGCTTGATATGGCAATTCTGTTCCTTTGATCGCACCCACGAGACTATCGCTCCTGCTAGCGGCAACTTCCCATGTAGAAGTTGCCATTTTCTTTTTGCCCGGATGACAGATCGACTATCCACCCGTCTGAACCTTTCTAATCTTCTTTACCAGCAGATGCTTGACAACGTCACTGACCTTCAAATCCACCTTCTCATAGGTCCGGTGCGTACCCAAACGGTCAACCCCATTTTTCGGGTTGAACCAATCAATAGGAATCTCACCCTCGAAATACTCGCCGTCATTCATCCAGACCATTACCCGTCTGCCGGCCGATTTCTCCCAAAAGACAGAGAACCCATAGTCAGTCGCTCCCTCCAATACCGTTGTCACCTCGTCTCACCCCCTTTCTAAGGTCAATTGCACTAATCCAGCCGTCTGCCTACTTTTGAATCGCTGCCAGAATCGCGGAGAGAAATGCTATACCCGCAGACAGAAAAGGGGCTCATGACTCAACCCGATTCACTCGCCGGTTACTCTCATTCAGCCGGTCCACAAAATCATTGAGATTTTTAACGTTGTCTCTTGCCGGTTGGTTAATGTCAGACCCCAACTGAAGGGTGGGGGCATCGTCAAGCAACTGCCTGAATGGTCTTTCGACAAAGACCACATGCTCAAGCTCATCAGCCGATTGCCATCGATGAAAGAGCCCGACCAACAAAAAAACTGCAGTAATCAAGAGCCAGATAATCACAAGCCAAGTAACCTGAAACATTGGCCCCCTCTTTGGACGCATCTCGCCTGTCGATGATTGCGGCTCGCTGCCCGCGTCCTTTTCCCCGTCATGGCTGCTTCTTGGATGGAACAGAAGGCTACTCGCGCCGTTGACGCGAGCGGCTTGCCGTGCTAGACTTCGGTTGTCAGCCGCCGCGTCAGGTGACTATCGCCCCGGATGTTTCCACCATCGCGGGGCACTCCATTTATTCTAGCGCCAATTCCGGCCTTGGTCGCACCGACTTTGGTACTGATCCCGCACCGCGAGGATTGCACCTACCCGGCGCCCTCATCGAAATGAACAGAGGATAGCACTGTGAAATACAATTGCTTGAGCTCCGCCTCGTACTTGCACTGAGCAGTACACCCGAATATATAGGCTCTTTTACCAGTCGTCGCGCAGAGAGTGATGCTCAGGAATTCGAAGCCTGACTCGCGGTATTTGTACAAGACACCGCCACTCGGCCGGCCATCAATCGACATCGCTAGGCCTTCAGTAAAATGGGCGTTGGCATTTCGGGCTATTTGTCGTCCCATCTTGAGCAAATCCCTCTGGGACGGCAGATCCTGGCTCATTGTCATGCTAACCGTGAACAACGGGCCCTGCATCGTAGAAGGTCCCGTATATGTGACGCGGTAGCTCGGTAATTCAGAATCGGTTTCTTTCTGAGTTTTCGTCTTCACCCAGCCCGGCGGCAAAGTGAATCGAACACCAAGGTCCAAGGAAAGCTCTCGAGCCCGAACCCCCTCTCTTTCAGCTACGATGACGTCTTTAATGGACTGTATTTTAGTCAGGAGCGTGGGCCTTCTATCCGGTGGCTCCTTCAGAACGTCAACTGCTGCGAGAAATGCCTCAGCTTGGTCCAGGTCAGCCGCCTGAACATAGGCAATGGCCAAATCGGCAATCGCAAACTGTTCGACGGGGAAAATCCCCAGTCCGAGAACGTACTGCAGAACCGCAGCACGGTTCTTCCGTGCATCAAGCAGGGAGGACCCGTTCTGAAAATGCTCATGGGCCCATTCACGCGACCTCTCGTTCAGACTATTCATTAGGTATTCTCTCAGGCCCACGTTGAGTTCGTCGCTTGCACGGTCAGGATAGGCGGCCTTGAGCCTGTCCGCCAGCGCATTTCCGATTTCCCCCGAATCCCAGATGGTCCGTGAATGCGCCTCTTCAGTAGCGCGGAGCCACTGGGCGGCATTTATAAGCTGTGACTCTCGGCCAAGCGCGTTCAGCCTGGATATGGCGGTGTCGATACTTTCTCGGTCTGTGGCAAAATCAAGATAGGCGCGAAGACTGATTGCTTCCTTCCAGGGGTCACCGGAAATCGAGAAAAGAGTGGCAGCAGTTCGGTAGGCGTCCGCGTCCTTTGGATCGAATCTCAGTGCCAGAGATACTGACTCGGTGGCCTCTTGGATTTCTCCATTCTTGTAGTGGGCATATGCAACGAAACAACGCAGTTGAGGATTCTCGGGCTCGATTTCAATAGCTTGCTCAAATATCTTTATCGCCTCCGCGTAATTCTGAGAACCCATATTCCGGTTGCCTAGCTCTACCAACCGTTGCAGCTCTGCGATCCGGGTATCTTCAAGGGAGCTAGGGCTTTCCTGGTTTTCGGAATTGATGTGGTAGGTCTCCTCAGCGGGCAAAGGGCGATTGTCCTCGTTGAGCGCGGCTGGAGGAATCCGATTGTTGTCATCGTGCGGTTTGGGCGCTGGGGGCTTGCTGCTCAAAACCTGCGGGTCAAATCTCAGAAAACAAGATTGGCACTCAACCCATTCCCCAAGATTCCTTGTCTGGAAAATGGGGATGAAATACAGAGTGAAGTACCGGGCAGCGCGCTTGCGCTCGTATTTCGTAATTGATTTGCAGTGAGGGCAATAGAACTTTCCCTTGGAACGAAGGACTTCACGTCCGCGCGACCCCCAGATGATCATCGTTGCTCCGCCGAAATCTAGGTTGATTGGGAAATCTCCGCTCGCCGGTCTGGCTGCCGGCGGGGGCGAACGGGATCCAACGGGCTCACTTGAACCATCTTCAAGGCCTGCTTTGTCGGGGCGGCCAGCGACCTATTTGTGCTGCTGCGTTCCATTGCGGGCCAGGTCTGATAGGACCCGTGGAAAAAAGCGTGTACGCGCTGTACAGAAGCCCAGATGCCGAGCGTTATCGACGGTACCCAAGTATCTCCGCAATCTGTGACTGAATCCCTGAGGAGTCGGGTTTGTGGCTCCAGAAATCTTCGTACTCCTCCACTATGTATCGCGCTAGGTCGTCCAGGTTGCTTACTCGAGTCAACGCATCCTGAATGATAGATTGCGCGAGACCCGATCCCATATATTCCAATGCCTCCTCGTGCGAAGCGCCGTGCAAGCGGTCAGTCCTGTAGTACCACTGCTGAGCAAGCTCATGGAATATGTCTGCATTAGTGGCCCCCGGCTGCTCCGCTTTTAGTGCCGCATACTGTCGGCGCAATAGCACTCGTGTGGTTCCGGGCGACTGCATGACCCAACCGGAGAAGGTGTCGTTCGGAACTTTGGCTCGCGTCCTTAGGGCTTCGAGTGCACTGGTTTGCGAATCATTCGGGCGCAATTCGGGTGGGATTCCAGCGAGCCAGCCTCGCGTCGGCCCAAGCGGATCATCAGTGCTGCCAGAATGCAGACTGCTTCCGTGCCATCCGAGGGCTTGGTCCACTCTTTCTTGGATCTTGTGTCTGGCCTTTGGTGTGAACTGCTCAAACTCTGGCTCCGTCATGAGATATGAAACAACATCTTGCATTCTCGCGAAGCACATGGCAGCGCGGTACGAGCGCTCGGTGATATGGGGGGCGTACCTTACCACTTGCTTCGCCAACTTGTCGGGCACGACACTCACGTTGACCCCACTGGGAACGCAATTATTCAGGTGACTTACGACGTACGTTAACCTCAAGATTTCGGTTGGGTCGACAACGGGGTTAACCTTCCGTATCTCATGTGCGTAGTAGTCGCAGATTCTCAGCAGGCGTGCGGGAGAGGTTCGCACTACCTCAAAAAACGTTCTGTTGTCGATGCCCTCCTCCTTTCGAAGCTTCTCGAGGCGGTCAATCTCCTGCTGTGATAGCAGTAAACCTGCTCCCAGATATTTCGTCCAATGTGTACCGAAGCCCATCGTGTCAGCTCCCGTTTGAATCGTCAAGTCTCTTCCATGAGGGGTGGGCGCTTCGGAGCGTGCCACAGGTCCCCGTTTGGGCGCACGTCCGACCGAGCAGGTCATGCGAGAGGGTCGTACTTTTGCGCGCGTCGGCACCTGTGCTCGCGCCCGGAGGGCAAGGAACCACCCAACCATTCCCCGACGTGCCAGGCATCCGAGCCCAGTGATGCCAGCGACCGCCCTCCGGTGGAGGGCGCTGCAGACTAAGGCCTAATGTTGACCAGAGACAGATGCAAGCCGAATTTCGGGTGTCACCCGCCTCCCGACCGGGGTTGGGGACTCGGAATCAGCGTCCTCTCTATGCTCACCTAGCAAACAAGAAAAGCACCTGCCGCCAGCGCGCGAGAACGCGTCCAACGATAGGTGCCTTGATGGATAGTTGACAGTCGGCTAGCCGGACGGGTGACGGTGTGAGATGAAAGCACGCTCCGCTTCTCCACTGAAGCGAACCGCACGGGAATATGACCGGGTAGCATGCCTAACCGTACTCGCATTAGTATACAGCGAATTTCGGCTCTCAACAAATCGGCAAACGGTCCGCTGCATCAAAGGGGGATCAATCGGAATCCTGAGGCTTGACAGGAGAGGACAAGCGAACGCGGTCCTGCGCCAAACAGACAAGGGGCGCGTTTTTGTGGTGGAAGTGCTTTCCGCTACGCGGCTTTCTGTTTCCGACGACCCAGACTCAGCCGCGGCGTGAGCACGAACGGGATGGGCTCAGGATGGGGCCTCAGTCCGGCAAGTACGATCGGACCCAGGCAAAGTATCGCTCAAGATGCTTGGCGACTTCCTGCGCCTCCTTCGGGGTGAAACGGCGGTCTTCGTACTCGACGATGTTTTTGGCTTCGATGATTCGCAGGAAATGGGCCGAGTTCTTGGTCGCCTCCGCCGAATGCAGAGTCTGTATCAACAGATAGGCAGCGTCAGCGTGGTCCTCGCTAATGCAGCGTATACCACCCGCATACACCAAGAGCGCATCTGTCGCGGAAATAGCGCAGTGAACTGCTTCCAGGCCAACCGAGGTCCAGTTCCCCTCCTCCAGGGAACGCTGCATGGCTCGATTAAAGTCTTTGGCTTTGCCCAGATAGATCCGGTACTTGTCCTTCGCCGTGGCTCGGCTAAGAATCTTTTTGGGCGCCATGGCGGATGACCTCAGTGATCAATTGACCCGAGACAACGCGCCCCGTGTTTACAACGTCCATGATGAGAGGATCTCTGTTCCGGTATCGCTTGCGGAACTCGGCAACGGGAAGGATGAGAGGGGAAAGCCTATTTCCAAACCGGGCGATAAAAGACTCTTCGGAACTTTCGAACAAGGCCCGAACCTTCTTCCGACTGGCGTCGCTGGGGACCAACACGACGAGGTCCAAATCGCTGAAGGGGTGCTCTTGCTTTCTGGCAACACTACCGTAGAGAATGACCGAAATGATTGACTTGTCCAAACCTGCTGTTAGCTCTTCGATGGCGTTTTGGAGCAAGTGAGCCTCACCTGTAAATAGTGGCAACAACAGTTTGGCTGCAACGTAGTTGCTTTCGTTAAGGCAAAACAGACAAGTCCGTCCGACATTCCGCATCGTGAGGACGCCCTGATCTGTCAATTGTCGCAAGGCCAAATGACAAGCCCAGGGACTCAAGCCCAGATCTTTGGCGATGCGCCGCCCGCTCATCTCTAGCCGCGTCTGGCATAGATACCGGAGAATCTTGACTTTCGAGTGTTGACCCAGAAGGTCATCCAATACTTGATAGAATTTCATGATCCACCGGACTGGGCCGTCCTAATTTTTGGACACGTGGCTAATCATTAGGACATTCTATCCCGTACCGGTCGGCTGTCAAGCGGGCATGAAGATGCGTTACTCCACGCTCGCCGCCTCTCCCCTGCCGTGATGCACCCAGTGCGGGTCCTCTTTATCGGAGAACCACCACTCATCCCAAGGCGTGGCGAGGATCTCTTGCGCCAGCTTTTGGGCGACATCTGTTTTCAGGCGCGCGAGCAGAGGCGGAATCCAGTCTTGCACGTGCGGATTGCCCAAATCCATCTGCTCCTTGAGTGAGGCGAGCAACTCGAGCTGGTCGGCGTCATTCGCGAGAACCGCCTCGGGCGTGACGCGTTCCTCAAATTCCCGGATATAGCCGGCAATCTCCTGGCCAAAAGGCCATTCGTGCGCGCCTTCTTCAAGAACCTTGTCCAGGTCGGCCCGCACATATTTGTGGTTCACATAGTTCTGGTCACCCGTCCGCGCTTCGGGCAGATCGTGAAACAGGACGAGGTGGAGCAAGCGGAGCTCGTCCACCTTGGACGCAGTCTGGCGCGCGAGCAAAAAGGCGATATGGAGCATCCGAGCAATGTGCTCCGAAACGGATTGTTGGCCCGTGCCGAGGAACGCGAATCCACTGCGCGGCGTGCGGTTCAACATGCCCACTTCGTTCAGGTAGTTCGCGGCTTGACTCATACATCTCCTCCCCGACCGATTCTAGTCGGATTGAGCGGCGTGTCAATAAGTGTGCTACAATCTGCCATCGTGGAAGAAAAACTCCAAGGCATTTATCGGCGACTGTACGCGCACTTTGGTCCGCAGCATTGGTGGCCGGGGGACACGCCTTTTGAGGTGATTGTCGGCGCGATCTTGACGCAAAACACGTCGTGGAAGAATGTCGAAAAAGCGATGACAAACCTGAAGCAAGCCGGGTTGCTCCATCCTCAAGGACTGCGCCGCGTTCGCATCGCACGGCTCGCGCGCTTGATTCGTCCTTCAGGGTACTATAACCTCAAAGCGAAAAAGCTCGCTGCCTTTATCCGCTTTTTGTTTGGGGTCCATCACGGCCGGCTGGCCCATCTCTTTGCGCAAGAAACGGGGGCGCTCCGAGAGGAGCTGCTCGCCGTGTACGGCATCGGGCCAGAGACGGCGGACTCGATCATTCTCTACGCCGGAGAGAAGCCGGTCTTTGTCGTGGATGCCTATACGCGTCGGATCATGGCACGGCTCGGGTTGGCGAGCGAGGATGCCACCTACGAGGAACTGCAGCGCTTGTTCATGGACCATCTCCCGCGTGACTCGGCGCTCTACAACGAGTATCACGCGCTCTTCGTGGCGCTCGGTAAGGACATTTGCCTCAAACGGACGCCCCGCTGTGCGGTCTGTCCGCTGTTGGAGATATGTCCGAGGGGGTCTAGCTCACCACTGGCAGCGTGAAGCGAATCGTCGTCCCTTGGCCGATTTCGCTCTGCGCCGTCATCTCGCCACCGTGCGCGCCGACCAGGTTCTTGGCAATCGCGAGACCGAGTCCCGTCCCCCGCGAATCGCGCGATTTGTGAAAGCGATCAAAAATGTGCGGGAGATCGTCGGGCGGAATCCCCGCCCCGGTATCGGCCACAGACACGGTCACATGCCGGTTGTCCTTTTCCGTATGACAGCGCACGGTCACCGTCCCGCCGCTCGGCGTGTAGCGCAGGGCGTTCGCGATCAGGTTCTCCAACACCTCGCGAATTCGCGCAGGATCGAGTTCTAGTGTCGGAAGATCTCCTCCGAGGTCCGTGACCAGCCCGATGCCCGCGCTGTCTCCTTGACCCTTGAACGACGCCACCGTTTCGCCGACGAGAACCGCGAGGTCGGTTGGCTCTTTTTGTAGCTTGAGCGCTCCGCTCTCGGCCAGTGCGAGCGTCCGCAAGTCGTCAATCAGGCGCGAGAGAAAGCGGGTCTCTTCCAATATCGGCGCGAGGTGCGCGTCGTCGCGCGGATAGACATTGTCCAAGAGCCCTTCTAGATTCCCCTGGATCACCGTGAGCGGGGTCCGCAGTTCGTGGGTCACGTCCGCGAGCAAATTACGCCTCTGCTCGTCGCTCCTCTGCAAGCGTGTTGCCATCGAATTAAAGGCGTGGGCGAGTGCCCGAACCTCGCGCGGGCCGCGCTCGGCCACGCGGACCGAGTAATCGCCCTCCGCGACGCGTCCCGCCGCACTCATCAAGTCCCCGAGGGGCATGGCCAGGCGGCCGAACGCACGGCCGGCCGCCAGGAGACCCAGGAGGATAATGGCGATCAACAGCAAGCGCGAGGGACCGAAGGCGATCACCTCATGGGGTGCCCCCAGGATGCCGAGCCAACTCCCGATGAGCCAGAGGAATGCGGTGAGAACGGCCGAAGCGAGAGCAAGCAGCAGCAATAGAAAAAGAGCCACGCGAAGGAGCAAGTGCCTGCGCCTCTGCCGCCACAATCGCGCCCTGGAATCGGTCGGAGGAAAGGGCTCATCGGGAGGCCACCAGGGCGGCCGGCGCCGGAAAGGAGGGCGTTTCGTGGAGGACAGATCGGGTTCTTTGCTCACCAACTCTCCTTTACCCATCACCACCATCCTAAAGCCACTTGCATTGATCAATCTACCAAATGAAGGGAATGAGGTGGTATCGCACCTTCTGCGAATACGCGGCGTAGCCGATCAGGTTCGCTCGCAAGAATCTCTCTTCGTCTAGCAGCCTGACCACAATGACCAGTATCAATGGGATGACAAAAGGAACTGCCACCCAAGACCCCAACGCGACCGGCGTAAGAATCATCAGGAGCAAGGCCCCCGAATACATAGGATGCCGCACTAGACCGTACGGACCTGTGGTAACCACCTTCTGCCCTTCTGACACCTGGATGGTGCCTCTTGTATAGCTGTTTTCTCTGAACGTTAGGAAAACGATGAGAAAACCAAGCGCGACGATCCCATCCGCGATCAAACTGACGACCGGGGGGACATGCGACCAGTCAAAACGAAAATCCAAACCGGAAACGATGAACACGCCAATGAAAAAGAGGCTGGCGAGGCTTTGGATAATTTGCTGACTCCTTTGGGTTTCGGCGACCGGCCCCGCCTGGACACGACCCGCCAACAACTCTGGATCATTCTTGAACAGATATGCCGTGATGAGAATCGTGCAACCCGCAAAGACAGCCAGGTAGACCCAGGCTCGCCAAAAGGTCAGAGATCCGGCCGGAACAAAGAGTACAACGGTCAGGACCAACATCAAAAAGGCAAAACCCAGAATCGCTCTTATTATCAAGCTGCTCATCTTATTTAAACTGATCCGTGAACCTATATCCCACGCCGTAAACGGAAAGGATATAGCGGGGCTCATGCGGATCGGGCTCGATTTTCTTGCGGATGTTCTTGATGTGCGCGTCGATCGCGCGCTCATAGGATTCGAAGGCGACGCCGCGGACCGCATCCAGGAGTTGGCCGCGCGTAAAGATACGTCCGGGCTCGCGGGCGAGCGCGGCGAGCAATTGGAATTCCGTCGGGGTGAGTTCCACGGCCCGGCCGCCCACCGTGGCGCGCATCCGCGGGACATCCAATTCCAAATCCGCGACGCGGATCACTTGGGCGCCTGCGCCTTCCGAAAAAGTCTCCAGCCGGCGCAAGACCGCCCGCACACGCGCCACCAGTTCCTTCGGACTAAAGGGTTTGACGATATAGTCGTCCGCCCCCAGTTCGAGGCCGACGAGCTTGTCCGTTTCTTCCCCCCGCGCGGTGAGAATGATGACCGGAACGTTCGACTCTTTTCGGAGCGCGCGCATCACGTCCAGCCCGTCCATCTCGGGCAGGCCGAGATCGAGAACGACGAGGTCGGGCTTGTCGGCGCGCACGCTCGCGAGCGCGGTCTTGCCATCCCCCGCGCTGAGCACGGACAGGCCCGCGCGCTCCAGGTAGTCGCGCGCGAGCTGCACGATCTTGGGTTCATCGTCTACGACGAGAATCGTTTTCATCAGCCACCATTATATGCTTCCTTTACACTTTTGTCAGTGCCACGAGCATACCGCAGGACCGTCGGTGACCGCGGGTGGACTAGACCCGAGTAGCCTAGCGCACCTGCCCCGCTGGAACGCGCGGGGCTGGTGGGCTAGGCTACAAAAGCGCACCTCTACCGTTCTCATTGGCTCATTGGCAAATTGGCAGATTGGCTCATTGGCCCATCACTTGGCTTCATGCGCCTTGCGATGCCATTCCTCGAACTGCGGTGGCACCTCGCCATCTTCTCTCCAATAGCGCCGGTGCCGTCCCCAGTGGCCGCCCAAAAAGATCCCGCGCAGCAGGGCGAAGATGAGGAAGATGAAAAAGAGCGGGAACAAGAAACCGAGAAAACCGAACCCGAACCCAAATGGGCGGAAGAAAAAGGGCCCGTAATAGGGATACGGCAGCGTCCCGGTCTCCGGTGCCGACAGCTTGCCGCTCTGAGCCAACCCCTGTGCGACCCCCACATTGTAGACATAGACGCCGAGACCGACGGCGGCCACGATCAGAATGATTGCGAGCAACGTGACGAGAATCCATCTCCCGTTCATTTTGTACTCCTTTTCTGGATTTTTTTCTTGGACAGATTATGGCACGCGAATGTGAATGAAATGTGAAGACGGGGGGGAGGAATTAAGGATGCGCGGTTGGACAATCGGCCAGTTTCCAGGTATAATACACCTCGCTATTTAGAGCCCAAGGAGTCCTTGTGAAGCGAGTCTATCAGCCCAAACGATTAAAGAGATTACGCACGCACGGCTTTCGCTCCCGCATGAAGACCAAAGGCGGGCGGAAGGTGCTCGCCGCGCGCCGCGCCCGCGGGCGCAAGCGCCTCGCCGTGACGCCGACCCGCTCGGGATTGAAACAAAAATAGGCCGGAGGTCACCCTGCCACGCGGCAAAGCTGCGTAGAGAGGCCGACAGGTGAAGCGCGCGTTCAGTCTGCGCGAGGGCTCTGATTTCCAGCAGGTCTGGGAGAATGGCAAATCCTGGTCACATTATCTGATGATCCTGCGAGCCCGTACCAATGGGATGGACCTCAGCCGTTTTGGTTTTGTCGCCGGTAAAAAGATCGGCAAGGCGGTGCGGCGCAATCGGACCAAGCGTTTGATGCGCGAGGCCATGCGGCACCGGCTCGGCAAGATCGAGCCGGGGTGGGATATTATCCTGATCGCGCGACGGGAGGTAGAAAGGGCGACTTTTCAGCAAGTGGACGCCGCCGTCGAAAACCTCCTCCAGCGCGCTCACCTGATCAAACAGTAATATGAAGTACATTCTCATTCTGATCATACGTCTCTATCAGCGTTTGCTTTCTCCTCTCTTGCCGCCCAGTTGCCGCTTCGTCCCCTCTTGCTCGCAGTATGGGTTGGAAGCGATTACGCATTTCGGCTTTGTAAAAGGGGGATGGTTGGCGGTGCGGCGCATTGTGCGCTGTCACCCGCTCAATCCCGGAGGGTATGATCCCGTTCCGTACGAATGAGTTAAAATCTCAGGTAGAGTTCCAAGTTTCAGGGCTGCAGGCGAAATGTCAAGCGGCCTGAAGCCTTGAAACTTGCAACCCTGTAACTCGGAGGACATGCGTTTGGCTATTATTCATCGTGCGCGGCCGGCGTTGGCGCTCGCAGGGGTCATTGCCGCCGCGTTTCTATTAGTCGGCTGCGGGGGCGCACCGGTCTCCGGATGGGCGAGCGCACGCGTGGCGAACGGCTCGGTATACTTTGGGAGCGTGACGGGCAAGATGTTTGACGTCAACGCGGCGGACGGAAGTGTCAAGTGGGAATTTCCACCCGACAAGACGATTGCGCCTTTGTACTCAACTCCTGCAACCGCCGGCACGAGTCTGTATTTTGGTGCTTTTGACAAGAATCTCTACGCTCTCGAAGCGGCGACGGGTAAAGTGATTTGGCAGTTCGCGGCAGGGGACGCGATTGTGCCGGGACCGGCGGTGACGAACGGCGTTGTATATTTCGGAGCCAATGACAAAAAGGTCTACGCCGTGGACGCCGCCCAAGGCAAAAAGATGTGGGAGTATACGACCAACGGCGAGATTTGGGCAGACCCGACGGTTGCAGACGGTGTGCTCTATGCAGCTTCGCTTGACCATAACCTCTACGCCCTGGATGCGACGACCGGCTCTAAATTATGGAGTTTTGATGCGGGTGGAATCGTTGTGACCAAGCCCGCTGTGGCGAACGGCATTGTCTATATTGCCGGTCTTTCCAAGCTGTTTGCGATCGACATAAAAGCCGCGACGGCGGCGGCAGCGCAGGACAAGGCCGTGCCGGCCAAATGGACTTTTTCCTTTGGAGATGAGAGTTGGATCTGGTCCAATCCCACCGTGGCCGACGGCATCGTTTACTTTGGATCGCTAGAGGGCGATGTGACCGCGGTGGATGCCAGCACGGGCGCGAGCAAGTGGCCCCAGCCGTTCAAGGCGGGCGGCTCTGTGCGCTCGGCGGTCATCATCGACAACGGGAGCGCCTATTTTGGCTCGGATGACCATAAGCTTTATGCGCTGGATGCGACGACGGGGACGGAAAAGTGGGCTTACAACACCGGAAATCAGATCATGGCTTCACCCGCCGCAGCCGACGGGGTGGTTTACATTCCATCCTTAGACCGCTTGCTTTACGCCATCAACGAAGCCGACGGTAAGCCGAAATGGACGTTAGACACGTCGACCGGCAAGTTGGTCACGCCGACGCCCGCGACCCAGTAGATGACGCCAGCGGCCAACCCGGGCGTCTCGTCGGATCTGATAAGGAGTTGCTTTAGAAATGTTTGATTTTTTGGCCCCCATCTGGAACACGCTGGTGTTCAACCCGATGGTGAACATTCTCATGTTCATCTACTATATCATCGGCAATTACGGGGTGGCGATCATCGTCTTTACCTTGCTCATCCGCTTGATCACGCTGCCTTTCTATGCGACACAGCAAAAGGCCATGAGGAAGCAGCAATCGCTCATGGCGAGCAAAGACTGGCAGGAGATGCAGAAAAAGTACGCCAAGGACAAGGAAAAGCTGTCCCAGGAGCAGATGCGGCTGTACCGGGAAGCGGGCGTCAATCCGCTCGGGGGGTGTTTGCCCGCATTGATCCCTTGGCCAATTTTGGTGGGGCTTTACCAGTCGATCACCATGGTCATGGGGAGCCAGCCGGAACAACTGATGGAGTTGTCCAAACATTTGTACGGATTCCTCCCGCAGTTGGCCTCGATCGTACCGGTGAACAGCGGCTTTTTGGGGCTGAACCTGGCCGGCCACCCGGATGGGATCGGCTATGTGGTTCCAGCTCTCGTTCTCGCCAGTACCTTCATTCAGCAGAAAATGATGACGGTGCCGTCGACAGACCCAACCCAAGCCCAGATGAACCAGTCCATGCAGCTTATGATGCCCCTCTTTATCGGCTATATCTCCCTTTCATTCCCGATTGGCCTATCGCTCTATTGGATTGTGTTCAATGTCGTCGGTATCATTCAGCAGTACCTGCAGAATGGCTGGGGCAATCTGTTCCAGGGCACTCCATTTGCACCGGCGGCCGCCGTAACGGGAAAAGGAAAGAGGAATGTTGCCAACAAGTCATGAAGTCACCGGCAAATCGGTGGAGGATGCGATTGAAAAGGGGCTGGCGCAACTGGGGCTGCCGCGCGATGCCGTCGAAATCCAGATCGTGCGCGAAGGCTCACGCGGCCTTTTAGGCATCGGCGCGGAGGAAGCCATCGTCCGCTTGACGCCACTCCCCAGCCCCGAGCCCCAGGTGGTCGAAACTCCCTCGGCGCCGCCTCTCGCCGAGGCGCCAGCCGCTGAGGATGTGAGCCCGGTCGGTAAGCAAGTGCTAGAGACGCTCTTGCACGGGATGGGGATTCGCAGTCGAGTCGAAATTCAGCGAGACCTCACTCCGGAAGACAAAAAGGCTTTTGTGCTCAATATCGTCGGGGACGATCTGGGGATTTTGATCGGGCGCCGGGGCGAGACACTGCGCGACCTCGAATACATTACGCGGCTCCTCGTCGCCCAGAAGACGGGCAAGCAGGCCAAGTTGGTCGTGGACGTCGAGGGCTATCGGACGCGGCGCGAGCGCGTTCTCAACGAGCTGGCCAAGCGGATGGCGGAGCGCGTACAATCGAATCGCCAACCGATTACGCTAGAGGCCATGCCCCCGAACGAACGGCGGATCGTTCATATTGCCCTGCGCGATCACCCAACCGTAACCACGCAAAGCATCGGCGAGGGAGACCATCGTCGGGTGATGATCATCCCCAAATGACAGCCGGTTCGTATCACCCCTGAGAAACAGATAACTTGACCGCAAACCATACATCAACTGCCATTGATTTCTTGGTCGTCGGACACGTCGTCCAGGATGTGGTGCCGGGCGGATATGCGGTGGGCGGGACTGCGACGTACAGCTCAATTACGGCGCGAAACTTGGGGCGTAGGCCGGGCATAGTGACCCGCCTCGCCCCTGATTTTGTATGGCCCGCCGTCCTCCACGACATTGCCGTCGAACGTGTCCCTTCTCCGCATACGACTACATTTCACAATATTTACCGTGACGGCCACCGCGAACAGTTCCTCCTGGGGGTGGCCGACCCATTGGAGCCTTCAGATATTCCCGAAAGTTGGTGCCGGGTGCCCATTGTCCACCTCGGCCCGCTCGTGCGAGAACTAGACGCGCGTTTTGCAACCCTCTTTCCCACCTCGCTGGTTGGCGTCACGCCGCAGGGTTGGCTCCGGCAGTGGGACAAGGCTGGGCGGGTGCGCATGCGCCCCTGGGAAGAGGCTCCGGAGATTCTGCCGGATGTGAGCGTCCTCGTTCTCAGCGAGGAGGACCTGAACGGGAATATCGGTTTGATGGAAGAATATGTGCGGCTCACGCGCATCGCCGTTTTGACACAGGGGCCGCGCGGGTGCGTCGTCTTTACGCAAGGGAAGGAGCGACAGATTCCGGGATTTCCGGCGAAGGAAGTGGACCCGACGGGTGCAGGAGATGTCTTTGCAGCGGCGTTCCTGGTCCGCCTCGAGGAAACCGGCGACCCCTTTGAAGCGGCACGCTTTGCGAATTGCACCGCCTCGTTTTGCGTCGAGGCGCCGGGAGTAACAGGCATCCCGAGCCGTCAGCAGGTGGAAGAAAAGCTGAAGAAATTTCAGATTGCTGATTGAAGATTTCAGATTGCTAAGAGGGTGGCTGTAAATCTGCAATCTGAAATCTGCAATGGAAGCATGGCTACTGTTTACGCATTCGCGAATCAAAAGGGCGGTGTTGGCAAGACGACGACCGCAATCAATATCGCGGCCTATTTGGCTATACACGACCTCCGAGTCCTCCTCATCGATCTAGACCCCCAAGCAAATGCAACATCCTCACTGGGTGTTAGTGTACATAAAACAGGAACAAGCGCGCAGAAACCATTGTCCATTTATGAAGCTCTGGCTGGACAAGTAGCCCTCGACCAGGCGGTGATGTTGACCAAAAGGATGCACCTGGATTTGGTGCCATCCTCGCCCGCACTCGCCGGTTCGGAGGTTGAGCTCGTCAATATGGACGGGCGAGAGCGCTTGCTCGCCCGCGCCCTCGACTGCGTCAAGGGCAGGTACGACTATATCCTGGTTGACTCTCCTCCTTCGCTGGGCATTCTCACGATCAATGCGCTCGTGGCGGCGCAGGCGGTTGTCATTCCCATTCAATGTGAATACCTCGCGCTCGAAGGGTTGACGGCCCTCTTGGATACGATCCGCCGAGTGCAAGAGAGACTGAACCCGCAGCTGCGGATCGCGGGCATGGCGATGACGATGTACGATTCGCGGACCCATCTCGCCCTCCAGGTCGTGGAAGAGGTGGCCAAGCACTTTCCGAATTTGATTTTTCATTCGGTCATCCCCCGCAGTGTACGAATCGCCGAGGCGCCGAGCTATGGAGAACCGCTCGTCTCGTTCGACCCGAAATCGCGCGGCGCGCAGGCTTATGAGGCGTTGACGACGGAGTTGCTGGCGCGCGAGACGGGGGAGACGCGGCGATTAGGTGATTCGGTGATTGGGTGATTGCGTGATATGTGATGCGTGCCACGTGAGGCGTGAGACGCGTTGGAACATGACTTTGATCCTGAAACCTGAAACCTGAAACCTTGGACTTGTTTCCAGAGGGAGTAGCTGATGTCGACAGCCAAACATGGTCTGGGGCGCGGGTTGGATGCGCTGTTTCCGGTGGGAGTACCGGCGGCTGTGACGCCGGGTGTGCGCGAGGTGGAGATCGAGCGCATTGCGCCGAACCCCCTCCAGCCGCGGCAGAGAATGGATGCGGAGAGCATTCGTGAGCTCGCGGAATCGATCAAGGAGCATGGGCTGATTCAGCCGCTCGTCGTGACCCCGGCGCCAGATTCGTCTGACCTGGACCTGCACTATCAATTGATTGCAGGCGAGCGGCGGCTGAGCGCGGCGCGACTAGCCGGCCTGGAGCGGGTTCCGGTCATCGTGCGCGGGGCAACGCCGGTCCAGATGCTTGAGCTGGCGCTCGTCGAGAATATCCAGCGTGCGGATTTGAACGTTTTGGAAGAGGCGAGCGCTTACCGCCAGTTGATAGAGGATTTCAATCTGACGCAGGAGCAAGTCGCCGCCAAGGTCGGCAAGGACCGGACGACGGTGGCAAATGCGCTGCGTTTGCTCAAGCTCCCGGAGGACATTCGGGCCGCGCTCGCCGAGAGCTTGATCACCGAAGGGCACGCGCGCGCGATCCTCATCGTGATCGATCCGGAGGAGCAAAAAGCGCTGCTCCAATCCATTATGGAGAAGGGGTATTCGGTCCGGCAGACGGAGGAGGCGGCCCGGCGCGCGAACGACAAGGCTAACGGCAAGACCGAAACGCGGCCTATGCCCACGGAGCGAGAGGTGCCGGTCGCGACGCGGGCGCTCGAAGATGATTTCCGCCGGGCACTCGGGACCAAGGTGCAGATCTTTCGTTCCCGCGAGGGAGGCAAGATTGTGGTGCACTTTTATTCGGAGGAAGAGTTGCAAGCGCTCTATGAGAGAATAGTGCGTCAATGAGTCCATCCCGCGGACTCTCCGAACCAAGCCGTCTCGTGAGCCTTCCTTTCTTGCAGGCCCAGCCATGACGCCTATGGTTTCCTTCGTGGGCAAATCCGACGTGGGCAAGACCACGGTGGTGGAGCAAGTGATCCGCGAGTTGAGGCGGCGAGGCCATCGGGTGGGCGTGGTCAAGCACCACGCGCATACGACGCCGATTGATGGGACGGGCAAAGATTCGTGGCGTTTCGCCGAGGCGGGGGCGAATGTGGTGATCGTCTCGTCGCCGGTCGAGGTCGCGCGGTTCGAAAGGGTGGAGCACGAACTCTCGCTGGAGGAGATTGCCCAGCGGATCGGAAAAGTGGATTTGATATTGACGGAAGGATTCAAACGCGAGGCAGCGCCCAAGATCGAAGTCTCCCGCCGAGAGCTGGGGACCGATCTGGTCGCGTCCCCGGACGAGTTGATTGCGGTCGTCTCAGATTACCCCATCGCGCTCAATGTGCCGCGTTTCGACTTGGACGACGTGAACGGGATTGTGGGCTTGATCGAAGCGCGCTTTCTCAGTTGAGCGCGCGCGGTACGAACGAGAGGTTTCAGTTTTCCGTTACATACCGTGAGGGGCCTCCGTTCGGCAATGCTGGACGTCTCTTTTTCAGTCGGGACGTGAAGAACTGATGTTCTAGTGGGAACAAATTCCATCTGATTCGTCCGGGCGACCGGCCCGGCAGGAGCCGTGTGGATCCTCTGGTAGTCTGGTGACTATCTGTGCTTGGATGCTCACGGCCCCTTACTTTTTCGCGAGCTGGCCGGGGCGGTTTGGGTTTCAAGGTTGCCCAGTTTCAGAGTTCAAGGTTAGGTAAGTCAAGCGCCCGAGTTCCGACGGCCCACCCTAGAGATTTGTAGAACCTTGAACGGGAAACCTGAAATCTCGAACCTGTGTCTCGCGTTTTGCAACGCGATGGAAATGGCGTATAATACTATGGTGCGCCAATTCGTGACTTTTTGGGAAGTGAAATGACGGCTTCGATTTTTCCTTTTACCGCGATAGTCGGTCAAGACAAGATGAAGCGGGCGCTCGTGCTCAACGCGATCAATCCGCTGATTGGCGGCGTGCTGATTCGCGGCGAACGCGGGACGGCCAAATCGACGGCGGTACGCGCCCTTGCGGCGCTCTTGCCCGAGATTAATGTGGTGGCGGATTGCCCGTTTGGCTGCAATCCGTACGAGCGCGAGCGGCTGTGCGACAACTGCTGCGAACGGGTCGACAAGGGCGAGCAGCTGCCGGTCGCCCGGCGCAAGGTGCGCCTCGTCGATTTACCGGTGAGCGCGACCGAAGACCGCGTGGTCGGTACGCTCGACATTGAGCAGGCGATCAAAAAGGGCGAAAAGAAATTCGAGCCGGGTGTCCTCGCGGCCGCAAATCGCGGTATCCTCTATGTGGACGAGGTGAACCTGCTGGACGACCACGTCGTCGATCTGCTGCTCGACAGCGCGGCGATGGGCGTGAACGTCGTCGAACGCGAGGGCATCTCGTTTCAGCATCCGGCGCAATTCGTCCTCGTGGGGACGATGAACCCGGAAGAAGGCGAGCTGCGTCCCCAACTGCTCGATCGCTTTGGTCTGGCAGTCGAGATCCACGGCATTTCGGATGCCGAATCCCGGGTGGAAATCATCGAGCGCCGCCTCGCTTTTGAACAGGACCCGGAAGGATTCGCCGCGGAATGGGCAACCGCCGAAGCCAAGCTCTCCAAGGAAATCGAAAACGCCCGCAAGACAGTCAAGTCGGTCACCCACAGCCAGGCGGATTTGTACGGCATTGCCGAGCTTTCGGCCGGCTTGGAAGTGGACGGCCACCGGGCGGATTTGGTGATTCTCAAAGCCGCGCGGGCGCATGCGGCCCTTGTGCAAAGGACGGAGGTCAGCGAGCAGGACATTCTGCTCGCGGCCGAGCTGGCTTTGCCGCACCGGATGAAACGCAAGGCGTTCCAGGATGTCGAACTGCGGATGCAGCAGCTCGAGCGGCAGCTCGACCAGTCCAAGCAGAACGTCGCGAGCCAGTCGCAGTCCAAGAGCGATGCGGCGCGTGATGTAAAAAAAAAGCCAGCCTAGCTTCTGAACAACAGACGGACGCTCCGCCCGAGCCTAGCGAGCAATCGGTCCAGGGGCAGGGCCACGCACCCGGCAAGCCTTCGCCCCTCTCCGCCGACCGGCCGATTGACGTAGGCAAGACTTTTCGTCCTCAAAATCTACAAACCCCCCTTGACAAAATGGCCCGGCGCACGCCGGGCAAGCGCTCGCGCACGCGCACGGAACGCAAGCGCGGGCGATACATTTCCGCGCGTGAGATGACGGGCGAGGTAAGCGATGTCGCCTTTGACGCCACCTTGCGCCAGGCCGCCCCCTATCAAATCCGCCGGCCGCATGATCAAGTCGCGCTCGCGATCGAAAAGCACGATTTACGTAAAAAAGTGCGCGTGCGTCGAGCCGCCAACTTGATTTTGTTCGTCGTCGATGCAAGCTGGTCAATGGCTGCGGCAGAGCGGATGCTTGCGACCAAGGGTGCAATTATGTCACTTTTGGTCGATGCGTATCAAAAGCGCGATAGAGTCGGCCTAGTCACTTTTCAGAAAGAAGACGCCAAGCTCATTCTTCCGCCGACTTCAAGCGTCGATCTGGCGCAGAAAATGCTCAAGGACATTCCGGTAGGGGGCAAAACGCCATTGAGCGCCGGACTGCTCCTCGCGCACCAGGTGCTTGTGCGCGAAAAGGCGCGGGATAAAGAAGTCATGCCGCTCATGATCGTCGTGACGGATGGGGCTGGAAATGTCGCGATGACGGACATGCCTCCCCAGGAAGAGGCGCTGCGCGTCGCGGGAATGGTAGAGAGAGCGGAGCTGCGGTCGATCGTCATCAACACAGAGCACGAAGCGTTCGACCGCGGGCTGGCACAACAATTGGCGGACGCGCTTGGGGGTCCGTGCTATACGCTCAAGCAACTCAAGGCGGAGGAACTGTATCAGACGGTGCGGGAGGAAATGAAGGCGAGCCAGTAAAAGTTTCCATGAGCCTGAAACTCACCATGCGAAACGCGATCTCGATCGACTTGGAAGACTGGTTCTGCGCGTACAATCTGAGAATACCAGTCGGCGAATGGGGCCATCAAGAACTGCGGGTGGCTCAGAACACACATCGTATCCTCGAATTGTTGGCCAAGCATCAGACGACGGCGACCTTTTTCGTGCTCGGCTGGATGGCAGAGCGAGTACCGGAGTTGGTGCGGGAGATAGAGGCGGCCGGGCACGAGATTGCGACTCACGGCTATTCGCACACGGTGCTGACGGAAATGACATCCGAGGCTTTTGAACAGGATTTGGTCAAGGCGCTCGAAGCGACGAGAGCCTGCGTCCAGCAGGAGATACTCGGCTACCGAGCGCCTTCTTTTACAATTACGAACAAGACGCTCTGGGCGATTGATATTCTGGGACGGCACGGCATCCGATACGATTCGTCCGTTTTCCCGCTCAGCTACCACCCGGACTACGGAATTCCGAACGCGTCGCTCGCGATTCACCAGCTCGGCTGCCTGACCGAAGTGCCGATGAGTTGCGCAGAGATTTTCGGCCGGAGGGTGCCGTGCAGCGGCGGCGGGTATTTCAGAATTTACCCGTATGCGGTGACGCGGTTCTTGTTGAGAAAGTGCAACGCGCAGGGCCGGCCGATCATTTTCTATTTGCACCCCTGGGAGCTGGACCCCGGGCAGCCGCGGCAAAAGTTGTCCTGGTCGAAGGCGTTGCGGCATTACCGCAACTTGGACAAGACAGCGGAGCGGTTTGATAGACTGCTGGGGGAATTTGAGTTCACGTCGATTCGGGGAGTGCTTGCCGATCGCACAGGGATGAAGGCGGAATGATGAAAGGTCAAGGGCGGCAAATATGAGCAAGGCGACAGTTGAGCGAGGCAAGCTCTCGGAGGACCTAGCGAAGCAGAGACAATATTGGGACAGCCAGGTACATGATCTCGATTCGATCTATTCCCGCCGCAAGGGAAGATTTGGGAATTGGATCGATACCACGTTCCGCTGGGATATGTACAAGCGGTACGAGTACACAATGGCGCATTCGGAGCCCATTGCGGGCCGGGCCTTTTTGGAGGTAGGCTGTGGGACGGGGCGCTATGCACTCGAGTACGCCAAGCGGGGCGCGCGGCGAGTGGTCGGGATCGATATTGCGGCAAAGATGATCGAGGTGTGTCAGGCGCGCGCACGGCAGGAGGGGCTTGAAGACAAGTGCTCGTTTGTCGTCGCCGATTTGCTCGAGTATCGACCGGACAAGAAATTCGACGTGACGATCGGGATTGGATTGTTCGATTATATTAGGGATCCGCTGCCCGTCCTGAAAAAGATGCGCCAAGTGACGCGGGATAATGTCATTGTCACACTGCCGCGGCTGTGGACATGGAGGGCACCCGTGCGCCGGGTGCGTCTGGCGCTGAGGGGTTGCGATGTGTATTTTTACAGCAAAGCGCGGATGGCCGCGCTGACCCGGCAGGCGGGATTCAAGAGCTTTGAGTATGAGCAGGTCGGGCAGCTGTATTGCGTAACGATGAAGGCGGAAGGATGATGGATGAAGGTGCCAGGGGTCACTGGTGGGCGTAAAACGTGATCCGTGATGCGTGAGAGGCGAGAATGGGTGTAGTTCGGTTTCGGGGCGAATCGACACAGACGAGCGTCAATGCGAGGAGCCGCGAAGCGGCGGCGTCCTGAGGAGTGCCGCGGGCGCAATCTCAGTCTCGGGTGAGATTGCTTCGCTCCCTACGGTCGCTACCCAGAAACTTCACGCGCCGATTGAAGCGGGCACGGGGGCAAGGGTAAAGCCCAGCTTCGTCGCTTTTCTTTGTAGTCGGGCGATCTCGCGCTCGCGATCCCGCTTGAGGTAGGCGTCCGCACT
>JAMCQI010000092.1 GCA_023381515.1 Chloroflexota bacterium | reverse complement strand
CCGTATATCACCCAGCTCAGACCTAGCCCGGCGAGCGCCACGACGACGGCAATCAGGGCCGCCGGCACATTAAATCCGGACACCTCAAAACCCAACCCTTCGCTCACAAACGTCTGGAAGGGGCTGCCAAAGAAGGGTGCTCCGATGAAACCGATGAAGGTTGCGAAGAACGCGAGGATAGCCAGGGGAACCCACATGACCGGTGGAGATTCGTGGGCGTGTTCGTACGCGTGAGGATCGCGCGCCTCGCCAAAGAACGAAAGGAAAAGCTGTCGGCCCGTGTAGAGGGCGGTAAAGAAAGCCGCGATAGTGCCGCAGATATAGACAAAAGTCATCAGCGACTCGCCGCTGAGCATGCCGTTAAAGGCATCGGCGAGAATCTCGTCCTTGCTCCAGAACCCGGCAAACGGGGGAATGCCCATCAGGGCAAGACCGCCGATAATGAACACCGTGGTCGTAATGGGCATCTTGTTCTTTAACCCGCCCATCTTGAACATGTCGTTCGTGTGCACGGCATGAATCACGGAACCGGCGGTGAGGAACAAGAGCGCCTTGAAAAAGGCATGGGTGATGAGGTGGAAGGTGCCGGCCGCAAACGCGCCGATGCCCAAGCCTGCGACCATGTAGCCAAGCTGGGAAATGGTCGAATAGGCCAAGACGCGCTTGATATCGTCCTGGGCAAGACCGATGGTGGAAGCAAAAAGGGCGGTAAAGATTCCGACGATGGCGACGATGACCATCGCGGGCGTCCCGGCGACCGACTGGAAAATCGGGTAGGTGCGGGCGATCAGGTAAACACCTGCGGCAACCATCGTCGCCGCATGGATGAGGGCGCTCACAGGGGTCGGGCCTTCCATCGCATCAGGCAGCCAGATATGAAGGGGGAATTGGGCCGACTTGCCGATGGTGCCCGCGAGGATCAACAGGCCAATGACCGTCGCGGAGGGCAACCCGATCAGCGTCATGTCGTTCGCCAAAAACTTTAATGTTTCAGGCTTGAAGATGGTCTGGAAATCGAGGGAGCCCGTGCGGAAGTAGAGCCAGATCATGCCGGTGAAAAAGATCGTATCGCCGACGCGCGTCGTTAGGAACGCTTTCTTGGCTGCTTGGGCAGCTCGCACGGTTTGGGCGTCGTCGATATGCTTCTCACCCGGCATGCGGACAGACCAAAAGCCGATGAGGAGGTATGAGCACAGCCCCATGATTTCCCAAAAGACAAAGAGCTCCAAAAGGTTCGAGGAGATGACCAGACCCAACATGCCGGTGGCGAAGAGGGAGATGTAGGCGAAAAAGCGGCTATAGCGCGGGTCACCGTGCATGTACCCTTGGGAGTAGATAAAGATCATCAAACAGACGGTGGTGACCATAAAGAGCGTCATCGCCGCCAGCGGATCGATCATCCAGCCCATCGTAAAGACATCTTTGCCGGTCGGAAACCAAGGGATGTGTGCAAAGAAGGGGTCTTTGGCCAACTCGGGTCCGACGGAGAGTGCTTGGAAGAGGACACCGTACGCAACGACCCCGGCGAGAAGGATGCCGGCAATCGCTGTCCAGGCACTCAGCCGATGGTTCCGGTTGAAGAACAACGCGATCAGGGCAAACGCAGTAATTGGAAAAACAATGACGAGGAATGCGAGATTGAACATTGACATTGGCGCCTCAAAGGCAATGAGCCAATTCCTCCATTGGCCAAAGAGCCAACCGTGCACAGCGACACCTTGGCTCGGAGGTCCATTGGCTCATGCTGGTTTTACCATTTCATGATATCTACGTCTTCGACATTCACTGTGTCGCGAGAGCGATAGATGGCGATGATCAAAGCCAGGCCGATGGCGGCTTCGGCGGCTGCCAACGTGATAACAAACAAGGCAAAGATCTGTCCTGCGAGATCCCAGGTGGGTGTGCCGGGTTTGGTATAGCGCCAAAAGGCGACGAGGTTGATATTGACCGCGTTCAGCATCAACTCGATGCCCATGAGAATCGCCACGGCGTTGCGCCGAGCGAGCGCCGCAAACAGCCCGATGCAAAA
This sequence comes from Chloroflexota bacterium, assembly GCA_023381515.1. The sequence goes on along the minus strand of JAMCQI010000092.1, from coordinate 10,773 downwards.
CACAGCGGCCCCGAGCAGTAAAAAGTATGGCAGTGGAATCATTCTGAATGACCTCTTCTTGCGGTCTTTCGTGCAGACGTGCTCACTCGCGTGCGATGACAATGGCCCCTATAAGGGCTGCGAGGAGGAGGATAGAAGCCACCTCAAACGGCAGGACGTAGGTAGTGACCAATTCGGTCCCGATCTTCGGGATCAGGTCCGTGCCGGCGAGCGCTTGGGTACCCACCGGCCAATGGGTTGTGACGGCGATGTAGACGAGGGCGACGAAAAGGAGCAACGCGAGCCCACCCGCGGCCAACCATTGGTTGTTCTCAGGCGGCAGGGTCCGCGTCATCAACCCTCGCGTCAGCATGATGGCAAACAGGATGAGGACGGCAATCGCGCCGACATAGATGAGCACCTGAACGGCGGCGATAAATTCCGCTTCGAGAAGCAAATAGATGCCGGCGACTCCCATGAACGCCATCATGAGCGCGAGCGCTGCGTGCATAATATTGCGCACAAAGGCGACGAGCAGCCCGCCGAGGATGGTGATAGCGGCCAGCACAAAAAAAGCGACATAGGTCAACACTAGGTCAATGGACATAGGCGATCCTTATCATCGTAGACTAGATGAGGCCGATGGCCTTAAAGATCGGCAGCGCGAGGCCCGTGAGGACGATATTGACCAGCGCCACTGGCACCAACACCTGCCACGCGAACTTCATCAGTTGGTCCATGCGGATACGGGGGAATGTGCCGCGCACCCACATAGCGATGAGAATCAACAAGAGCGTCTTGACAAAGAACCAAATCCACGGGGGTAGGAGGGGACCCTGCCAGCCGCCGAGGAAAAGGGTCGCCGCGATTGCGCAGACGACAAAGAGGTTGAGGTACTCGGCCATGTAAAAGAGGCCCCACTTCATGCCGCTGTACTCTGTGTGGTGGCCGGCGACGATCTCAGACTCGCCTTCGGGCAGGTCGAAAGGAGTGCGGTTCACTTCGGCGATCGCGCTGATCATGTAGACGACGAAGGCAATCGGACCGACCGGGATGGCAAAGAGGAACCAGCGGAACCCCGCCCAACCACCTTGCAGCTTGACAATGTCGACGAGTGAAAGCGATCCGGCCAAGAGCACGATCGCGACGATGGCCAGGACTTGGGGGACCTCGTAACTGATGATCTGTGCAACCGCCCGCATTCCGCCGATCAAGGCGAATTTGTTATTCGAGCCCCACCCCGCCATAAAGATGCCGACCGTACCCAGCGAACTCAGAGCGATCACATAGAGGACGCCGATGTTCAGGTCGGCGGGAGCCATGCCGCGGCCCCAGGGGATCACGGCGAGAATGAGCGTGATCGGAATCATGGTGACGACAGGGGCGAGGAAATGGACCCAGCGATCTGCGTTCGCCGGGACAATGTCCTCTTTAGTGAGCATCTTGATCATATCGGCGAAAATCTGAAAGATGCCCCAGGGGCCTACCCGGTTCGGGCCAAGGCGGTTTTGAATGCGGGCGACCACCTTGCGCTCAACCCAGGTCAAGCTCAACATGAGAAACGGTGAGATGGCCACGAGGAAGACGACCACGATGAGGCCCATGATGAGCGAGACGAAAAAGCTCTCAGCATCGGGACGCAGGTTGGCACCGCGCAGCAGCCCGTGAAAGAAATCGTTCAGGGCGTTGTAGATGTTGGGGAAGAGATTGTTAAGAATGTCCATGTGCCTATTCCAAAAGAAGATAGAGGAGAGAGGAGAGATGAAAGCTGACGTTTCATCTCTCCTCTTTCATCTCTCCGCATTCCTTTAAACCCATTCCAGTTGGCCCTTGCGCCAAGCGTAGGCAAGAGCCATGACGAGGATGACAAGGAAGATGATCATCTCGACGAGGGCGTAGAGGCCGAGCGAGTTGTAAGCGACGGCCCAGGGGTAGAGGAAGACCACCTCGATGTCGAAGACGACGAACATCAGGGCAAAGATGTAGTATTGGATGCGGAATTGGACCCACACTTGTTGGGCTTCGACGGGAAAATCCTCGAATTCGAGGCCGCACTCGTAGGTTTCCATTTTGGAACGGTTGGGTTTGCGAGGACGAAGGAACCGTGCGAGGAGCAAGGGAATCAGAGGGAAAATGATGGCCACGATCGCAAAGAGGCCGATCAATCCGTATCGATCAAGCACTGCACTACTCCTTTGTAGAATGGGTTTCGCTTGATGGCACGAACCTAGCCATTATATCACAGCCGTGGTGATCTAACAAACCCACACCTTCTGAATTATATCCCGATGAAAAGCAGAATGCAAATCGTGTTATAATGAGCCTCGTGAGCAGCGCCTTTAGGGTCGTCGAGAACCCCGAGCCGCGCGCCTGGGAAGAATTCGTCTGCGGGCGCGGCGGTCATCTCCTGCAGTCATGTGCATGGGCGGAACTCAAAGCGCGTGTTGGATGGACTGTTACCCGCATTGCCGTCGAACACGCGGGCACATGGCTGGGCGGCGCACAGATCCTCTTCCGCTCGCTTCCCCTCGGCTTAAAATTGGCCTACGTTCCCCGCGGCCCGATCGTCGATCCTCAGGACCAGGACGGCTTGGCCGCGCTGTTGGAATCGGTTCGCGCTGCGGCGAGATCGCAAGGCGCATTCTTGCTCAAGATCGAGCCGAACTGGCTGGACGATCCAGTTCTGACCGCATGGCTGACCTCGAATCATTGGCGGGTGGGACCGGCCGTTCAGCCCCGCACGACCATACATGTGGACATGACGCGGGATTTGCCCACTATCCTGGCTCAGATGAAGCCGAAATGGCGCTACAATATACGGCTGGCGGAACGGAAAGGGATCATGGTGCGCGAGGGGAGCCCCGCCGATCTCCCTTCATTCTATCGCCTCATGCGGACGACAGGCGCCCGGGACAAGTTTGCCATCCATTCGGAGGACTATTACGGGGTCGCGATCAAAGAGATGGTACCGGGTTTGGCCCGTTTTCTAGTGGCAGAGTACGAAGGAGAGATGCTGGCCGCGATCCTGGTCACGGCCCTGGGGGAAGAAGCGATCTACCTATATGGGGCCTCTGGAAATGCCCATCGTGAACGGATGCCTAACCACGCGCTCCACTGGGCGGCCATCCAATGGGCGAAGGCGCGGGGGTGCGCGCGCTATGACCTATGGGGCATTGCCGATGTCGCGGATGTGGGGACGCAGTATCTGAAGGAAGAGAAATCGCCCGCCGCCGGCTTGGAAAGCAGACCATCTTTAATCGAGGCGAACTCGGACCACTCACCTCTGCCGCATGGCCTCTATCAATTCAAGCGGGGATTCGGGGGTAAGGTCGTGCAGTATATCGGCGGGTTTGACACTGTCTTTTCGCGGGCTCGCTTTGAACTCTATGAACGGGCTCTTGCGGCTCGGCATCGTTTCGGGTGACCGAGCGGGCCGACTTTGCCCGCGCCTAATGTTAGCATGCGTTTGCTCCCTCACCCGGCTCTCTCCCCCCTTCAAAGGGCGGAGGAATAAAGATCGTGAGAGGCCAGGGCGCCGTAGGCGCCCTGGCCTCTCACACTCTAGCTACCGTTTTCTGCCTCGCGGGGATGGACAGTCGGGCTGAAAGCCGTTCGCCTACTTGGACTGTATGATCAGGAGAAGGGGACGCATATCCCGGACGTTGAAGGATTTGAGGGTTACGTGTGTGCTGCCGGCTTGCATTTCGACGAGACCTCTGTCCATCGCAATCGGGATGCTCGCCGTGAGCCAGGCCTTGCCATCCCAACCGGGAACAGTCTCCTGGAGTAATGAGACCATGGCATCGACCTGGGCTGAGTTTTGCTTCGGGTCGTTGAGGAGGGTGGTGGCCAGTGTCACCGAGGAGACTCGTTCCGGCGAACCGACCAGTTCGACGACTTGGACGCGCTGGCGGCACTCGCCCATAATGCGACCCTGGTCGGAAAAGTCGGAGTCTGCAAACTGAAAGCCCATTGATTCCAAATCTGTCTTCATCGTGGTTCCGGTCACTCCGAGATCGGCGGGCGTCTCGGTGACCGCAGAGCTGGTGGGGTTTAGGGAGCCCACGACAGTGTCAAGGGACGTCGTCACAGCTCTTCCGAATGCGCCAAAGACCACGAGGACGCCGGCCGCGAGCAAGGACAGAATAGTCCAGTATGAAGGTTTCAGCGGTACCGCTCCCTTGAGAGTGCGACAGGTGACAGGGGAGAAGAACAACTTATTATGAACGAAGCTCTGATGCAGGATACGACCTTTCCAGCAGTAGCTAGCAGGATCGCGGGAGCCGCTATTTCACAGCGACTGATTCGTGATGAAGCTCGAGTTCGGATTCAGGCTGGGTTCCGTCAAACCCCAGAGCATCGCGGACGAGGTAGAGCGGGCGGCCCTTGACTTCATCGTAGATGCGGCCCAGGTACTCGCCGATCGTGCCGAGGGTGATGAGTTGAACACCGCCGAGAAAGAGGACGGTGACGAGAGTCGTGGCCTGCCCGTAGAACGGCGCCGAGCCCATAAAAAGGCGAGCGTAGATCACGAGGAGCGCGCCGAGCGCCGAGAGGCCGGCGATGGCAAACCCGAGCCACGTCGCGAACTGAAGAGGTGCGTAGCTAAAGCCCGTGATCGCATCCATCGCGAATTTCAGCATCTTGCGGAACGGATAATGCGTTTCTCCTGCAAAGCGTTCCTCGCGGACGTATTCGACGCCGGTCTGGCGGTAGCCAACCCAACTCGTCATGCCGCGGATAAAGCGATGGCGCTCTTTCATCAGCTTCATCGCTTCGACTACCTTGCGGTCCATGAGCCGAAAATCGCCGGTGTCGAGCGGTATGTCTACGTCGGTAATTCTATAGATGATTCGATAAAAGAGCTTGGCCGTGAACTCTTTGAACCAGGACTCACCCTTGCGGGCCTTGCGGACCGCGTAGACGACCTCATAACCCTGCTTCCATAGTTCAATCATCTGCAGAATCACTTCGGGCGGGTCTTGCAGGTCGGCGTCGATGATGACGACCGCATCTCCCCGACCATAGTCCAGGCCCGCCGTAACGGCGATTTGATGCCCAAAGTTACGAGTAAAGTTAATCACCTTGACTCGTGGGTCTTGCTCCCGCAGCTCGCGCATGACGAGCGCCGTACGGTCGTGGCTGCCGTCGTCTACCAAGACCAGCTCCCAGGGCTCATCCGTCTGGTCCATGACCTCGCAGACACGCCGGTACAGTTCGGGCAAGCCAGCTTCCTCGTTAAAGCACGGGGCGACGATGGAATATCTAGGTCTTTGCTCCACGTCCTATCTCCAGCTAAACTCATCCAAGACGAATCTCCAAAGCATCAAGCCCATTCATCCTTCTTACATAGTATACCGCGAATTGGTTCAATGACAAGGCTCTAGCAATTGGCGTTTTTCGCCTCTATCTCGTGTGACCGCGTCGGCAATCGTGAACAGTTCCATCTTCTCTTGGATGGCTGCTGGTTATTGGCAAAATCGGTTACCGACCCTGATGCCGCTGTATTGTTCGATTCCAGCTTTGAATGCAAGATCTATTGCGTCAGAAGAGCGGATTGGATGTTGCCGATCACCTGGGGCCAGACATCGGCTTGGGGGTCTATGGGCTCAAAATGGCCGGAGCGCGGAAGCGGGACGAGAACGGCACTATCCCCAGCGGCGAGAGCCGCCGCATGATACTCGGCGCTCATTTGAAACGGAACAAGGTCGTCCCCGGTCCCATGGATTATGATCTGTCGTACGCGGAGGGGGAGCAGTTCAATCGGCGAGGCGGCCGCGAACCGCGCAGGCATCTGCTCCGGGGTCCCGCCGACGAGCTGTGCGATGATGTCCGAATCAGGCATGATCTCCAAAGCGCGGCGCAGATCAGTGACGGGTGAGATCGCAACGACCGCGCGCAAGGAAAACGGGAGGGGAGCGTAGAAAGGATGATCGGCCGGTAGGTTTTGATGACCGGCGGCGCAGAGAGCGAGGTGCCCGCCGGACGAATGGCCGATCACAATGACGTGGCCGAGATCAAGCAGATAAGTTGAAGAGAGTGCAGTCAGATGGGCGATGGCGGCGCTCACATCGAGGAAGGTGCCGGGCCAGCCGCCGCCGGCATTGCCAACGCGACGGTATTCGATATTGATAGTGGCAATTCCTGTCGCCGTGAGAGACTGGCTCAACTTATCCATATAGTCCAGGCCGTACATCGCGTGCCACATGCCGCCATGGATGACGATCGCGACGGGGTGCGGGCCAGGGGTTGGGGGAAGGCGGAGGCGGCCGAATTGATTTGGGTCAGGGCCGTAAGAGAGGCGAGCGAAAGAGTTGGCAAGTTTCATAGTGGCAAGGTTTAGGCGAACCAGACCTTCCCCAGCAGCAGGTCTTTGAGCCAGTTAGGCTCAGAGAAGGGAGATAAGGGACCGGCGCGCGCTATCAGGGTTCGATGGTGACTGATGAGATGTTGGCCTCGCCGAGCACTTGATTTGTCGCTGCATCGCGCAGTCCGACAAAAATCTGATAATCCCCAGGGGCCAGGTCGTGCGGCAAGGGCAGGTCGTGCCAGTCGAGCAGGACTTCGCCTGTGTCCCAGAGCGTGGTCGGATAGGTGTTTTCGGCCGGACGCGAGACCTGCTCGGCGGTGGTCTGACCGCGGCCATCGCGCAGTTGCACAAAAGCCTCGTAATCGCCTTGTGGCTTGCCGCGAGCCCGCCAGTAAATCCCGACGTGCAGTGTGTCCCCGCGCGAGATCACTTGCGGCAGCGGCTTGAAACCGAGGAGACGCATTTCGTGCATGTCCACGTAAAGCGGATTCTCGATGATGAGCTCGCTCGCCAGGAACGAGTTCTTGTTTTTCTCGATGTGGAGAGAGGTCAGCGGAATGTCAGTCTGGACTGCGCCGAGCGGCAAGACGTACTTGTCGGTCGCCTTATCGTAGAGACTGTAGACGATGGAATAATCGCCTCCCGGGATCGTCGGAGGGAGATAAAAGGAATGATCGTCATTCACGACCTGTCCGGGCTGCCACTGGTCGGTCGGGGAATAGCCGCGACAGGGCTCGTGATTGTCTTGGGCCCAGAGATGCCCCTCGGCATCAAGAAGTCGTGCCTGGATCGTGTAACTCGACTGAATGCTCCGGTCGGTCCGCCACTCCGTAAAGACCTTGATTCCTCTCCCTCCGGAGACTGTGCCGGTCAGGGGAAGCGTATACCCCCAGAGAGAGATGCCTTTCTCGAATGAGACATTAAGCACATGTTCCGGCGGCTGGAGAGGGGAACGCGCTTTGAGAATCACGCCGTCCTGTTCAGCCACCGTGTGGAAGAAGGGGAGCGCGAGATCCTCTTCCCAGACCGAGCGATTGTAGCCGAACCAGGGCTGGGTCATATCGGCGAAGAGATAGTCGGCTGCACCCAGGCAGGGGATGGCGGTCATGATGTAGATGTGTTTTCGTTCCGAGACGCGCGGTGAGAGCTCGGCCTGGACGAGGACGGAGGCATCCGGCGGAATCTTGCTCGCGATCGTCTCGACGACAGCGTCATGTGCGGTGGGGGCAAAGCGGTTCGGATCGAACCCTCTGGCCAGCGGGCCGGGGGCATAGAGATAGTAGTTGGAAAGGGTCGCGGCTAAGAGGAGGACGCCGAGGGCTGCTCGAAATGCCATTTGCCGTTTAGCCGGCAGGCGAGCGTCCGCCCATCGGAGGAGACGGTGGAGGCCGATCACGGTGCCGAGGAGGAGAAAAGGAAAGACGGCGGAATAGTGATGAGAGCCGAGCATGAATTGACTGTCGCGGTCGCTGAGAAGCGTATAGGCAAGCGTGGGCAGAGCGAGCGCGCTCATTTCGGCGCCGATAAATGGCAGGAGGCTGAGCGGGAGGAGGATTTTGAGAATAGTGTCTATTTTCGGCGGGATGGTCATATGTTGCACGGCCAGTGTCGGGTGTGTGAGCAGGTTCCGGATGATCTCGGAGAGACTGGTGCCGAGATAGCTGTACTGGCCACCGCTCGAGTGCGCCGTGTTGAAATAGAAAAAGCTCGAGCCGCCTTGGAAGTAGGGGATGATCCATTGAATGAGCACGACGAACCAGGCGAGACTGAAGAGGGCAAGACCCCCACCCAGCTTCCACTGGCGCCGGAAGAGGATCAGGAAGAGACCAAAGCCCACGGCGATGAGAGGCATGTCTTCTTTGCAGATAAAGAGAAGCACGACCAGCGCAAGGAAAGGAACGTAACGGCGCCGCCATAGAAAAATCGCCGCAAGCAGCAAGAGCGGCATCGCGAGCATGATCTCGTAGAATTGATCGAGGGCAATGAGCTGGAGGCCGGGCGAGAGGAGGTAGGCGAGGGAGACGACGAAGCCGAGCGCCGGGCCTATCTCACGCCGAGCAAACCAGTAGAGAGGAAAGACGGTAAGGCCGACAGCGAGGACCGGCGCAATGGCGAGCGTGCGCGGGTCGGGAAAGACGGCGTAGAGGGGAACGAGTGCAAGCAGTATGACCGAAAAGTGCTGGCCGATGATAACGGGCGAGTCGAGTACAACCGTATCCTGGAAAAGGCGCCCGTGGAGCGAATTCCAGATTGCCTGGTCGAAAAGCGAGAAATCGACACCCCAGAGGCCGTAGGCTTCGTATTTTCGGATATCGAGCACGGCGTAAAGGATGAGGAGCGCGGGGACGACGGTGTAAAAAAGAAAATCAAAGACCGCCAAGCCCCGTGAGGATGCCCTGCTCCCATCGGACCGAGAGGGAGGGAGTTTACTTGCGGCAATATAGGTGATCGCCGCCGCGACGAGCGCGAGAAGCAGGGTGGTTGCCAGTTCCGGGTAATTGGGCACTGCTCGATTCTATACGTTTCTCGCAGGGAAGCAAATATCGAGTGACGGGTGGCGACAAATGATGGAGCAGAGGGGCAAGGGGCGCTGGGGCACAAACGCGCGCGCATAGACTGTCGATTTGTTTCGCCGTATTGAGAGTGCTACCTAGCAGCGCCGAGTCGTAGCGTCTGATCCCGCCCTCGGAACCACCCGTACTCGCCCACCAATCAGCGATTGCAGCGTCCGTCTCCGGCTACTGGTTGGGTCAGAGAACGAAAGGGCTGCAGATAGCTCTTCTTGGCTCCTTCGTCTTGGGCATGGCGCGCTTGATCTAGTTCTCTCGGAGCATGCCGACAGATTTCTCTTTGCGAATGATCAGCAAGCCTCGTGCCCGCACCCCCTCAGGCTGCCGAGAAAAAACATCTGTCGACCGATGCGCCGCCTCAAACCGTATGCGGCCGCGTAAAACGACAGATCCTTGAGCACATAGTCAATACGCGGTCGCTGCGCACTGGCATGCCCAAACACCTTTTGCCAGTATTGCATCGGGGGTTTCTCCATGTTCCGAGCAACCAATAGGGATGCGCAAAGCGAGGGGACCAATCACACTGGCACTTGGACGATAGCAATTCGCGATTAGGTTTTTTGGTTCGCGAGGTGGACGACGAAGATGCCGGCGAGAACCATGATGCCGCCGACGATTTGCTGCACGGAGAGGGTCTGGCCGAGCAGGGGGATGGCAAGGAGGGCGGTGACGACGGGCTGGCCGAGAAAGGTGGGAGAGACGGTGGTGGCGGGCAGATGGCCAAGGGCATAGTTGATCGCAAGATAGGCGCCCACCTGTGTGAGGATGGCGACGGCGAACACGCAGAGGTACGTGATCGAAGAATACCCGAGGAGGGGCAGGCCAAGTGTGAGACTGATGGCGAGCAGGACAAGCGCGGCCGAAAGGGACGAGACCCACCAAGCTGTAAAAGTGTTCAGTTTGTCGCGGGCGCGGGCGAGCGCGAGAAAGAAAAAGCTGTAAAGAAAGCCGGCGAAGATGGCCATCAGGTCCCCGAAACCAAGCGTCGGGTGAACCAGGAAATCTTGCCCCAGGATTACGGTGATGCCGATCAGGGCGAGTAAAAGGCCTCCCCAGAAGGCAGGACGCAGACGTTCTCTTAGGAATATCATGGCCCCGAGGGCGACCCAAATGACGGACGTGTTGCCGAACAGCGTGGCGTTCGCCGCCGAGGTGACAAGGACCGAGTCATTCCAGAGCCAAAGGTCGAGAGCGAGGAAGAGCCCGCCGATCGCGGCGAGCCACATATGGTGGCGGGAAAAAGGGGCGCTCCGTTTTGAGGCAAGTCCGATGGGGATCGCGGAGATGGCGATGGCTATGGCCATCCGATAAAAGCCAAAGACGGCCCCCGGGGCATTAGCCCATTTAATAAAGATGGCCGTGGAGCCCATGACGATCACGCTGGCGATCAGGGCGACCAATGGGAGCAAAATGGATGCGGGACGGGGGACGGCAGGAGCCGTAAGGGCCCGTTCAGTTTTCAGTTCAGTCACCATGCTTCTTTCGTTAGTCGTGTGCAGATGCGACGCTTCGCAATCAAAAACCCCACTGTTGTGGGGCTCTAGTCGTGTTTGAGTGGCGGCGAGTGGATTTGGACCACTGACCAAGGGCTTATGAGTCCCCTGCTCTACCACTGAGCTACGCCGCCATGCCGTTTACTTCCGCGAGTCAGATTATACCGATTCGGTTGCTCCATGTCAAATGGTCTGACGCAAAGACGGAAGGATGAGGGATGAAGGATCAAGCCCCAATTTAGCCACCGGCCAACGACAAATGATAGATGACAAAGATGAAGCGCCGAAAAATTCCCAGCATCCACGCGAGCACCCCCTCGCGCACGCCCAGCCCGCTCGGTGTGACAAAGGAGGCATATCCGATCCAGTAGGCTCCCGCGTTCATGGCGATGTAGGCGGGTAATTGCGTGACCGGCAGTTC
>JAMCQI010000033.1 GCA_023381515.1 Chloroflexota bacterium | reverse complement strand
CTGGACTCCCCAAGTCCATCTAAAGCAGTACTTTGAGCTGATCGAGGAGATCGCGGCGCGAAAAACCGGGCTGGATCGATCCCAGCGAACGGCAGGCTAGCCGATCCGACGTCCTGCGCGGCGTCACAACTTGCCATTCATCTGGAAGAAAGGTATAATTTGCCCGCTTGCGCGGCGGCAGAAACACACACGAGACCAGAAGGGAGATGGCGTCAACGACACCTTGATGAAGATTCTGACTGTCTTCGGGACTCGCCCGGAAGCGATCAAGATGGCTCCCGTCATTCGGACACTGCGCCAACGTTCGCTCGGTTCCACCCCCCCGGCGGGCGCACACCTCTCTGATCGTACCGGCATCATCACCAAAGTCTGCACGACCGCCCAGCACCGTGAGATGCTCGATCCCATCCTGTCGCTGTTTGACATCCACCCCGACTACGACCTGAATATCATGCGGGAAGACCAGTCTCTGACGGAGATCACGACCCAGGTCCTGACCACGCTCGAGCCGGTGATCTTCTCGGAAAAACCGGATTGGGTGCTGGTGCAAGGTGACACGACCAGCGCAATGGTCGCGGCGCTGACGGCGTTCTACCACCAGTGCAAGGTCGCCCACGTCGAAGCCGGGCTGAGAACCTGGAACAAGCTGCATCCGTACCCGGAAGAAATGAACCGCAAGATCGTGGACGGGGTTTGCGACCTGCATTTCGCGCCGACGGAAACCGCGCGACAGAATCTGCTGCGGGAAGGGATCGACCCGGCGGGCATTTGCGTCACCGGCAACACCGTCATCGACGCGCTGCAGTGGGTGGCCGGTCTGCCGTTCGACGACCGGCGATTGAATCTTCCGGCGCTACGCGTCCAAGGCGACGCACCCAAGCTGATCCTGGTGACCGCGCACCGACGCGAGAACTTTGGCCTTCCGCTCGAGAACATCTGCCTGGCCCTGCGAGAGATCGCCGAGCGATACGGACAACGCGTGAACATTGTGTATCCGGTCCACATGAACCCAAACGTGGAATCCACGGCGCATCGGCTTTTGGACGGGGTCCCGAATATCACGCTGCTGCCGCCGCTGGAATACCTGCCTCTGGTCAATTTGATGAAACGAGCCTATCTGGTGCTGACGGACTCGGGCGGCATTCAGGAAGAAGCGCCCAGCCTCGGCAAGCCCGTACTGGTGCTGCGCCAGGTGACCGAGCGCCCCGAAGCGGTACAAGCCGGGACGGTTAAGGTCGTCGGAACAGAACGAGCGACGATCGTCGCGGAGACGGCCCGTCTGTTGGAGGACGGGGAGGCCTGGGCCGCCATGGCACACGCGGCCAATCCCTACGGCGACGGGCACGCGGCCGAGCGGATCGTCGAGGCCCTGCTGGCATGAGCGCAATCCCGGTATACGATTCGGCGCGACTCCCGTCGCCGATCGTCGACGAAGCCATTCAGATCCTCAAGTACCGCGATCTCGTCGCGCAGCTGGTCCGGCGCGATATCGTCACGCGCTACAAACGCTCCGCTCTTGGCGTCGCGTGGACGATGCTCAATCCGCTGGGCATGATGCTCGTCCTCTCGCTTGCATTCTCCCAGGTGTTTGGCGCCACCCGCGCTTTTCCGGCCTACCTGCTGAGCGGTCTGGTGGCTTGGAATTTCTTCGGCCAGTCGACCGTCTACTCGATGCGGCAGCTGGTGTGGGGCGGAAGCCTGATTCATCACATCTATCTGCCCAAAACGGTGTTCGCGGTCGCCGCACTTGGCACGCAGCTGGTCAACCTCGTCCTCTCGCTGATACCACTCCTCGTCGTGACTCTACTCTTCGGCGTCAACCTGAACGCGACGCTGCTCTTTTTGCCTGTCTCGATAGTCGTTCTGGCGGCCTTCACGCTGGGGGTGAGCCTGTTTCTCTCGCGCATCGCGGTTTATTTTCCGGACATTGCCGAGATGTATGAGATCGCGCTGAGCGCCTGGCTGTATCTTACCCCCATCATCTATCCCGAGCAGGTCATACCACAGGCGTGGCGCTGGCTGCTCTTCGACTTGAACCCAATGTACCACATGATCCGATTGTTCCGGCTGCCGGTCTACTACGCCACTCTGCCCAATCTCTACGACTTGGTAGTCCCGGCGCTCTTCGCGTTCGGCATGCTTGCGATCGGCTGGGTGGTCTTTACGACCAAAGCAGATGAGTTTGCTTACCGTATCTGAACCGGTCCTGGAATTGAGCACGTCGGCGAACGCGGTGGCGATCGAGCACGTATCGGTGCGCTACCGCGTTCCGCGCGAGCAACTCGGAACCTTCAAAGAGTATGCGATCCGCCGGCTGCAGCGGCGGATTCACCACGAGGAGTTCTGGGCGCTGCGGGACGTGAGCTTTGCGGTCGGGCGCGGCGAAGTCGTCGGGATCATCGGACCAAACGGCGCAGGCAAGAGCACGTTGATGAAGGTGATCGCGCGGGTCTTGCGCCCGACGGCGGGTCGCGTAGTGGTGCGTGGAAACGTCGCACCACTCCTCGAGTTCGGCGCGGGATTTCACCCCGAGTTGACCGGCCGTGAAAACGTGTTCCTGAACGGCGTTCTCCTGGGCTTTACGCGCAACGAGATGCGGGCCAAGTTCGATCAGATCGTCGATTTTGCCGAGTTGTGGGATTTCATCGACGCTCCGCTGCGCACGTATTCGACCGGCATGGTCGCCCGGCTCGGATTTGCAATTGCCACCGACATCAAACCGGACATTTTGATCGTGGACGAAGCCCTCTCCGTCGGCGACGAGTCGTTTCAGCGCAAGAGTGCTGCTCGGATGACGGCCTTTTGCGACCAGGGAGCGACTATCCTGCTCGTAACGCATAACATGCCTAGCATCCTGTCAATGTGCCGCCGGGTACTTTGGCTGGATCACGGCGCCGTGCGCTCCGAAGGGGACGTGTCCCAGGTGGTCTCGGAATACAAACAGAGTCTCGCGTAACGTGCGGCCTGGTTGCATTCTTTGGCGGCGACGACTCTAGCAGGGGATGATGACATGCCGAGCTCGGGTCAGCCCAGTCTCTTGATTTCTGCCTCATCGCTTCGGAGCGGCAGCACGTGGGTGCAACGCATCGTACACGCGGCAACCGACCTGTTCGTCTGGGGGGAGTCGTTCCCCCTGGTCCAATTCCTCTCCTACATCTACCTGGATTTCCAACAATATGCTCCCGTCCGCAGTCAGGAAACTGAAGGGTTTCTGTCTCGCGAGCAGGATCCCGCGCTGTGGGTGGCGAATATGAACCCGACCCTGAACGATCTTGAGCAGGGTATGCGGGCGCTTTTCGCTCAAATGTACCGGAACACTCACGAGCGGACGGGTTACGCCTGGAAGGAAGTGCGTTACGGGCGGGATGATCTGGAATTCCTGTGGAAGCTATTTCCGGACCTGCGCGTTATTCTGCTCGTGCGTAGTCCTGTCGACGTAGTCCGTTCGCTACGCGGCGTTGGCTGGATCGACCGCGACGGTAGGCAAAATGCGCAGCATGTTTGTCGAGAATGGAGAGCGCGCACCGCCGACTACGTTGCACTCAAGCATCACCCGCAAGTTCTTCTCTTGCGCTATGAAGACGTAACAACCCGCGTCGACGACTTGCTCCGTTTTGTGGGCGGTCAATCGAGCGATCGCGTACGGCAGGCACTGGACGCGAAGGTCGGAGGCGCCCCGGCCGCTGCGGAACTGTCCGAAAAGGACATGAGCATGATCGTGTCGACGTGCGGAAACGAGATGCGCGCGCTCGGCTACGACACGGCGGGCATAGCCCCCAGCCAGGCGAGAGACCCTGCCGCCGAATACAGTTTTCCCGCGTCCATTCCGGCCCCAGAGATCCATCGGCTGGCGGACCAATACCCGTCTGTTCGAAGGCTCGAAGAACAGAATCGAATGCTCCGGACCAAAGTCGTGGGCCTCGAGCAGGAGATTAAACGACTCAGCGATAACCTGCGAGAGCGAAGCCAATCGGCGGCCGAACTGGCGACCGAATTGGCCGCGCGCGAATCCCGCCTGCACAGCCTCGAAACAGAGTTGTCCGCTTGCGTCGAGCGCTCGAACGCGCTAGTCGGCCAACTCGGCGAACAGAAGCGGCTCATCGAGCCGCTTTCCAGCCACTCGGACGAAAGCTAGCGGGCGGCGACTCGCTGATCGCCTAAACCGTAGACCGTGGTCGCACGCGAAACCTGTATGGCGCGCCCGGCGCCTGTCCGAGTGGTGCGCCTCGATCGCCAGTTTGTTCGATCGCGTTTGACTCGATGACTGTAATCACTCCTCCCGCCGCCGACGACCCAACCCCAACCGTTTCGGTCGTCATCGTCAACTTCAACGGACGCGAGCATCTCGCAGAGTGTCTTCCGTCCTTGTTTGCATTGGATTACCCATCCGACCGAGTTCAGATCATCGTCGTGGACAACAAGTCGACCGATAAGGCCGCGCGCTGGCTGTCCGAGACGTATCCAACCGTTCGGGTCATTGTGAATCAGGAGAACGTCGGGTTCGGCCGAGGCATCAGCGCCGGCGTGAGTGTGGCGACGGGCGAATGGCTGGCGTTTCTCAATCCGGACATGCGGGCAGACTCCCGGTGGCTCGCCGAGCTCGTCGCAACCGCGCAGAGCGGGCCGGATGTCGCCTGCGCCGGCTCGATCGTATTGAGCTGGGACGGAGACAAGGTAGACTATGGGGGGCGCCCAGGCGACGCCCTGAACTTGTTCCCCGCCGAGCCCGCAGACGCCCGCACCCTTTTCGCGGCTCCCGACGATGCGCCTTTCTTGTTCGCTTCCGGGGGCGCCATGCTGATCCGACGTGAGGTCTTTGACGCCGCCGGCGGGTTCGACCCTGATTTCTTCCTCTATCACGAAGACGTCGATCTCGGCTGGCGCTTGTGGTCGCGTGGTTATCGGGTACTGCGATGCCTGCGCTCGCGCGTATACCACAAACCGGGTTCGTCTTCCCGGCAATTCACCATCGAGCAGTTGGCACTCTGGTCTGAAGAAAACGTCCTCGCCACCGCGATCAAGAATCTGGACGATTCCCAGTTTCATGCGATACTTACCCCTCTGGTCTACTTTCTCGTGTCCCGCTCGCGGTGGTGGCAAGTGACGCGTACGACGATCCCCAGGGCGATTGTAAAATGTATCGACGAGGTGGACGCCCTGTGGACCAAACGCGAGGCGATTCAGCGCGCTCGGTCTCGCGTTGATTTCGATATTTTCGATCAGGTGGGTCACCCGTTCCGCGCGCTGCTCGACGACTCGGAGTGCATTGAATTCGTCAGTCGTATTGCCGCAGACTCAGAGCAGATTCGCCCGCCCGCGACCGCGGACGCACTGCGGAGATACTTGATAGATCTGGCCTTGAAGGCGGGCCAGTTCAGCGCAGGGTTGGCCCATGACCGAATGACGCTGACGCAGACTCGCGTCCAGTCGCTGTCGGCGGAATTGGCCGAGCAGGCCATTTCCGCGCAGGCGCTCGCTGCCCAGTTGGCTGCCGAACGCGATCGCGCAGCCGCGCTCGGAGCTGAAGCGAAGGACGAACGGCAACGAGCCGTCGAGTTCTTCGCTCAGTTGGAAATCGCAATGAAAGATGAGATGGCTCTGGCCCAGCAGATTCGCGACGAACGCGACCGCGCATTGGCGCTTGACGCTGAACTGAAGGAGGAGCGAGAACGGGTCGCGGATCTCTCCGCTCAATTGGCGCTCGCAAGGAAACGTGAGACGGCGTTTGATCGGCAGTTTCGCGACCAGCGGGAACGCTCGGCCTCTCTTGCGGCCGAGCTGTTGGACAACAAGCGCGAATTCCAGTCCGTGTCGCAGCAGCTCGCGGAACAGAGCCAGCGTGCCAGCCGCCTCGATCTCATCCTGAACACGATTTATGGCTCCAAGCTATGGAAGGTCGGCACGTTCTATCGTCGGATCCTGGAAGGGACGTTCGAGCTCCTCAAGCTTCGCCGGCGGCAGACGTTCACCGGTTCGCCGGTCGAGGCGGTTGTGGCCTCTCCGGCGATCCTCGGCGACTCGGCGGAGTTGGAAGCCGCAGCGACGAATCCGGGCGAGGTCGACCTGGGTTGTTCGGACAAGATCGACGCCATTTGTTTCCCGGTCATCGACTGGCGGTTCCGTTTCCAGCGTCCCCAGCAGCTTTTGACCCGGTTCGCGCGAGACGGACACCGCGTCCTGTACGTCCGGACGACGTTGAGCGGACAGGAGCGGATCCGGGCGGACATCCGCCCGCTCGAACGCAACATATACGAAATCGCGCTTCCCGGCCCGGCGCGCCTGAGCATCTATCGCGACGAGCTGGACGAGCCGTCGCTCCACGCCAGCTTCGGCGCTCTCCAGGCATTGATCCGGGATCAGGCGATCGCCGAGGCCATCTGTATCGTCCACCATCCGTTTTGGATGCCTCTCGTGCGCGCGCTCAAACAGACGTACGGTTGGAAGATCTTGTATGATTGCATGGACGATCACAGCGGGTTCAAGCCGACGCCGCCAGCGGTTCTGGAGCGTGAGGCTGAGCTGCTCGGCCTCAGCGACCTCGCGGTGGCGTCCGCGCACGTACTCTTGGAGCGCGTGAGCGCGGTGCAGCCGAACTCGTTTCTGTTGCCTAACGCCGGCGACTACGAGCATTTTTCGGCGCTGCCCCAGCGCGCGTCGAGTCCGCTGGCCTACCTCAGAGCCCCGGTCGTAGGCTACTACGGGGCGATCGCGGAATGGTTCGACGTGGATGCGATTCGGGCGCTGGCGCTGCGGCACCCGAACTGGTCGATCGCCTTGATCGGTCATACCTTCGGCGCGGACCTGGACAAGTTGGCCGGGCTTGGCAACGTCCATCTTCTCGGCGAGAAGAGCTATGCCGACCTGCCGGCTTACCTCGCCGGATTCGACGTCTGCACCATTCCGTTCCGATGCACGACGCTAACCCAGGCGACGCACCCCGTCAAGGTGTTCGAATACCTTGCCGCGGGCAAGCCGGTCGTCGCGCGGGACCTGCCGGAATTGCAGCCGCTTGCCGACCTGGTGGACCTCTACTCGACGCCCGAGGAGTTCGTGACTCGAACGGAGCGTGCGCTCAAAAAGAATTCGGCGGCGTCCGTCAAGCGCCGGCAGGCATACGCCGGCGCGAACACCTGGGACGTGCGGTACGCTTCGCTGAAACCACGCGTTCAGGCGCTGTACGGCAAGGCCTGTATCGTCGTGGTCACGTGGAACAACGTCGACCTGACCCGCCAGTGCCTGGAATCCGTATTGCGCGATCACACCTATCCCCAGTTTCAAGTGATCGTCGTGGACAACGCTTCCACCGACGAGACGCCGGCGTATCTGACGGCGTTGGCCGAACGCGAGCCGCGCGTGCGGATCGTCTTGAACGAGAAGAACCTGGGTTTCGCCGCCGCGAACAACGTCGCACTGCGACGGGTGCAGGACTGTGAGTTCGTCGTCTTCCTCAACAACGATACGGTCGTCCCGCGGGGCTGGCTCGCCCGCCTCTTACGCCACGCTCGTAAAAGCGATATCGGCCTGGTAGGGCCGGCAACCAATTGGGCCGGGAACGAAGCGATGATCGACGTGACGTACCGTGACCTGAAGGACATGGAGCCGTTCGCGCGCCGATACGTCGCGGAGCACGAAGACCAGATCTTTGATATAAAGTCCCTCGCCCTGTTCTGCGTCGCGATGCGCGCGCAGGTCATCAAGGCCGTCGGCGCGCTGGACGAGCGTTTTGGGATCGGCATGTTCGAGGACGACGACTACGCCCGTCGCGTGCGCCAGGCCGGCCTGCGCGTCGTGTGCGCCGACGACGTCTTCGTGCACCACCGGGGAAACGCTTCGTTTTCGAAATTGAGCAGCCTGGAATACAGCAGCCTGTTCGATTTGAACAAGAGGTTATTCGAAGAGAAATGGGGAGAGCCGTGGATCCCGCACCGCAGCCGACCTGCCTCTACTTCAGACACAGCCTCTAAAGAGGAGACGGCGTGACGATCCTGACGACGAGTACGCGAGCCATCCCACTGCCGTTCGGTCGCCGTCTCCCTTTGGACGCCATCGCGCTACTGGCGCTATACGGAATTGCGGTGGCCGTCAAATTCGTCTGGGTCACCGGCGCGTCAGGGCCGGTCGTGTTCTTCGACGAGTATCTATACAAGGCCGCGGCACTATCCTTGTTTGGCGAACACGGCTATTTCGTCGATGGCGCCTTTTCGCATCAGTACCCGCCGCTGTATTCGCTCGTACTCGCGCCGGCGTTCTTGACGGGAGCAGACTGGTACGTCTGGATGCTCCGCATCAATGCGCTCGTTTCGTCGTCCGTGGTATTTCCGGTCTGGTGGATCGCGCGTAAGGTCCTCACACGCCGCCAAGCCTGGTGCTCGGTCTTGATCGCATCGATCATCCCGTTCCAGATCGTGACACCGCTTCTCGTGATGAGCGAGAATCTGTTTCTGCCGCTGGTGTTGGCGGTGTTTGCGACGCTCATGATGGATTGGACCCTCGCGTCCTCGCGCCAGCTCATGGCCGCCGGCGCGATCTGGGCTCTGGCCTTGTTGACCCGCTACAATTTCCTGCCCGCGCTTGCCGTCGCACTCCTGTTGTGGTGGGCTCAACCCTGGATCATTTACGGCTCGCGAGCCACCGTACGATTCCGGTCCCGTCTGGTCGCGCTCGCCTATCTGGGCCTGGGTTTTGTTCTAACATTCGCCCCATGGTGGATCTACGCGACCGTCAACGACCGTAACCCTTTGAGTGCCTTCGGTTTCGGCGTGGTCGCCGATCACTTCAAAGGCTCCAACGCCGTAGGCGGCCCGGCCGGTCTCGTGTTTTGGCTTGTCGTCTACTCGGCCTATGCCATTCTGATGGCTGTGCCGTACCTGCACGTTCTGATCGCATATCCATTCAGCAGAATCGGCCAGAGCAGGATGCAGGCTTTGTTTCTCCTCGCCTTCGCGTCGTTGGCAGCGACATTCTTCGTAACCGCAGTATTCTACGCATGGGGCGCAATCCCGGACCGCTGGTACGTTGAAGGCCGATACATGATGTACTTTGTTCCGCTCCTGCCGGTCGTTGCGTTTGTGGCGCTCCAGCGCGTCCAATCGGTCGTGGGTCGGACCAGAATCGTCGTGCTCTGGGGGTCGATTGGCACTGCCATGGTCCTCCTCTCCGTCGCTTACCATCTCCTCATATCGGCAAGCCCGTTGGAATTGACGGACTGGTTCGCGAACATTACGTGGATGGCGGTCGACGTCGTCGCTTTTCACGCGGCGACGATACCTTTGTTCGGGTCGTTGATCGTGCTGGCACTGCTGGCTCTGTTGGTCTATGGGCTCGTCGTCACATGGTCTCCCCGACTGTCTGGCCCGTCTCTTGCCGTGCTGGCGCTCGTTTTTTATGGGGCCTCTCTGGGGTACGTTTCCGAACGGATGCCAGGAGACCAACGGCATGCGCAGGCGCCGAGAGACGTGGCCGCCCTGTTCGAACAAGGCAACGGACTCGGGGGGCTAGCGCGGCCAGTCACCATTATCGCCGATCCCGATACGCGTATCGACAAGGCGTACCTGGGCTATTCGCTTGAATTCTGGGGCGTCGCCCCATCACAGTTCGCGGTGCGCGACTGGCCGTCCGCGGTGAATGGAGCGACTCCCCTTCCCGCCGCTGGAATTGTGCTGACGGCGAGGTCCGATATTGGAATGGCGCCAATTGCGCAGTCCAACGGAGTCAATGTCTTTGTTACTGGGGGTGTTTCGATCCCGACGGCGAGACCGCTCAAGATAACGGACTATGGTCCGCGTATCGTACGAGCTGGCCAGACTTTCAACCGACAGCCCGACGGTTCGTTCGCCCTGTGGTTCAAGACTGAGAATGCCACGCGGAACACCGTGCTGGATTTCGACGGCGCGCAAATCCAGGTGGATTTTGGCTCTTCGACGCTGGTGTCGGCGCGCATTCGTCCCGATCGCCTCACCCAGCCAAGGACCATCGACCTGTTCCTGTTCGATACCATCACGCACGATCGGAGCAACGTAGTCCAACTCGATGTGAAATAGGTGTCGGTCCCATGAGCGCCAAGACGTTCCCAACTGCTCTCACAAACTGGCGCGCGAGCGTCGTGTCGCTGTTCTCGGAGCATCCGTCGGCAGTCGACTTCGCCGCGCTGCTCGCTTTCTATCTGGTCGTCGTCGCGGCCAAAGTGGTGTGGGTCTCGGGTGCGCAAGGACCACTCGTCTTTGGAGACGAATTCATCTACAAAACGGCCGCACAGTCGGTGGCCGCGGGCATGGGCGTGCTCGTCGAAGGCAAGCCGCTGACGACCTACCCTCCGCTGTATCCGGTACTGCTCTCACTTGGATTCCGGTTGGGACCGGATTGGTATTCCTGGATCCTTAGGATCAATGCGCTGGCCAGCTCGCTGTACGTGTTTCCGGTGTGGTGGATTGCGCGCACCGTCCTTCCCCGACGGACAAGTTGGGGTGCCCTCTTCCTGGCGAGCTTGACACCGTTTCAGGTGATCCAGCCGCGCTTGGTGATGAGCGAAAACCTCTTCCTCCCATTGGTGCTCGCCGCGTTGGCAACCGTCGTGCTCGATACCCATCGTCCCTCCATCCCGCAGTGCATCGCAACGGGCGCGATATGGGCGATGGCGGAGCTGACGCGCTATATTTTTCTGCCCGCACTATTCGTTCTGCCCGTGCTGTGGTGGGTCCAACCGTGGCTCTTGGGCAATCTGCGCCTGCGGCAGTTGTTCGTCGGGCGCATCCATTTGTTTCTCTCGGTCGCTGCTGGATTTGCGCTAGTATTCGTGCCCTGGATCTATTACTTGTCCACGATTGGCGCAACCCTGCGAACCGCGTTCGGCTTTAATGCGGTCGGCCGACTTGCCGATCCTGCTGACATGATCGCCAATTCTCGAGCTACCGATCTCGCATTCTGGGCGACCGTCTCTGCCGCCTACCTGATCCTGGGAGCCGCCCCATACCTTCACCTTCTGCTAACGTATCCGCTGAGGAGCGCCAAGACGGAGAATCGACGCGAGCTCTTTTTTGGCATCGCGTTTCTCGCGCTCCTCGGCGCATTTGCCGTCACGGTGGTCTACTACTTGTCCCGCACGCACGTGAGTCGGGCTTATATCGAAGGACGATACTTGATGTATCTCTTTCCCCTTCTGCCAGTGGCGGCGCTGGTTTCCCTTCGCCGGCTGAGTGCGGCCAGCTCACCCCGTCGGGCGCCAAGGTTGTGGGTCACACTGGGGATCGCCATGGCGGGGATCTACCTGGCCTACCGGCTCCTGATCAGCCGAAGCCTACTGGGCCTCCCATCGGCATTTTCCGGCTTGCTCGCGCCCGCACCGGACGCGATTGCGTTCTTTTCCACAACCATCCCGTTATTCGGCACGCTGATCCGGCTTCTCTTTGCGTTGTTGGTCGTTCAAATTGCGCTCGTCACGCTGCTGCCCCGGCGCGCATCACTCGCCCTGTTGTGCACCACGCTGGTCTTCGGTTACGCCGCGCTGTCCGACGTCGCGGTGCGGGTCGAGCAATCGCAAGCGCAGGCGTCTCACGGCTGGCAAATGGCTCAAGTACTGCAGCCGGCCTTGTCGCGGCATCCAAACGATACGGTGCAGATCGAGCTGGACCGGCGCGCCGGCGTCGACATCGCGTTGTTGGCAAACTCGCTGCGTTTCTGGGGGGTCGAACGGAGTTCGTTCAGCATCAGTCCGGCGCAGGCGAAAGATCTCAACCCGGTGGCCTTCGCCTCGGAAATCGTGTTGACGCGCGATTCACATCCCGATCCCTCGGCGAGCTACCAAGTGAACGACGCCGCGTTCTACATTTATGCGCCGGACTACAATTTCGACGCACCGGCGGCGGTACACATCCTCGCCTACGGCCCGACAGAGGCCGCGCTCGGCCAGCCGTTCAACCTCCAGGCTGACGGCACGTCCGGACTCTGGCTCAAGACGTCGAACGCGTCGCCTACCGTAGTCCTGGTTCTGGGAGGACGAGTCTATCCGACTCTCTTCGGCGGACCAGAATACTTGACTGCCAGCATTCCGCCTGACTCCTTGACGCGTAAAGGGACCCTGCTGCTATTCTTATTCGACCCCACCACGCAAGACAAGAGCAATGTCGTACCATTTACGGTAAACTAGGCGGCACGCAGATGATTCAACAAACTCAAACTGTTTCATCGACCAGCGCGCGCAACCGGCTGTCGTCGTGGATATCGGAGCACCCGGCGAGCGTCGATGCGGTAGCCCTGATTGCGTTCTACGCGATCTTTGTGGCCGTCAAGTTTTGGTGGGTCGCGCGCGCCGACGGACCGGTCGTTTTCAGAGACGAGTATCTTTACAAGGCCGCCGCCGAGTCCTTGGCCGCCGGACGGGGTTTGGTCGTCGACGGCTCGCCCTTGCACGGCTATCCTCCGCTCTACTCGATTGTGCTCGCGCCGGCCTTTGTCCTAGGCGGCGATTGGTATGCCTGGCTCCTGCGGATCAACGCGCTCCTGTCCTCGCTCGTCGTTTTCCCGGTGTGGTGGATCGCGCGCCGTTTCCTCTCCCGACCCGAGAGCTGGGCGGTCGTGCTGCTGGCTTCGGTGACACCCTATAATAGCGTCACCCCCAGACTCGTGATGAGCGAGAACCTGTTCATTCCCCTCGTCCTGGTCGCTTTCGCAACGGTCCTGGTCGACACCTACCGCCCGACAGCTCTGCAGTGCCTGGCGACCGGCGCCGTCTGGGCGCTGGCCGAACTGACACGCTACGTTTTCCTGCCGGCCATACCGGTGCTGGCCGTGCTCTGGTTCGTCCAACCCTGGTTTGTGCATCGAACTCGCCTAGCCGATCTCTTCCGCGGCCGCGCTCACCTCGCGGCGCTCGTCCTGGCGGGCGTCGCCATCGTCTACGCGCCGTGGGTCGCCTACACCCTCTCGCAGAATATCCAGCCCGCGGCCTCTTTCGGATTGGCGGGAGCGCGAGCGGCGTTGCAGGCGCCCGCGCTCGCGGGGC
>JAMCQI010000089.1:12744-13061 GCA_023381515.1 Chloroflexota bacterium | reverse complement strand
TTTCGATCACGGCCTGCCGCCGGGATCGGTGCGACACGATTGACAGAACGCACGCAGCACCACGCGCAGCCAGCACGTGCGAGGAGGCCGTCCTTGCCGACGAAGCAGTCTCCTTCGCGATATAGAGGTCGCATGCCGCGGCCGAGGTGACCCGGCGTTGTGTCATTGTCGGCAAATTGCGCGCCTCGCGTGCGAGGCGACGCCTGCAACGTGCGCGGCTGGTGCTACGCGCAGCAACGCGGCTCAGGAGTTGACCAAATGAAAGCAGTCCGTATGACCCAGGTGGGGCGACCGCTCGAGATGCAGGAGGTGCCTGT
>JAMCQI010000089.1:0-12734 GCA_023381515.1 Chloroflexota bacterium | reverse complement strand
CGGGCGGCCGGCATCTGCCACTCGGACGTGCACTATCGCGCCGGCCGGTCGCGCGTCGAGCCGCTGCCGTTGACGCTGGGGCACGAAATCGCCGGCATCGTCGACGAGGTCGGCGCTCACGTGTCGAAATTCAAAACGGGCGATCGCATCTGCCTTCACTACAATGTCACCTGCGGCGAATGCTACCGCTGCAGCACCGGCTTTGAGCAATTCTGCGAAAAGGTTTCGATGCTGGGTCATTTCAGGGACGGCGGCTACGCCGAATTCGTCGCCGTCCCGGCCCGGAATGCCATACCGCTGCCGGCCGAGATCCCGTTCGAACAGGGCGCGACCTTGATGTGCGCGTCGGCTACTTGTTTCCACGCGCTGCGCAAAGCTCGGCTCAAAGCCGGCGAAACGGCCGCCGTCTTTGGCGTTGGGGGACTAGGCGTGTCCGCGGTGCAGCTAGCCAAGATTTTTGGGGCGCTTCAGGTGTACGCGGTCGACATCGACGATGAGAAACTCTCGCTCGCCGCCGACTATGGCGCGACGCCGGTGAACGCGCGGCAGGTGGATCCGGTGAAGGAGATTCGCGAGCGGACCGGCGGCAGAGGAGTCGACGCGGCGGTCGAGGTCATCGGCCTGCCGCAGACGATGCGTCAAGCCGTCCGGTGCCTGGGCATCATGGGCCGCGCGGTCATCGTCGGGATCGGCGACCGGCCGCTCGAGATCGATACCTATCGGGAGTTGTTGGGCAACGAAGCAGAGATCGTCGGCTCGAACGATCATCTGCTCCAAGAGCTGCCGACGCTGGTCGAGATGGCGCGGCGCCGGGTGCTGGACACCTCGCGGGTCGTGACGCGTACCGTGCCGCTGGATGCCGACGCGATCAACCAGACGCTCGACGCGCTCGAACGGTTCGACGCTGGAGTCCGTACGGTCGTCGTGCCGTAGGATAGCCTCGTGCCGATCGCGCGGTTTACGCGAGCGGTTGCGCATGAGCGGATGAGCACCACTCGCAGTTTTACGACTATCGAAAGGAGCGCAATCGCGATTTCTCGGATGCTGTGGCGGAGACCGCTTGTCGATCTGTCGCGCCCGGCCAAAGAGCGCTTGAGATCGCAGGCAGGTGGACCAGGGTGAGTCCGTCGGTGCTGCCAGAGCCTGAATCGCGTCCAATGGCTAAGACGTCCAAGCTCGGCTCCTGGCGCAGCCTGTTTTCCCGCCGGCGTCTCCTGGTGGTTCTTGGCCTATTGGGGCCCGGCATGGTCGCCGCGATCGCCGGCGACGACGCGGGTGGGATCGCGACGTACGCGACCGTAGGGGCCGCCTACGGCTACGACCTGCTGTGGTCGATGGTGGTGGTCACGGTCCTTCTCGGCGTCGTCCAGGAGATGGTCGCGCGTTTGAGCATCGTCTCCGGCAAAGGGCTGAGCGACCTGATCCGCGAACAGTTCGGGGTGCGCACTTCCGCGCTCGCCATGACGACCCTCTTCATCGCGAACGGGGCGGTGACCATCAGCGAATTCGTGGGCATTGCGGCCGGCGCCGAGCTGTTCGGCGTGTCGCGCTACGTCGCCGTCCCCATCGCCGCGTTGTCGGTGTGGTGGCTGGTCCTGGGCGGGAACTACCGCCAAGCCGAAAAGGTATTCCTCGCGCTCAGCTTTGTCCTGGTGACGTACGTCGTCTCGGCAGTGGTGGTTGGCCCGGACTGGGCGGCGGTACTGCACGGAACGGTCGTCCCCACCGTCCAGCTCAACCAGGGCTTTATCCTGGTCCTGATCGCGACGATCGGGACGACGATCAGCCCGTACATGCAGTTTACGCTTGCCTCGACGATCGTGGACAAGGGAGTGCAGCCGTCAGAGTACCGCGGTGAAGCGTCAGAGACACTGCTCGGCGTATTCCTTTCGGACCTCTTTGCGTTCTTCATCATCGTCGCCACCGCCGCAACCCTGCATCAACAGGGAATTACTCAGATCGATTCGGCGTCGCAGGCCGCGCTGGCGCTCGAGCCCATCGCCGGTCCGCTCGCCGAACTGCTGTTTGGCGTCGGCCTGTTGGGCGCCTCCCTGCTCGCCGCTTCGATCCTGCCGCTCTCGACGGCGTATTCGGTATGCGAAGCGTTTGGCTGGGAGCGCGGCGTAAACCGCAAGTGGAATCAAGCGCCGGTCTTTTACGGAATTTACACGGCGTTGATCGTGATCGGCGCGCTCGTCGCACTCATTCCGGGGGCGCCTCTGTTCTTGATCTTTGTGCTGGTCTATGACCTGAACGGCATCCTCCTGCCCGTCCTCCTCGTGCTGATGCTCCGCCTGGCAAACGATCGACGCCTCTTGGGTAACCGGGTAAATGGGCCTGTGGCGAATGCGCTCGGGATAGCGACCAGCGCCACCCTGATTGGCTTGACCGTCCTCTTGATTGCCGGCCCTCTTCTCGGACTGAAATAGTACCGGTCCGAGCGCCAACCGAACGGCGCCGCGCGGTGCCATCGCCGGCAGGCAGACGTAGCAGTCGTCTCATCCCCGTAGTCCCCAAGCCGAATCTACTCCCGTTCCACGCTGCATTTAACGGTTATCTGGACTCCAACTCTCGCGAGCGTCGACCTCGGCGGCTATCAGCAGTCGGCGTCCAAGTGGATCAAGTAGACCATTTGGGGTGTCGTCATCCTGGTGATCGTGACGACCGTCGTACCGATCGCATGCGCGATGCTTGGAATCGGAGCCTCCTTTCTCCCGTTCTTTGTTCCGCACTAACGGCGGCCGCTCGCCCAAACCCCGCAAAGGCAGCGCCAACCCCGGCCTTAACCGCCTTGCCACACGATCCGGTAGATCCGGCCGCTCCCAAAGTCGGCGACAAAGAGTGCTCCGTCAGCCGGGCTGACTGCGACCGCGAGCGGGTGATCGAACCCGGACGCGAACGTCGTGACCGATGTGTGCCACTGGCCGTCCGTTTGCGAAAGGACCACACGCTCCACGCGCCGGCCGATGCCGGGAGTGCCGGCATTATCGCCCCACAGCGCCACGAACGCGTTTCCGCGATACTCGACCGGAAAACTCGCGCCGTTGTAGAACGCGAATCCGTCGGCCGACGAATGCTCTTGAAACAGCGCGATCGGCAGCACGGTGCCGCCGCAGCTAGAACCCCCGCCATTTCCCCAGCAATCCGGCCAGCCGTAGCTCCCATTCGCCGCGATCACGTTCAATTCGTCCGGCACGCCGGCCGTCGGCGCGTCCCTCCCGTTGTCGGTCGCAAACAGCTCCCCGGTCTGCGGGTGGACCGCCAGCCCGAACGGGTTGCGGACTCCGTGCGCGAACACCTGCTGCCCGCCGCCGTCCGCGCCGATGCGCATGATGGACGCGCTGCGGGGATCGCGCTCGACACACGCGTCGCACGTCGAGCCCACGCCGAGATAGAAACTGCTGCCGTCGAGCGTAAACGCGATCTCGTCGTTTTGGTGACGGCCGTTCGGAAGGCCGCGCACGATCTGGACGGGCGCGGCGAAGGAGCCGCCGGCCGAGCCTCGCGCGATCGAGACCATCCCGGTCGAGGAAATGTAGAGGTCGTGCGTGCCGGGGCGAAACGCGATCCCGAGCGTTGTGCCTGTGACGGCCGTCACCTGGCGCCGGTCGACGGCGACACCCCCCTGGTCACCGTACGAGAGTACGTTGCCATCCGCCTGAGCAACGTATAGCCTTCCGTCGGGACCGAACGTGAGCGACGTCGGGTTGGTCATGCCGCTGGCGAAGAGGAAAGCTCGAAAGCCGGCAGGGATCGTGATGTTAGGAGCGGCGACGAGTGCGGCGGAAGGCGCTGCGTGGGTCGGAGCTGCGACTGGCGACGCGACGGAAGGAGCGGCGGCGCTTGGTTGGACGGCCGGCGCGACCGCCCCAGGCGTCGACGTCAAAGTCGATTGCGCGGTCGGAGCCGAAGAGACCGTGGGTGCGCTGATCGGATTGAAGGGCGCGCTGCATGCGGCAAGCACGATCGCGACGCCGGCAAACGCGGCGGCGAGAGCTGCGAATGCGATGCGCGTCACAGAGCTCGAACGGGGCGAGCCAGTCTTGGTGCGGTGAAATGCCTGATACGCGTGTGACATGGTGCGCGCAATTGTAAAACATGCGGCGCGGCCGGTCAAGCGGTCAGTGCGTCCGTTGCGGATGATTTCGTCGTGCTACCCTTTTATCGAACCCAAGGAATTCGTTCAAAACCGTGATAGGGTAGAGACGACCCGGGCGTCGTCTCTCCGTGGGTCGTCTCTACCCCGGCCGTCCGGACAACCCCAATTGCCACGTCTAGGCCGGCGCGCCGGCTCGCGCGATGGTTACGATTGCGCGTCGCCAAAGAGAGGGGCCGGTCCTTGGTACGAATGGGAATGAATGTCAATCCCGGCCGTTCGTTGGTTCGGCGAGCGTGGTTTCATTGCCGGCGGGGGGAGACGTGTCACCGACACGTCTCTACCATACCGCCATTGTCCAAATCCACCGCGTTTCCTTGCAAGAAGCGAACCAAGGCAATTTCGGGTCATCGACAGACCGCGCGTGCCCTTTTTGCCGGCGGGGGGATTTAAGCTGGCCAGCAGACCGGGGTTAGGTCGGCGCGCGATGTCAATCGGCGTGGAACAAGTCACAGTAACGCAAAACATTGCCACCGCGGAAATCGAATATGTAGCCGCCACAACCTGACCTGTCCGAAAAATGATTGAGCCCAACCGCGACACCCAAACGTCTCAACCACCTGATGTTTCGTGTTGCCGATGGCGATCGCGGCCGCCGGACCCAGAAATCCTCACTCTTGCGCCTCGTTTTTGGATTCCGGACCACTTCCGGCGCCCCCTAAGACCCAATTTTGACCATAATGGCATTGACAGAACTACTCCGCGAGATATAATACTGATGGTATAACGTCAAGATATCGTGTGGCTCAGCACGACGGCATCGGGAATTCTGCTTCATCGAATCGAGGCGTGTCGGGTCCTTTGGATAGCCTATGAAGAAACGCCCCCTTGTCGATCCAGCCGAACGTGACGAGTTGCTGTCGGAACGCGCATACCGGGAATTGCACGAGCAGATACTTCGCGGAGCGATTAGTCATTGGTCCTCTGAGTACGACCTCGCCGAGCGCCTTGGCATGAGCAAGACGCCGGTGCGGGAGGCGTTGCACCGGCTGGCGTCGGACGGCATAGTCGTGACCTCACCCCGCCACGGTTGGGAAGTCCGAGTTCCCAAGCTGCGCGAGATCAGAGACATGTTTGGCGTACGTAACGTCCTCGAAGGGTTGGCAGTCACCGAGGCGGTCGCGCACGCGAATCTCGAAGACCTGGAAAAGTTAGCCGAGTTATCCGACCGGTCGTTTGTATACGGCGATCTGCAGAGTTATCGGCGCTTTGGCTGGGACAATTACCTTTTTCATACTTCGGTCGCCAAAGCCTCCCACAATTCGACGCTCGAGACGCACCTTCGCCTGCTGCTCAGCCACATCCAGTTAGGCCTCGAAAGCGACTATATCGGCGCAGACCCTGTGCGGATGGAGAACGAACATCGGGAGTTGGTTGAGCACTTGAGAAATCGAGACGCCGTAGGAGCCCGGGCGCTGGTCAATCGGCACATTCAATCGACACTGGACCGGCTCATAGGACCGGCCGAAGCGATTCCACTTGCGGTCAAGTCTGACCGGGCACGCTGAATCGCCGCGCAGGCCGCCCGCCTCGCCCTATTTGTCGCAACGATTTTTGTTTTTTTTCGTTCTTGTCGTATACCGTTGATATACCACTATTATACCAAACTGAGGGTGTTTCTTTGAGCGAGAGCGCGGCATACGCGCCGCGCAACGGTTGCTCGGCCGCTCCGCCCAATAGCCGGAATGGCGATTCGGCTCAGAGGAGCACTGCGAGGTACGACATGAGCATTAGCAGGCTGGCAGATTCGATCGCAGAATCGCCGACACTCAGACTGAACGAACAGGCGCGCCTCTTGCGCGAGCGCGGGGAGGCCGTCATCCACCTTGGTATCGGCGAGCCGAAGAATCGCGCGCCAATGACCGCCATCCTCGGCGCCGCCTCGAAGTTGAACTCGGGAGACATCAAATACGCGCCCACGGATGGCCTCCCATCGCTCAAAAAGGCCATCATCCGCTATACCGAAGAGAACTATGACAAATGCGTCGCCCCTGAGAACGTCATCGTCTCCGCCGGCGCCAAGCAAGCGCTCTTCAACATACTCTATTCCATTCTCAATCCACAGGAAGAGGTCGTCATACTGGCGCCCTACTGGGTGAGCTACCCCGAAATGGTAAAGATGTGCTACGGCGTGCCGGTCATTGTGACGCCAGAGGACGGCACGGTTCGCCCGCGGTTCGAGGAGGTCGAACGCGCGATCACGTCGTCCACAAAGGCGATCATCGTCAACAGCCCGAACAATCCTTCCGGCATCATCTACTCGGACGATTTCGTCTCCCGGATCGTCGACCTTTGCGAGCGCAAGGGAATCTACCTCGTCATGGACGACATCTATCACAAGCTCGTATTCGACGGAAAACGCGCGGCGCGCGCCTATCAATTCACGCAAAAGGACATCGAGGACTCTCGAGTCATCGTGGTCAACGGCGTCGCCAAGCTGTACGGGATGACGGGATTTCGGATCGGCTGGGCGATCGCCCCACGCCGGCTCGTACAGGTGATGACGAACGTGCAGAGTCAGGTCACCACATGCACGTCGCCGTTTCTCCAAACCGCGGCGGAAGGCGCTCTCGTCGGCCCCCAGAACATCGTCGAGAACCTGCGCCTCGCCATCCAGAACAATCGTGACCTCATGCTGCAAAAGTTGAGCACCCTGAGCGGCGTCCGGTGCGCCCGGCCGGAAGGCACGTTCTACTGCCTGCCGGACTTTGCCGCCTATGAGCGGGACTCGGTTGCTTTGTCAAATAGGCTGCTCGAGC
This sequence comes from Chloroflexota bacterium, assembly GCA_023381515.1. The sequence goes on along the minus strand of JAMCQI010000089.1, from coordinate 5,819 downwards.
GCGCCTTGGTCGTCACGGTGCCGGGAAGAGAATTCGGTATGGAAGGCCACCTGCGCCTGAGCTATGCCGGTTCGGTCAAGGACGTGACGGAAGGGATCGCACGCATCCGATGGGCGCTGGACGCCAAATCTCCGGACGAAATCTACATCGGCGATCAGAAGCGAGTCAGGGATTGGGCATAACAGGACCGAGGTCACGCGATGAACAACCTGCTTGACATCAAGAGCCCGGCGCAGGCACAGGCCGCCGCGTTCAAGAGCGATTATGGACTGGACAACGTCGGGTTGACGAATCTCAGGCAGACCTACTGGAACCTGCCAACCGAAGCGCTCTACGAAGAGGTCGTCTTTCGCAGCGAGGCGCAGATCAGCCACCAGGGCCCGCTCGTCGTGCGGACCGGATGTCACACCGGCCGCTCGCCGAGCGACAAGACCATCGTGCGCGAGGCGACGTCGGAAAACGCGGTGTGGTGGGGACAGCACAATCGCCCGTTCGCGCCCGACGGATTCGACGGGCTGTTCAATCGCGTGCAAGGATTCTTCCAGGGTCGCGACGTGTTCGTTCAGGATTGTTATCTCGGCGCGGACCCAGAATACCGGGTGCCGATTCGGATCGTCGCCGAGCTGGCGTGGCACTCGCTGTTCGCCCGCAACATGTTCCTGCTTCCCAAGACAGACGAAGAGTACCGCTTGCACATCCCTGAGTTCACCGTGATTGTCGCTCCATCCTTCAAAAGTATCCCCCAAATCGACCAAACGGCGACGAACACCTTCGTCGCGTTGCGATTCGACCAGGGCCTTTGCCTGATCGGGAATACGGCCTACGCTGGCGAAATAAAGAGGTCGGTGTTTACGAACCTCAACTATTGCTTGCCCTTGCAGGGCGTGATGCCGATGCACTGCTCGGCAAACCAGGGTCCCGGCGGCGACGTCGCGGTTTTCTTCGGCCTACCCGGTACCGGCAGAACGACGCTTTGCGCCGACCCGCGGCGCGCACTGATCGGAGACGACGAGCACGGTTGGAGCGACAATGGCGTTTTCAACCTTGAAGGCGGCTGCTACTCCAAGGTGCATCGACTATCGTCGGACGCAACACCGCAGATCTGCGCGGCGACGCGCCGCTTTGGAACGCTGCTAGAAAACGTCGTCTGCGATCCGGTCACGCGCGTAATCGACCTCGACGACGGGTCGATCACCGAAAACTCTCGCGCCTCGTACCCGCTGGAATACATCGGGAACGCGCTCTCCGCCAAGCGCGGAGGACACCCAAAGAACGTCGTCCTGCTGACGTGCGACGCGTCCGGCGCGATGCCTCCCATCGCGCGACTGACGCCAGCGCAGGCAGTCTACCAGTTCATTTCCGGCTACACCTCCAAGCTTGCCGGCACGGAGGACGGGCCCGACAGCGAGCCGGAAATCACATTCAGCACGTGTTTTGGCGGCCCGTTCATGGTGCATCATCCTTCCGTCTACGCCGAACTGCTTTACAGAAAGATCGTGCGCTACGGCGTGACGTGTTGGTTGATCAACACCGGCTGGATCGGGGGGCCGTACGGCGTGGGCGAGCGCATCAGCATTCGATACTCGCGGGCCATGTTGAATGCCGCTCTCTCCGGCGATCTCCTCCACGCCGAATACGCCGTCGACCCCCTGTTCGGCTTTGAGATTCCCAAAACATGCCCCGACGTTCCGAGCGGCGTCCTGAACCCGGCCCACGCGTGGCCGAACCGGGACGCGTACCTACAGCGATACCGGGGATTGGTCTCGCGCTTTATCGACAATTTCGCTCGATTCCAAAACGGCGTTCCCGCCGTGGTGGTTGACGCAGGGCCCCACCTGTGAGGCCGGGGGCCGCAAATGGCTTGTCACCGCAATTGCCCGATTACTCATTCCAACGAAGGAGGAGGACACTGGCCGACACGAATTCAGACGGACGACGACGTACCGAGACAATCTTAAAGGGGAGAGAAAATGCTAGACAAGAAAGCCGATCTGGCCGGTCCCGGCATCGGGACCTACGAAGAGGTCGAAAAGATCCTGCCGAACGACTACGGTTCCCTGCTGGACCGAAAAGAGACACAACGCGCGATTCTCGCGGTCAAGAACTACATCGAAGTGAATCTGTGCAAGGAACTCAATCTGCAGATGGTCGCCGTTCCCCTCATCGTCGACTGCGAGAGCGGCGTGAACGACATGCTGGACCGCGACGGATCACGAACGCCGATTCAGTTTCACATCTCCAATGACCGCAACGTACATCCGATCGACGCGCAGGTCGTCCAAGCGGCAACCAAATGGAAGCGACCCGCCCTTAAGCAATTCGAGATGAAGGCGGGCGAGGGCTTGTGCACGGACATGCGAGCCGTACGCAAAGACTACTTCCTCGACCATGACCACAGTTGTTACGTAGACCAGTGGGACTGGGAACGGGTCATCACGCCAGAACAGCGCAATCTCGCCTTCTTGAAGGACATTGTGAGAAGGATCTGGCGAGTGCTCAAAGGCGCGGAAACCTTCGCCCAGCAAGAGTTCCCGAAACTCAAGACAGACAAGTACCCGAACCTGCCGGATGAGCTCACGTTTCTTCACGCCGAAGAGATCCTCGACATGTATCCAGATCTGCCGCGCAAGCAGCGCGAGACGATGGTCCTTCAAAAATATCCAGCGGTCTTCATCATCGGCATCGGCTGGACGCTCAAAGACGGCTACCCGCACGAAATGAGGGCAGCCGACTACGACGACTGGGTCACGGAAACAAAGTCGGACGACGGTCGGTCGATGCATGGCCTCAACGGAGACATTCTCGTTTGGAACTCCGTTACCCGGCGCCGGCACGAATTGACGTCGATGGGAATCCGAGTCAATGCCGAGACGCTCAAGAAGCAGCTGGAAATGACCCATCAGCTCGATATGCTCAAAATGCCTTATCACCAGGGCATCGTGAACGGGACGATCCCTCTCAGCATAGGCGGCGGCATTGGGCAGTCACGCACTCAGATGTACCTGCTCCGCAAAGCCCATCTGGGAGAGGTCACCGTCAGCGTGTGGCCCAAGATCCTAAAAGACATTTGCGCCAAGAAGAACATCTTTGTGTTGGAATAAGTGACGCCCGGGAGCGGTTACGGTCTCCATTACAGTGATGCCGGCCAGTCGAACGCGCCTTTCAATCTGGCTCGGCATCACCTCCCGGCCACGGCCCACGCAGTAGTGCGAAAGATGCTCGCTTCTGGGCAATACCGCCATCGGCGCCCGCGAAAAGTGCAGCGCGGTCGTCGACGCGCGACCAAGTTGATGACGCCCTGACCAGATTTTGACCAGGATGTCATTGACAGGCTGCTGAATGGTGCTATAATTTCTCCGGTATACGATGGTTATACCGACAGTGCACCTGACGAGTCAGTACAAGTAACCGGATTTGCGTGCAATGGCGCAGTGGAGATTCGGCTTGCTTCTCCGAACCTGGTCACATCTTGATTTGCACACGGCACGTCGACGTGAATCCGTGTGTACTCCGTTGCCACCACGAATGTCGCCGCCATCCTCGGCGACACTCCGTCCAAAACTCGTTCGTTTCATACTGCCCCGAACGAGAACCGTCGGAAAGTACAGTTCAAAACCACCACCCAATCGAGCGTAGAGGAGAATTGCGTGACGCACTAGCCACGCATTCGGCTTTAGCTATACCGTGACGTGCAGCCCGCACGCTCCACGGGCCTCTTGGAAACTGTGACGACCGCGCAAGATGGACCAAAGATTGGTCCTGAGCGTGGTCGTCTTGTTTTTCCGGGGGCATCGGGCGAGGGACCAGGATCGCCGAGCGGGAGCGCGAGGGTTGGATACTCGAACATGTTGTAGTCAATGGGGTTTTATCTGGTGCGCGGGACGCCGGGATAGGTCACAAGCGACAACAAGTTCTTGGCACGAACGTTGGTCTGGCGCGATCAAGGCAATTCCACGTGACGAAGGGAGGTGGAATCCCACATTTGCTGCCAAGCGGCGGAACATTTGACGGCGTAAGTCAATTGCAGGCTAGGTCCAATCAACCCCAGTGCAGGAGGAGAGGAATCGTGAAACCAACAACCTTGATCATTACGTTGATCGCGGTGATGCTTCTCGCCGCATGCGTCGCGCCGGCCGCGACGCCCCAACCCACGGCGGCGCCCCAGCCAACGGCGGCGGCGGCACAGCCAACCACGGCGGCACCACAGCCGGCCACCGGCGCCAAGGTGGACGTCGTCAAGGTCGGCGGCCTCTATCCGTTGACCGGCACCGACGGCGCTGCCGGCCAGACCTACAAAAAGATCCATGATATCGCCATCGCCGACATCAACGACGCCGGCGGCATCCAGTGCCTCGGCGGCGCCAAGCTCCAGATGGCCTACGCCGACACCCAGGGCAAAGCCGAAGTCGGCAACACCGAGATGGAGCGCCTCATCACTCAAGAGAAGGTCGTCGCCGTGGTCGGCACGTATCACAGCCACGTCGCACTGCCCGCCTCCGAAATCTCCGACAAGTATAAAACACCCTTTATCGTCGCCAGCGCACTCGCTGGATCCATCACCAGTCGCGGCTTGAAGTACGTCTTCCAGACCATCCCCACCCTCGAACAGTGGGCCTCGGATGACGCCAAGTTCGCTTCCGAGATGGGCGCCAAGACCGGCGTCATCACCGTCATGAACATCGCCTTCGGCGACGAAACCAAAGTCGCCTGGGAAGCCGGCCTCAAAGCCAACAATATCCAGATCCTCGACAGCGGCACCTACCAGTTCGGCGCTTCCGACCTCTCGGACACCATCCTGAACGTCAAATCCAAGAACCCAGACGTCTGGTTCTTGCTCGCTAACTCGGGCGATGCGCCGCTGTTCACCCGGCAGATGCAGGAACTCGGCTACTATCCCAAGATGGGAATCATCAACCTCGGCGGCGGCTTCTCCGATCCGAACTATATGAGCACCGTCGGCCCCAAGGCAGCCGAAGGCATCTTCATGACCGGCGACTGGTTCCCCATGATCAACCTGCCCGGCGGCACCGAATTTGATGCCGCGTTCGCCAAAAAGGCCGGGTTCGGCATCGACGGCTTGAGCCAGACCTACGCGTCCATGTGGCTCCTCAAGGACGCCCTGGAAAAGTCCTGCTCTACCGATCCCGACAAGCTCGCCACCGCGCTGCGCACAAAGTTCACCGGCGGCAAATGGAACTACCAGTGGCCCGAGGTCTCGTTCGACTCGACCGGCAAATTGGAACAAGCCCGCACCGTCATCGCCCAGTACCAGGGCGGTAAGCAGCCCGTGATCTGGCCGAAAGAACTCAAGGTAGCCGATCCCATCTGGCCAGTGCCCAGCTGGGACAAGAGAGGCGAGGCGCCCGCGGCGCAACCCACATCCGCTCCAGCGACTAAAGTGGACGTCGTCAAGGTCGGCGGCCTCTACCCATTGACCGGCACCGACGGCGCCGCCGGCCAGACCTACAAAAAGATCCATGATATCGCCATCGCCGACATCAACGACGCCGGCGGCATCCAGTGCCTCGGCGGCGCCAAGCTCCAGATGGCCTACGCCGACACCCAAGGCAAAGCCGAAGTCGGCAACACCGAGATGGAGCGCCTCATCACTCAAGAGAAGGTCGTCGCCGTGGTCGGCACTTATCACAGCCACGTCGCACTGCCCGCCTCCGAAATCTCCGACAAGTACAAAACACCCTTCATTGTCGCCAGCGCACTCGCGGGATCCATCACCAGTCGCGGCTTGAAGTACGTCTTCCAGACCATCCCCACCCTCGAACAGTGGGCCTCGGATGACGCCAAGTTCGCTTCCGAGATGG
>JAMCQI010000040.1:2330-13156 GCA_023381515.1 Chloroflexota bacterium | reverse complement strand
AGGCGGGCGACTATCGGGAGGCGCGCGAGGCCTTTGAGGCAGGTCTCGGGCTCTTTAGCCAAGTGGGGGATGTGCTCTTTCGCGGCGTCTTGCTCGGGTATTGTTCCAGTCTCTCTTATCATGAAGGGGATTACGCCGGGGCGCGTTCCTTTCTCGCGGAGGCGATCCGCGCGAGCCGCGCGATCGGACATACTCGCAACACCGCCTACAACCTGGTCCAGCTCGGTCGCCTCCTCATGTACGAAGGCGAATACGATTCGGCGTGCGCCGCATTTGAACAAGCCTTGGGATTGTGGCTCCGACTCCAAGATGCGAATTTGTGTGCATGGACCCAGTGCCGCCTGGCAGCGATCGCGACCCATCAGGGTGCTCTCTCCAAAGCCGCCCGAATCTACCGCGAGAACATGCCCCGCGTGGCCGAATCAGGTTCTGCGGACAGGGACCTCTACTGGCTCACCGGCGTCGCGGGTCTCGTCGGGGCCGCGGGCAAGCCGCACCGGGCGGTCCGTTTGCTCAGCGCCGTCCAGGCACTGGGCCCGACCCCCGCCGAGCAGGAGGAGGCTTGGCGCCAGTTGAGCGGTGGGTTCTCACGCAGCTTTTGCTTTCAGGTCGACCCGCTCGACCGCGCGGAATACGAGGGCTATCTCGCGGCGGCCCGCGCCGGGCTGAGCCAACCGGAATTTGCCGCCGCCTGGGCTGAGGGCTTGACGCTGCCGCCGGAGCAAGCCATCCAGAGCGCGCAGGCGGAGATACAAGGCTTGTAGCCGGCCCACCGCTGGGACGCCTTCGCGGGCGCCACGGACGGTGGGAGGGATTGGGAGAGGGCATGGGCGCCCTCTCCCTTTTTGTTCCGCGAGATTCAACCCGCGGGCCGTTCAAACGCCGTTCAAACGCCTTTTGAAACGGTTTGCTCACGGCGGACCTGTATACTGGGGACGATTTTGAAGAGCGGGATACAAGCATGGGATCAGACGAACCCGAACAACGGCACCTGTTATTTCTCGTCCGCATGTGGCCCGAAAACCTGGGCGACGGCAAAATGGAATGGCGCGGGCAGGTCCAATCGGCCGCCGGCGGCGAGATCCACTATTTCCGCGACCTGCGGACGCTCGTAGATCATCTGAATTCCCTGCTGCCCGGTTCCGCTACGCCGGCAAACGATAGCGAGGACCATGCGGAACAATAGGAACATGCCGAAACCGAATGGTTCGGTTACGGGGTGCCGTACCCACGCCGGATTGTCTTCACGGCAAACACTCTACATTGGAGAAAAGTCAATGGACTCAAGAACTTGCCCCGTTTGCAGGATCGCCAAGCTCGCACGCTTTCTCGTGCCGTTGATTCTGCTGGTCGTGTTGCTGCCCGGAGCAGTGGCAAAGCCTGCGACGGCAGCCGCTCGACCCTGGGAGGGGACCCTCGACCCGAGTTTCAACCCGGAACCGGGCACATACGACTCGGCCTCCGACATGACCGGGCTCGTGGACGCCGTCGCGGTCCAACCGGACGGCAAGATCCTGATCGCGGGCCAATTTATAAAGTACCGTGGGGTGACGCGCAAGAGCATCGCCCGCGTCAACCCCGACGGTACGCTCGACACGACGTTCGTTCCTCAGACCTCCGACTGGAACGGCCATACGATCTATGCCATGGGGTTGCAGTCAGACGGCAAGATCATCATCGGTGGGACCTTCCCGAACTACAACGGCGTCCAGCGCAATGGCATCGCCCGCATTAACGCGGATGGCACACTTGATACGACGTTCAATCCCGGCTCGGGGTTTGAGGGCGACGTCTTAGCCCTCGCGCTTTTGCCGGGCGGAAAAGTACTCGCCGGTGGCGATTTCAGTACTTTTAACGGGACCACGCGCAGCAACGTTGCCGTGTTGAACTCGGATGGGTCTTTGGACACGACGTTCGATCCGGGTGCCGGTCCGGACAACCGCGTCCATTCCGTGGCCTACCAACCATCGGACGGCAAGATACTTGTCGGCGGGTACTTTGCCCAGGTCGACGCCAGCACCCGCTACCATCTGGCCCGCCTGAATACCAACGGCACTCTCGACGGGACCTTCGACCCGGGCACGATAGGCGGCAACTATGACATTATCTACGCCATCCACGTACAGGCCGATGGTAAGATCGTCGTGGGCGGCTCTTTCGCCACATTCCAGGGCGCGGACATTGGCGGCATTGCCCGGGTAAACGCGAATGGCACCCGCGACACGAGCTTCGATCCAGGCAGCGGCGCGAATTACGCCGTGCTGTCCATCCTCCCCGACCAGTTCGGCCGGCTGCTGATCGGAGGCGACTTGACTTCCTATAATGGGGTCGCGCGCAACTATCTCGCGCGGATCAATGGGGACGGATCGCTGGACACGAGTTTCGATCCCGGGTCGGGCGCCGACGGCTTTGTGCACTCGATGGCTTTGCAGCAGGACGCCCGGGTGCTCATCGGCGGCGAGTTCACGTCATACGATGGCACCTCGCGCCACGGGGTCGCGCGCGTGAACGCCTTCGGCTATAGGTTATTCCTGCCTCTCACTATACGCTAGGAGGCCTCCGAAAAGGTCTCTGTTTCACCGCGGAGGCGTATTGCCGGCGGGGAAGCAGAGACCTGCCTCCGGCGCAACGTTCTCATCAGCACCGGGGCCTGAAGTGGGGCCCCGGCAGGACAATCCCGATGGAAGGGATAGCGACGCTGCGACCACGGCGATGGGCTCGCCAACCTGATGCGCTTTGACTTGGATCCGAGATCTACAGCCCCACATCGCTGCCCCACAGTTCCTGGTTACCAACTCAAGACAATTAGGCGGAGAACCGGCCACCCGGCGTGGATGCACCGGCTCATCGGTAACCATCACAGTCCATCGGGCGATCATGACCTGCTTGCTCCGCCTTGGGCGAACCAACCGGGGCAAGAATGCCAGGTTCTTGAATCCGAGTCAAGCTTTCGTGGAGGTTCACGTGGTCCGTCGCAGCATTGTTTGTGTACTTGTCCTCTTTCTACTGACCGCCTGCAACAATCCGGCTTCTCCAACTCCGGCGGCGCCCGTCCAGCCCACCGCCGTGAGAAATGTCGATTCCGGCAGTCCTACGCCGCCTGCGAGCGCCGCCGCTCTTTCCACCTCGACGCCGCTTGCGACTCCCAGCGCCGCCCCTGCCTCCCCGTCCACCCCGACGCCGCCAGCAGCCACCGCCGACCCGAAGGTGCTCGTCGACAACCTTGAAAAGGCCGCGGATCCGGACGCCCGCTACCAAGCCCTGCTGCTCATTTTCAAGGCCCTGAATATCGGCGTCTATGATGCGCGCACCGGGGCCGCGATTCTGCGCGGGGCGGAGCGGAACAGCCAGGATTTCTACTTGTATGATTTCGAAGTCAAGGCCTTGGCCGATGCGCTCGAGCGGGGGACCATGACGGATACCGTGTACCTGGCGGATTTCTTTACCGGTGTGGGGATCAAGCCCGCCGGCAAGCCGGTCGATCCCGCCGCGCTTGGGCCGATGCTTCTGCAAGCCGTCCGCTCCGCCTCGGCGGCGCCGGACGACCCGTATGCGCTCGTCTATTTGCTCGTGCGCGAGCTCGGCCTCCGTCACGCCGCACCGTACGACATGCTGCAGGATTTGCCGGCCGACAAGCTCCAGTTCGACGCGCTCCAGACCTTGCTCGTCGAAGCAGACGTCATCCTTCCCGCGGCCCGGCAGCAGGGAATGCTGGACGGGGATGGGGGAACGGTGCTCGCCATGAACCTCCGCCGGGGGGACGGCATTCAAGTCGCGCAGCAAACATCCTGTGGCGACATGGTGGGCGACGGCGGCATCCTTCCGTTTGGCAAGTTCGAGACCGGATTGGCCAAAGCCGCGACGGCCAAGTTGACTCCTGCCGTGCTTCACACAGACCCGCTGGCGAACATGGTCGGCGTCGAGGCGATGACCTCGCACCAAGACATACTGACCACGCATTATGGTCCGAAGGGTCACGCGCCCGATGCGGGAAAAGAACTGCAGTTCAAGATCAAGGTCGAGATGCTGGACGATTTCGGGGATGTAACCGTCGGCTGCGGGTTGCTCAGCGGCTATACCCTGCCGAAGAAGGGACCCCTGGCGGGCATCAGCATGGCCTGGGACGACGGTGGACTGAAAAAGCAGGGGACGGTCTGGTACGACCCGGCGGATAAAAAGACGAACGACAAGGGGATCGCGACCCTGCTGTTCAAGCCCTTTGACGAGAAACGGCCCGGGGCAGGGCCGGTGAAAGGAAAGACGGGCAAGGTCACCGGGTCCGCTCTCTACCTGCCCGCATTCGACAAGGCCGTGAAGACGATGCCCGTATTCCAGCCGTTCAAGTCGGATTCGATTGCCTGGACCGTCTCGCAGCACAGGTCCATGTCGCTCGAGATCGAAGAGAAATGGGACTATGCCAATGCGATCCCCAATGCCTTTACCATTCATGCGACGCTCAGCGGCGCGCCTGTCTACGTTGCCCTTGCGGGTCAGGGCGGAACGCTGACGGGCGAAGGCAACGCCTCGTACACGGTGACCATGACGGCGCTGAGCAGCCTTTTTGCCGGAGGAGCGTGTACCGGCAAGGGCACGGCCACAGGTAAATGGAAGGTCAGCGCCACCGGCCTGGGCCCTCTGGATTTCACCGTCGTGCCATCGTTCCAGCAGGGCACATTTAGTATGCCGTGTATGGGCATGGGCCCGATGTCTCCGACTCCCGAGGACGACAAGCCCATCACGTTCAGCCTTCCCGAGACGGCGGATGCGTCCACGACGATTCATTTCGGCTCGAGCGAGAACCCGCCGACGGTCACTTTTACCTTGAGAGAGAAATAATCGGCATCTGCATGCAATTCCAAAGAGGAGGATTCCAATGAAACGGTTCTTGAAAGGCTCAATGAACTTTTGGCTCATCTTGGTCGTGGGCTCGCTTTTCCTGCTCGCGTGCGACGCTGCGAGCTTCGCCTCCAAGGGTAACTCGCCCGCGGCCCAGCCGACGGAAGCGACGTCGTCTTCCGGCCAAGCTCAGGCGCAGCCGACCAAATCGTCGGGCAGCGGCAAAGCAACGGCCGTCCCGCCCGCCGCATCCCAAGACGCGAGCGGCCGCGTCAGCAATTCCGTCAACAGTGTTCTGTTGATGGACAAAAAGGTTCTGGATTCGTACCACCTGGAGGCAAGCGGAACCTCGCCGGTGTGGAACAGCGCCGCGAAGAAGGTCGATCCCCAGACGTTCACGTTCAAGGCGGACGTGTCGGGCGACAATGTGCATTTCATCAGCACGACCAAGACGGACAAGGAAAAGACGAGCGAAGGGTACATTATGGGCGCGAAGAAAGACGGAGGCAAGGGGTATTCCGTCGAGGGCGGCGTGGTCAAAGAGGATTTGTGGGCGCCGATGACCTGGGCGACTCTGCCTCTGGATTACGGCATGCCGCTGATCTTTGCCTCGATGGGCGCGCGCAAGACGGGCGAGGAGGCGATCGACGGGCACGCGGCGGACAAGTTCGACGTGGATATGAGCAAAGCCCCCACCGGCGCCGCGGGGATGGCCCAGTCCTTCGGTTTTGGAATGCAGTCGTCCAAAGGGACGGCGTGGGTGGACAAGCAGAATGGCGCGCTCTTGAAGATGACGATTGACTATGTAAGCGACGTCATGGATTCGGGCAAAAAAGTGGGACAGGGCAGCGGGCACATTGATTGGCTGGTCTCCCAGATCGGCAAGGTGACGGTCACCCTGCCCCCGGTCAGCAAGTAATCCTCGCCGACGCATGACACGGAGGTTTACATGGACCGCAAGGTGTTTCTCCTGCTCGGCCTCGCGCTCTTCGCTCTCGCCTGCGATGTGTCGAGCATCGCACAGCAGGTAAGTCCAACCCCAAAGTCGCCGGCGCACTGACCCAGGTTCCGGGCGTGGCTGAGACGGCCCAGTCTGCGGCGAACGCGGCTTCTGCTTCAACCCGGGCGACGGCTCCGGCCCCGAGTAACATTTAATCTGTCGCTCGTCTTGACCGCCAAGTAGGTTTTGGCGCCGACATGCTCGGCGAAAAAACTATTGACATCCTCCGCTTCTCGTCGTAGAATAGCGACATCAGGTTGCCGTTGACCTGTTCGGGGTGAAGAATGCTCCGCGTGTCTGCACGTGCCCGCGCCGCGCCTCTTCGCCCCCCGAGGAGGCACAAGGTGGCGCACCCCTTGACCCCTCTCCCAACTTATCCCTGCCAGGATTCCCAACATCTATCGCTCGACGCCCTCTCGGTCCCTCTCGCGGAGGCGCGTCGAGCGATGGCTACCCATTCTCCGCGGAGGCATCGATGAGCGTTTACTCTCTTGTTTCGGCCACTCGATCGGTTCTGTCCAGGTGGGTCTTTGTTCTTACCCTCGTTCTTGTCGCCCTGTTGCCCACGACTGCCCCAGCGGCCGACCCCGTCATCCTGCGCGTCAAGGTCGGCGGTGGGGCGGCGACCTGTGGTGATCTTGCGGACTGGTCGAATGCGTGCGACCTGCAGTACGCCCTCAAGACCCGCGCCGACACCTCCGGGGGTGCAACGTACGAGCTATGGGTCGCGGCTGGGACCTACAAGCCGACGACCGATACCAATCGCTCCGCCACCTTCCAACTCAAGAATGGGGTGGCGCTCTACGGGGGGTTTGCGGGGACGGAGACGTCGCTCAGTCAGCGAGACTGGACGACGAACGTGACGGTCTTGAGCGGGGACATCGGAGTAGTGGGCAATCCCAGTGATAACTCGTACCATGTGGTGACGGGGAGCGGAACGGACATCACGGCGGTGTTGGATGGCTTTACCGTGACGGGTGGAAACGCGAATGGGGCCTACCCCGATAATGTCGGGGCTGGCGTGGAGAACATGACTGGGCGCCCGACCTTGACGAACCTCACGTTTAGCGGCAACTCGGCTGTCGCCGGCGGTGGGATGTACAACAATGGCAGCAGTCCGACGCTGACGAACGTCACCTTCACGTCCAACTCGGCGGCTTCCGGCGGCGGGATGGAGAACGATAGCAGCAGCAGCCCCGCCCTGACCAACGTCACCTTCACGTCCAACTTCGCGAACAACGGTGGCGGGATGCTTAACGATATCAGCAGCCCCACCCTGACAAACGTCACCTTCACGTCCAACTCGGCGAATACCGACGGCGGCGGGATGTACAACAGTAGCAGCAGTCCGACCTTGGGTAATGTTACCTTTAGCGGCAACTCGGCGAATACCGACGGCGGCGGGATGTACAACTTGGGCAGCAGTCCGACCTTGGCTAATGTTACCTTTAGCGGCAACTCGGCGAATACCGACGGCGGCGGGATGTACAACCGGGGCGGCAGTCCGGCCATCCGCAACACCATCTTGTGGGCCAATACGGCGCTGGCCGGCGGGCCGCAGATCTATAATGACGCCACCAGCACGGCCACCGTCAACGACAGCGTAGTGCAGGGCGGCTGTCCCGCCTTCAGCACGTGCTTGGGTATCATCCCCCAAGATCCACACCTCGGCCCCCTCGGGGATTACGGCGGCGCGACCCAGACCATCCCGCTCCTGCCTGGTTCCTCGGCCATCGATGCCGGGAACAATGCCACCTGCGCAGCTGCGCCGGTCAACAATCTCGACCAGCGGGGCGTGGCCCGCCCACAGGGCGCTCACTGCGACATCGGGGCCTACGAATCGCGGGGATTCACGCTGACCAAAACCGGAGGGGACCGTCAAAGCACACCCATCAACACGGCCTTTGCTCTGCCGCTGCAACTCACCTTCGGCGAGACGAGTGGGAGCGGGCTGCCCGGGGTGGTGGTCACCTACACGGCTCCCTCCTCAGGCGCAAGTGCGAGCTGGGGTGGGAGCACAATGACTACCCAGACGAGTGCGGCCAATGGAAATGCGTCTGCCCCGGCGCCTACGGCCAACGGCACCCTCGGGTCCTACTCGGTGATGGTCAGTGCGCCGGGGGTGAGTGGTCCGGTCAGCTTCAGTCTCACCAATAACTTGAAACCGGTTCTGTTCTTGCCGCTCCTCGTCCGCTAGTCCGCTAGTAGGGGCGAGGCATTTGCCAGCAGGAGATCGCTTGAGGAGGCGCATGGCTCGAGTCCAGCTTGCCGCCATGACGGGAACGATCTGGCAAACCCTTGCATCCCGCAGACCCCGCGGGACCGCGGGGCCGCCCGCAAGGCCAGGTGTGCCTCGCCCCTACCTCACCCACACCAGCCTTCCGCCTTCATCCTTCATCCCTCATCCTTCATCTCCCGCCTGCCTCGCCCTGCCCCGTCCCAACAAAACTATTGACACCATCCGCTTCTCGTCGTAGAATAGCAGCGACAGGTTGTTGTTGACCTGTTCATGGTGAAGAGTGCTCCCCGCGAATGTACCTCTGCGCCGAGCCTCTTCGCTAAATGAGGAGGCGCAAGGTGGCGCACCCCTTGTCCCCTGTCCCAGTTTTTCCCTGCTAGGATTCCCAACATCTATCGCTGGACGCCCTCTCGGTCCCTCTCGAGGGGGCGCGTCGAGCGATGATTACTCGTTCTCCGCGGAGGCGACCATGCGGGCCCACTCTCTTGTTTCGGCGAGTCGATCGGTTCTGTCCAGGTGGCTCTTTGTGCTGGCACTCGTTCTTGTCGCCCTGTTGCCCACGACTGCCCGAGCGGCCGACCCCGTCATCCTGCGCGTCAAGGTCGGCGGTGGGGCGGCGACCTGTGGTGATCTTGCGGACTGGTCGAATGCGTGCGACTTGCAGTACGCCCTCAAGACCCGCGCCGACACCTCCGGGGGTGCAACGTACGAGCTATGGGTCGCGGCTGGGACCTACAAGCCGACGACCGGCACCGACCGGACGGTCACCTTCCAATTGAAGAGCGGGGTGGCGCTCTACGGGGGGTTTGCGGGGACGGAGACGTTGCTCAATCAGCGAGACTGGGCGACGAACGAGACGATTCTGAGTGGCGACTTGAAGGGGGACGACAGTGGGGACGTCACTGCCACCAACCCCACCCGCTCGGACAACTCGTACCATGTGGTGACGGGGAGCGGAACGGACATCACGGCGGTGTTGGATGGCTTTACCGTGACGGGTGGAAACGCGAATGGGGCCTCCTTACCCAATGATGCCGGGGGTGGCATGGACAACATGACTGGGAGCCCGACCTTGACGAACCTCACGTTTAGCGGCAACTCGGCTGTCGCCGGCGGTGGGATGTACAACAATGGCAGCAGTCCGACGCTGACGAACGTCACCTTCACGTCCAACTCGGCGACTTACGGCGGCGGGATGATCGGCTTTTCCAACAGCAACCCGACCTTGACCAATGTCACCTTTAGCAGCAATTCCGCCGTGTTGAACGGCGGCGGGATGTACAACAGGAGCAGCAGCCCCACCTTGGCTAATGTTACCTTTAGCGGCAACTCGGCGAATTCCGGCGGAGGGATGATCGGCTTTTCCAACAGCAACCCGACCTTGACCAATGTCACCTTTAGCAGCAATTCCGCCGTGTTGAACGGCGGCGGGATGTACAACGATGGCAGCAGTCCGAAGGTGACCAACGTCACCTTTAGTGGCAACTCGGCGAATAACTACGGCGGCGGGATGTTCAACTGGAGCTACAGCAGTCCGACCATGGGCAACACCATTCTGTGGGGCAATACGGCGCCGACCGGGGGAGCCCAGATCTACAACGGTGGCGCCAGCACGCTCGTGATCAACGACAGCGTCGTGCAGGGCGGCTGTCCCGATGCGAGCAGCACCTGCTCCAACGTCATCCCCCAAGATCCACACCTCGGCCCCCTCGGGGATTACGGCGGCGCGACCCAGACCATCCCGCTCCTCCCCGGGAGTTCTGCCATCGATGCCGGTAATGATGCGGCCTGTCCCACAACAGACCAACGCGGCATCACGCGGGCGGGACATGGTGCGCACTGTGACATTGGGGCGTTTGAATCGCGTGGTTTTTCGCTTACCAAGACCGGGGGTGATCATCAAAGCACCGAGGCCACCAAGCTCTTTGCCCTGCCGCTTGGTTTGAGCGTGAGTAGCGCCTATGGCGAGCCTGTGAATGGAGGAGTCCTCACCTTCAGCGCTCCCTCTTCGGGCGCGAGCATCAATCCCGCGTCCAACACCGCAACCATCGTGGGCGCCGCAGTCTCAAAGAGCCTCACCGCGAACAGCCTGGTCGGGTCCTATCCCGTGATCGTGAATGCATCGGGTGTGGGCTCCCCGATGACCTTCACTCTCACCAATCTCAAGGCGAGCACCATCACGACGCTCACTGCATCACCGAGCCCCTCCTACAGCGGGCAAGCGGTCACCTTCAGGGCGACAGTAAGCGGCGCGTCCCCCACCGGATCGGTCACCTTAAAGGAAGGTGGGATAGATGTCACGGGTTGCACGGCCATTCCATTAAGTTCAGGCAGCACGACTTGCCGCATCGCGTCCCTGGCCATCGGGGTGCACACGCTCACGGCCGTCTATAGCGGTGACGCCAACAACCTTGGTTCCACATCGAACACCCTGACGCAGACGGTGAGACCGGTTCTCTTCCTCCCTCTCCTCGTGCGGTAGAATCGATCAGCTCTTTGCCCCTATGAAATGCCGGACCTGAATCCGACGATGTGCGTGGGATTCGGTCGGTATGCCGCGGCTTGCCCCGGGAAGGCGATCCTCGTCACCGTCATCTAGCCGGGGACGCTGTTCGAGCGGGCAAGCCTGGAGGCTCGCCGAGGCACGGCATTCCTCACGGCCCGCGCCGGGCGATGCGAGCTAGTCCCCTCGTCAATTCATCCTCATGGCAAGCGCTCAAACCTTACGACAAGGGATGTCCCCTTTCCGTG
>JAMCQI010000040.1:0-2320 GCA_023381515.1 Chloroflexota bacterium | reverse complement strand
ACCGTTTATTACCGTAACGGCAAAGTGGTGAAAGCGACGACCAGTATCCAGACCGCGGAGCAAATAAAAAACATTATCGGTGAGGTCTTTTCCTAACCTCGCATCATGCACCAGACAGGGTCCCGGGACCCTGTCTGGTCCTGCAAGGATATAACCGAAATGGGTCCCTCGTCAATCCATCCTCATGGCAAGCGCTCAAACCTTACGACAAGGGATGTCACCTTTCCGTGATCCTTGCATCTCAAGGAGTAGGAGAGTCCGCCGCGGGAGAGGATGGGCCGCCGCGCGCCGGGTGAAGGCCCACCCGAACTCTAGATTTTCTTCAAAGATAAAGGAGATCGGTACAATGCTTCAAACCAATCTGGAACACGTTAACAGCAAGGAGGAGCTGCAAGCCTTAATCGAAAGCAACGAAAAGGTGGCTGTCTGCTGTGGAAGAATGGGGCCGATGTGCATTCCCGTCTATGAAGTCTTTGATATTTTTCGGGACAAGTACCCTGATGTTCAATTTCGGGATATGGAGTTCGACCTCCCGGATGCCGCCGCCATCAGGAACCTGCCGGAATGCAGATCCTTTCGAGGATTGCCCTATACCGTTTATTACCGCAACGGCAAAGTGGTGAAAGCGACGACCAGTATCCAGACCGCGGAGCAAATAAAAAACATTATCGGTGAGGTCTTTTCCTAACCTCGCATCATGCACCAGACAGGGTCCTGGGACCCTGTCTGGTCCTGCAAGGATATAACCGAAATGGGTCAAGCAACGCATCAATATGATTTGATCATCATCGGAGCCGGACCCGCTGGACTGGCGGCGGCCCTCTATGCCTCGCGCGCCTCCCTCTCAACTCTGGTCGTCGACGAGTCCTCCGCGGGGGGTCAGGTCAAGACCACGCATCAGGTCGCGAATTATCCGGGCTTTGTCGAACCTGTTCCCGGGTACGAAATCGCGGGGAACATGCGCAAACAAGCGCAAAAATACGGAACCAAGTTTGAACTTGCCGTGCATATCACCGCCCTGAATCTGGTTGAAAAAGTAAAATGGGTAACCACAGAGGACGCGACCTATACCGCAAAACATGTGATTATCGCCACGGGTTCCGCTCCCCGGCTTTTGAATGTCCCCGGGGAACAGGAATTTAAAGGCGGCGGAATCTCTTATTGCGCGACCTGCGACGGAGAGTTCTATACAGGCAAAGATGTTATCGTCGTCGGCGGCGGAAACAGCGCCATGGAAGAATCTCTGCTTCTTTTACAGTTTGTAAAATCCATCACCGTCATTCATCAATTTGACACCCTGCAGGCGGAAAAGATCACCGCCGAGAAGATGACGAAAAATCCCAAGGTGAATATTCTCTGGTCGCATGAACCTCGCGCCTTCGATAGAAAAGACGAAAAGATGGTCGTCGTGGCCGAGAATCTAAAGTCGAAGGAACGCATCACCCTGGAACGCGACGGCGTTTTTATATTTGTCGGCATGTCGCCCAACGTAGACTTGATACGGAATACCCCGCTGCAATTAACCCCGCAAGGTTACATTGTCACGAATGAAAAAATGGAGACCAACCTGGAAGGGGTCTACGCCGCAGGAGATGTGCGGGATAAAAAATATCGCCAGATCACAACCGCCGTGAGCGACGGAACCATCGCTTCTTTGGAGATTATCCAGAAAATCTGATCTTTTCTTTACGACACAAGCCCTTCCGTTGCGGATCGCGAGACATGCCTTCCGCCCGCATGCGCCGCTTCGCGGCGCCCAGGGCTGTTGCAAACTCTGTTGACAGCCCCGGTGAGTCGCCCTCAGGTTCTTGGGTCCAAACGAACGGCACCAGTTAGTGGCGATTGAAATCATCCTGCCGGGTGATTTCAATCGCCTTTCCATTTGCACGAATAGAACATATGTACTATCATGCGGGCGTGGACCCATCCGGCAAAGAACTGGAGCTGTTCGTCGAGAGCGAGGAGCTCGTCTTTTTTGTGAACCTCCTGGAGGTGGACCGGCAACTCGCCCGCGCAGGAGCGTGGACCCGTACGGCGGACGGCCATCTCGCCTGCCCCGCCGCTTCTCCCCAAGACCCCACGCGACCTGCGGGCGTGCTCCCTTGCTCCTCTGCTCCCGCTCCCCCCTGCTCCCGCTCTCCCTTTCATCTCCAGCCGGGAAGCGCATGGCTTTTGGAAAACAAAGAGATACGTGACCTCGTCTTCGAGGCGTGGCGCGCGCATCCCGGCCGTCCCATTCAGGGCGGCGTGGTCCTCGACTCGAATGACCACCCGATCGCCGTCCTCCACGCTTTACCTCTACCCAAAGAGCGTCTCCGTC
>JAMCQI010000014.1 GCA_023381515.1 Chloroflexota bacterium | reverse complement strand
GGGAGGCGGTGGTGCCACTGGCACCACCGCCTCCCACGCCCCATTAGAACCCCGTTTTGCTTTCCATTCGTCCAGCCCATTAATCCCTCACAGACCCAGCTGTGGAGCGACCTCCTGCAGAGCGGAAAGGACATTCTGAATGTGCTCGTCGAGTGGAATGCCAAGGTCCTCGGCTCCGCGGATGACCTGCTCCCGATTTACTCCCCGGGCAAATGCCTTGTCTTTCCACTTTTTCTTGACCGCGGCCACATCCACATCCGCGAGTTTCTTGGAAGGCCGGACGAGAGCAACGGCGATGACCAGCCCGGTCAACTCGTCCACCGCATACAGTGTCTTTTCGATTCGATGAGTGCGGGCCAGCCCCAGATGGTCTCCGTGCGTCTTGACGGCGTAGACGAGATCCTCAGGCCACCCGAGTTCGGAAAGGATTTCCCCACCTTTCTGTGGGTGTTGGTCCGGGTACTTTTCATATTCAAAGTCATGGATTAGCCCGACGTTGCCCCACACATTCTCATCCTCTCCGAACTTGCGTGCATAATACCGCATGGCGGCCTCGACGGCGAGGTGGTGTTTGCGCAAATAGTCGGCTTGCGTGTACTCGCAGAGCAATTGCCATACATCATTGCGATTTAGAGGATCCATAAGCCCCATTCTCAGTTTCTGGATTTCCGATTGGCTCGCATTATGCCCAATAACCGGCTGCACGTCAATCCTCAGGTAGCTCAAGGCGTGCTCTGACTTGGTCTGCTGTTCACTTTCGCCGCTGCAAATTTGACGTTTGTACGAGCGTCCCTTATACTCGCTGCATTCCGACGTTTGCGCGACAAGTGAGGAGTCTATGGACAGCGGAATCATGCGGTACGCAGTGACGATTGACGGGGAGACGACCCATATCGGCACTGCGAACGAGTTGGCCGTGGCGCTCGACGTCTTGCAGGGGCATCATGACCGGGGTGTGCTCGAACAACTGGCCCCGCATCTGGCGGAGGTCGTCGGCGGCCCCATCGGCTTGACGAACGTCTTCAAGTCGCTCTCTCCTGAGGATCAAATCTACCTGCTCCAAACAGTCGATGGAAAGTTGCCCGGCCTCCTGCAAGAGGCACGCCATTTGCGCGACTTGCTCGCGGCTCTATCCGTCGCGGAGGTCGAGCAATGCCTTTTGGAAACCCTGGGGAGAAGAGGATTGCGCACGCTGATCGTCACCGGCGCCCAGCTCGCTCAAGTCCTGGAATGGGTCTATGGCGATTGTGACAAGCAGCTGATGGACCTGCTCGGGGCCGACTATGTCCGGCGATTGGTACGAAACGGATCCGAACTAGCCCTCGTGCTTAACTGCCTGGAGGAAACCGGCCAGCAGGACCTGCTGGAAAAGCTGGGGTGGCCGCGCGTCGTCGAGCTGATCACCGATGGTCGGGAATTGGCTTACCTGATGCGCGCTCTGCCGCCCGCTCAGAGCGGACGCCTCCTGGATCAATATTCCCGTGAGCGAATCGTGGACTTGATCGGGAACGAGCGAGACTGGGATTATCTATTCAAGCGCCTCGAAGCGGCGGAAGCAGCTCAACTACTGAGCAAGTTAGAGGTGGATCACCATGCCAAATGAACAGATACCGACTTGGACGCGTGACCCTGATAAACGGGGCTCTCTCTCCCCACTCAGGGGAAGCAAGTACCCGATGATTGACGCACATCTGCACGTCGTCAACTTTGTTCAAGAGACGCCGGGCGGCGAGGCATTGGTCCACTACATGGATTCGGCGAACATCGGAAAAGCCGTGATCTTTGGCATGCCCGTCAGCAAGGCGTGGGTCGAGTATGACCGCGAGCCGCCCGACTATTATCTTGCGAACGATGCGCCCTGTTATTATTACGGCTATACGGATGTGACCGTGGCCGAAATGGTCCGCGCGCTGCCACCGGCTCACCAGGACCGGCTGTATCCCCTGTTATGCGGGTTCAATCCAGTGGACCGCTACGCCGTGCGCCATGTCGAGAGATTGTATACTCAGTATCCAGACGTGTGGAGCGGCATCGGCGAAATTCTTCTACGCCATGACGATCTGACGGCATTCACCTACGGGGAGAACGCGCGGGCGAACCATAAAGCGCTGTGGCCGGTCTATGAATTCGCGGCCGCCTATGACTTGCCGGTCCTTTTGCACCACAATGTCACCTCGGTGACCAGGAGCGATCACCCGGTTTACTTACACGAGCTGGAGGAGGCGGTGCGTGAGTTCCCACTAACACGCTTTGTCTTTGCGCACTGCGGCATGTCCCGACGGGTGAACGTTCCTTTTTACTATCAGATGGTGGAGCGGCTTCTGAGCCAGTACCCAAACCTGTGCGTCGACTTTTCCTGGATCATCTTTGACGTGGTCATCTGTCCGGAAGGCAAACCGAGCCCCGACTGGCTGGCGCTTACCGAGAGATACAGCGACCGCATTTGCCTCGGTTCCGATCTCGTCACGCGCTTTGAACGGCTCGGCCCGGAGCTGCAGCGCTATGATGTTTTTCTCGACCGGCTGAGCGAAGAGGCCCGCGCAAATGTATGCTGGCGGACGGCGGAGCGCATCTATGGGGGCAACAAGGGGAAGGTGAAAAGAACCCCCCGCCGCATTCCGGAGTGGAGTGTAGTGGTCGAGCAAGCGGGGTTGGTGGCCGGTTGACGGGTGGCTGGCCCGTCACCCCGCCACCCCGCCCTCTCCCCCTTCGGGACAAGTGCGGTCCCGAAAGGGGAGAGGGGTTTTACTGGGCATGGGACAGGTCACGCGTCCTTATCCGGCCCGTTTTGCTCGAGGTACTGGTGGGCGGCTTCGGCGAGAAGAGCGGCGCCGGTGGGGAGGACTGTTTCGTCAATGTCAAAGACTGGATTGTGGTGAGGACGATGGACGTCGTCCCTCTTGGCTCCGAGATCAAAGAATACGCCGGGCTTGGCCTGCGCCATAAAGCTGAAATCCTCGGCCCCCATCTGCATCTGCGCTTCCTTGACCCGTTCGGCGCCTACGAGGCTTGTCGCCATCGTGCGTACGAATTTGGCCATGTGAGGATCGTTCACCGTGGCCGGATAACCCCGCTGGATCTTGAGTTGATAGTCGCCGCCCCAAGCACGGGCGACCGAAAATGCTCTGTCCAAGTCGGCGTGAAGTTGACTGCGCACGGCCGGTTCAAAGCTGCGAATCGTGCCGGAAACGTGCACGGCTTCCGGGATGATGTTGGTCGCCGTGCCGGCTTGGATCGTGCAAATCGAGATCAACCCTTGCTTGATCGGGTCGATGCGCCTCGAGACAATGCCGTGAACGGCGTTGATGACCTGAGCGGACAGCCAAATGGGATCCAGTGCCTCGTGAGGGTAAGCGCCATGCCCCCCGCGTCCCATGATATCGGCCTCAAAGGTGTCTACCCCTGCCATAAAGGGTCCCGCCCGGACATAGACCTCGTTGCTGGGCAAGGTACTGATGACGTGGAGCCCAATCACGGCCTCGACGTCGTCGAGGGCGCCCTCTTCCACCATGCGCTCGCCGCCGCTTTTGCCATCTGCGCCGCAGACCTCTTCGGCAGGCTGGAAGAGAAGCTTGACCGTTCCTTTTAGATTCCCCTTGGCGAACTCCTCGTTCAGGATCATGGCGGCCCCAAGCAAGCCCGCCGTGTGCGCGTCGTGGCCGCACGCGTGCATGATACCTTGGTTCTGGGATCGGAAAGGCAGATCCGTGGCTTCGCGGATAGGGAGAGCGTCCATGTCCGCGCGGATCGCAAGACGCGGCTCGCCTTCGCCAAGATAGGCGACCACGCCGGTCTTGGCCACTCCGGTCTCGTATTCGATGCCCAGATCGTGCAAAGTGTCGGCAACCTTTTGCGCCGTCCGTACTTCTTGGAAAGCGAGTTCGGGGTGCTGGTGCAAGTCCCGCCGGATGGCGATGAGCTTGTCTTTCAATTCATTCGCGCGATCAAGATAGGACATGTTCAACCGTCCGAATCATCTGCCCGCTCCTGTCTCATCTGTATCCCATACCCTCCTGGAGAGGAGGCACTTGCGCTTAGGACCTACAAAGCCGCAAGGGTGCTTTGCTGTATTTTGAGCAGCTCTCCAATTCCATTCCGCGCCAGGTTCAAGAGGCGCTCCATCGCGTCACGAGAGAACGGCTCGCCCTCGGCGGTCCCCTGCACCTCGACGAACTTGCCCTCGGCCGTCATGACGACGTTAAAGTCCACCTCGGCCTTCGAGTCCTCGGCATAATTCAGGTCGAGCATCTCTTCCCTGCCCACAATGCCAACGCTGACGGCAGCCACGGCGGTCTTGAGCGCTTTGGGCGAGGCGGCCTTGGTGGCGATCATCTTCTTGAGCGCGATCGCGAGTGCAACATAGGCGCCCGTGATCGAGGCCGTCCGCGTGCCCCCATCCGCCTGGATGACGTCGCAATCCACCGTTATTGTGTTTTCGCCGATCAGGTTGAGATCGACGGCGGCGCGGAGGGACCGACCGATGAGGCGGCGTATCTCTTGCGAGCGCGCGCTGGGCGTCACCTCCCGCGGCGTGCGCGTGTGCGTTGCACGTGGGAGCATTGCATATTCGCCGGTGATCCAACCCTGGCTGCGCCCCTCCAGCCAGCGCGGGACGCCTGGCTGGACTGTCACCGCGCAAAGCACGCGCGTCCGCCCTGCCTCGACGAGCACGCTTCCTTCCGGATAATCAACATAGCCCGGGGTCATTTTCACCGGGCGAAGTTGGTCGTTACGTCTGCCATCGTTGCGCATGAGTATTTGAACCGGTCGGGACGGGGCAAGCCCGCCCCGACGCTTTTCCTATTTGCCGTAATCGTAAAAGCCCTTGCCGTTCTTGCGCCCCCAATAGCCGGCGGTCACCATGCGGCGCAGGAGGGCGGGGGCGGCGTAGCGCGGATCCTTGAGCTCTTTGTGCATTTCGTCGGCGATAAATAGAGTCGTGTCGAGCCCGACAAAATCCAGCAGGGTCAGCGGCCCCATCGGGTGATTCAGCCCGAGCTTGATTCCGGTATCAATATCCTCTTTGCTTGCAAAACCATTCTCGTACATCCGGACGGCGTCGAGCAGGTAGGGGACGAGGAGCGCGTTGACGATAAACCCGGGCGCATCTTTGGATACGATGACCGACTTGCCCAGGCCTTCGCCGAACTTGCGGGCGGTCTGGTAGGTCTCTTCGCTCGTCAGGAAGGTACGCACCATCTCGAGGAGCGGCATCACGGGCACGGGATTGAAAAAGTGCAGACCGAGCACCTTGTCAGGCCGCCGCGTCATGCTCGCCATCTCGATCACGGCGAGTGAGGAGGTATTTGAGGCGAGAATGATTTCGGGGCGAGTAACCTCGTCAAGCTCCTTAAAGATGGACTTTTTCAAGTCCAAATTCTCGATCGCCGCTTCAATCGCCAGGTCCGCTCCGGCGAGATCTGCCATGCGCGTCGTGCCCTTGATGCGGGCGAGAGTGGCGTCGCGATCGGCCGCGCTCATCTTGTTCTTTTCGACGGCGCGCGCCATCGAGCTTTGCACCCGGTCGAGGCCCTTCTTGAGGAAATTATCGTCCACTTCGCGGACGACAACATTGTAGCCGTGCCGAGCCACCAACTCGACAATGCCGCTTCCCATCAACCCACAGCCCACGATACCGACGGTCTTGATCTCCATTGTAACCTCCTAGAGTTTATGCTTTGGTTCAGCCAATCTGTGCGGTACAAGAGGAACAAGTGCGTGGTGCGCGTGCCGGTTGTCCAGCAGAAAGCGACGGTCGCGCCAACCCCTGGCACCCTTGTCCGATCGATCGCCGGAAAAGCTAGTCGGCCGGACAGGCGGAGGGACGATGGGAGCTACCGTCGCCCTGAGGATGACTCTATTGTGAGAGCTCTTATTTCAGCGTGTAGGTTTCTCCGGGTTTGAGTACGACCACTTGCGTCTTGGGAACGGCCTGCTTGACGCGAGAGGCAAACGAGTTCGGATCCTGATGGATCAGTTCCCAGGTGTCATAGTGCATTGGGATCAACACCTTGGGTTCGATAAACGTGGCCGCGCGAACGGCATCGTCAGGACCCATCGTATAATTGTCCCCAATGGGGATCATGGCGAGATCAATGCCTTGCTCGCCGATCAATTTCATATCGTAGAACAGGCCCGTGTCCCCCGAGTGGTAGATCTTTTTGCCGTCGATCGTGAGCAAAAAACCGGCGGGGTTGCCTGCATAGGTGCCGTTCTCGAATGAGGACCCATGGTGCGCTATGGTGAGCTTGACGCGCCCAAAGGGAAATTCATGGCTGCCGCCGATATGCAGCGGGTGGGCCTGGCACCCCTGCGCTTCGCAATAGTTGGCGATCTCAAAGTTGCTGATGACGGTGGCGCCGGTCCGTTTCGCAATGGCGATGGTATCGCCGAAATGATCGCCGTGGCCGTGCGAGACGAGTATAAAGTCGGGTTTGACCTGGTCGGCCGTGACAGGCGCGGTAGAATTGCCGGTGAGAAAGGGGTCGATGAGGAGAGTGCTCTTGGGCGTTTTTATATTCCAACACGAGTGTCCATACCAAGTGAGTTCGATGGGCATGAATCACCTCCCGGGTAAAATTGAGCGAATTATATCACAAAGGATAGGGATGCTCAAGGCATGGAATGGGCGTGAGCGCCGGCGGACATTTGGCCGGAGCGCGTTGTATGCTATAATCTATTCCAATCCCCGACGCGACCAGATGAAATGAGTGTTGCCGCTTTCTTCGACGTAGATGGAACGTTGTACACCGCTCACATGTGGCGCGGGCTGATGAAGTATGCTACCCAACACGGGCGGGCGAACCGCGTCCGCTTGTACTTTGCCGGGCTGGTTCCGCTCTATGGACTGCGAAAGGTGGGCTTGATCGGCGAGGAAGCGTTCCGTGCACCCTGGATTATTCACATGGGATGGC
This sequence comes from Chloroflexota bacterium, assembly GCA_023381515.1. The sequence goes on along the minus strand of JAMCQI010000014.1, from coordinate 6,575 downwards.
TCTTACGCGGTTGGAGCGAGGCGGAGGCGAAGAAGGCATTTCGCTGGGTGGCCGAAGAGTATATCGGTCCGACCGGTCGAGCAGACACGATCGCTCGCGTGCAAGAGCATCTTGCCTCTCAGCATGTGGTGGTCCTTGTGTCTGGAATGCTCGCACCGGCTTTGCAGATTCTTGGCGACGCGTTGGGAGTGATGGGAACGGTGGGAACTGCGGTCCAGTTCCAGGCAGGTCGTTTCGTACGCGTGATTCCGCCGGTCTGCATGGGCATCGAAAAGGACCGGCTGACTCGCCGCTTTTTGACCGAGAACCAAATTCAAGTGGACTGGTCCGCGAGCTATGCCTACGCGGACTCGATCAGTGACCGGGAGCTTTTAGAGATGGTGGGTCATCCTGTCGCCGTCTATCCGGATGCCCCGTTGGCCGCACTGGCGCTCAAGAAGAATTGGGCTGTCCTGCCCAAGAATGAGGCGCCGAGATAAAGGAGATGCGACAAATGCAGGGAAATAGCGGAGTGGTTGCGAGCTTGCAGATTTGTCCGGCGCATCGGGCTCCCATGGAGATGCGCAAGCAGTTGCGTGCCGTCGAGGACCATGGCCTGGAAGGAGACCGGCACTCGGCAGGCGATACACATCAGGTGCTCTTGATGGACGAAGAGACGTTGAATGTGCTCGGGTTGGCCGCCGGCGCAGTCAAGGAGAATATTACCACGCGGGGAATCGACCTGAATGCGCTCGCTGTTGGCACCCGGCTGCGCGTGGGGAGCGTATTATTGGAGTTGACCAAGGCTTGCACCCCGTGCGGACGAATGGACGAAATCCGAGAGGGGCTGCGCGCGGCTCTGCAAGGACGACGCGGGATGCTCGCCAGCGTCGTCGAGGGCGGCGAGATGGCGGTTGGAGATGCGATTGAGATTGTCGACATCTAGACCAAGCGGCAAGATCGACCGCACCAATCAGAATGCCCCTCCCCGCAGACGCAGGGAGGGGCATTGTCATATCCCTCGCGCTAGGCGGGTATCTTGCCGCCCGGTTGGGCACCTGCCTTTTTCAAATCTTCGGCCACGAGTTGGCGGCGAAGGATCTTGCCGACGACGGTCTTGGGAAGCGAGTCGCGGAATTCGACGACGGTCGGCCGCTTGTACGCGGCGAGCCGCTCTCTGCAAAAGGCGATAATGTCTTCCGCGGTCGCGGTCTGGCCGGGCTTTAAAACTACATAGGCCTTGACCGTTTCACCCCGGTAGGGATCCGCCACCCCCGCGACGGTCGCCTCGAGTACTTTGGGGTGTTGATAAAGGATGTCCTCGATTTCGCGCGGGTAGATATTGTATCCGCCGGCGATGATCATATCTTTCTTCCGGTCGACAATCTTGAAATAACCGTCGGCGTCCATCGTCGCGATGTCGCCCGTATAGAGCCATCCATCCCGGAGTGTCAAGCGAGTTTCTTCGGGTTTGTTCCAATAACCCTTCATGACTTGTGGACCCTTGACGATCAGTTCGCCGGACTCGCCGGGAGTCATTTCCACTTTACCCGTCTCGACATCTACCACCTTGCAATCGGTATCGGGGAAAGGCAGGCCGATCGTGCCGATGCGGTTCTCGCCGAAGATGGGATTGGCGTGTGTCACAGGAGTGGCCTCGCTCAGGCCATAGCCCTCGACCAGCCGCGCGCCGGTGAGGTCCTGGAACTTGGTCTGCACTTCGACCGGCAGGCCGGCAGCCCCGCTGATGCAGGCTTTGATGGATCGGATGTTGTATTTGTTCAGGTCCGGATAGTTGTTGATCGCGACATACATCGTCGGAACGCCGGGGAAAACGGTTGGCTGGTGCCGATCGATCGACTTGAGCACGTGCTCTAAATCGCGCGGGTTAGGGATGAGGATCATAGTGCCGGCGAGGTAAATGCATTGGTTCATGCATGTCGTCATCGCGTAAGAGTGGAAGAGAGGAAGAGCGGTCAGAAAGGTTTCCTGACCCTCGCGCGAGTTGTGAAACCACTCACGGGTTTGCATGGCATTGGCGACGAGGTTCTTGTGAGTAATCTCGGCGGCTTTCGGAACGCCCGTGGTGCCACCGGTGTAGAGTAGGACTGCCGTGTCCTCCGGCTGCACGTCGGCAATAGGTCGATTCGTCGGCGCACTCGCGATCGCCTGCTGGAACCACTGCTCGTCCGGCGCAATGGTCACGCGGTGCCCTTCTTTCTTCTCTGCCGCCAAGCCAAAGAGCAGTTTGAGGGCAGGGGGAAAATACTCTTTGATATTCGTCACAATCACGTGCTTGAGTTTCGTGTTCGGACGCACTTTTTGAACGGTCGGATAGAGGCGGGAGAGGCAGATGATGGTTTCGGCTCCGGAATCGTTCAGTTGGAATTCCAGTTCGCGGGGGACGTACAATGGGTTGTGGGGCGCGACAATCGCGCCAATTTTGAGAGCGGCATAGAACGCAATGACGTACTGCGGGCAATTTGGGAGATAGAGAGCCACGCGGTCGCCTTTCTTGACGCCTATCGCGCTCAGTGCGTTTGCCAACCGGTTGACGTGGTCGTCGAGCTGCCGGTAAGAGAGCTTGGTGTCCATAAGGGCGCCGCCAAGCTGGTGGACCACTCCGCCGAAAATCGTCGCCGCGTTGTTGGGATACTTGCTCGCGGCATTCTCGAGGAACTGTGTGATCGGGGCATTCGGGTATTCGAGGTTCGCTCGGACACCCGCCTCATAGTTTTTGAGCCACGGCCTTTCCATCTGATGCCTCCTCATTGAGATCGCGATGGGTGCGACCTAACCCAGAACCATATGTGAGCAAGATTTGGTTTCTTGAATAAAGCATACCACGAGGCCCAGGGCTTGTCAACTGATTTGCGAGCTCCGCCATTGGCTAACTTGTCATGATGGCGCGGAGGGCGAGACCGCAGATGAGGAAGGAAGCGAGTGAGTAATAGCCGAGCTCAGTGCGGCCCATGCGTGCGTTCGTATAAACATAGACGGCGGGCCACGAGAGGGCCACGAGGGCGCCGTACATAATGTGAAGCAGGTCGGCCGGGAGCGTGCCGACCAGAACCATCAGTACGCCGAAAAGTGCCTGCAAGAGCATCAAGAGCTCGCCGATAATGAGCGCCCCTCGATAGCTCGGGGAGACTTGATCCTTCCGGAAAAAGCCGAAGGCGGCCCACACGCCGAGGGCTAGAGCAAACAAGACAACCGTCGTAGCAAGTCGACCGTGGATTAAGAGTAGCACCACAAAACTCCTAAAGATGCGTGAGGAAAAAGCGGTTGGGCGCTCAAATGTGCGCCCAGCCGCACTCTTCGATTAGTGATGCGCCATCAGATACATCGCGCGCCCATACCCCAGAAGCACGAGGGTGACCAGGGTCAAGTCGCGTACGTGGATATAGGCGTCGCGCGGCAGCGCGAGATCAAAGGCAAGGAAGTAGAGGATGAGGATGAGAAGGACGAGCGTAATCATGACGAGAATCGCGACCAATTGGTTCGAATTGTACTGGCGAGTGGCCTGGAGATAGACTACGTGAGACGCCGCGGCGCCGGCGAGGACGTGGAAAAGGAGCACTGCCGTGAGCGTGTACATGTAGAGTTCCTCCACGACTCCAATCTCGGCGCGCCTAATCATCAGGCCTACGACGATGCCCCCGGCAATCACGAACACGCTCCCGAGAAAGGCACGCGAGACGACCTGGCTCATCACCCGCGGCGCCGGGTCTGCATCCGTATAACGAAAGAGTTGGGGAGGAAGAAGAAAAGAGATGCCAAAGAAAAGAAAAACGACGAGGCCGGCGGCCGTCGCGATGGCGGCGGATTGGGTGTGCGCATAGGCCGTCTCGGCGTACAGGGCATCAAATCCAAGCGCGGCGAGCAGGGCAAAAGGAATCATCACACTCCCGGAAAGGACACACGCAGGTCGTCGACAAGCCCGCAAAGAAAAGGGACTCGCGGCCGTGCCCGGGGCGAATCCCTTTCAGGATCTGTTGAGCGCCAGCCTAGGCAGGAACGACCTCGCGCAATGATGGCACAATCTCGACCGTCAGCTTTTCAAAGTGGCTGTACGCCGGCAACGTTACATTCTTGGCATAAACCACTTCTGTGATCCGACCATCCAGGTGGAGTGACTGGGTATCCAAGCTGATCAGCTTGCCCTTTGCGGCGAGAATGGCGGTTCCTTTGATCGCCAACTTGCCGCGCAAGGTCTCGTCCTTGTAGGCGTACTCACTCATCACGACCAGAGTCTCCGTATGGACGTCCGCTTTATCGAACAGCCACACGTCCAGCGCCGTCACCTTGTCCGGCCTGCCCTCTCCGATCGTCTCCGAAATCCCCATACCGCATTCGCCCATAAAGTCCTGTTGGGCGGTTTCAAGACTGAAAGAGGTATCGTAGTTGTCGTTGCCGATGCTAAAAGTGGCGACAAAACGCCCCAGTTGACCACTTGGAGTGGGGCTGGGCGGCACCGCGCGTTCCCTCCGCTTTGCGTTGGACTTGATCAGTTGACCACTTGAGGGAGCGGGACTGGGCGGCACCGGTACTTGCTGGGGAATCGGCTTGGGGGGGGCGCGCCGCTCCGGCATCGGGCTCGACTCGCGGATTCGCGGCCTAGCTCTTAATCCCGGCAGGATACGGAGGAAAAAGACGAGAAGAGCGGCAGCCAAGAGCGCGGCGAGAAAGAAAATGAGGACAAAAGGGAGAAAGATAGCGATCAGTGAAAGATCACGCGGAGAAATTGCACCTGACCCATTCGTGCTGGAGGCAGCGGCAGTCGCGGCAGCGCTCGGGCTGACGCTGATACCCATGGCCGCGGCAAATTGATTGAGGCGTTCAGTCTGGCTGGTCTGGTTGGCCGCGTCACTCTGGCGAATGAGGTCCGCCAATATGCGCGTCAAATCACTCTTGGACAGTCCGTGCAAGCGTGCCCTGGCAAGCGCCAGGTTGTTGTTCAGCGAGTAGGAATCGACGATGCTTGCCACATCGTCGGGCCCCGGCTGCCAGTTCACAGTCATCCAGCCGACCGGCAGACCGATGGCGATCCCGAGGATCGCGGCCGCCAAGGGCCCCAACCAGATGCGACGGTGCAACAAGTCGACGAGACCCGCCATTACACCTCCCGTGTGTTTTCCGGTTGATCGATAATCTTCCAGCCGCGCGGGCTTGGCGCATTCTATCACAGATCCATGGCCAAACAAAAAGGGGCGAGCGTTTATCTGACCACCGGTTCTTTCGAAGCCTGGCTCAAGACTTCGACCCCATTCTCCTCGATGACGAGCAGGTCTTCGATGCGGACGCCCCCCCATCCGGGGATATAGATGCCGGGTTCGATTGTCAGCGTCATGTAGGGTTGGTATGTATCTTTGGACAAGCGGCTCGCCCTCGGCGCCTCGTGAACCTCCAGGCCGACGCCATGCCCCAGGCCGTGACCGAATTGGCCGCCGTAACCTGCCTTGTCGATAACGTCGCGAGCAAAGGCATCGGCCCGTTTGCCTCTGGTACCTGCTTTGATTTTCTTTTCTGCCGCACGCTGCGCCTTGAGGACCGTTCCATAGATTTTGTGGAATTGGTCATCCGGCTCGCCCAGGACGATGGTGCGGGTCAAGTCCGAATTATAGTTGTCCACGCGAGAGCCGATATCCACGACGATGGGCTCGCCGCGCCCAAAGGGGCGGTCCGACGGAATCGCGTGGGGCAAAGCGCCGTTGGGGCCGGAAGCCACGATCAGGTCGAACGCCGTCTTGTCCGCGCCGTGTTCGCGCATATAGGATTCGATGATCCAGGCGCCCTCTTTTTCCGTCATCCCGGGTTTCGCAAGCTCGCAGAAATGGTGAAACGCCTCGTCGGTCACCTGAACGGCCCGCCGGATGGCGGCAAGCTCCTCGGCATCCTTGACCACCCGCAGGCTTTCGACCAGGTTCGAGACCGGCTTGAGTTTGAACCCTGCCTTGCGCGCGGCTTTGTTCCAGTCTTTGAGCGTTGCCACGGTGAGATGAGAGGCTTCAAACCCAACCACTTTAGGTTTCACGAGGCTCGCAAATTCCCCGAGCGCTTTGGTGCGTTCATTGCCTGCCTCGAAGAGAGTGAATTCCTTGGCGCGCTGCTTGACTTGTTCATAATAACGTGAATCGGTCGAGACCCAGGCCTGCTCTGTTGAAATCAGCAAGGTGGCGTCCAGATATTCTCCGCCGCGAAAGCCGGACAGATACCACTGGTTAGCGGGAGCGGTGACGAGCAGGGCATCCAGATGCTCTTCGGCCAGTTTCGCGCGCAGATTGGAAAGACGGTTATTCATCATACTCCTCGATGCAATTGAAAGTCGGGGCATTATACCCCGATTCAGAGGACGCGGCAAGGCGAACGGAGAGAAGGGGCAGGGCTGTTGCAAAGCCGTTAGGCACGCTGGAAGATGAGAGGCAAGGCGAGTTTCGGATGGGCCGCGTAGTCCCGCCGCACATCGGGCACGTTTTTCACGCCCCGGCGCAAGAGCAACCCCAACACCAGATTGTTCAGCACCGCCATCGCTTCGGCCGCATGCCCCAGTCGCAACGTACAGCGATCTTCTTTCAACGTGTCGTCCCGCCGGTAGT
>JAMCQI010000038.1 GCA_023381515.1 Chloroflexota bacterium | reverse complement strand
CGAAAACTATATTCGTTCAACATGGTCACCGTCGACGGTTACTTTGAAGGAGCCAGTTGGGAGATCGACTGGCATCGCGTCGACGCCGAATTCAACGATTTCGCCGTCGCTCAACTCCATGCGACCGGTGCGCTCCTTTTCGGCCGCGTGACCTATCAGGGGATGGCGAGCTATTGGCCGACGCCGGCCGCGATCGAGAGCGATCCGGAGGTTGCCGGCTTGATGAACGACATGCCCAAGATCGTCTTCTCCAAGACCATGGAAAAGGCCGAGTGGAACAACAGCCGCTTTGTTCGCGATCACATCGCCGAAGAGGTGTCGAAACTCAAGGGGCAGCCCGGGGGAGACCTTGGGGTATTCGGCAGCGCCAATCTACTGTCGACGCTCATCCAAATGGACCTGGTCGACGAGCATCGCGTCATTGTAAACCCGGTCGTCCTCGGCCACGGCTCTCCGTTGTTCAAGACGTCCAAGGACCGACTGCCGCTCCGACTCGTCAAGTCGAGGACGTTTGGCAACGGGAACGTCCTTCTCTGCTACGAGCCCGAAAGAAACGGGCACGCGGGCTCCAAATGAAGCGGGAGACGGACCCAAGCCGCGAAGGCGAAGAACAACGCATTTCTTTGCGATCTTTGCGCCTTTGCGTGAGATAGCTATGCGACGACACGCGAGCGTGCCGTTCGCCTTCAGTTCAAGACTTACCGATAACGAAATCTAGTCCTGCCATGGCCCGAGCAGCAACAACATCAGATGCTTTTAACGCGGTCGCCGAACCGCGGCGCCGCCAAATCCTCGACCTGCTCGCCCAAGGCGAGCGATCGGTGAACGACCTTGCGGAAACACTCCTGATGGCGCAACCACAGGTGTCGAAGCACTTGCGCGTGTTGAGAGAGGTTGGGCTCGTCAGTGTCCGCGGGTCCGGCCAGCAGCGACTCTACCGGCTGAATGGAAAGGCGCTCAAACCGATTCACGATTGGACCGGCGAATTCGAGCGCTTTTGGAACGAGAGCTTGGATCGCCTGGGCGAATACTTGGTCCAGGTGCAAAGCGAGAAGAACAAGCGTCGCCGCTCCAAACGTTGAGCGCCAGTCTCGCCGGCGAGACCGGCGACGCCAGCCTCGCCGGGGCGCGCCGCTCGCGTTCGAGGAAACCAGCCAACGTGCGCGGGGCGGAGGCGCCTTGCGGTTCTCGCTGCCCAGCCAAGGACAAGTTCGAAATGTCGACGCTCACCTGGTCGGCGAGACCGGGATTGTAGTGCAGTTACATAAGGGATGAGGAGACCGAACATGAACGACAAGAATACCGGTACGGCAAACACGGCCGATCGTGAGATCAGGGCCACTCGGGTGTACCCCGCACCGCGCGACCTGGTTTTCGAGATGTTCACCGATCCCAAACACGTCGTCAATTGGTGGGGACCGAATGGCTTTTCCCTCACGATCGAAAAGATGGACGTGCGGCCGGGCGGGGTGTGGCAGTTTGTCATGCACGGACCCGACGGCGTGAACTATCCGAACTGGATCGTTTACGATGAGATCGTACGGCCCGAGCGACTGGTCTACACGCACACCACGCACGGCGGCCAGGACGAGCCGGGTCAGTTCCAGACCACGGCGACATTCGAGGAAGACGGGAACAAGACCCGGCTCACCATGCGCATGGTTTTTCGGTCGGCCGCCGAGCGCGCTCAGGTCGTCGAGAAATTTCACGCGGTCGAAGGATTGAGCCAGACCCTGGGAAGGTTGGGCGATTACGTGGCGAAGGCGTAAACGCTGCCGAGCGCACACGCAAATACGGCGATTCTACGCGAGACTGCAATTCAACAAGCACCCGGCCCTGCGCCGGGTGTTGCATTTGCCAGGCAGGGCTTTTGCAAAGTCGCTTGACATCGCTTGCCGACCTCGATGGAGCGACCATTACGCCCGGCCAAAGGCCGGGCTTTAGCGACGCTCCATCGCCCCGGCCCGCTAAAGTGGAAGGGGGAGTCGCGTTAAGGAGAGGAGCCGGCGGGACGTAAGCAACGGACTCTGCGATAGCCTTGGCTCCCCTTCACGGCTTCTGCGAGGTCGCTCGACAGCGACAATTTGCTCGCAAGCCCATCGTAATCGCAACCATTTGGCACCCCTTCCTTTTAGGGGAGAGGCTGGGGGTTAGGTCTGTTTCTGCCGGGACAGGTCGGATTCCACTAAACCAGGACTAGGCAACAGCCCTCCGGAATCAGGTCTCCCCCATTGCAAAAAACGCGCAAATCTGTATACTCCACGACTATTACTCTCCAAGAGTGACGTGTCTCGCGGAACCAGGTTTACGCATGCTCTCCTATTATGCCTATGCGATTCCCCGTTACGGAAAACCTTTGAAGACCAAAACCCGTCGAGTGCCTGGCAAGGCCTCGCGCGAGCGGTTGGACGCGCAGCTCGCGCGTTTGGAGACCGCCCAGCTCGTCCGCCGCGACGGCGACGACGAGCTGGCGTACACGTTCAAGCATGTTTTCACTCAAGAGGCCGCGTACGGCTCTCTGCTCAACCAGAAACGGCGAGCGATTCATCGGCAGGTCGCAGAGACGTACGAGCAGATGTTTCCCGACCACCTCGACGAACATGCCGCGTTCCTCGCGCACCACTATTCCTCCGCCGGCGATGGCGCAA
>JAMCQI010000102.1 GCA_023381515.1 Chloroflexota bacterium | reverse complement strand
GTCGTCAAGGGCTACTCGTTAAGGAGGTTTCGTGATTCCAAGCGCGTTTGAGTATGTGGCTCCCACGTCTCTCTCGGATGCGATTGCCTTTCTTTCCGCTCATCCAGATGACGCAAAACTGGTAGCCGGCGGCCATAGTCTGATTCCACTGATGAAGCTACGGCTGGCGGCACCGAAATACCTCGTCAACGTGGCGCGCATTCCCGGTTTGGCCGGAATTCGTGAAGCCAATGGAGCGATCGAGATTGGCGCGCTCACGACGCACCACGAGGTTGAATCAGCGAAGACCCCAGGCTGATCACCGGACGCGCGACCTACGTGGATGACCTCAAGCTACCGAACCTTGCTTACGTGGCCTTTGTCCGAAGCCCGCACGCGCACGCGCGCATCACGCGCGTCGACGTGTCGCCGGCCGAAAAGGCCGACGGCGTTGTTGCCGTGGTGACCGGTCGGGATCTCGCGGGCAAGGTCGGAAGCATTCCCACCGCGTGGCTTATCCCCAATTCGGACCTGAAGACACCGGCCCACCCACCGCTCGCCGTCGATACCGTTCGGCACGTCGGCGACGCCGTGGCCGCGGTCGTCGCCGAGACCCGCGCCGCCGCTCGCGACGCGGCCGATTCGATCGAGGTTGAGTATGAGCTTCTCCCCGCCATTGTGAATCAGGAGAAGGCAGTCAAGCCAAACGCTCCCCAGATTCACGCGGATGTTCCCAATAACGTCGCTTTCCGCTGGAAAGTTGCTGGGGGAGACGCCGCGGCTGCGTTTCGTGATGCCGATGTCGTGGTGAAACAACGCTTCATCAACCAGCGTCTTATTCCCACGGCGATGGAAACGCGCGGCTCGGTGGCTCAGTTCAATGCCGGTACTGGCGAATTGACGGTGTGGGTCACATCGCAAAATCCCCATATCCATCGGGTACTGTTGTCCGGGGTGCTTTCGATTCCCGAGCATCGTCTCCGCATTATCGCTCCCGAGGTTGGCGGCGGATTTGGGAGCAAGATCCACTGCTATCCCGAGGAAGCGGTTGTCGGTTACCTGGCGATGCAGCTGAATCGCCCGGTCAAGTGGAGTGAAGAGCGTCGCGAGAATTACGTCGCGACCATCCACGGTCGTGACCATATCGCTGATTACGAAGTCGCGGCGCGGCGTGATGGAACTATCCTCGGTATCCGCGGCCGCTGCTACGCAAACCTCGGAGCCTATCTATCGACCGCGGCTCCCGGTGTCCCAACGATTCTCCACGGATTAATCCTCACCGGCTGCTACAACATTTCGGCGATAGATTACGAAGTGATCGGCGTGCTTACCAATACGACGCCGGTCGATGCCTACCGCGGAGCCGGGCGACCAGAAGCTACCTATGCCATTGAGCGCTTGGTTGACTTGGTCGCCGCCGAGCTCAAGCTCGATCCACTCGACGTGCGCCGAAAGAACTTCATCCCCAAGTCGGCGTTTCCCGCGACTGTCGCAAGCGGACTCATCTACGACAGCGGTGACTACGACGCTACCCTGGACAAGGCACTGGGCATCGTCAATTATGCCCAATTCCGCGAGCAGCAAGCCGAGGCGCGCAAACAGGGTCGCCTGCTCGGAATCGGGTTCTCGACCTACGTTGAGATCTGTGGCCTCGGTCCATCCAAGGTTGCCGGCGCGGTCGGTTTTCAGGGCGGACTGTGGGAGAGCTCCATCGTTCGGGTGCATCCAACGGGGAAAGCGACCGTTTTCACTGGATCGTCGCCCCATGGCCAGGGCGAGGAAACCACGTTTGCTCAGATTGTCGCCGAGGAGCTCGGGCTCCCGCTCGACGACATCGAAGTCGTGCACGGCGACACCGGCTCGATTCCGATGGGGTGGGGTACCTACGGCAGTCGAACAACGGCCGTCGGAGGCACGGCCATCGTGCTGGCCGCGCGAAAGGTCAAAGAGAAGGCACGAGCCATCGCTGCCCACATGCTCGAAGCGTCGCCGGAAGATGTGGTATTCGCGAATGGCCAGTTCTCAGTCAAAGGCGTTTCTGACCGGTCCAAGACGATTCAAGAGGTGTCCCTCGCGGCGTATCTCGCCTGGGACCTTCCCAAGGGGATGGAGCCGGCCCTTGAGGCTTCCTCGTTCTTCGATCCGGATAACTTCGTGTATCCTTTTGGGGCCCACGTCGCGATTGTCGAGATCGATCCCGCGACCGGAGTCGTAAAGCTCGTCCGCTACGTCGCGGTAGATGACTGCGGAACCGTCATCAATCCCAAAATCGTCGATGGTCAGGTACACGGGGGCATCGCCCAGGGCGTCGCCCAGGCGCTGTGGGAATCCGCGGTGTATGATGACGACGGTCAATTGTTGAGCGGTTCATTAATGGATTATGCTTTGCCAATTGCAGCTTCCTTACCGTCTTTCGAGACCGCCCGAACCGAAACTCCGTCCCCGGTCAATCCATTGGGGGTCAAAGGGGTGGGCGAGACTGGAACAATCGCGTCGACTCCGGCCGTGGTTAACGCCGTGATCGATGCGCTGGCGCCTCTCGGCATCCGTCACATCGATATGCCACTCAGCCCAGAGAAAATCTGGCGACTGCTATCCCAGGAGTCGTCAAGGGCTACTCGTTAAGGAGGTTTCGTGATTCCAAGCGCGTTTGAGTATGTGGCTCCCACGTCTCTCTCGGATGCGATTGCCTTTCTTTCCGCTCATCCAGATGACGCAAAACTGGTAGCC
>JAMCQI010000100.1 GCA_023381515.1 Chloroflexota bacterium | reverse complement strand
CCAACCCCGTGGACCAATGTTTCGGCGCAGCCACATCCGATGAGCCCGGTGGAATATTGCTCTCGACAACGGTAGACTCCCCAATGGAGCGTTTAAAATCATCGCCCACGCATGGACTCGCGCGGCATTGGAAAATCTTGACGAGCCACCGATAAGTCTGCAGCGTCCCGGTCGTATTGAGCAAGGTGACCCGAAAGCCTACCGGTTCGTTGAAATTCGGCTGAGGCGGGTCCATTTGCAGCTTGGTGACATAGACCCCTGGTGCCAAAGCCGGCGTCGCCGTAGCGGCTGAGGCCGCCGTCGGCTTAGCCTTGCCTGTGGGTGTCCGTGACGGCACCGCCTTGGGCGTAGCAGTCGCTAGTGTTGCCGTAATCGAAGTGGAAGGAACCGTCGACGTCACCACGATCGCAATCGTCGGGACCGGAAGGGATGTTTCCGTTGCGGGTGGAATGGTAGGAATGGGGGTCGTGCGCACCAGCCCGGTGAACGAGACGGTCGCGGTTGGTAGGGTAGACGTAGGCGTTGATACCTGGGCAATCGGACTGCCGGATAGATCGAGCTGGCTGGTGAGGAAAGAATACGCGGCAAAGAGGATACCTATCCCGACAAGCGCAACTAGAACGACAATTCCCACGACGAGGGGGACAGGCAACCCTCCGCTGCGGCCGGGCGGCGCGGCCGACAACCGAACCGGTAAGCCGGCGGGGCGCTGCGGGGATGGCGCCGGCGCTGACGCCGGAGGCGGCGCATCTGCGGGGGTCGACGGACCGGCCGCAGCGGGCTCATCCGCAGCCGCAGGAGCCGGCGTTATCGGGGGAGAAACCTGCTTGAGCGGAGGGATTTCAGGCGACCCCGCAGGCGCTTCTTCTTCCGCCTCTTCCCCCGGCGGGCGGGCCTTGTTCCACTTTTGCCCGTCGTGAACGTACCAATCGCCGCTCTGCACGCCGATTTGCCACCACCGTCCGTCGGCGTCTTGCAGCTTTAATTTGGAGACTTCGTTCTCGAAATCGGTGCTGCTTGTTTTTCCTGCGGAATACTGGCCGCGCAGTTCTTTGTACGCATTTTCAGCTTCTTGAAAATTCATCGATATCCTCCGGTCATTGTGCCACCACCACCGCAATCGCGTGATCTCGCGTGTGGGAGAGACTCAGCGCAAAAGTCCGCAGGCCGATTTCTTCCGCGCGCCGGGCGGCCCTGCCCGAGAGCTGCACTTCCGGTTTGCCGCGTTCATTCGGTACGACTCTAATCTCGCGCCAGCCAACGCCTTCCTGATCGTGGATTCCAACGCCCAAGGCTTTGCTGACAGCCTCCTTCGCGGCGAAGCGGGCCGCCAGTGCATGAGCGTGCCCCCGGCAGTAAGCGAGTTCATCCTCCGTAAAGACGCGCAGCAGGAATCGGTCTCCATAGCGCGTCATGACTGCCTGAATGCGGCTCACTTCAACCAGATCTATTCCGGTTTGTAACATGAGGTGCTATGCCAGAGCCCCGGCAGAGAAATCGGGGAATGGCCGTTAGAGGATAGAGTCCGCGAACCGCTGCACTTTCGCAAGGGAAAGCTGAATCCGAGAATTCGGTGGTCTGCGTTCGCAGATCGCCCATGCCGCGGTCCCCGCCAAGCCCGCGGGGTTTAGCGGCTTTCATCCTTCCGCCTTTGTTTCTACGCCTCGTCCGAGCTATAGCCGCGTCCCATCCCGCGGTAGATGAAACCTAATTCGGCCATGCGCTGCGGATCGTAGATGTTGCGGCCGTCTATAAAGATGCGCGTCCGCATCAGTGAGGCCACCCGCGCCAAGTCCAGTTGTTTGAATTCATTCCACTCGGTCACGAGCACAATGGCATCGGCGCCCTGAGCCACGGCATACGCGTCTTCGCAATAGCCGACGTCCTTGTAGATACGCTGGGCATTCTCCATCGCGACGGGATCAAAGGCGCGCAAGCGAGCGCCTTCGGTTTGCAGAAGGTGGATAATGTCGAAGGAAGGGGCTTCACGGATGTCGTCCGTGTTCGGCTTGAAAGCCAGGCCCCATAATCCAATCGTCTTGCCGCGAACCGTGCTGAGGAGTTCCCGCAACTTGGCGAGGATTTGGCGGCGCTGGTCCCGATTGATTTCCATCACGGCGCGTAAGAGCTGAGGATGGCAGCCGTTGATCTCGCCCATCCAGGTCAGCGCTTTGACGTCTTTGGGGAAGCAAGAGCCGCCGAACCCGATGCCCGCGTCGAGAAACGCGCGGCCGATGCGCTTGTCCATGCCCATGCCCGCGGCCACCTCTTTTACGTCGGCGCCCAGCTTTTCGCAAATCGACGAGATCTCGTTGATGAACGAGATCCGAGTGGCCAAAAAGGCGTTGGAGGCGTATTTAATCATCTCTGCCGTATGCAAATCCGTAATCATGATCGTGCAGCGGAGCGGCAGATACAATTGCGCAACTTTTTCCGCGGCTTCATGGTTGGTGGCGCCGAGCACCACGCGGTCCGGCTGCTGAAAGTCATAGACCGCCGATCCCTCGCGCAGGAACTCGGGATTCGAGACGACGTCGAAATCGATTCCGGCCTTCTTGCCATTCTGTTCTAGGATCTCTGCCACCGAATCGCCGGTCCCTACGGGCACTGTGCTCTTGTTAATAATGATGGCATAGTTCGTCAGCGCCTTGGACGTGCTTTCGGCGGCCATGCGGATATACTGCAAATCTGCTTCGCCGTCCACACCTGAAGGAGTGCCAACGGCAATAAAGATGAAATCAGCACCGGGGACTGCTTCTTCGTAGCTTGAGGTAAAGGAAAGGCGGCCTGCGGTCGTATTCCGGGCGACGAGTTCTTCCAATCCGGGCTCAAAGATTGGCATCTCGCCGCTCTTGAGTTTCTGAATCTTGTCCGGAGCAATGTCCAAACAGACGACTTCATGACCTAGGTCGGCAAAGCAGGTACCGGTGACCAGGCCGACGTAGCCAACTCCGATGACACAAATGCGGCGCAATTCGCACTCCTTCGTCACGTCTAGGGCCATGATACCATAACAAGCCGCAACCCACAAATCAAGCGTGGGGCCTGGGAGCCGATTCGAATCCGGCTATCTTCATTATAACCCCGAAGAACGCGCCTGTCTAAAAAGCCGGTCCAACGAGAAACAGCCCCTTTGAGCTCAAAGGGGCTGTTTTTATGACTCGGGTCAGTCGCCGTTCGCAACGGGGCGAAATTTATAGCCGTAGACGATCAGTCCATCGGGCCCGAACTCGCGCAGCTTACGGGTGACCATTTCGACCCGCTGACCGATTTTCAAATCTTCAAGATTCACGTCGGTCAACTGGGCCTCAATCATCGGCCCTTCGTCGAGCTTGATCATTCCGACCGCATAGGGCAGATTGCCCTCATACCCGAGCGGGGCCTGATAGAGCGTCGTGAAAGAGTAGAGGGCGCCATGCCCTGAGAATTCGAAAGGCTGTAGATTTGCCGATTTGCATTCCGCGCACACGGGACGCGGCGGAAAGAATTTGGCGCCGCATACGGTGCAGGCGGCGCCTTCCAGCCGGTAGCGCTGATTCTTCAATCTCCAATTACGTGCCAGATCCATAACCGGTTCTCGCTAGTTATTCGTCAGAATATGGGTGACGGCCGTCGCGCCAATGCCGCCCAGGCTCTGGGCCATGCCGACGCGTGCTCCGGGGACTTGGTTCTTGCCTGCCTGTCCGCGCAGCTGCTCGACCAGTTCGGCGACCTGATACACGCCGGTGGCTCCCACCGGGTGTCCCCGCGCCTTGAGCCCTCCCATCGTGCTGATAGGAATGCGCCCCTGTGGGGTAATCTCTCCATCCCGCGACAGATAGGCCCCCTGGCCGCGTTCGGCAAAGCCGGCGGCTTCCAGGGACAGGGTCGAAAGGATGGTGTAGGCATCGTGCAGTTCGAACAGGTCAATCTCTTCCGGCTTGACGTGCGCCTGAGCATACGCCTTGTGTGCGCTCTTCTCCGCGGCGCTCAGCCACAGTGGATCGCGGCGCTCGGCAACCGAGACCGCATCGGTCGCGACGGCGCTGGCCGCGACGTGGACTGCCGTAGCGCGGTTGCCGTTCAGATTATCGCGAGCCGTCAGGATTAGGGCGGCTGCTCCATCGCCGAGGGGCGCCGAGTCGAGCAAATTGATCGGGTCTGCGATCATCTTGGCATTCACAAAGGCTTGGTGGGTGATCGGCCGCGGATACATCGCGAACTCATTGTTCGCTGCGTTCTTATGCGCATTGACGGAAAAGCCAGCCAGGTCTTCGGCTACCAAATCGTATTCGTACATGTAGCGCCGCATGATCAAGGCCGCCAGCGCGGCGGGCGAAATGCCGAGCATAGCCTCATAGTCGGCATCTCCCGCCATGGAGGTAGAGGCCGTCGCCGCGCAGTTAGACGCCTCGGTCATTTTCTCGACCCCGACCACGGCGACAGACTCGTACAGGCCCGAGGCAATGGCGAGATAGGCCATGTGCAGGGCGCCTGCTCCTGCGCCGTTCGCCGCTTCCACCCTCAGCGCCTCGATACCGCGCATTCCAACCGCGTCCGCGACCAGGGTGGCGAGTTGTTCCTGCCCGCCCAGAACGCCGCTCAACATATTGCCGACGTACAGAGCTTCAACCTGGTCGGCGTGCGCATCGCGCAGCGCAGCCAAAATGGCCTCTGCCGCTAATTCTCGCAAGGATTTCTTCCAGTGCTCCCTGACCTTCGTTTGCCCCGTTCCGATAATCGACACCTGACGCATGCTGACTCCTCAACGATAGATTATACCAGCAAAAGGCGAAAACGTGCGAATCCAGTTGTTGCCCTAGCTCATGACCAGTTTCCCGCGATAGCGGGCGTACAGCGCGTAATCAATCAACTGCTTGCGGGCGATGTACCACGCCGTCTTGGGCGCGCGGTTGCGTCGCTCGACGATCTTGTCCGTAACCATGAGCGAAAAGGCATCGCTCCCTGCGCCGCTTCCAAAGGAGCAGAGCAGAATGCGGTCCCCGGCCTTGGCGACGTCGAGGACGCTGGTCAAGCCGATGAGCGAGGCCGCGGCATAGGTATTGCCAATTTTGCCGCTGAGGAGGCCCGGCGCCGTTTGTTCCGCCGTAAAGCCGAGTTGTTTGGCCGCGGTCTGCGGGAATTTCAAATTCGGTTGGTGAAAAACCGCGTAGGCAAAGTCGCTCGGCTGATAACCCATCTCTTCCATCAACCCGCGCGCCGCATGCAGCGTGTGCTCGAAATAGGCGGGCTCGCCGGTAAAGCGGTGGCCGTGTTCGGGATAATGCTGATAGGGGCGGCGGAAAAAGTCCGGCGTATCCGTTACATAGGAAAAGGAACCCTCGATGCGGGTCAATGCATCTTCTGCCGGGCCGAGAATGAAGGCCGCACTGCCCGCCCCCGCCGTATATTCCAGGGCATCGGAAGGACGTCCTTGTGCGGTGTCGGCGCCAATCGCCAGCGCATAGTCCGCCATCTCCGACCCGACGAGCGCCATCGCCGCTTGCAGCGCTTCCGTCCCTGCCTTGCAGGCGAATTGATAGTCCGCCGCGAGGGTAGCGCCCGCCGCTCCGATGGCTTCGGCGACCAGTGTGGACGAAGGTTTGACGGCGTAGGGATGGGATTCGCTCCCCACCCACACGGCGCGCAATTGCGTGGGCTTGATCCCGGCCCGGGCGAGAGCATTCCGGGCCGCTTCGATGCTCATCGTGACCGTGTCTTCGTCCAGTCCCGGCACCGACTTTTCTTCAATCGGCAGTCCCTCGTTCGCTCCGCTCCAAACACGCGCAATTTCCTCGGCCCGGATCCGGAATCGAGGTACGTACGCTCCATATCCTATGATGCCTACATCGCGTTTAGGTTTCATCACTGCCATTCAGCACACACTCTCAACCGCAATCTGGGGCCAAACCGTCACCTGGCCGCGTCCTGTCCTTTGTCTCTGGCTCACTGGCCCGCGAGCAATTCCTTCGCTCGATTAATGCGCACGTCCTTTTCTTCCACCATTTTTTCGGCGATGCGGTCGATCTCGGCCTCCGTCGCTCCGGCGGCAATCGCCACTTGACGCGCATGGAGAGCCATGTGGCCTCGCTGAATACCTTCGCTTGCCAAAGCCCGCAGTGCCGCGAAATTCTGCGCCAAGCCGACGGCGGCCAGAACACCCGCGAACTCCTGGGCCGTAGCCACATGGAGTATCTTTAACGCAATCTGCGCCACGGGGTGAGCATTCGTGGTTCCGCCGACGATTCCGCTTGGAATCGGCAGTTCAATCGAACCCGTTAAATCGCCATTTGAGCCTCGGTCCCAGCGTGTCAGCGTGGTATACCGGCCCGAACGCGCCGCATACGCGTGCGCGCCTGCTTCGACCCCGCGCCAGTCATTGGCCGTCGCCATCACGACGGCATCAATGCCATTTAGAATCCCCTTATTGTGTGTGGCTGCCCGATACGGATCGACTTCCGCCAGCGCCTGGGCGTCGACGATATTGCGGACGAGCTCCGCGCCCAAAGAGTCGGACAAAACTCGACAATTGGCCCTCGCGATTCTCCGGTCCGCCAGATTGGAAAGGATGCGCAGAACGACCCGGCCTCCGGTGAGCTTTTCGACCAAGGGTGCGACCGTCTCACAAGCGGTGTTCACAGAATTGGCTCCCATCGAATCACGCACGTCGATGAGCAAGTGTACAACGACCATGGGGCCGACCCGCGTCTCTGCCAGGGCCCGAACCTCAATGCCCCTCGCTCCACCGCCGAATTCGACCAGCGAAGAGGTCGAGTTGGCGAGGGCCAGTATCTCCTCCCGGGCAGCCAGGATCCTTTCTTTTGCGGAGGAAGCGTCTTTTATGTCCACCACCTGGACTTGGCCAATCATGATCGGCGCATCTGCGCTGGCCGTAAAACCGCCCGCTTCGCGGACCAGCTTTGCTGCGTTTCCTGCACCAGCGACCACTGATGGCTCTTCAATCGCCATCGGTATCAAATAGTCACGGCCGTTGATCTGGAAATTCGTAGCAATGGCGAGGGGTATGCCAAAAACGCCCACCACGTTCTCGATTAGCCGGTCGGCCAGGCTGGGGGTGAGGCCACCTTGCGTTAGAGCAGCGATTTCTGCATCAGAAAGCTCGAACCTTTCCTTCAGCAACGCCTGCCGGTCGGCCGGTTTCTGGCGATAAAACCCCGCCAAACGGGAAGATTGGTCCACGAGTGCTTGCTCCGCCATAACGAGTCACTCCATTATACACCGCGGGTCCTGTCAAAAGCTGTCAGCGGCGACGATTTGCTCTCAATCTTGAAAGAATCACATATAAACACATGCGGCGCACCTTCGACCCCGAGTCAGAGCGGAGCCGAAATGCGCCGCAAGCCATATCGCAACGTCCAGAGCCAGACGCGTATATTCTAGTACAATTCTGAAGAAATTACAACTCACAATCCCGTTGATAGAGTCGCGTCCGCCGGCATTCCGGGCTTGAGCCTACCTCCGGATGGGGCGAGCGCGAGCTTGACGGAATACACGGTCGTCACACGGCTCTCCGTCGTTTGCACGTTGCGAGGAGTGAACTCGGCTTGCTGAGAGATGTAACTGACCTTTCCGGTGAAAGTTTCGCCGGGAAATGAATCCACGGCCACTGGAATGGTCTGTCCTAGAGAAATCTGTCCGTAGCGGTCCTCTGGCACGTAGATCTCGAGGGTCAAGGTATCCAACGAGGCAACGACCATGACTGTGCTGCCGGCGGGGGCGAACTCGTCCGGCTCGACGAGACGTTCCAAAACCACCCCGTCAATCGGCGAATTGATATTCTCGCTGACCGATGTATTTGCGGCAGAGGTTATGAGAGCAAGCTGCTGGCCCTTGTGGATCTGATCTCCCTCTGCCACGTAGACTTGTTTGACCCGTCCGCCGGATATCGTAGGCACGTTGATCTCCGTTGCCTCGATCGTGCCCGACAGAGTCAACGTCGACTCACTTCCCGCCGACAAGCGTGTGGTATAGACCCAACCCGACACTGTTAGGATGATCAATACGATCAAGATGGCAATCGCCGAAACGATCTTCTTCGACATGATATTTGCGCGCATAGTTCCTCCGTTCGACACTGGGCAGAGCCGGTCACGCCGTTTGCGGACCAACCGACGAAATGAACACGTCCTCAAGAGTTGGTGCAATCCAATCGATCGAACGCACTTGAATTCTTTGCGCAGCGAGCAGAGCTTGAATGGCTTCTCTGGACTTGTCTGCACTCGACACGACGGCGTGAATCTGAGCGCCGTACAGTGCGACCTCGTCGAGTGGAACCTGTCCGCTCTGCTGTGCGGTTTTCAAGATTCGCATCGCGACATCCGGATTGGAAACGGCAATCTCCAGCACCCGGCCGCGCATCTGGGTCTGCTTGAGCCGGTCTGGGGTGTCAAGCGCGACCAGGCGTCCCTGACTGATCAAGCCGATTCGCTGGCACAATTCTGCTTCGTCCATATAATGCGTGGTCACTAAGACTGTCACCCCTTGCTTCACCATGTCGTAAATCAGCCTCCAGAAATCGCGGCGGCTGATCGGGTCAACTCCGGCCGTTGGCTCATCCAAAAAGAGCACTTGAGGCCGATGCACGATCGCACACCCGAGTGCCAGGCGTTGTTTCCAGCCGCCGGACAGGTTGCTCGTCAGAACCTTTTCGCGGCCGTCCAGACCGGCCATGTGGATGATCTCGGCTTGGCGTTGGAGCAGATCGCGGTCGGACAGACCATACACCATCCCGTAAAAGCGAATGTTTTCCGCGGCCGTCAGGTCGTTATACAGAGTGAACTGTTGTGACATGTATCCCACAACCGCGTGCATGGCTTTGGTCTGCGTTGCCGAGTTATATCCCAGCACATGAGCACTGCCGGAAGTCGGATGGAGCAGACCGAGCAGCATCCGAATGGTCGTCGTCTTGCCGGCTCCATTGGGCCCGAGCCAGCCAAACACCTCGCCCCGGTGGACACTAAAGCTGACGTTATCCACCGCCATAAAATCGCCAAACCTTTTCGTCAAGTCCTTTACCACAATCGGCTCGTTACCTTCCATCGCTTCTCCCCCATCTGCTGTTCCTTCAGCCAATGCCCACAACCCCCGCTGGGAAACGCGGGGCGGGTGGGCTATGCTGCGATTCAATCTCCTCCGCTCCCGTGCCCTTCCGCTTTCCCTTCATCTTTCGCTCTCTTGTTCACGAGACTGATGAACGCCTCTTCCATGCGAACCTCTATTTCGCGCAAGCCGCCTTGCTCGATTCCTTTGGGGCCAAGCACCGCTTCAATCTGTGGGCCGCGCACGAAGGCATTATCGACAAAGACGTGCAGCTTTTCGCCGTATGTCTGCACTTCCAGCACCCCTTCCATTCGACTCAGAGCACGTTGGGCTTGAGTAACATCCGATGGAGTGAATTCGATCACTTGACCCGGGATCATCTGCTTGATCTGGGCCGGAGTGCCGGTGGCGATCAGCCGACCCGCGTAGATCAAACCGATCTGTGTGCAGCGTTCGGCTTCGTCCATGTACGGCGTGTTAACAAAGATCGTCAACCCTTCTTCTGAGCGCAGGTCGCCCAGCAGGTTCCAAAATTCACGCCGGCTGACCGGGTCGACGCCGAGCGTTGGTTCGTCGAGCATGACCACGTGCGGCTGATGGATCAAGCTGCAAGCGAGCGCCAGTTTCTTTTTCATCCCGCCTGAGAGCTTGCCTGCAAGCCGGTTCCTGAATTCGTCCAGCCCGGCGAAGGTTATTAGTTCTGGGATCCGCCTCGCCTGATCTTTCGCACTCACCCCGTGGACGTCCGCGAAGAAACGCATATTCTCCATCACGGTCAGGTCGGCGGGCAAAACGTTCTGTTGGGCAATATAGCCCACACGCTCTCGAATCTCATACGTATCTTGCATGGAATCGAAACCCAAAATACTGCTTTCGCCGCCTGTCCGCGTGAGCAATCCAAGGATGACGCGGACCGTCGTGGTTTTTCCCGCTCCATCCGGCCCGATGAGTCCAAAAGTGTCGCCCGGAGCCACCTGGAGCGACAGGTGGTCCACCGCTGTGATCACTCCCTTGGGAGTTTTGAAAGTCTTCGTCAACTCGTTCGCCGAAATTGCAGATTCGCTCACGCACGCCTCACCCTAAATATCAGTGGGAAAAGTTTCAAGCCCAGGCCGATCAGGACGCTCCGGCTCGTATCCACATACTCGTGCACGCGATCGAACTTGCCTTCTCGCATGTGGCAGACGAGGCAAACATTCTCTGTCACCCTAATGTGGAATCGCGTGACCATGGCGCCGTGGAAATACTCGACGCAAAAATTGTCGCCGTCGGCAAACCAGTTGCGAATCTCGATTTTGGACTCGGCATCATGAGTTCTCGAGCCCATGGCCATCCTGACAAACGACCTGACCTGTTGCGCGCCGACAAGAGTGATACCGGGCGGCACGATCGTCCAGGTGCAATCGTCGTTCAGCAGCTTGGCAAATCGCTCGAGATTCTCGGGCGCATTGACCGCAACGTTCAAATATTCCTTGATGAGCACGGCATTCTCCTCAGTCAGCATCAGCCTCTCCAGTGACTGAACCGGCGAAGATCGGCTAGTCCAATCGCTTCCTAAAGTTCTTGGCGGCGATCAATGTGACGACGAGGGTGTAGAAAACCAACACCAGCGCGTCGCTCCACACAAATTGCAATCCGACCCCTTTCGTGAAAATGCCACGCGAGATGCGCAAAAAGTACGTGATCGGCACCAGGTCTCCGATGAGCCGGGGAATAGCCGGCATGGCCGACTGGGGATAGATCCAGCCGCTGAGAAGCATCCCAAAGAGCATGGTGGCCAGTGCGCTTTGGACAGCTTCCCGCTGGGTATGCGCCCGATTCGAGATGAGCAGCCCCAGCCCGAGGCTTGATGCGATAAACAGCAAGCCGAGCCAAAAGTAAAGGAACAGATTGCCCTGAAAAGGCACGCCGAACCAGAAAACCCCGAGGCCCACGGTAACGCCCATCGCAAGCAAGGACAGAATCAACAACGGAATCATCTTTGCCAAGACCAACTCGAGTGGGCGCGTCGGCGTCATGAGAATTTGCTCAATCGTCCCCAGCTCGCGCTCTCGAACGACGACGAGCGCGGCCTGCTGGACGGCCAGTGTCTGCAGCAGCACGCCGACCAGCCCGGGCAAGAGGAACCAGATGTCGATCAAATCGGGATTGTACAGCACCCGTGTGGCGGCCGTAATCGGTGGCTCCACGGCACTGGAAGGCGTGATCGCCATGCCCTTTCGGACGTTTCGTTCGGACGTCAACTGGACAGCGTAGCTTTGAGCGACGAGTGCGGCGGCACTTGCTCCCGCGCTCGCGCTCGAGCTATCGGATCCGTCCAGCAGCATCAGCGCGCTGGCGGTGCCGCGGTCGGTTGTGGTGGCAAACTCGGGCGGAATCACGAGCCCTGCTCGAACCTCTCCTTTGCCAATCGCATCAATCACCTCAGCGGCGCTCCTTAAGTGCATGGTCACGTCAAAATACTGTGAATTGACCAAGGCTTGAACAAACTCGCGGCTCTTGCGGTCGCCGCTCTGGTCGGCGACCGCAAGCGGGATGTGATAGACCGAGGTGTTCGCCGCGTAGGCGTACAAGAACAGTTGGAAGAGCGGTAAACCGAGGATCAGGAACAGCCCCCGGCGATCGCGCAGCAATTGTGTGGTTTCCTTACGAATCAAAGCGCCAAGCCGTTTCAAGCTCTCTTTCACCGCAATTCTCCGTTCAGTCCAAGCTCTGTCGAAACAGACGCGCGGCGGCAAATACGATCAAGACCGTCAAGATGCAGGTACCGGCCACATCTCCCCCCATGGCTTCCAGCCCAACCCCTTTGATCATAATGTCCCGCGTGATCGGGAGAAAATAGTTCGCCGGGAAGAGGTAACTGAGCAGCCGCAGAGCCGGCGGCAGCGCATACACCGGAAAGAGCATTCCGGCCAGGAAAAAACCGGCAAGGTTGACCATCATTCCTAACAACTGCGCCTGCAGTTGGTTCTGCACGACGACCGAGATCACCAGTCCCAATCCCAGGCCGGAGAAGCAGAACAGGGTCGCCAACGCGAAGAACAGCAGCAGATTCCCTTGAAAGGGAACACCCAAGAAGAAGACGGCAAAAGCGAGATTCTCAGCCACGATGATGAGAGCCACCAAGAGATTCGGAATTGTCTTGCCCACCATCAGTTCGAAGGGTCGGATGGGGGTAACGAGGAGCGCCTCGATGGTGCCGACCTCGCGTTCGCGAACCACGACCAGAGCCGTCATGTTCAGTGCCACGCCTTGCACCATCGCCGCCAAGAGGCCGGGAATGATGAACCACAAGTCTCTCATATCCGGGTTGTACAGAACCCGGACGTCCAGGTTCAGGGGACTGACCTGCTGCCGGACGAGGTTGATGCTATACGCTTCGGTTATGGCGTTGGCAGTTCCATACGCCGAGCTTGCAATGTATGCACTGGAGCCGTCCACCAGCATCAAGACAGTTGCTTTATGAAGCTTGACCTGCGAAGCGAAATCCGGAGGGATGAGTATCCCCAGGTTGGCTTGCCCGCTGTCAATCGCCTTGACTATGCCTTGCTGACCCGAGACCGTGCTGACGATGTCAAAGTAGCCCGAGGCGACGAGCGCGTTCAGATAATCTTGGCTTTCCGGACTGAGACTTTGATCAGCCACCACCATCGGGAGGTGTCGAAAATCGGTATGGATAGCTACGGCAAATAGAATGATTTCCGCCAGCGTTCCGAACACGAGCAAGATTACAAAGACGCGTTCCCGCAGCAATTGGATAAATTCCTTTTGCGTGATCGCCCAGATCCGTCTCAGCATGTCGAACCTCAAATTTTATTGGCCGATATTGAACTCGACCATCGCGGTTGAACCGGGGCGCAGCGCCGAGGCGCTTGGATCGACGTCAATGGTCACGGGAATACTAGTGACACCCGCCGCCGTGGTCGCCAGCCAGCCAATCTGCGAGACCTTGCCGGTCAGAGTCTTGTCCTTGAAAGCATCCGGTATAATCGTCACCGGCTGGCCGATCTGAATTTGTTCGATCACGTCTTGGTCCACACCGGCTTGGAGCTGCAGATGGGAGAGGTCGGCCACTGTTAGGATGGGCGTGGTTGGCCCCACGGTCTCGCCAACGTGTGCTACGAGCGCAAGAACGGTGCCCGCGAACGGCGCCGTAAGCGTTGCGTTTGCCACTTGCCGTTGAGCGAGCATGAGCGCGGCTTGAGCCTGGTCGACTTGCGCCTGGGCCGCTGCGATGCTATCCGACGTCGGCTGCAGGCGTGAAAGCGCATCTTGCGCCTGCTTCACCTGCTGCCAGGCTGCTGCGAGTTCCGCCGCCGTCGGATGGGCCAGGGCGCTGTTGTACGCCGCGAGCGCCGCTTGGTAGTTGTTGCTCGCCGTCTGCAATTGGACCGATTGGGGCAGCATACCGATATCCGGGTTGCTCGCGCCGCCGACCTTGTCGTAGGCAGCTTGTGCCAGGTCCAGGGCCGCTTTGGCGTTGTCGACCTGCGCCTTGAGCGCGGCAACATCGTTGGGCGTTGGCCCCGCGCGGACCACTTCATAGTTCTTCAGCGCCGCATCCACCGCCGCCTGGGCAGCGGAGGTGTCTGCATTCGTAGCAGGCATTTTGGTCTGGTCCAAGTGTGCTTGCGCACCCGACAACGCGGCTTGCGCTTGCTGGACCGCTAATTGCAGGCTGGTCTTGTCCAGCGTTGCGAGCGTATCCCCCTTCTTGACCTTTGAACCCTCTTGCACAGGTATCTCGGTCAGACGCCCGCTCCCCTGGAACGTCAGTGTTGCTTGGCTGGGTGCGGTAAACACCCCCTGCACATTAATCGTGTCAGCCACCTCCGCCGCGGCCGTTGGTTGGCTTGTGGGGGCCGGAGCAAGGCGCGCGGGGGTACGCGTAGGCGCAGTTTGACAAGCCACGACCAGCCCCACGGCGGTCAACAATGGAATGAGCAGAAATTCGCGCTCGGACATTTGCATCTCCTCATCGGCGTCTATTCTCTCCGCGGGCTTGACGGCGAGGTCGGCGGTGAAACTCGCTGAACCGAAATCAGCGTCAGGCCCAGATCACGGACCTTGCCCAGCACTCCAAAGAGTGCGGGCTGATCGGCCATCTCGCCCCGAAGGATGGTTTCGCCCGCTTCATGCCTGATCTCAAGGCCTTCGAACCAAGCCGTCCAGCGCTCGTCCAGGTGCTCCTCAAGCCGGATTTCATAACAGGCAGGGTCATCCATATTCCTCCGTTTCGTTTCTGCGCGTAGTTTAGCTGATTACGGGTGGTATGTAATCCATCAAAGGATCGATTCGATGGGTGGAACTGGAAGGTTGGGGGTGGAGAGGGGGGTGGAGTAAGTGAGAGGAGACTGTGCATCAAGGCTTTACAGCGTAGCGCCCACCCTATCAGCGGACCATCAGGCACTTGCCGTTTGAAATTGGGCGCAAGAACTGTTAATATACAGTTTACGAAAATGCCGTATACTCGTGACCGTGGTGTTCATCTAGAGTACGGGGTAGTATGAGCCGAATACTGATTGTGGATGACGACTCCCATGTTCGGGAGTTGGTTCGCGTCTTTTTGCGGAATGAGGGCTTGGACATCCAGGAGGCGCCTGATGGGGCGCAAGCGCTCAAAATGCTTGAAACTGTCAAGGCGGACCTGGTCATTCTCGACGTGATGATGCCAAACATGGATGGCTGGGAGCTCTGCCGGCAATTGAAAGAGTCCTTTGATTTGCCGGTGCTTATGCTGACTGCCAAAGGGGACACGAGCCAAAAACTGAAAGGGTTCGAGCTAGGTGCAGACGACTATCTGGTCAAACCCTTTGAACCGCTGGAAATGGTCGCACGCGTGAGAGCGCTCTTGAAGCGGTATCGCATTGCGGCCTCCCAGACCGCTCACATCGGTGAATTGTCGATGGATCGCAAAACATACGAGGTAAAGGTGGGCGGCACCCGTCTCACTCTGCCGCTCAAAGAATTCGAGCTCTTGTTCAAGCTGGCAAGCGCTCCCGGCAGGACTTTTTCACGCGACCAGCTCATCGAGGATATTTGGGGTTATGACTTTGAAGGGAACGAGCGGACGTTGGATGTACATATCAACCGACTGCGCGACCGTTTCCCAGAGGAAAAGCATTCCTTCCGGATTAGGACCATCCGCGGCCTGGGCTACCGCCTGGAGATGCGTCCATGAAGCCAGGCCACACCGTTCGAGTTCTTGGCGGAATGGCTGCTGTCACGCTTTTTCTGACCGGAATGATTGCTGTCGCCTTCTTTGTGACTTCTTTCATCTACGAGAGCCTCGGTATCCGGCAACCCCCTTTGCTAGCTCAAATCGTCAACTCATTGCTCGGGTTATTCCTTAGCATTGTGATTCTAACCAGCCTGGCGCGCTTTTTCAGCAACAAGCTCGTTACGGAACGAATGCGCTGGTCCGGGCCGATTATCCAGGCGTTGGAACGGATTGCCAAAGGCGATTTCAGCGTCCGTCTGGAGGATAACGAGGCCAGCATGCTGGGTGACCTGACAAGAAGCGTGAACAGCATGGCGGTGGAACTGGACGCGATGGAGCAACTGCGGCAGGAATTCATTTCCAACGTGTCGCACGAAATTCAATCGCCGTTGACTTCCATTCGAGGATTTGCTCTGGCACTGCGCCGCAATCATCTCAGCCCTGAGGAGCGTGACCATTATCTAAAGATCATCGAAGACGAGAGCCAGCGGCTGTCCCGCATCACGGACAATCTGCTCAAACTGGCGGCTTTGGAATCGAAGCAAGCCCGGTTCGAGCCGAAACCCTATCGGCTGGATAAGCAGGTGCGAAACCTGATTCTGGCGTGCGAGCCACAGTGGACGGGCAAACAGATAGAGATGGATGTTGCTCTGGAAGAAGTAACCATCACCGCCGACCAGGACCTTTTGAGCCAGGTCTGGACGAATTTGATCCACAACGCCATCAAGTTTACGACCGAGGGCGGCAAGATTTCCATCGCGCTCTGCCGCCAGAATGACCAAATCGAATTCAAGATCACAGACACCGGCATCGGCATTGCGGAGCCAGACCAGGCGCGCGTGTTCGAGCGCTTTTACAAAGCCGATAGATCGCGCACGCGTTCCAGTGGAGGGAGCGGTCTGGGGCTTGCGATTGCGAAGCAGATTGTCGAAATGCACAGGGGGACGATTGGATTGAAGAGCCAACCCAGCGCCGGCACGACCTTTATCGTTACTCTGCCGGTCGAATAGTGGAGTAATGTGCGAACTCGCAAGCCTCTTATGGCGCTCCCCTATGCTGTGTGGCTGATAGTCACGCCTTTTGCCGTGGCAATCTAGCGGTGCGGCTGGCGCGTTTGCCTAAAGCGATGCCATCATGGCAAGGCAAGATTTGCTTTCCCGGGTCGCTCCATGACTTGCTCGTTGACAGTGACTGGGCGACAGCCCCGCCATTTTCCGGCGGGGTCTTTATGTTACGGCGCCAGTTTATTTCGAGTTTACATGGACGTGTTATTCTCGCGGCAAAGAGAAGGAGAAGAAAAGACACTATATGATGATGCAACACTCGAATCACCGCGGAGCAGCACCGCGGCGCCCATCCGGCGAGGACAGACCGCGCATGCCCATCACCTCAGTCAACTGGCGCCGACTGCTAGGATACCTGAAACCTTACCGCGGGCGAATGGCGCTGGCAATCCTCGCGCTTTTGGTGTCCAGTGGGTTCGGGCTGGCTTTCCCATTGGTCATCGTTCGCCTCCTCGACTCGGTGACCCAAGCCAAGAGCAGTGGGCCGCTAAACATGCTGGCGGGGGCGCTGATCGGGATCTTTTTCTGCCAGGCGATTTTTAGCTTTCTGCAATCGTATCTGCTCGCTTTTGTCGGCGAGCGCATCGTCTACGATCTGCGCACTTCGCTCTATGCCCGGCTGCAGAAACTGTCACTCGACTTTTACGCGTCCCGGCGCGTCGGCGACCTCGTGTCGCGGTTATCGTCCGATGTCACCCAGATGCGCACCATGTTGACGTCCAACCTCACGATGCTCCTCAGCCAGGCGCTGACGCTCATCGGCTCGATCGCTATCCTGCTTACGCTGAACGCCCAATTCACCCTCTTCATCCTGGCGCTGGTGCCGGTGGTGATCCTGATTGCCTTTGCATTTGGCAGTCGGATTCGCAAGGGGAGCACGCGCATCCAGGACCAGCTTGCCGATTCGACCATCGTCGCCGAAGAAGGGCTGCAAGGCATCCGCGTTGTCAAGAGCTTTGGTCGCGAAGCCTACGAAACACAGCGCTATGAGACCGCGATGACCAGGACCTTTCAGTCCGCCTTGCGGATGGCTGTGTATAATTCTCTTTTCGGCTCGGTCATGCTGTTTCTGGGTTTCGGCTCGATTGCCGCCATCATGTGGTACGGCGGGCAGCAGGTGCTTGCCGGGCGGCTGACGCTGGCAATGATCACGGGTTTCCTGATGTACGGCATCTCGATCGCCGCCAGCCTGGGCGGATTGGGAGGCTTGTATGGGCAACTGAGCGCTGCCGTGGGAGGAGTCCAGCGAGTCTTTGAGATCCTTGACACGGAACCCACCGTGCGGGACCTTCCGGGCGCCGTGATTCTTCCCTCCGTCCGTGGGCAAATCACTTTTGAGAACGTTTCCTTCAGCTATGATGGAGAGCTGCCGGTGCTGGAGAACGTCTCCCTGGACGTTCATGCCGGCGAAATTCTGGCGCTCGTCGGTCCCAGCGGGGCGGGCAAGAGCACGCTGTGCAACCTGATTCCCCGCTTTTACGATCCGACGGGGGGGACGATCCGCGTCGACGGACAGGATCTGAGGGGCGTGACGCAGCACAGCCTGCGGGAACAGATCGGCATCGTGCCCCAAGAGGCAATGCTGTTCGGGGGAACGATCCGCGAGAACATTCGCTATGGTCGGCTCGAGGCTGGCGAAGAGGAAATAGTCGCCGCCGCGCGCGCGGCGAATGCCCATGACTTTATCATGGGCTTTCAAAAACAGTATGAAACGGTGGTTGGCGAGCGAGGCATGAACCTGAGTGGAGGGCAGCGTCAGCGCATCGCGATTGCCAGGGCCATTTTGAAAGACCCTCGCATTCTCTTGCTGGATGAAGCGACCAGCTCGCTGGACAATGAATCTGAAGAACTGGTGCAGCAAGCGCTCGACCGACTCATGCAGGGCCGGACCACTGTGATTATCGCACACCGTTTGAGCACTATCAAGGTGGCCCACCGCATCGCGGTGTTGGAAGCCGGTCGCATTGTCGAATTGGGCACGCACGATGAACTGATGAAAGAGAATGGGCTATATGCCCGCCTGTACTCTATGCAGTTTCGCGACCCTGAAGAAGAATGGGCGGTCGCCGCGTACGGTGCCGGGGCGATTGATGCACCGCGAGCTTTCTCGCTCGCCTCTCCCAACGGCTAACTCCGGGTTGCACCGAAACCGGACTGGCACCGCGCGCGACTGCCCCTTCGGGCTAACCATAGCAATCCAGCCCAACCGTTGGCTTTGTGAACAACATGTCTCGGCAAGCGCGAACACACTCATGCTTACCTCCATGTGACCCAGTGTCACAACGGCAATAGACCCCGCTCGCGCGCCCGCTCCACCGCCTGAATCCGGCTGCCGGCGCCCAGCTTGCCGTAGATATTGTTGATGTGTGTCTTGACGGTGCTTATGGCGACCACCAGCCGGTCTGCAATTTCCTGGTTCGACAGTCCCTCCGCGATCAGCCGGAGCACCGCCAGCTCGCGTTCGCTCAAAGGCTCGGGGATTTCAGATTTCAGATTTATGATTTCAGATTTATGAGATGATGCCGCGTGCGCGAGAGGAAAAGCTGCCAACAGCCTATTCACATACTCCAAGAGCCGGCTATTGCCTTCTTTTTCAATCCTAAATCTGAAATCCGAAATCAAAAATTCCATCTTCTCTCCCAGGTCGACAAACGTCCGCACATAGCCTTCGGGTTCCGCGAGGGAAAGAGCCCGCATCAGAGCGGTTAATGCTCTTGCGGTATCGCCCAGCTCCTGCCATGCCAGGGCGAGCAATGCTAGAATCTCAATGAGTCTTCCCATCTGAGCAGCGGTTTCCACTGCTTCCTGCAACGGCTCGAGCACTCGGACCGCCTGGTCGAATTCTCGTTGCGCGATCAGGACGCGCGCGCGGGCGATGGGGGCCAGCCCGCGCTCGAACGCATCCCAGACTATTTCATCCTCGGGGGGCAATTCTTGTACGAACTGCGCCGCCTCGTCCAGTCGGCCCTGTGCGATGAGGACCTGGGCAAGCCGTGGGGCGACAAACCGAACCTCGCCCGCGATGTTCCGCTGGTGTTCAAGCCGAACTGCCTGCTGAACCATCCAGTACGCTTTATCCGCGTATCCCCGCGCCTGTTGAATCTGCGCCAAGGTGACGAGGACGTAGGACTCGAACTCTTCGTTGCCGGCGGCGCGACAGATCTGCAGGCATTGTTCAGCCTCCTGCGCTGCCACTTCGTGTTCATTCCACTCGTAGAGCAACTCGGCAAGGACATAGTGCGTGAAACCGGGGACGATGGCCCATGCGCTCGTTCGAGGGATGGCATTTCCCATTTCCAGTCCGCGTCGGCATGTAGCAGCCGCCGCACGGATTTGGCCGGCAATGATTTGCAGCTCGGCGAGAAAGAGGGCAATGTAGACGGTCGCAATCGTGTTGAACTCGGCCTGCGGATCGGCCGGGTTGGCGGTCGAGGCCTCTGCGGCTTGCAGCGCACGTCGTGCAGACTCGATGGCATTTGGTATGTCGGCGCGCAAGAGCGCGAGGACTGGGCGCAACAAGGCAGCCATCGCGCGGGCGAACGGGTCGAGCGCGGCGTCGTCCACCAAAGCCAAGCGTGCGGCCCCCGACTCGATTTTACCTGTCATGGTAAGCGCCGCTGCCTGGATGAGGCATAAAAAAGGCCGGGACAGAATGACCTCGTCCGGCAGCGGCGAGATCCAGTTCAAGAGGGTTGTGACTTCGCTCCTCAGGACGAGTGCCAGTCCCACCTGTTCGATGAGATGCGCGGCGCGATTAAAGTCCGGGATGGCGAGGGCATGCTCCACTGCTTCGTTCGCCTGTCCGTTTTGTTCGTACCAAACGCTCGCTCTCCGGTGCAAATCCGGCAATTGCTCGGGATGGGACTGCTGCAAGCGGCTCTGCAAGAGATCGGCAAAGAGGTGATGATAGCGATACCATCGATGGGCCTCGTCGAGCGGGATGATAAAGAGATTTGCCTTCTCGAGCTGTGCCAGGATTTGTAAACTATCGGTCCGCCCCGTGACCGCGTCGGCGAGCGCGGCATTCATCTGGTCGAGAATACTTGTCTGCAGCAAAAAGGTCTGAATGTCTGGCGTTTGACGCTGCAGCACTTCCTCCGTCAAATAGTCCAGGACGAAATGCTGGCTGCCGGCAAACGCACGGACAAACTCGGCAATGTCCTGTCGCCCGCGCAGGGAAAGGGCGGCGAGCTGCAGTCCCGCAATCCAGCCTTCCGCCCGCGCGTCCAGCGCCGCGATTTGCTCCGGCGTCAGCCCCAGCCCCATCCGGTCGTTGAGAAAGGCCGCAGCTTCTTCGGGCCCAAAGCGCAGGTCGGTAGCGCGCAGCTCGACGAGTTGGTCGCGGGCGCGCAAGCGCGCGAGTGGGAATGGCGGGTCTGTGCGCGTGGCGAGGATCAGATGCATCGGGGGTGGGAGGCGGTCGAGTAAGAACGCCATTGCCTCGTGAATCGCCTGCAGCTCGATCACGTGATAGTCGTCGAGCACCAGGAGAAACTCCGGCATCGTGACGATGTTATTGCTGAGTAGCGTCATCGCCGCTTCGAGCGGGAGCTTCCGTCGGGAACGGAGTCGATTGAGCGCTTGCTGCCCGACTCCCGCCTGCACAGTTTCGAGCGCCGCGACCAAATACATCATAAAGTGTGCGACATCATTGTCGCGTTCGTCCAACGACAACCAAGCAACACGTAAAGCCGGATACATGAAGGATGAAGGATGAAAGCTGTCTAGCCGGTCTGGTGCCTCCTGCCCTCTGCTTTCTGCTTTCGGCCTCCTGCCTTCTACCTTTTCTCCCCTGCTCCCTTCATCCTTCATCCTTCCGCCTTCCGCCTTCGTGCTGAGCCATGCGCTTACGAGGGTTGTCTTGCCGAAGCCGGGTGGGGCAGAGAGGAGCGTGAGAGGGCGGGTGAGAGCCTGATCCAGTTTTTGGAAGAGGCGCGGGCGGGCGACCAGGTCTGGACGTGGTGTTGGAATATGCAGCTTGGCTGCCAAAAGTGGACTGTTCATGTTCATGATTCCGGCCTCCACTCTAGGAAACAGAAAACCTCCCCGTTAAACCAGGGAGGCGGGCCAAGCCATTGTGCTTCGCCGCTACCGTGTGAATCACCAAGAGTAGTCCAGTGCAACTTACCTGTGTTGGTGAAACATGCCTGAACAAAAGCGGCAAAGTGTGCCCTGCAATATTCCGTCAGGGCGCCCTCACTGGTTGAGCTTCGGCACTGCGTAGCGTAGGCAGGGCTTCCCCTGCGAAAAGCGGGAAACCTCCAGCCGCTTGTAGCAAAGCCTTATGCCGGCCTTGCCTGGTCTACCCCTCGGCGTCTCTCGACGTTTCGGGACAGCGGCCTGTGTCTCGCGCAGACGCCTCGCCTAACGAGGGTCCTTTTTCAGTTCAATCTCGCGGCAAGTATACGCCCAGTTTCATTCCGCTGTCAAGTGCTTGACCTTAAAAAGAGCGATCCACCTCTCAAGATCCTCCCCTCCTCTGTACCCTTACACCTCTCTCTTCGTCTGTCATTGGCACATTGCCCCCCGCCAGACGCCCGCGCAGTCTGCGGGGCGGGACCTTGGCGGGGTTGGCGCATCGGCAGGCTGACCTACACCGTCCTTAGCAATTGGCCGATCGAGGCGGCGAGCTTGTCCAGCCCGAGCGCACTCAAATCGGAGGGGATGTCGCCGTCGACCAGCGCGTGGCCGAGCGCCGTCTCCTTAAACTCCCTGAGGTCCTCCAGGTACACGTTCTCAATCCGCTCGTCACGCAAGACACGGCCGTCTCGTAGTGTCACGACCCGATCCGCAGCGCGGGCGACGGCGGGGTTGTGCGTGACGACAATAAAGGTGGTCCCTTGCTCACGGTTTAGCTTCTTGAGCAGGTCCATAATCTCATCTGTGCTCTTGCTGTCCAAATTCCCGGTTGGTTCATCCGCGAGCACGAGAGAGGGGTTGTTCGCGAGGGCGCGTGCGATCGCCACCCGCTGGCGCTGGCCCCCGGACAATTGTGCCGGCAGAAAGTGCATCCGATCGGAGAGATTCACCAACCCGAGCAACCCCATGGCCCGCTGGCGGCGAGCGGCATCGCTCATTCGCTCTTCTTGCAGCGGTATCTCTACATTTTCAAGTGCCGTCAGAGTAGGAATGAGATTGTGCAATTGGAAAACAAACCCCACCGTCTTGGAGCGAAAGCGGTCCAGGTCTCTGACGTGCGCCAGATCCTGCCCCGCCACGCGACAAACCCCGTGGCTGGGCCGGTCGAGGGCGCCGAGCAAGTTGAGCAGAGTGCTCTTGCCGCTACCTGACGGACCCATCACGGCGACAAATTCACCCGCGCAAATTCGAAGGTTCACCCCGTCCAACGCAACAATCGCATCGCCGTCTCCATACATTTTGGCCAAGTCTTGCGTCTCGACCACCACGCTTCTTGGTTCAGCCATCATATCTCCCAGATGCGATGGGTGAAAGTTCAACTTTCAGGTCAAACGTCCCACGTCTCCCATCACTTTCGCTTTTCATTGGCAGACGGGCCAATTGATCTAATGATATTGCTCATTGACGCGTGTCAATCTCGATATGCCCCGTCATGCCCCAGCGCAAAGCCGGATCCAGTGAAGCCATCCCGACATAGACGGTATAATTCGTCCCGCCTTGTCGAGCGGAAGAGAGCGGAGCGATTTCCGTCACTTTGCCCTTGAAGGTCTTGCCCGGGAGCGCTTCAAAGGAGATGTTCACAAGTTGATCGGCTTTCACACGCGCAACGCTCGTCTCGCTCAGATCGTCTGTCTCGAGCCGCAGAGCGCCAAGATCGCCCAACGTGACGACCGGAACGCTCGGCGAAACCGTCTCCCCTTCTTGGATGCCGACGGAAGCGACAGTGCCGTCAAAAGGAGCCGTGAGGATGGTGGCGGCCAGGCCCGCCTTGGCCTGGTCCAGACGTGCTTGAGCCACCGAAATCTCTTCGGGCCGCGCGCCGGCTTTCACATGGTTTAGGTTCGCTTGTGCGATGCCGACAGCCGTTTCCGCGATACGAATGTCGTCTGCGGTCGCGCCCTTGACGACTTGGTTATAGTGCGCCTCGGCTATCCTGTATTCTTGCCATGCAGCCTCCAGGGCCTGGCTCTGCGGATACATGCCAACTGCGGGGTCGTCTTTGACTTTGTCGTAGGCCGATTGGGCATCTCGCAGACCCGACTGAGCGCGCTCGAGCGTGGCCTTGGCAGTGGCGACCTCTTCGGGGGTGGCCCCTGCGCGGACCTTTAAGAGTTGGGCCTGCGCCGCATCGATGTTCGCCTGTGCAACGGCAATCTCCTCCTTTGTCGGCCCCGCCATTAGTTGATTAAGGTTAGCCTGGGCCATCGCGATCCCTGCTTCCGGTTCTGCAGCCTCGAGGAGGACAAGGACATCACCCCGCTTGACCTGGTCCCCCTGCTTGACGGCAACTTGCACCACTTGGCCCGGGATTTTGAAAGACAAGTTTGCCCGCTTGGCGGGGAGAAGCGTGCCCGAGGCTGTGACGAGATAATCCAGCTCGCTCTCTTCTGATGCGGGTGTGGGGGTAGGCCTCGGACCAAAACTGGCGCCACCGTCCAGCGCCCAATAGCCCCCTCCCAGTATCAAGATCACGACCAGCCCGATCACCACATTGCGCTTGCTCATTGCCCCCTCCGGCGAACCATCCTACACGCCTTGCGTAAACGCTGCTCTTTGCATCACGTTTCGCGCATTCCCTTTCACGTCTTTCGTCACTCATCCCATGTCACATTTGTCATCTGCTCATGTGTGATCGGCTTGTTGATCTCACTCATACCGCAGCGCCTCGATCGGCGATAGGCTCGACGCCCGCCATGCCGGATACAGGCCGCCAATGCCTCCGAGTACCAGTGCAATGATCATGGCCTGAGACAAGAGTGGGAGAGTGTAGCTTCCCTTCAAGAAGGACCCCATCGACGGTTCCAAAGTGATCAAGGTGCCCAGCCCGACTCCGAGAGCGATCCCCGCCAGCCCGCTCAAAATGCTGAGCAGGAGCGATTCGCTCAGGATCATTCCCACAACACGCCTCCGCTTCCAACCCAATGCGCGGAGGGTGCCAATTTCTCGCGTGCGCTCATAGACGCTCATCAACATGGCATTCATCATCCCCACCCCTCCGACGAGGATGGAGATAAACGAGAGGGTGTTGGTCATGATGCGAAAAGTGTTCATATCGTTTAGTTTTTCCGCGAACTCGGTCGAGCGCGATACGCTCACCTGGGAAAAACGGGATTCGATCTGCTTCTTGACCGAATCCGCCTGGCCTGGGTCTTTCAGCTTGATGCCATACATGCTGACTTGGTTCGGCTTTTTGAATAGACGCTGCGCTTCTTGCAGAGAGATCACACCCGCGGCATCTTCGTAGGCGACTCCGGTTTCATAGATCCCGACGATGCGATAGTTGCTGCCGACCATCTGGAAATTGTCGCCGACGCGTTTGTGCAAGTTCTTAGCTGCGATTTTGCCGAGGATCATTTCGTGCGGGTTCCGTAAGCGCTCTCCTTCCGTGATCGCGAAACGGCGGATCGCGAAGCAAGTCGGATCGTAACCAAAAGCCAGAAGATAGGGCATGCCCGGTGCCGAGGCGATCACAATGAGCATCCCCGAGACGTGTTGCACGGCGGGCAGAGTGGCTACATAGCGCCCGACTTTGTCGTCGATCGCCGCCACGCTGATATCTGACGCTTTGGTCTCGGTGATCGTCAGGTCGCCGCTTTGGCTGCCAATCGCCGACATCTGCTCGATCAAACCTTCTCCCATGCCCCCCAGCGCCACGACCAGTCCCACGCTGACTCCGATGGCAAGCAGTGTCAGCAGCGTGCGTGTCCGCTGCCGAAGCACGTTGCGCAGCGCCATCCCCCCGACGAGAAAGCTGCCTCTTTCCCATTCATTTTTGGTTCTTGACTTGGCACTCGTCCCCTCGTAACGCATCGCCTCGACCGGCTGCAACCCCGCCGCCCGCCAGGCGGGGTAGAGGCCGCCGGCCGCGCCAAGGGCCGCCGCGATTAGCATGGCCTCGAGGAACAGCGTCGGTGAGTACGCGTTATTGAGAAATCCGGCGAGGACCGGCAGCTGATTGGCCCACGCGAGCAGGGCGACGCCCATCGCATTGCCGAGCAACCCGCCGGCGAGACTCAAGAGAAGGGCTTCGCCCAGAATCATGCGGAGCACGCGGCCCCGTCGCCAGCCCAGAGCGCGCAGCACGCCGATTTCGCGTGTCCTCTCAAACACACTCATCAGCATCGTGTTCATCATGACCAATCCGCCCGCGAGCATGGCGAGCAAGCCGATGAACCATCCCATCGCGCGCAACATCATGGTCTCCTGGGAATTGTCCATGTAATTGGCTGAGCGGGAGGCTGTCAGCTTGGGAAAGCGATGCTCCAATTGCTTGAGCACCGTAGGGACCAGATCGGGACGTTCCACTTGGATCTGATAAAACGCCACCTGATTCGGCTTCTTGAAGATCTCCTGGGCCTCTTTGAGAGAGATCACCGCCCCATTTTCCTCGACGTTTTCCCCGGTCTCGTAGATGCCGACGATGCGGAACGAGATGTTTTGAATTTTATAGTAATCGCCGACCTTTTTGTGATAATCCCGCGCGGGAATCTGTCCCAGGAGCATTTGGCGCGGTCCGGCGATCGATTTGCCTTCGACCACTCGATAATGTCGAATGCCAAACTCCTTCGGGTCGAGAGCGAAGACGAAAAAGTAGGGAGCATCCGCCGTCGACACCATGGCGAGCTGGATGCCGGAAACGGCCTTGACGCCAGGGATGACGGCGATCTGTGGGCCCACGACGTCGTCAACCGCCGAAAAGAGAATATCCGGCGAGTCCGCTTGCGTCACGATAATATCCGCCCCACTGGACGTAAGGATTGTGCTGAACGAGTTGATGAACCCCTCGGCCATGCCGCTCAGGGCGACGACCGCGGCAACGCCGATCGCGATGCCGACCAGCGTCAAAAGGGTCCGCGTCTTGCGGCGCAGGAGGCCTTTGAGAATCACTTTACTTTTTCTTTCGGAGAGTCGTCTGGCGCTCTTTTTCCCATTGCTCGATCAGCAACGGGTACTCGCGTTCGAGAAAGCCGTACAGATCGTGTGCCTCGGCCAGGCCCTCGCGCGTATCAGTGTCCTCGTTGTCGATGAGCTCCAATCCGCGTTCGGCCAACTGGCGCATGGCGGTCAGCTCGTAGACCGTCTGGCGGACCAACGCCGTCCAGGCGCCCGGCTTGATGCGAAAGTAATCACTCCGATGGCCCGGCAGACCCACTCGCTCGATGAGCCCCATTTGAAGCAGCAGACGAGTCATTGTGCTGAGGGAGCCTTTGCTGGCCTGCAAGGTATCAGCCAGCTGGGTCGCGGATTGGTAGGGAGGTTTGGCAATCAATAGGGCACCCAAGATGCGGCCTGCCATGCGCGGATGCCCTCCTTGCTCAAAGAGGAGCCCCATGTCCTCGATAAAATGCCTTCCCTCAAATCGTCGCTGCTCCTTGTCCATGCGTCCCCCTGAGATGAACCGGTTTATAGTTCACAAGATCACGAACATTATACAATGAATGGAAAGTTTAGTCAATACTAAACTCACGAAACTTTAAGGGGCAAACGGGTGTCCCGAAGCGGTTCGAAGAGAAAATGGGAAAATAAATGGCCTGCTCAGGAAGATACCGTGGAGCAGGCCACAGACGCAGCGGGGGAGACTCTAGGCCCGGTCAGCCGATTTTACGGCTGCGGGCTCCTTGTGCAGAGTTGCGGTTGGTATCGGTTCGGCACTCGAAGGGTCGACGCCGGTTTGAACGTTACGTTCTTCCATCGAGGCGAGCGTCTTGGCCACTTCTTGGATGGCCACGCGCTGCTTCCGATAAAGGTCGCTCTCGCTGAGCGCGAGTTGGCGCGCAATCTCGCGCACGCGCTTGCCCTGAATGACTTTGAGTTCGAGGATATTGTATAGGAGCCATTCCGGCGAGGTCAGCGAGCGCGGTCCGTTCGGCTTTTGCGATTCAATCGCGCGGAGGATCAGTGCGCGCAGAGCTCGAGTGGGATTGTTTTCGTACTCGGGCAGGGCATTCTGCACGATCTTGAGCTGCAGGAGGGGATTCTCGGTCAATTTCGGGCCGCCCCAATAGTGGTCGAGGGCATCCTTGACGGCCCGGTGAAAAGCGGGTGAGGGAAGGATTTCCTCTTCGACGCGTTCTTTTTCGAGCGCGCCGGTATAACGTGGCTTGCCGCGCGCTCGCTGCAAGAGTTCGATTTCCGTCGTGATCTGTTCAAGGACGCTGAACATCCCTTGCTGCAGCTGCCGGTCCTCCAATGCCAGCTCGGCCTGCGCCGCCAACGCGGCGACGAGATCCTCCTCGTGCTCCGAGAGATCCGGGTTCGCTGCCCGGGCTTCGACGCCCATAATGCCGAGGATGGCTCCTCCCGTTCTCGAATGCAAAGGCCGTAACCAAAAGTCCCCGCGGGCGAAAAAGCCCGAGGCTCCCTCCGCACTCTCCGAGTGTGCTAATTCGGACAGGTCAGTTGAGGTGAGGAATTGGCGCATGCTCTCACGCGGTCCTGTGGCTGCCTCTATTCTCCATTGCCCGTCGTCGGGAGCGAGGACAAAACCGGTGGGGACGCGCAGGAGGTCACATGTCGCGGCCATAATGTTCTCGAGCAATTGTCGGAGGTCGCTGGTCGTCAAGAGACGCTTGTCGATCTCCTGGATGCGGTCCAGTTCGTCGCGGTCTCCCCAAAAGATGGCCCGATCGATCAAGGGCTTGGCCTGATTGATGACAAGCTCCAGCAAGACGATCGCCCCGAGCACAGTCGCAAATAGGACTGTTTCCCGCGACAAGCCCAGCCAGCGTTCGACCGGAGGGACGGAGAGCATCAGTCCGATCACGGCGATGGCGACCAGAGGCCCGCGGAGCAGGTAGTGGACCAGGTTGTGCTTGATCACGCGGTCAGGCGAAAGGGCGCCCTGGTACGCGACCGTATAAGCCATGACGATGATCATCAAAGCGATGCCCATTTTGGCAACGAGCGTGATGAGCAGGAGGAGCGCCGGCGAGAACTCGGCGGGAAAACTCGCAAAGATGAGGTAAGGAAAGACGCCGAGAGCCGGCGCGACAAGGGCCGCGGCGAGGTAGAGCATGCGGCGGCGCGAGGTCGGCGTCAGCGTCCGGCGCCGCGCCGCACGCAGATTGTAGAACCCCCAGCCAGTCAGGGCAAAAAAGAACAGAGCAAAGAGAGGGAAGACGGGTCCGGCTTTGAACTGGGTTGCCTGGGGGAAATAAAAGCCGTCTCGTACGACGAGGTCGGTCAGCCAGACAAGGATGAGAAATGCAGCGCTCGCCACGTAAGAAAGAGGCACGGCCGCACGGCGGCGCGGAGAAGTATCATGCGTGGAGCGGAGGACGGCATCCGAAAAGTGCAGGTACGTGGCGGGGATAAAGGCGATTCCGAACCATTTGAACTTGAGCCAGATCACGGCGTCGGGAAAGGTCTCCACGCGCTGAAGAAAGACATCGCCAATGTAAAAGATGGTGATAATAGCGAGCAGCGCGGAAAAAGATCGCGCGACCGAGTTGCGCCAATTATTCGCGATCAGATAGAGAAAAAGCGAAAAAGAGACGATGATGATTGCCGAGGAAAGAATGATATTCCCCAGCGCGAGACTGGCCAGAAAAAGGTCCGCCATAGTTCGTGCGTCACTTGGGCAGGGCTAAAT
This sequence comes from Chloroflexota bacterium, assembly GCA_023381515.1. The sequence continues at coordinate 119,228 of JAMCQI010000100.1, read as the reverse complement.
GCAAGGCCCAAACCAGAGAATAGTACGCAAACACCCCCGCAAAAAGAAGACTGTCGGCCCTATCCAAAAGTCCGCCGTGCCCCGGCACCAGGGCCCCCGAGTCCTTGGCGCCAAACTGGCGCTTGAGCACCGATTCGGCAAGATCTCCAAAGGTCGCCGCAAGGCCCACGACGGTGCCCAGTCCGATGCTATACAACGGAGCAAGCCCGGCGATTGTAGCGAAAAGGAACATGACGACGATAGCGGCCACCCAACCGCCAATCGCGCCCTCCCAAGTCTTTTTGGGGCTAATGCTCGTAAAAAAGCCGTGGCGGCCAAAGCGGTGCCCGGCGGCGTAGGCGGCGGTATCGGTTGCCCAGGTGGTCAAGAGGACCCCCGCCGTCCAGATCTGCCCGTCCGGCAGCGAGCGCATAAGAATGAAATAGGCCCCGAGAACGCCGATATAGAGCGCGCCCGCAAAAGTCAGAGCCCAGCCCGCAATCCAGCCTTCCCTGCGCCAATAGATCGCGATGACGAGCGAGACGACGAGTGCCAGGGACAGGATATCGCGTGAGCTAAAAGTGCGCGCGTAAGCGTCCCACACGAAAAGGGTAACGAGGGCTAGACCGAGGATAGGATAGGGATGATACCCCGCGTGCTCAGCCATCTGATAAAACTCATAGCCGCAGACGAGCAAGCCGGCGAGGGCTAGCGCGAAATAAACGGGACCGCCGAGGATTACGGCCCCGAGGATGACGGGGATCAGGACGATGGCGCTCGCGAGGCGGTATCTGAGCACAAGGGAATCCCGAAGGGATAAGCGCTCTAGACGTTCTCCAATTTCCCAAAGCGGCGGTGCCGCTGACCAAAAGCCAGTAGTGCTTGGTACAGTTCCTGCTTGTCAAAGTCAGGCCACAGTGTTGGGGTGCTGTAATACTCGGCGTAGGCCGACTGCCAGATTAGAAAATTCGAAAGACGCATCTCGCCGGCAGTCCGGATGATGAGATCGGGGTCGGGCAGGCCCGCCGTATACAGATAGCTCGACAGGAGCGTCTCATTCACCTGATCGGGCGCAACGTGGTCTTGAATCATTCTCCGCACGGCGTCGAGGATCTCGGCTCGCCCCCCATAATTAAAGGCCACGTTCAGCGTTATCCGATGGTTATCTTTCGTCAGGGCAATTGCCTGCCGCACTTGCTCCTGCAAGCTCTCGTCAATGCCCTCTAACTGCCCGAGGTGACGCAGCCGTACCCCGTTCTTGTTCAGCTCCGGCACTTCGCGCGCGACCATCTCCTTAAAGATTTCCAAAAGACCATGGACTTCGGGTTCCGGTCGGCCCCAGTTCTCGGTGGAAAAGGCGTAAACGGTCAGCACCGAGACGCCGAACTCGACCGCGCCTTCGAGGATCCGCCGCATGTTTTCCGTGCCAGCCCGGTGCCCCGCCAGTCGTGGCAGACCCCGCTGCCGGGCCCAGCGCCCGTTGCCGTCCATGATGATGGCGACGTGAGCCGGAATCTTGGTCAGCGCATTTGTGTCAAGAGCCATGATCAGACTTCCATGATCTCGGCTTCTTTCGCCTTGGAGTGTTGATCGATCTGGACCGTGTACTTGTCGATCAACTCTTGCAGCATTTCTTTTCCCTTGAAATGCTGGTCCTCCGAGATCAATTTTTCTTTTTCCAAGTCCTCCAGGTCTTTGAGACCATCGCGGCGAACGTTGCGGAGCGCGACGCGGGCCTCTTCGGCGTGCTTGTGGACCACTTTGGTGAGGTCACGGCGTCGCTCTTCGGTCAGCGGAGGGATCGCGAGCCGGATGATCTTGCCGTCGTTCATCGGCGTGAGACCCAGGTCGGACTTTAAGATCGCCTTTTCAATCGCCTGCAGCGTGGACTGGTCCCACGGCTTGATCGTCAAGAGACGCGGTTCGGGTGCGGAGACCGTCGCCATCTGCACCAAGGGCGTGGGCGCGCCGTAATAGTCCACTTTGAGCGGTTCGAGGAGCGCGGGCGTAGCTCGCCCGGTGCGGATGGACAGGAGCTCCCGCCTGAGCGCCTCGATCGTCTTTTTCATCTTGCTTTCAACATCAGCTTTGACATCGTCAATCATCGCCATCACCGCAGAAAGAACTGTCCAGTTATTTGGAGATCATCGTTCCGATCGCCTCTCCCAGGGCGGCGCGCTCGATCGCACGCGGCTGAGAAAGGTCAAACACGATAATGGGCAGGTCATGTTCCATGCAAAGGGTGAAAGCGGTATTGTCCATCACCTGCACCTGCTCCATCAGGATGGCTTCGTTATAGGTCATCCGTTCGAACTTTTTCGCGTCCGGGTACTTGAGGGGGTCTTTGTCGTAAACGCCGTCTACCTTGGTGGCCTTGAGGATGGCCTGGGCGTCGATTTCCTTGGCGCGGAGGGCGGCGGCGGTATCGGTGGTAAAGAAGGGGTTGCCCGTGCCGGCGCCAAAGATCACGATGCGTCCCTTTTCGAGGTGGCGGATGGCACGCCGGCGGATATAGGGTTCTGCGATGGCGCGCATCTCAATGGCCGTCTGGACGCGGGTCATAATGCTCCGCGCCTCGAGCGAGTCCTGCAGAGCCATAGCATTCATCACGGTCGCGAGCATGCCCATATAATCGGCGGTCCCCCGGTCCATGCTTCGTGCATAGGGATCGTTGCCGCGCCAAAAGTTGCCTCCGCCGATTACAATCGCAATCTCGACTCCGTGCTCTTGGACGGCCCGGATTTCGTCGGCCAGATAGGCGACAGCTTTGGGATCGATCCCGAATTGTCCCCGGCCGGAAAGGGCTTCCCCGCCCAGTTTCAGCAGGATCCGTTTGTATTTGGGTTCTGCCATCTCTCCCTCAAGTAGAGAGGGGAAACAAGCGGAAAAGAGGGGAAATCAGTCTCCCTTGTTTCCACTAATTTCCCCTCTTCTCTCTGTGGTTACTCTCCTAGCTGATAGCGAACGAACCGCCGCACGACGATGTTTTCCCTCATCTTCATCGCGACGGACTGGACGAGGTCTTGAATCGTGATGCTCTCGTCCCGGATAAAAGGCTGCCGCAAGAGACAGTGGTCTTTAAAGTAACTCTCCATTTTGCCCTGGATGATCTTGTCGACCAGCGGACCTTTTTTCCCTTCCGACTCGACTTGCGCCCTAAAATCGGACTCGGCTTGTTCGCGTACGGAGGTAGGAATATCGTTGGGTGAGATGTATTTGGGGTTGGTCGCCGCAATATGAAGCACAAGGTCGTGCGCGAGCTGCTGAAACTCGGCAGTCCGCGCGACAAAGTCCGTCTCGCAGTTGAGCTCCAGCATGGCGCCCACCTTGCCGGCCGAGTGGATGTCCGAGTGGACATAGGTTTCGATCAAGCCCTGGGTCGCGGCCCGTTCAGCCTTTTTCTCGGCCCGGGCCTGCCCTTTCGCCCTGAGCACGGCGGCCGCTTGATCAAAATCGCCATTCGCCTGCTCGAGGGCGTGCTTGGTTTCCAGCACCCCCGCGCCCGTCAGTTCGCGCAGTTTCTTGATCTGCTCTGTTGGAATCGCCATACTCAAGCTGCCTCGCCTTCCGGCACGACCCCTTGCATCTCTCCGGTTTCGAGTTCCTCCACGCGCTCTTCCGTCTCGCCTGCGATTCCTTCTTGGGCGAGCACAACCTGAGGCTCCTCGGTCGCGGGCGCCTCGACTGGAGCGGGCGCGCCGCCGTATTCCTCAGCCTCGGCGGCAATAACGCCGCGAATGTTCTTGCCCTCGACGACCGCGTCGGCAATCTTGCCGGTAATCAGTTTGATGGCACGAATGGCATCGTCGTTGGAGGGAATGGGAAAGGCGATCGGCTCCGGGTCCGAATTGGTGTCGCACATGGCGACAATCGGAATATTGAGCGTATTCGCTTCGTCAATCGCATTGGACTCGTGCCGGGTATCCACGATGAACAGAACTTTGGGAAGCCGCCGCATCTCTTTCAGACCGCCGAGCCGGTTCTGCAATTTTGTGAGCTCGCGCGTCAGCATCAAGGCCTCTTTCTTGGGCAGCTTGTCCAAGTCGCCGCTCGCTTGGCGCTCCTCGAGCTTGAGCAAGTAATCAATCCGGCTGCGAATGGTGCGGAAATTGGTGAGCGTCCCGCCGAGCCATCGCTGATTCACATAGGGCATTCCGCAGCGCTGGGCTTCCTGAGCAATCGTCTCTTGAGCCTGGCGCTTGGTGCCGACAAAGAGGACGGTGCCCCCTTCGGCGACCATGTCGCGAATGGCGTTATAAGCTTCCTCCAGCTTGCCCATCGTTTGCTGAAGATCGATGATGTGGATGCCATTCCGCTCGGTAAAAATGTACTGCCGCATGCGGGGATGCCACCGGCGCGTGCGATGGCCGAAATGGACGCCGGCTTCGAGCAAAGACTTCATCGGTAAAATAGCCACTGAACTTCTCCTTGTGTTTTCTCCATCGGTCCCGTGAAATTTGACCGGTGGGGCGGCCGCTCCCCTCACTTCCTCGGATCACCCCGCGTGTGGCGCGGGGCACACATCCTCGGATCAGGAAGCGTGATTGGTAGACCGCGTGTCCGAGCCGCTATTATATATCAGAGTGGGCCAAAGAGCAAATACGGAGCTCTTTTTTTCATTTGCATCGCGATTTTCTACTTTCCTCTTCTCCGGTTCTAGAGCGGGGGCCTGCGCGTGTGCCAGTCCGTGGCCTGCTCGTACGCGTGCGCAACCTGCAAGACCCGCGCTTCGTCGAAGGCCTGCCCCATGATTTGCAGACCCACCGGCAGGCCGTCGACCAAGCCGCACGGTATTGAAATCGCGGGGATGCCGGCCAGCGACTGCGCGAGGGTAAAGACATCGGCCAGGTACATCTGAAGTGGATCGTCCACCTTTTCGCCAATCTTGAAGGCGACGCTCGGCGTCGTCGGCGCTACGATCACGTCCACCTGCTTAAACGCCTGGTCAAAGTCCCGTTTGATGAGGGTGCGCACCTTTTGCGCCTTTAAATAGTAGGCATCGTAATAGCCCGCGCTGAGGGCATATGTGCCGAGCATGATGCGCCGTTTGACCTCCGCTCCAAAGCCCTCACCGCGAGTTTCTCGCATGACCGCCCACATCTCGTCCGTGGGACCCTCTTTTGCACGAAGGCCGTACTTGACGCCGTCGTAGCGTGCGAGGTTGGCAGAGGCTTCCGCCGGCGCGAGCAAGTAATACGCCGGGAGGGAGTAATCGGTGTGCGGCAGGCTCACCTCCTGGGTAATCGCCCCCAGGCTCTCCAGGACGCGAATGGCGGCGCGGACAGCGTCCTCGACTCCCTTTTGCATTCCTTCGATAAAGTATTCCTTCGGCACGCCCACCCGCAGCCCCTGCAAGGTCACCGGTCTGAGCGCGGCTACGTAGTCGGGCACCGGGAGATCGACGGAGGTCGCTTCCTTGGGATCGTGTCCCGCGAGGGTCCCGAGAATCAGCGCGGCATCCTGCACATCTTTTGTGATCGGCCCCACCTGGTCGAGGGATGAGGCAAAAGCAATAACCCCGTAGCGGGAGACTCGTCCATAGCTCGGGCGGAGGCCGACGACTCCGCACAGCGCGGCCGGTTGCCGCACGCTTCCCCCCGTATCCGTCCCGAGCGCGAAAATCGTCTCGTCCGCCGCGAGCGCGGCCGCGCTCCCGCCGCTCGAGCCGCCGGGCACTCGCGTCAGATCCCACGGATTGCAGGTTCGGAAAAAGGCCGAATTCTCCGTGGATGAACCCATCGCAAACTCGTCGTTGTTCGTCTTACCAATGAGAACCGCGCCGGCGGCATGGAGGCGCTCCATGACCTCGGCGTTATAGGGCGGGACAAAGTTGTAAAGGATTTTCGAGCCGGCCGTCGTGAGAACTCCCTGCGTGCAGATCTCATCCTTGATGGCCATCGGAATCCCCAGCAAGCCCGGGGCGGCGGTGCCGGCGCGGCGGTGCTCTGCCCAGAGCGCGTCCGCGGCGCGTGCGCGCTCGAGGGCTCGTTCCGGAATCAGGGTGAGGAAAGCCTTGAGGCGAGCATCCACGGTGTCGATGCGGTCGAGCACTGCGCGGGTCAATTCAACCGAGCTGATTTCGCCTTTTTGAAGCAAACGATAGGCTTCATGGGCGGTCAAGCGGTTCAGGTCCAAGAGTCCTTTCGTCAGTCGCAGTGGGCCAACTCTCGATAGAGAGTAACCACGCGATCGATATTTGTCTCGAGCGAGTATTCTTCGACCGCGCGCTGGCGGGCACGTGTGGCCAGGTCGCGGCGAAACTCGGGATAATCCACCAACATCCGCAGTACGAGGGGGAGTTGTCCTTCGAGCGAATCCAAGTCGACGACGACGCCGGCGCCGCGCAGCGCCTCGGCATCCGCGCCGACGTTGGTGGCGACGACGGCAGTTCCAGTCGCCATCGCTTCGAGCATGGCGAGGGAGAGCCCTTCGATAGAGGAAGGGAGAACGAAAATATCCGCGGCCCGCAGAATTCGAATTCGCTCTCGCAGATCTCCGACAAAACCTCTCAGAATAATGCGGTGATCACCCGCGGCCTTCCGTCGCAAGCGGGAGAGGTCCATACCGCTGCCGACCACGACGAGCTTGTGGTCGCGCGGCAGATTGAGGCGCTGAAACGCGTTGAGCAAATCAGGCACGTTCTTCTCCGGGTCCAAACGCCCCATATAGGAAATCAGAATGGAAGCATTGATTTGTTCCTTATAGTCTGCCGCCCCCGGAGAAAATGTGACAATATCGACTCCGTTCGGAATCACCCGAACCCGCTCGGCCGAAACGCCGTACTTGATCAAGAGCGCGCGCTGATCTTCCGAAAAGACGATCACGGCATCATAATGCTTGAGGGAACCGGAATAGACGCGGTAGAGGACACGCACGGCGCTCCCCCAAAAGGTTTCAGGGGGGCCGTAGGGAAAGTGAATCGTGGCGACGACGGGCACGCCCATTGCGTGGCAGATTTCCGGGAGGCTGAAATCCAGCTGGGAGAACGAGAGGGAGATGTGCGCAATGTCTATTCGTTCCTGCGCCAGTATCTCTTCGATCAGAGCACGTGCGCGGGGCGAGGAAATAACGGCGCGGTTCAAGATGTCAAAAGAGCCGATGTGGATGCCCTGCGGATCGCGAACCTGGCCGCGTTCCCGGCTGATATGGTAAAAGAAAAGGACGTTCTGGCCCCGCTGCCGCAGTCCGCGGATCATTTCGTGCGAATAGCTCACAATCCCATCGGCACGCGCCGACGCCACATGGCCGAACCACGCAATTCTCATCGTCGTCGGCTATTCCTTCAGAATGGCGCGCACCCGGAAGAATTCTCCCTTTTCGTCCGTATCCGGGGCATTCGCCAGCACAGCCTCACGCGGCAGAGAGGGCGACACCACGTCCTCGCGCATGACGTTCGCGAGGGGCACTACGCTGGCCGTCGGGGGGATCGCTTCAGTGTCCAGTTCTTGCAGGCGCGCGGCGTGGTCGAGGATGGCCGAAAGCTGCAGCTGCATCCGGTCGATCTCCGCATCCGTCAGCTCCAAGCGGGCGAGGTCGGCGATATGTTGCACTTGCGCACGCGAAAGCGGCATCCCTCCTCCTTGACGACGATTGGCCGTCATTATAACACCCTCGCGCATCCGCCACAAATGACCCTGCCCCGCGTCGACAGAAGTGTGATCGCGCATTATAATACCGAAGATGAAGTTTCTCGTCGATGCGATGTTGGGCAGACTCGCGACCTGGCTGCGCCTTCTCGGCTACGATACAGTGTATTCGGCCAAGGCGAATGACCAGGAACTGGCCCGGCGCGCGCGTGCCGAGGACCGTATTTTGCTGACGCGTGATATTGAGTTGACGCGCCGCCGCGGGGTCCGGTGCGTGCGCATAGAATCGGAACAGGTCGAAGAGCAATTGGCGCAGGTATTTCGCGAACTGCATCTGCAGAGGGACGCGGTTTTTTCGCGGTGCCCGGCCTGTAACGCGCCCCTGCAGCTTTTGGACAGGCAGCAGGCGCAAGGTCGCGTGCCTCCTTACGTCTTTCTGACTCAGGAGCAGTTCCGTCGCTGCCCGCAGTGCGGCCGCGTCTATTGGCGAGGCACGCACTGGGCTCACATTCTTGCGAGTCTCCAAGACCTGGAGAACTAGCGTTGCGGCGGCGAGAGCCGGCGCACGCGTCGGTGAGGCCCGGCGTACATTCTCCATATGGCATGCGCGAAACGGCGCCAGAACGGCATAACCCCGAGTTTTGATTATTGCACCTGCAACGAACATTTGGTATAATTCGCCTGTACGTAATCCCAGCTCAACGCGGAGGCCAGCATGGACATTGGGAAGTCGTTCACGTACGTTTTTGATGATCCCCAGTGGATTACCAAAGTGCTCATCGGTGGCGCGATTATCTTTGTAGGCGCTCTCTTCTTCTGGCTGCTCCTCATCCCTCTCCTAGTCGCTGTTGCCCTCGTACTGGGATACACCCTCACAACCACTCGAAACGTCGCTGAAGGCGCTCCAGTCCCCCTGCCTGCGTGGGGAGATATGGGCGCCTTGTTTATGAAAGGCCTGTACGCTCTCATCGGCATCATTATCTACTTTTTGCCCGCCATCATTCTGGTTTGCTGCTTCGGAGTGATCACCGGACTTGCGGGCGGCTCCACAGGGACCGGAACGGAAAGCACCTCCAGCAGCTTGTCTGGTGTGGCTGGAATCGCGGTTCTCTGTCTGCAATGCATCATTGCCTTGTATTCATTCGTCGCCGGCGTGACTCTGTATGCGCCGCTCACCCGCTTTGCGATGAGCGAGAACCAACTTTCGGTCTTTTGGGACATACGAGGGAACCTGGATCTGATTTCAAAGAATGCGGGGCCCTACGTGATTGCACTGCTGGTCGCGTTCGTCGCATCGTTTATCGCCGAGTTCGGGATCATCCTCTGTGCAATCGGCCTCTTTTTCACCACGTTCTGGGCGCAGCTTGTGACCGCCAATCTGTTTGGCCAGTTTTGGCGACAAACCCAGGGGCCGGCCGCCCCGGTGGTCCCGGTTGCCCCGGTCACTCCGGCCTAGCCTGACGATCATCAAATGAATACTCCACAAGCCAACGCAGAGCCCGCACCTGCAAACAATGTTGTTTCAAAGGAGACCGTGATGCAACAGCCCACGAGCGTATGGCACATTGCACTGGGCACGATGGTCGGGAATATCGGCTGCATGATTCTTAACGTTTTGCTCGCTTGCATCCTCGCTGCTCTTCTCTCTTTCGCCGGAGCGGGGTTCCTCAATCAAATTATGAGTCAGATTACCCGCTGATTTGACCGATGCACCGAGGGGTGCGAATACTAAAACCGGCGCTTTCGATTGTTACCCACGAGTACGGAAGGAGAAACCATGTATCAGCGAATTGTTCTCGTCGGGAATCTCGGGCGCGATCCTGAAATGCGCTATACGCCCAACGGCACACCGGTCACCTCTTTTTCAGTGGCCACCAGTCGCCGCTACACCGCTTCTGACGGCCAGATGAAGGACGAGACTCTGTGGTTTCGCATCTCGGTCTGGGGGAAGCAGGCGGAAACGTGTAACCAATACCTCAGCAAAGGGCGCCAAGTCCTCGTCGAGGGCGCTCTTGTCGGCGATGAGAACGGCGGCCCGCGCGTCTGGGTCGGGCAGGATGGTAAAGCGCGCGCCTCGTTCGAAGTGCGCGCCCAGACCGTTCGCTTTCTCGGTCGCCGCGAGGGCGCGGAGGTCGGTTCTGCCGCGCCCAGCTCCGGTGATGTCCCGGCCGTGCCTGGGGGCGAACCGCAGAGCGAAGAGGAGCTGCCCTTTTAACTGATCTTTTCTCCAATTGTCCTCGTTCTTTTTGCCGTCCAAAAGTCACTGGTCGGCGGCGTCACCATGGGCGCCGCCGGATCTAGGGTGCGCAAGGGCGCTCAATCGCCTTTGCGCATCCCCTTCGTCCTTGCATGCCAATGAAAGCACGACCCTCGGTCTCGGCATCGAGACACTCCCCGCACATCCAACAGCTCTCGTCGCATCAAAGGTGCACCGCCCAAGGGTTGGGCTCTTGGGAGACCTCGGTCGCCTTGCGAGTGGTGGTATAATGTACGGAAATGGAATCGAAAGCACGACCTGAAATTCAGCAAAAACTGGATACCTTGCCGACCAATCCCGGCGTCTACCTGATGAAGGATGACAAGGGCGAGGTCATTTATGTCGGCAAGGCAATCAATCTGCGCAACCGTGTCCGCTCCTATTTCCACGCGCCGAATGGCCACGACATCAAGACCCTCCATCTCGTCGACCGCATCCGCGATATCGAATTCATCGTCACCGAATCGGAACTGGAAGCGCTTGTCCTTGAATGTAATCTCATCAAGAGATGGAAGCCGCATTTCAATATCCGGCTCAAGGACGACAAGCGCTATCCTTACATCAAGGTCACCTGGCAAGAGCCCTTCCCCAAGGTCTTGTTGACGCGGCGGATGGAGCATGACGGCGCCCGCTATTTTGGCCCATTTACGGCGGTGTGGGCTGTCCACGAGACGCTCGATACTCTGCGCAAGGTCTTTCCTTATCTCACCTGCGATAGGGAGATCACCGGCCGCGACAAGCGGGCGTGCCTTTACTATGACATTGGTCTTTGCATGGCGCCCTGTATCGGCGTCTCCACCCGCGAAGAGTATCGCGCCATGATCGATCGCCTCTGCATGTTTCTGGAAGGCAGGACGGAGGAGGTTACGGCTGCCATCCGTGCGAGGCTCGACGAAGCGGTGGCTGCCCTCGAGTTCGAGCGCGCCGCCCGCTATCGAGACCAACTCCAGGCGCTCGCCCGAATCGCCGAGCACCAAAAGGTGGTTTCCGTCGCGACGACGGACCAGGATGTGATTGCCTTTGCCCAGGATGATGGGGACGCGTGCGTCCAGGTCTTTTTCGTACGCGGCGGCAAGTTGCTCGGCCGTGAGTACTTTGTCCTTGAGGGGACGGAAGGAGAAAAGGCGGATCAGGTGCTCTCCTCCTTCATCAAACAGTTTTACGATGAAGCGGCCTACGTACCGCCCGAAATCCTCTTGCCGGAGGATCTGGACGAGGCACAGATCATCGAGGCCTGGCTCCAGAGTCGCCGGGGACAGACGGTCATGCTCCAGGTGCCGCGCAACGGCCAGGGCAGGGAACTCGTCCAGATGGCGGAAGAGAATGCCCAGGCGACCCTCACAAGCCTGAAGGCGCAGTGGCTCGCGGATGAGACCAAACAGATGAGCGCCGTCGCCGAATTGCAGGAAGCGCTCGGCTTGGAGAATCCTCCCTTGCGCATGGAATGCTATGATATTTCCAACACGCAGGGGACCAACTCCGTCGGGTCCATGGTCGTCTTTGAACGCGGCGCGGCGAAAAAGAGCGATTACCGCAAGTTCAAAATCAAGACCGTCGAGGGAGCCAACGACTTTGCCAGCTTGCAAGAGGTGCTCCGCCGCCGCTTTCGTCGCCTCGTTCAATTGGACCAGGCGGAGCCAGAGACAAGCCATGCGGAGAGCGTTGCCCCGTCGGGTCAAAAGAGCACAAGAGCACCAGGGTCTCCATCTGGCAAAGACGATGCCTGGAAGCGGATGCCGGATTTGGTGATCATCGATGGCGGCAAAGGGCAGCTGGGCGCGGCGCAAGAGGTCTTTGCGGAGTTGGGGATTGAAGGGGTTCACCTGATTAGCCTTGCCAAGCAGGAGGAAGAGGTCTTTTTGCCCGGACGCTTGGCATCTCTCCGGCTGAACCGCTCATCCGAAGCGCTCAAGCTCTTGCAGCGCATCCGCGACGAGGCGCACCGCTTTGGCATCACTTACCATCGCAACTTGCGCGCCAAGCGCGGGCTCGCCTCCCAGCTCGATTCCATTCCCGGGATCGGCCCGCGCCGCCGCCGCGCCCTCCTCGCTCATTTTGGCTCGCTCGACAAGATTCGCGAGGCCTCGGTTGAAGAACTCGCCACCGTCGAAGGCATGTCCCGTTCCGCCGCCAAGAAACTGAAAGAACAGCTCTAAGAATTGCTAATTGCAGATTTCAGATTGCGGATTGGGGCGCCAAATGCTTGGGGAATTTCTGCAATCTGAAATCAGCAATCTGAAATGGATTCATGCTTCCTGTTGAGCGCCTGCAGACGATTCCGCTGTTTGCCAAATTAGACAGTCAGGTGCTGGCGCGCATGGCACCTCTGTTTCATCATGCCCGCTTCAAGTTTGGGGACACGATCTACCGGCAGGGCGACGCGGGCCAAGCTTTTTACGTGCTCGATAACGGCATGCTGCGAGTTCGCCGCGCCGACGACTCCGACCGAGAGCAACTCATCGGATATCTGACGGCCCCCGCATTTTTTGGCGAAACCTCCCTCTTGACCGGGCTCGATCGCGATGTCACCATGGACGTCGTCTCTGCCGAGGCGCAGCTTTTCGTTCTCGCCAAATCCGAGTTCGACGCGCTCCTGGAGGATTACCCCCAAGCGCAAGCGGCGCTGCACATTCGGCCGGATGTTCAAGCGCGGCTGGCTCGACGAACATTACCCTGGCTGGCAGAAGGCGAAGTAGTGCTCACCTTGACCCGACGGCATTGGTACGCGCTGGTCTCGCGCCTGATGATCCCGGCGATTCTCACGGCCGCGCTCCTTGCCCTCGCCGGCGCGAGTACCTGGGTTCTTCCTTTGGTTCTAGCCGTGGGCGCCCCATCTCTGATCCGTGATGCTCCTTTCCTCCTTGTCTTGGCAGCTGTCGTCTGGGGGTTCGGTAGCTTCGCGTGGCACATCCTCGACTGGACGAACGATTACTACATCGTGACGAACAAGCGCGTCGCCCACACGGAACAAGTCGCCCTCTTCTTTGATGAACGGGAGGAAGCGCCCCTGGCGCAGGTGACCAACGTCCTGGAAACGGTCAATGGCTGGGCGGCACGGCTGTGCGGTTTTTGTGATTTGAGGGTTGAGACGGCGGGGGATATGGAGATTCATTTCAGCTTTGCCCCGCGCTCGGCCCGGATTCGTCAGCAAGTGTTTGAGCAGCTTGACCGGATTCGTAGCCAGGGGGAGTCGTACGAGCGGGATCAAGTTCGGGAAGACATCCGCGCCCAATCATGGCAGCACCTGGCGCCCGATCTCATACCGCCTACAACCGGCAGCCGCGCAGACTCGGGCGAGGCGGCCCTTGCTCGACAGGCATCGCCGATAGGGCCACAACTATCCGGTCAAGACGCCGAAAACACTGTCCGACCCGGCTCGATTTCCTCTCACCGCGAAGAAACGGCCACCGTTCCACAGCAGCCGCGGCGATGGCGCAAGCGATCGGGCTTGGGCAAATGGATCAACGATTGGTTTGGCCTGCGAATTGAAGAGACGGACCGCATCACGTGGCGCAAGCATTGGTTCGTTCTCTTGGACCGGATTGCAGAGCCGGCCCTGTCCTTTGCGATTATCCTGGCGGTGGGCCTGCTGCACCTCTCGGGCATTGTGCCTTTGCGCGTGCTCGGCACTGCCGTCCAGTCGGTCTTTGTCGTAATCTTTCTCGTGTGCCTTTGGGGGTTGATGCTCAGCTTGATCGTTTTCTGGGCCTGGTATCGTTATGAGGACTGGAGCAACGACGTCTACCGCGTCACGGCGGATCGGGTGGTGGATGTCGAGCGCAGCCCGTTCGGGCTGAGAGAGCGATCGATTGAGACGACCCTCGACCGGGTGCAGAACATTTCCTTTTCCAAAAAGGGGATCCTCGCGAACCTGTTCAATTTCGGGGATTTGATCATCGAGACGGCGGGGGCCGGGCGTCTCATCTTTTACAATGTGGTTGAACCCCGTGAGGCGAGCGCGGAGATCTTTCACCGCCGCGAAGTGCACCGCCATCAGTTTCGTCGCGAGCAGGCAGTCCGCGAGCGGCAGCAGTTTTTAGACTGGTTCATGGAGTACCATCGCCTCATGCAGCCGCAAGAAGATGTCAAGCCGCCGGGCAGCCCCATGTCCCCCGGTGGTCGTTCTGGTCCTCTCACGCCGAGAGACGATTCCAAACCGGCATAAAGCCGGCTCGCGCGCCGTTTCATTCAGTGGGCGAGGCGGTTGGCAGGTGCGCCGCACCGGTGTGGGTTGCAGAGAGCTAGAGCTAGGATCGATCAGAAATGAAAAGAGTACGTCGCTTGCTGCGGGAACCGATCTGGATCCCGTTGCGCTCCGGGCCGCTTCATATTTCCATGCGGCACTGGCCCCTCCTGCTGATTTGGGTCATTCTCACCGCGTTTGCATTCCAAACCGAGCGCGACATCTTTTTCCGTCTCTCCTACCTTATCTTGGCCGTCATCTTCCTCTCGTTCCTCTGGGCAGCTTATAGCGTCTTTACCTTTCAATTAGAGCGCCGGCTCGTTACCCCTCGCACGCAAGTCGGCCGTGTGGCCGAGGAGCTTTTCCTCGTGCGGAACAGCGGTGCTCTGGCCAAGATTTGGATGGAGGTACGAGACGAATCCGAGTTGCCCGGGCATCGGGTGGGTCGTGTATTAAATGGGCTGCAAGCAGGAGTCCGCTGGAGCTGGAATGTGCGCACCCTCTGCCGTCAGCGCGGGCGCTTTCATCTCGGCCCCATCACACTCGCGTCCGGGGATCCCTTTGGTCTCTTTGTCTTTCAACGGCGCTTGCCGAACACAGCCGCGAGCCTCACCGTTTATCCCATGGCCGTCGATCTCCCTGTCTTTGCTCCTCCCATGGGGCACCTGTCTGGAGGCGATACTCAGCGACGCCGCACGCACCACACCACGACGAATGTGGTGGGCACACGTGAGTATGCGCCCGGGGATTCTTTCAACCGCATTCATTGGCGTTCGACCGCTCGCACCGACCGCCTGATCGTCAAAGAATTCGAGCTCGATCCCTCGGCGGATGTGTGGGTCTTTCTAGACATGGAGCGAGGAGTGCAGGCGAGCAAGCCCCTGGACGATGGCGAGGATCTTTCGGACCTGGGCCAGATGTGGTTTGGCAATCAACGCACACGCCTCACGCCCAGCACGGAAGAGTACGACGTTTCCATCGCGGCCACGGTTGCCAGATACTATTTACGGCAGCATCGAGCAGTGGGTCTGGTCGCCTACGGGCATCATCGCGAGCTCATCCAGCCGGACCGGGGCGACCGGCAGCTCAATCGCCTTCTGGAGGTGCTTGCCGTCCTGCGCGCGGAGGGGAATTTGCCGTTCAGCCACGTGCTCGGCGTGGAAAGCGCGCATTTGGGGCGCAATATCACCGTCGTCACGGTTTGCCCTTCCGCCGACTTGGAATGGATCAAGACGGCACGGGAAGCCAAGCGCCGGGGTCTCCGTGTCATCTCCGTGCTCACTGACATCAACACCTTTGGCGGCCGCGGCGAAACCAAAGCCGCTGCTTCAGAGCTCTTTGCGAGTGGGATTCCGAACTATGTCGTGCGCGAGGGAGACGACTTGCGGGGTGTACTGGGGCAGTGGGCGAGCGGTCCTACTCCCTAAATAGCTCTAATTGCGTTTGTTCTTCTGCGGCGGGCGGCACAAGACCGGTAATCAAGAGGATGTGCTGCCGCTCGACCTTTTCCTGCTCCAGCAGCTTGTCGACAAACGGCAGCCGGACCCAACCCCAGCCGGCATCGTGGAACGCTTCTGCCAGGGTAGGCAGTTGTCGCACCTTGGCTTGCAGCAAGGGGACGCGCGCTTCGGGGATGATGAGGTAACCGTGGCTCGGGGCGATTTGAATGCGCGTGAGGTCGCCAAAGTAGGCGCGCGATCGCCAGACAAAACCGTGAGCCATTTCCCCTTCCGCCTCCCAGGTCAGATCAAAGGGCGCAGATTGTGCAACCCGATACTGCAGCCGTTCGCCTAGATCCGCCAGCCGTTCAAGGGCATGCGCCTTCTCCTGCTCCGGGTCCTCTTCCCGCCACTGCCAGACGGCGGCTTGTTTATCGTGCGCTAGATCCGCAGCTTGGACCGCATAGGCCTGGGCGCATAGATCGATCAACCCGGCTTCCGGGGTGAGATCGCCGGGAAAGCGCAGATAAATCGCGTCCTCCAATTCTTGTCGGGTAGCCGATTTTCCCGCGAAGAGAATCTCGCGCACAGCATCGTCCACCCGGTCGACCAGGGGTAGGTCCAGCGTTGCAGCTGAAACGCGTCTTAACCAAAGGAATTGGTCGGCCGTAGAATAATGATCAATGTCCTGGGCGTACCCCTCCGTCAACCCCTCTCTTACAGCGGAAAAGGCAAAACGCCCCGGCCCCGTTTTGGGATAGAGTGCGGCCGTCTGGGCGAGGTAGCCCTCCCGGGCGAGGCGAGTAAAGGCTGCGAGGTGTAACCACGAATAGGTAAGAGGTTCGCCCCGCCGGGTCAGGACGTCCCTCCCCGCTTCGTAAGCCGCCTTCCGCATCTTTCTCGCCAGCTCCCCTTCGGAGAGCGAGACCCCTTTCTCACCTCCGGGCACAAACGAAATCCGGTAATTGCCGCGCACACTGTCGAACTCGCGGCGAGCGCAATCGCCGAGCGCGGGCTGAAACATCATAGTCTCAAGGTCGAAGCCCACCCGCGCCGCAGATAAGAGGAGTGCCTCTACAGGTTCGTGCCACGCTTCGCGGAAAATGAACGCCGCGCGTCCTTCAGAGTGGAGGAGTTTTGCAAGTGCCTCCATTGCTGTCTCGAGGAGGTCGGCATACCAACGCCTTTCCCAATTGGGATCGCCTTTGTGCGTGTCGAGGGCGGGAACGAGCGATTTCACTGCGGACCGCCCGAGTACCCACGCGCCCCAAAAGTAAGAGAGAGCCCAGACGGCGAGCCGACGTTGCGGTCCGGCAGTCAGGACGCATGTGGCCGTATGCGATGGGATGGCGCGGCCAAGGGCCTTGGCGCTCCCGCGCCCCATGAACACGCGGGCGTGCTCTGCTAGAATCACGTCCGCGGTGGACGGAGAGAGGGTCAAGTTCCAGCGTGCACCAATCTCTGCCAAGCGGTGTACTGTTTGTTCCATCTCTGTCCACAAATTGAGCTCGACAAATTCCTTGTGGGCTTTGAGCTGAGCTGTCGCATCTGCCGCGGGGTCGTTGTAGAAAGAAGAGCCGCGGTCGAGGAGATGCAAGAGCAGGAGCAGCAAGAGGTCGCGCTCGCGCCGAGCGTGAAACAGCGTATCGATTTTCACGGTGAGGGTGACGAGGGCATAAAGATTGCGGGGCGTATAGAGATCCAGAATCTTGCGCGTCCGCTCGTCGTACCTATTCCCTTCTGGCGCAATTCGTTGAAAGGCGAAATGATAGTGAAAGCCGTGTGGGTCAAAGCGAGCCGCCTGCTCTCGATCTTCATCAGAGGCGGGGCCGTCATAGGTCTCGCCGCAGTGCGCGCAAACATAATGCCGCCGGACCGGACCGATACCGCGTGCCCATATAAAAAAAGTGGCGGGCGTCAATTGATGACAGCCCGCGCAGGTCGTGGAGTAAAGCTGGCTGATATGAGCGCGCAAGGACGCTTCATCTTTGATCGCGTCTCCCAGCTCCGTCAGTGCGGCGTTCATTTCTGACGGCGGAGGCAGAGTCGCGACCGTTCGCGCGAGCCAGCTAAAGAGAGGATTGCTCTCCACGGCAATCACCCGCCGGCCGAGCTTGTGAGCGGCACAGGCAACGGTCGGCGTGCTGGCAAAGGGGTCAATCACCAGATCGCCGGGAGCCGTGAGCGCGGTCAAATATGCTTCCACCACGCTGGCCGGTGGCCGGTTGAGAAAGCTGTGGAGAGGGTAGAAAACGGAGGGGTCGCGGTCTGGGATGAACCAAGCTGGTGTGTCCACAGCTAAAAGTATAGCATAGGAGCGGGAACAAGTAAACAAATCCACGTTTTTGCAATTCTCGTTCCATTCAGTATAATGAGCTTCGCGCCATAACCGCGACCAAACGGACGAGCCACAGGGAGGACAGCGTGGATCGACGGCGGGTGGGGGCAATCTTCGCTATTCTCGTTACGCTCCTTATCCTGACCGCTTGCGCGGAGCCGGCCGCTCCTCCAGTCACGCCGACCGTGTACGCTCCAACCAGCCATTCAGTTTCCGGCTCGCCGGCATCTCCCGTCGCTTTAGCCGTTGCTTCCCCGGCGGCGCTGGCCTGCCTCGAGGTAGGCGCCCTCCCTGCTAACACCCCCCTGGCCGCGCGGGTGAACGGCCAGGGCATCCCACTCGACCTGTACAATCGGCAGGTACAAAGCACAAGCTGCCCTTGCCCAGCAAGGCACTGACCCTAATACCCAAGCAGGCCGGGAAGCGCTCAAGAGCCTGAGGCAGCAGGTGCTCGATCAGCTGCAGGCAGTTCGGGACACGATGAGAATCGAGCGGCTCGTTCAGCCATGAAAGGATGCATTTGAAGCGTGCAGTTCCGCTGCTCTTTTTCCTGAGCGGAGGCCTGCTCCTGATCTTTGGTTTAGGAGCTCTCGGCGCGGCTTTTATTCTTCCCGGCACCGGCGCACCAGATCTGTTCGCGTGGAAACCGCCGCTGGAGCAAGTGGATAATCGCACCCTCGCGCCGGCAACGGCTCTCTTGCCGCTGACCGGCATGCGGCCCGCGGACGCGCTGAATGCCGCCCTGGATCAAGGACACTGGGATAACGCCTTTGCATTGATCGCCTATGATCCCAGCCTTTCGGATGCGACACGCATTGGCGCGCTCTTGCAGCTTGGCACGCGCTATACGGCGGCCAAACAGATGAGCCAGGCGGCCGCCGCCTTTGAAGGTGCTGACCGGATTGCTACGTTAAGCCCATTCCTGTCGGACCGCGTGCGACAGGACACGTACCTTCAAGTCGCCGCGGGCCTGCGTTCCATGCAAGCGCGTGATGCCGCTCACTTGGCCGTCGACCAGGCTTTTTTGGTCGCACAGTACAGCCCGGTCTTACGTTGGGACCCAAGCCCCATCCGTTTTACTCAGGTCGCCAATGCCTACGCCGCTTTGGGTGCTCAAACGCTCGCCGATCGCGCGCGGGCACTGGGGAATGAGGCGGCAAATGCCAAGGAGGCGGAGGAAACGCTCCTCCCGCGCGAGCCATTCAGTGTGACCCTGGCCGCCCTTCCGGCTTCGGCCGAGGTGGATGCCGCTCGTCAGACGCGCATGGCCGCGGCCCAGCAATTGCTGAACGATGTGCAAGACAATCCTCCCAAGCGCGCGCAAGACTGGCCGCAAGATTCGCTCGCTCAACTGAGCCAGGCTCTCGTTTCCGAGGACCGCGTGCGACTCGACTACTATGACAAGCAGTTGGCGGCTTCCAAGGAGCCGGCCGTCCAGCTGGCGCTCTTGACGGACAAGGTCAATTGGCTTGCGCTCAAATATAGGATCGCCCGGGGGGCTTATGGGGTGGGCATCGTGCAGGCTTGGGAGAAAGATGCGCCCGCCACCGCCGAGGCTTACAGCCAAGCGTGGGGAGATCTTTTCCGTCTCTACGAGCACGAAGCCGAGTCCATCCCGAACGCGCAGGCCGTGAGCCAGGCGTCAGAAGATGTGTTGCGTCAGGAGTTGCTCGCTCTTCGGTGGGGCTGGTATCGCGGCACCACGGAGCAGGACTTGCACACGGCGCTCGCCGGTGTCAGCGGCCAGCTGCGGGATGCTTCGATTGTCTCCCTGCGCGTGGACCTTCTCACCCGCAGCGGCAAGAGCTTGGATCTTCTTGTTCCCGATGAGCTGTACGGCAAGAACGACCAGGCGCTCCCCAAGTAGTCTTTGGATTTCTGGTTTCCGTCCGACCGCGGGAATTCCCGCCACTTGGACTAGCCCGATAAGCCTATTCCAAAACCGCGTGTATTTGCTATGATAGCTTTATCAGACAAATCCTAAATCGGAAATCGCCCAGGGGTGGATGATGAAAAACATCCGCGAAGAGACCTTTCAAATGGCAACGGTGGTGGTAGTCGTCCTGACGGTACTCGTCTGCATGGCATTCATTGTCATCTTCGTCAATCCACAGATTGCGCTCAACCCGCTCAAGCCCCACCTTGTCGTTACCACCGGGATCGCAGCCCGTCTCCAGCCTACCTGGACTCCGACTCCGACGAATACGCCAACCCTGACTCCGACGCCGACTTTGACCCCGACGCCAACCCTGACGCCTCTGCCGACGAGAACGCCGACCAGAACGCCCGTCCCGACGCAAAGGCCGCCCATCCCGACTCGCAAGCCGATTCCTCCGACGAGCCCTCCTTACGCCTACAAAACGTTCCTGAAAGGTTGCTATCATTCCGGTGGTACTTTTATTGAAGGGATCGTCTACAACAATGACGGTTCCGAGTTGTCGGGTGTGCGAGTCGCGATGAGTACGGGCCCGGGGCCTGGGAACGGCGATGTGTACTATGCGACCAGCGGGTCGCAGGGAAAGAGCGCCGGCTATTATGTTCACATTCTTGCAGGCAACGGCGCTCGCCCCGGAAGTTACTATGTATGGGCTGCGGACGCCAACGGCAATGCCCTGTCCGACCCATATTCCGGCCATGTAGTGACCAACGCGAATGGCCCGAATGACCCCATGTCTTGCTGGCGCGCGGAGGTGAATTTTATGCGCCGATAGAGGGCGGCTCTATCTTTCCGCGGGGCTCGATTTGGGGGCAGTAAGTACTATTGACCCTGTATATGGCGGATGATAGAATCGGAAGGACATAGGCTCTCGCATGACGGAGATACAGTGCCTGCCAATCGGCTCTCGTCCCGCCCCTCCTCTCCTTTTCCCCCCTACTCCAAGGAGATAGACGTCGAACTCTTGGCTTTTATCGAGCGATACGCAACCAACTTGGCCCGTTGGGATATCCTGGTGCTTTTCGGGCAGAACCCCGACCTGCAGGAGAACGCTCAACGCCTTGCCAAGCGCTTGGGGCGCCGCTCGCAGTCCATTGAGAAGGAACTGGAGGACTTGGCCTACCTTGGTATTCTCCAGACTCATCCGAACGGCCGAGGGATGGTTTACGAACTGGTGCGCGAGCCGGCGACACAGCAGGCTGTGATTCGCCTCGCCCACCATTTGAGCGGGGCTCCTGTCCTGCCCTCGCGCAAGTAAGCGGCGAAAATGAAAAGCAAAACTTGCTCTCCCCTGTCAGGGGAGAGCAAGTTTTGCTTTTCATTCTGGATTCGACTATAATCGACAGGCTGGAGGAGGAATGGAGATAGATTGGTTTGGGCATTCGTGTTTTCGTCTGCGCGGCCGAGAAGGGACGGTCATCACGGATCCGTACTCGAAAGAGATCGGTCTGAGCTTTCCTCGCCCGCGCGCTGATATTGTAACCATCAGTCATGATCACCCCGGGCATCATTTTGCCGCGGGCGTCAGGGGAGACCCCAGAGTGATTGAGGGACCCGGCGAGTACGAGATCAAGAACATTTTTGTAACCGGCATTCCGACCTCGCACGACAAAAAGGGGGGCAAGGAGCGAGGGCCCAACACAGTTTACACGATTGAGATGGACGGGCTGACCATCTGCCATCTTGGCGACTTGGGCCATGTGCCGAGCCAGGCGCAGGTGGATACGCTGGGCGATGTCAACATCCTGCTCATCCCGGCCGGCAACGCGACGACGATCGGACCGGCGGAGGCCGCCGAGGTCGTTTCGCTGCTCGAGCCGCAGATTGTCATTCCCATGCACTTTGCGCTCCCCGAGCTGACGAACAAGCTCGAGCCGCCGACCAAATTCTTCAAGCAATTGGGCGTCAAGCCTCCGGGAGCTCTCCCCAGTTTCAAAGTGACCAAGGATTCGCTGCCGCAAGAGACCCAGGTGGTGCTGCTCGAAGCCAAACAAAGAGAGTAGAGACTAAGGGAACAAGATTCGCAACATGGACAATGCCCGGATTAGGAAGGCGGTCAGCGAGATCATTGCTGCCATTGGGGATGACGAGACGCGCGAGGGATTGCGCGAGACGCCGCGTCGGATCGCCGACATGTATGCAGAGATTTTTCAAGGTGTGGAACAAGACCCTCTGGAAGCTCTCGCCGTGACTTTCGACGCAGGCGGCCACCAAGAGATGGTTATCCTCAAGGACATTCCCTTTTACTCCGTCTGTGAGCATCATTTTCTGCCTTTCCACGGCGTCGCGCACGTCGGCTATATTCCCAAAGACCGGCTGGTCGGGGTGAGCAAGATCGCACGTGTGGTCGATATCCTTGCCCGGCGTCCTCAAATGCAAGAGCGTCTCACGAGCCAAGTCGCGGACTGTATGATGGCGGGGCTCCATCCCACGGGGGTCGCGGTCGTCGTCGAAGCCGAGCATCTCTGCATGACCATGCGCGGCATCAAAAAGCCCGGAAGCCGCCTGGTCACGAGCGCCACTCGCGGAGTCTTTCGCACCAGCTCGGCGACTCGATCCGAGTTCTTCTCACTTGTACGTGAAGAGAAGAGGTAAACAGGGTTGTACAGCCTGCGCGCCTTTGAGTTCCACGACCCGAGCGAACTGCGCGCCGAATTGGCCAAGCACGGCGTGGAGTCATCCGCTCAGCCGGAGCACCTCGCGAAGGGTCTTTTTCGCGCCTTTGAAATCGACGGCATTTCGCCTGTCCTGGCCCAGTTCCTCTATCAGGAAATTGTACTGGAGGGAGGCGACGCCGTCATCCCTTCTCGGGCGCAGGGGACTGGCGATCGCACTTCGGACCAAGCTCCGGCCATCGACCGGCGCATAGAGGGCTCGGCCAAGATCCTCCTCCTTGGGACCGAGTACCAACTCCGCCATCTTGCCATTCGGGTTCGTACTCAGGCCGAGGGTGCCAGTGTGGCCGGTGGGGAAATTGCGCTTTTGGCCGACGACATGGAGCGCACGCTCGCAGCTATCGGTTCTGAGAACCGCGGTCAGTTCAGGATTCGGGAAACGGAGTTCACATGGGGCCGCCGCACCTACATCATGGGCATTATCAACTTGACGCCCGATTCATTCAGCGGTGACGGCGTACTGGCCTCTGGGACGCAGGATTGGATCGAGCGCGCGGTCGCGCACGCAGAGGAGTTGGTTGCGGGCGGCGCCGATATCCTGGACGTCGGAGGCGAGTCCACTCGCCCGGGCTCTCAACCCACTCCCGCCGAAGAAGAGTACCGGCGTGTCATCCCTCTGATCACGCGCCTGCGGTCCCGAACCAACGTGCCGATTTCGATTGACACCTACAAGGCTGAGATCGCGCGGGCCGCCCTCGACGCAGGAGCCGACCTCGTGAACGACGTCTGGGGATTGCGGATGGACCCAGAAATGAAAAGGGTCATCGCGGACCGTGGTGTTCCGATCGTCATCATGCACAACCGCAGTCGGCCCAAAGACGCCGCGCAAACTGAACGCCTCGGCGGACGCTATGTCGGCGTCGAGTACGGCGACTTGCTCGGGGACATCATTCGCGAGTTGCGCGCGCAGATTGAGCTGGGCCGCGATGCGGGCATCCGCGACGGCCAAATCATCGTGGACCCCGGGATTGGGTTTGGAAAGACCGTCGAGCAGAACCTGGAACTGGTGAACCGGCTCGATGAATTGCGCGTACTCGGCTATCCCATTCTCCTCGGCCCCTCGCGCAAAGGCTTTATCGGCTACACCCTTGACCTGCCCGCGGCAGAGCGCCTCGAGGGAACCGCGGCTACGGTCGCGGTGGGCATCGTGCGCGGAGCGGATATCCTGCGCGTGCACGATGTCAAGCCAATGACCCGCGTGGCTCGCATGACCGATGCCATCGTGAGGCGCCCCGCGTAGCGCAGCGGGGCGATCCGAGCCCTCCCGGAGGACTTTTCCTCGTCATTGCAGGACAATTGCGATATCATCGAAGTAGGGACAAATCTATGAGCCGAAAGAGACGACCGCTCGGGTTCGTTCTATTTCCCCTCTTGTTACTCGTGCTTTTGCGAATTCCTCCTCCCCCCGCGCAAGCCGCGCGCTCGCCGCTCGTCTTGGCCTTTTACTACGCCTGGTTCGACGACAATTCCTGGAAGCCCGGCCAGATGCCCGACCAGCCGCTGGTCCGCTACAGCTCGCGCGACCCCCAGGCCATCGCACGGCAGATCCAACAGGCACGCGGTGCCGGCATCGACGCTTTCGTCGTTTCTTGGCTGGGGGCGGGGAATCCGACCGACGATAATTTCAAAACGATGCTGGCGCAAGCGCGCGGAGCGAATTTTGCCGCCGCCGTCGATTTCGAGGTCACCTCGCCCTTTTACCATTCGCGCGAGGATGTCGTCAAATCTCTGAAATATCTGCTGTCCACTCATACGTCCCAACCCGGATACCTCCGCGTGGGCGGCAAGCCCGTTATCTTCTTCTGGCGTGAACAAAAGTACTCGGTGGATACCTGGAAGGCGATCCGGGATGCCGTCGACCCGAACCGGCAGTCGCTTTGGATTGCCGAAGGGGTGGACGTCTCTTATTTGCGGGTGTTCGACGGCCATCATTTGTACTCCATCGGTTGGTCTCCGAACCCAACCGCCGAAATGGAGAAATGGGGCAAGCGCGTACGGGCTTTTGGGCAGGACAAGATTTGGGTGGCGACCGTCATGCCGGGTAATGACGATACTCGGACCGGGCGCGCAGGGGCGTACGTCCGGAGCCGTCGAAATGGAGATTTCTATCGGGAGACGTGGCGCGCGGCGCTCGCGTCGCACCCGGACTGGATCATCATTACGTCGTGGAATGAATGGGTCGAATATACTTCCATCGAGCCCAGCGTGAGCTACGGGGATCTGTATCTCAACATCACGCGCGAGAATGCCGCGCGGTTCAAAGGGGCATTACCTGCTCCGGCGGCAGTCCCGGTCTCTTCGCGGCCTGCGGCCCCGACGCGGACGCCCATAGCCGGGGGGATACGCGCCGCGACCACCGATGTCCTGCGAGTT
Source organism: Chloroflexota bacterium (assembly GCA_023381515.1). The sequence continues at coordinate 94,462 of JAMCQI010000100.1, read as the reverse complement.
CGCACGGGCCCGAGCACGGTGGCGCCAATTCTGGGACGCTTGGCCGAGGGCGCTGCTCTCACTCTTCTGGGGCGCAGTGCGGATGGGAATTGGTGGCAAATTGCCTATCCTGATACAAAAAAGCGGGGCTGGGTTGCCGCCGAGTACGTCAAATTGGACGTGCCGGCGAACAAGCTGCCGATCGTGGGTGGGATACAGGCCTCTGGCGTCGCCAGCGCATCCAGGCGATTGACGCCCACGCCTGCCCCGGATCCCATTATCGAGTATAATGGCCCTGTCGATTCCGCCGCGCCAGAGCCGTAAGCAAAAGGAGCACCGGTATGGGAGATATGGAAAAGGATATAGCCAAGACGCTGATTACGCGTCAGGCGCTTGAAGCGCGCACGGCTGAACTGGGGGAGGCGATCAGCCGGGATTATGCAGATAAAGACTTGCTTCTCGTCTGTATCTTAAAAGGGGGAGTGCTTTTTCTCAGCGACCTAATCCGCACGATTCGCATCCCCCACGAAATTGATTTCATGGCTATCTCCTCTTATGGGGGCACCCGCGTCGAATCGAGCGGCGTGGTTCGCATTCTCATGGATTTGAACGCCAACATTGAGAATCGAAACGTCTTGATCGTCGAAGACATCATCGATACGGGTCGGACGCTTTCCTACATCACCGAAAACCTGCGGACCCGTAATCCCGCCTCCGTCAAGATCTGCACCCTGTTGAACAAACCGAGCCGCCGCGAGGTCGACGTCCGCCTCGACTATGTCGGCTTTGATATCCCGAACGAATTCGTCGTCGGCTATGGATTGGACTACAACGAGCACTATCGCAACCTCTCATTCGTCGGAGTTCTAAAGCCGGAGCTGTACAGGGGACCGGTCGAGGAGAGCCGGCACTAGTCCTCTATCTTCTCTACTGCTTCGCGGATCCGCTTCAGCGCCAGCTTGATATTGTCGAGCGAGTTTGCATACGAGAAACGGATGTATCCCTCTCCTGCTTCCCCGAAGGACGTTCCGCTCAGGCAGGCCACACCCGCCTCATTTAACAAATACTCTGCCAGGCGTCTCGAATCCCAACCGGTGCCTGCGGTATTAGGAAAGGCGTAAAACGCCCCGCTTGGTTTCAAGCAACGGAATCCTGGGATGGCATTCATCCCTTCCACAATCGTATCGCGCCGCTCTTTGAAAGCGGCAACCATTTTTTGGACCGAGTTCTGTGGTCCTGTGAGCGCCTCGACTCCTGCGTACTGAGTGAACCCGGCAACGCAAGAGTTGGAGTTCGTCTCCAGCCGTGTAATGTGGGGCACGAGATCCAACGGCATGACGCCGTAACCGAGGCGCCAGCCGGTCATCGCGTAGCTCTTGCTGAACCCATCGAGCAGGATCGTGCGCTCCACCATCCCCGGGATGCTCAGCAGACTGTTAAACTTGCCCTCATATAGTACCTCGTTATAGATCTCGTCTGTGAGGACGAAGACATCGTATTGGTTGGCGACTTGCGCCACGGTCGCCAAGTCCGATGGCTCCAGAATGCCCCCGGTAGGATTCTGCGGCGAGTTGAGGATGATGAGCTTGGTCTTGTTGTTCACCTTCGACCTGAACTCTTCCGGATCAAAGCGAAAGTTGTTTTCCTCCCGCAAGATATATGGGACCGCGGTCCCGCCGCAGTACTTGATCATGCTTTCATAGATGGGAAACCCGGGGTTGGGATAGAGAACCTCGTCGCCTGGTTCCACCAAGGCGAGAATACTGAAAAACATGATTGGCTTGGCGCCCGGAGTGACCACCACTTGCTCGGGAGAAATGGGCACACCGCGCGTCCGACTCACGTGGTCCGCAATCGCCGCGCGCAGTTCGGGGATTCCCGCGCTGGGAGTATATTTCGTCTTGCCCTCTTTCAGCGCCCGGATGCCCGCCTCGACAATATTCTCCGGCGTTGGAAAGTCGGGCTCCCCTACCTCGAGATGGACAATCTGGCGTCCTTGCGCTTCCAGCGCTTTGGCTTTGGCTAAGACTTCAAAAGCCGTCTCAGTGCCCAAACGGTTCATGCGCTGTGCAACTTGCAGCATTCAACGACCTCCTTCAGTCGATGGCAGAACAAACGAATGCGAGATGGGCTACGCCATGTCCATTTTGACTGGCTTTTTCCGCCAGCGCGCTAGACGAAGTTGCTGGCGCCCTTCGGCTTCGTCCCAGCGGCGCCTTTCCTCTTCGTTACTCAAGATGAGCGGCGGCACACTCGTGGGCCTGCCGGAATCGTCCAGGGCCACATAGACGGCAAAAGCAGAATTGGTGTGAGTGATTTCTCCGGTGATTGGGTTTTCCGCTTCCACCCGTATGCCCACCTCAATGGAGCTCTTGCCTACCCAGTTGACCGAGGCTCGCAGAGTGAGCAGGTGTCCAACCTTGACAGGGGACAGGAACGATATCGAATCCACTGCCACGGTGACCACGGGGCGACGAGCATGCCGCATGCCTGCCAGCCCACCGGCTTCGTCCACAAGCTTCATAATATAACCACCGTGCACGTTCCCTAACGGGTTGGCATCCGAGGGCATCATCTGCTGGCTGAGGGTAACCTGCGAATCAGACGCACACTTGGCGGAGAATTTGGGGTCGCCGCCTCGCACGTCGACCCCGGCTTCGACTCGTTCATTTGTTTGGACAGACATTGCTTCTCGATTCCTGATCCAATTTTGACCCACCAAGGGCAGTATAGCCCAAAATGGGCTTTTTTCAACCTCACTTTGAGTCAAGGGGGTTTTGACTTTCATTTCGCTTCAACTATAATAGCGTGAGCCCACGGGCCGACACACCCTCCGGGCATTGCCTCTGAAAGGAGATCCAACCCACACGCCGCGCCCGATTCGTTTTATACAGCAATGCCCGTATTCGACGTTGGCACCTGCTCTCCGGATTCGCTTGCAGAGAACTGAGATAGAGGATGCTTGATCCGAAGCGAAGACGGCCGGTGAGCGCACCGAGAGAGCCGTTCCCTGTCGAGGAAAGTGTTTGGTCGAATCCCGAATCCATGGGAGCTCCGGATCCGGCGGTGTCCGCACCGGCGCGGCATTCCTTGCGAGCGTGGATGGCGGGCTTGTCCCCGACTCAGCAACTCGGATACGGCTGCATCGGCGTCATGATGGTGGGTGCCCTCGTGCTGTACTGTCTCGGCGCCGCTACACTTTTTGTCCGTCCAATGGTGTCTGTTCGGCCGCCCACCCCGACTAATATCATTCACCCCACCCTGGTTCCCACTCCCACGCAACAATCGGTGCCTACCTTTATTCAGCTTCCGCCCGGCACACTCGTCGCCACGCCGACACAGGCGCCCATCCCTACGCGCGAACCACCGACTCCGACCCCGTACCCGTTGGGAACGACGCTGACCCCCTCTCCTGGAGGTCGGTCGACCTCCACATCGAGCCCAACGGCGACTCGGCGGCCTTAACCCCCTGATAACCCAGCTCTTGCGCTAACTTGGATACGAGTTCGTGCACGTCCTGGCGGTGGGAAAACTCGGGCAGAACTCGCGCAGCAAACGAGTTCTTGACGCCGTCGCGCCGGAGTATGGAGTAGAAAGTGAGGACGTTCGCGTCCGAGAGGACTTGCGCCTGTCCGCACCTGACTCACCCACACGCGAGCTGCGGTAGCGGCCAAGAGACTGAATGGATTGGTCGGAGTGACGACGAGAGACTGAATACCGGAACTGATGAGACCGCTGCTCTCGAATTGCCAACTGGCCCCTTCATCCCCCGTTTCCCATACCCCTTGTTCCGTCCCCAGGTAGGGTGCGATAGACGCCTGCCCGGGTGCGCGCGTAGATAGTGCTCCCATCTGCCGAGGCCGCAAGCGGGGATATTGCGCGGCTGCGTAGTAGGCCTTTGGAGGCCTGGTTCCAAAGAAGGCCTCCATCGCGCGTCCGGTTGACGCCGCCATTCGTGCCTGCGCACAGAACCTGAAGGTCGCGGGGAACGGCGCATAGCCAAGGCGACCATGCGCAACGCCGGCGGGGGCCGCGGACGAGCGAATTTCTCAAGAACGCTGCCATTATAGCGGAAACAGAACGCAATGCCAAACTAAAGTCAAAAGTGTAAAGGGAAAAGGTAAAACTGCCTACCAGCGGAGCGGCTCGAGTTTCACTCTAGACCTTGAGCTTTGCGGTTTTCGCTTGTAAAAAGACGTTTGCCGGAATGCAAAAGGGGGGTTGCCAATTGTTCCGAATCTGGCTATAATAACATTGATTTAAGGCGCGTCACGTGTTCGAGGAAGACATCACACTGACGTTGCATTTCTCGAAAATACGCGCAAAAAGGGGGGAGGCGATGGTTTCTGCAGGTGGACCCAACGGTCCCCAGGAGGCTGATGCTCAGGTAAAAGATGTGAATCCACAGAGCGCCAATGGCGGCGACAAAATGAGTGACTTTGCCGAAGCCGATTACGGTTACAAGCGCGTCAAGTACGGCGACATCGTTGCGGGCACGGTCGTTCGAGTAGACCCCGGTGAAATCTTGATCGATATCGGGACGAAATCGGAAGGGGTTGTCCCACAGAGAGAGTTCGAAGCGATGAGCCCCGAGGCCCTCAAAAAGATCCAAGTGGGCGACCGCGTGCTCGCGTTTGTTTTGAAACCCGAAGACAGCGAGGGTAATGTCTTACTGTCACTCACCCGCGCTCAATTGGAACGCGATTGGCGCGAGGCGGAACAGCTCTTGAAATCCGAAGAGGTGTTCGAGGCCCAGGTGGCCGGATTCAACAAAGGGGGCTTGATCGTCCGCGTGGGCAAAGTGCGCGGTTTTGTCCCCGCCACTCAACTGGAAAGTATTCCGCGGCGCAGAGCCGAAGGCGCAGCCCATACGCCGCACGAAGGCGAGTCGAACGAAGCCGATTTGAGTGCCTTGGTTGGCAAAAAGCTTAAATTCAAGATTATTGAATTGGATCGCGCGCGCAATCGTCTGATCCTGTCCGAGCGTGCGGCGATGCGCGACTGGCGCAAAGAACAAAAAGAACGGCTACTGAACGAATTGAAAGAAGGGGATGTCCGTTCCGGGGTCGTCACGAGCGTGACCGATTTCGGCGCGTTTGTCTCACTGGGGGGAGTCGACGGCCTCATTCATCTATCTGAGCTTTCTTGGGCCAAGATCAACCATCCGAGAGATTTGCTCAAGGTCGGGGACAAGGTGGACGTCAAGGTCCTCAGCGTGGATCGCGAGCGACAGCGGGTGGCGCTCAGCCTTAAACGCATGCAGGCCGAGCCGTGGTCGACGGTCGAAGAGCGCTATCAGGTAGGACAATTGGTGACGGGCACCATTACGAAACTGGCATCATTTGGAGCTTTTGCCCGTTTGGAAGATAATATAGAAGGCTTGATTCACATTTCAGAGCTTTCCGATAGGCGAATCCAGCATCCCAAAGAAGTGGTCAAGGAAGGAGATTCGCTGACGCTGCGGGTGATTCGAATAGACCCCGCGCGGCGTCGTTTGGGGCTCAGCCTCAAACGGGTGGCGGAGGACGATTACACCGCCTACGGCACGGACTTGGACAACCCGGTGGAGGAGTGGCCCGAGTCCGGAAGCGAAGAACCGCAATCCGGTACGTAGCATCATCATCAAGACATTGGCGTCCCATGCACGTAGCGGGACGCTTTTCTTACCTCGCCAAGGAGCTCGCCGCCGCTCCTTGCGCTCCAGTTTCACGGCGGCGGTTACTCGCTGAGAGTGGTGCATGCCGCGCTCTCGCGCGACGATCCTTACGGCTTGCAAAAAAGAGGTGAATCGTGATGTCAGACAAGTTAGACAAGTTTACCAAGCGCGCGCGGCGCGTGCTTACGTACGCGCAAGAAGAGGCGACTCGCTTGAATCATAACTATATCGGGACTGAGCACCTTTTGCTTGGGCTGATTCGTGAGGAGGAAGGACTCGCCGCCAAGGTACTGCGCGATCTCGGCGTGGAGCAAACCCGCGTGCGCCAAGTGGTCGAAGACATCGTCGGACGTGGGCAGGCGGCACCGGGAACACGGTTGAGCCTCACCCCGCGCACCAAACGCGTGATCGAACTCGCCGTGGACGAAGCGCGGCGCATGGGTCATCATTATATTGGTACGGAACATTTGTTGTTGGGTTTGGTTCGGGAAGGAGACGGGATCGCCGTTAATGTTCTCAAGAGTTTGAATGTCAATCCCGATCGCGTGCGGGCGCATCTCGCGCGCGCCGTCATGGAATCGACGCCGACGCAAATGACCGAGCGAAAGCGCGGCGAGAGCAAGACCCCGCTGCTCGATCAGATTGCGACCGACCTCACGGCGCTTGCCGAAGAGGGCAAACTCGACCCCGTGGTCGGGCGCAAGAAGGAAATCGAACGGGTCATCCAGATCCTCTCCCGGCGGACCAAAAACAATCCCGCGCTCGTCGGAGAGCCGGGTGTAGGCAAGACCGCGATTGTCGAAGGCCTGGCTCAGCACATCATCCAGAGCAACGTGCCCGGGCCTCTCCTCAACAAGCGCGTGATTCAGTTGGATGTCGGGTCTCTGGTCGCGGGGACCATTTATCGAGGTCAGTTCGAAGAGCGCATGAAGCGCGTGATCGACGAGCTCAAGGGGAGCAAGGCGATTCTCTTCATCGACGAACTCCACATGGTCGTCGGCGCCGGGGCGGCGGGCAGCGCGGTGGATGCCGCGAATATTTTGAAACCCGCTCTTTCGCGCGGAGAACTCCAAGTGGTCGGCGCGACCACGATGGAGGAATACCGCAAGTATATCGAGAGCGATGCGGCGCTCGAACGCCGCTTCCAGCCCGTCAAGGTGGAGGAGCCTTCGGTCGAAGAGACCATCCAGATCTTGAAGGGCATCAAGGAGCGATACGAGGCACACCACTCGCTTCATATCAGCGACGAAGCGCTGACAGCGGCGGCAAACTTGGCCGCCCGTTACGTGACCGACCGCTATCTACCCGACAAGGCCATTGATCTCATCGACGAGGCTTCGAGCCGCGTTCGCATGTACAAGACTCCGAAATCACCCGAACTCGAAGCGGCCGATGCGGAATTGAAGGAAATCCAGCAAGAAAAACAAGCCGCGGTCGAGCAAGAGCAATTTGACTTGGCCGCCGACTTGCTGCATCGCGAAACCGACATGCGCGAGCGACTGGAGGAAATCAAACTCCGGTGGTACGAAACTTCGGGAACTCTGTCTCCGGAAGTTACCGGGGAGGATATCGCCGAAGTGGTCTCGATGTGGACCGGTGTGCCGGTCACGCGCATCGCCGGTGAGGAGAGCGAACGCCTGCTCAAGATGGAAGAGGTCATCCACGGGCGCATCGTCGGCCAGGAGGAAGCTCTCACAAGCGTAGCGAAAGCAGTCCGCCGCGCTCGCGCCGGTCTCAAGGACCCCAAGCGGCCCATCGGTTCGTTCATCTTCCTCGGCCCGACCGGTGTGGGCAAGAGCGAGCTCGCCAAGGCGCTCGCCGAATTCATGTTCGGTAGTGAAAAGGCGCTCCTGCAGTTGGACATGTCCGAGTTCATGGAGCGGCACAACGTCTCGCGCCTCGTCGGCGCGCCTCCTGGTTATATCGGCTACGAAGAAGGAGGGCAGCTCACCGAAACGATTCGCCGGCGACCCTACTCGGTGGTTTTGCTGGACGAAATCGAAAAGGCACACCCCGACGCCTTCAACATGCTCTTGCAGATTCTGGAGGACGGACATCTCACGGACGCCAAAGGGCGCAAGGTGGATTTCCGCAACACGATTCTCATCATGACCTCCAACATCGGCGCCGATTTGATCCAGCGCGATTCCGTCCTCGGCTTTGGCGGCAAGCGCCCCGAAGCCAAGACGGAAGAGGAAGCCTACAACACCATGCGGAGCAAGCTCATGGACGAGCTCAAACGACTCTTCCGCCCCGAGTTCCTCAACCGCCTTGACAATATCGTCGTGTTCCGCGCGCTCTCGAAAGAAGATATCAAGGACATCGTGGACATCCAGGTTAGCTACTTGAAACCGCGCCTGGACGAGCACAAGCTCACCCTCGAAGTGAGCGAGGCCGCGAGGGACAAGTTGGCGGCAGAGGGTTACGACCGCAACCTCGGCGCTCGCCCGCTCAAGCGCGTCATCCAGCGCGTGCTCGAGGACCCGCTGTCCGAAGGCGTTCTCTCCGGCGAATTCAAACCGGGGAGCAAGCTAATCGCCGACTTGATTGAAGGCGAAGTCAAGCTCCAGGTGAAAGAGGCTCCGAGCGACGGCGACAAGGGCGACGGGGGAGTGCCCGAACCCGAAACCGTTCTGACTCCGGCATAGAAAAGCACCTGGACTCTATTACCACCCCGCAAGGCGCGGGGTCGACGATCGGACCCCCGCTTCCCTCGAGGGAAGCGGGGGTTTCTGTTGCAGTTTGATTTCCACTCTGATTGTGCTAAAATTGGCCCAATTTGCTGGCACTTCATCCTTCACCGGCCTATCCATGAACCTTTTCAGCCTTTTGGACCACGACGGCCGCCTGCTCTTTAGCACGCGCCTCGTCCGCCTCTTTGCCTACGGTTTTCTTTCCGTCGTGCTCGCACTCTACCTCGCGCAGGTCGGGTTGTCTGAAGTGGAGATCGGCACCATTGTCACTTTCACACTCCTCGGCGATGCCGGCATCTCGCTCGCGATCACGACGACGGCCGACCGCATCGGGAGGCGCCGCATGCTCATTCTCGGCGCCGGGCTGATGCTCTTTGCCGGCATCATCTTTGCTTTGACAAGTAATATCGTCCTCCTCGTCATCGCCGCTGTGATTGGCGTCATCAGCCCCAGCGGAAATGAAATCGGCCCCTTTCTTTCTATTGAGCAAGCTGCTCTCTCCCAGATCGTTCCTAATGAGCAACGCACCCGCGTGTTCGCATGGTATTCTCTCGTGGGTTCGTTTGCGACCGCCCTCGGCGCGCTCGGCGGCGGCGGCCTGGCCCAAACCCTCCAGGGCGGCGGCATGACTCCCCTGTCGAGCTATCGCGTCATCGTCGTCGCCTACGCCGCGCTGGGCCTGGTTCTTGCCTTCCTCTTCAGCCGCTTGTCGCCGTCCGTCGAAATAATCGCGCAAGTTGCCCCTGCCTCTGCTCCCAACAGAATCTTTGGCCTTCACCGCTCGGGGCACGTGGTCGTCAAGCTCAGCGCCCTGTTTGCACTCGACGCATTTGCCGGCGGGTTTATTGTCCAGTCCCTCCTCGCCTATTGGTTCTTTGTTCGCTTTGGGGTCGACCCCGCCGTTCTCGGTGCGATCTTTTTTGGTGCGAACATTTTCGCCGGGATCTCCGCCCTCGCGGCTGCGCGCGTCGCCGCCCGGATCGGATTGATCAATACGATGGTCTGGACCCACATTCCCTCCAATGTCCTGCTGATCCTCGTGCCTCTGATGCCGAATCTGCCCCTCGCGATTGCCATGCTCCTCGCCCGCTTTAGTATTTCGCAGATGGATGTGCCGACGCGCCAGTCCTACACGATGGCAGTCGTCAGCCCCGACGAGCGGTCCGCCGCTTCCGGCATCACGACGATTGCCCGCTCGATTGGCGCAGCCATTTCCCCAATCCTCACGGGCGCGCTTTTAGGCGCCTCGCTGCTGAGCTTGCCCTTTTTTCTCTCCGGTGGGCTAAAGATCGTCTACGACGTCGCCCTCTATTTCAATTTCCGTTCGACGAAGCCGCCCGAGGAGGAGCCCAAGCCGATGGCAAGCCGGAAGAATGTGGTATAATGAGAACGAACAAAAGTTCGGTAATGAATGAGTAGAGGGATGCCCAAGTCACACGCGAAATGGGTTTGTCAACAGTGTGGGTTCGCTTCGGCCAAGTCATACGGCCGCTGTCCGGATTGCGGCGAGTGGGGGAGCATGGTCGAAACCGCCGAGGCGAGGTTCACATCGGCCGCGTCTTCGCTCGCCTCTCTGGCCCCCCGGAGCGAGCCGCAAAAGATTACGGACGTCGTCACCGAGGGCTTTAAGCGGGTCGAAGTGCCCATGCCTGAACTGGCACGCGTCCTGGGCGGCGGCATTGTCCCCGGTTCCCTTGTCCTCATCGGCGGTGAGCCGGGGATCGGCAAGAGCACCTTGCTCCTCCAGATGGCTGCGAATCTTGCCCAATCCAGCGGCACCGTGCTGTATGTTTCGGGAGAAGAGTCCGTTCAGCAGACAAAGATGCGGGCGATGCGTCTCGGCCTCCAGCCGAATTCTCTTTATCTCCTCACCGAAACCGACCTCGACCAGATCATCGGCCATATCGAGAGCCTGAAGCCAAAGCTCGTGATCGTCGATTCCATTCAGACCGTCTATATTCAAGAGTTGAACAGTGCGGCGGGGAGCGTTTCCCAGGTGCGCGAGTCGGCCGCGCGCCTGATGCAGATTGCGAAATCGAGCAATATTCCGATTTTCATCGTCGGCCACGTGACCAAGGCGGGAGCGATCGCCGGGCCCCGCGTGCTCGAACATATCGTGGATACCGTCTTGTATCTCGAGGGCGAACGGTTTCATTCCTATCGCCTGCTGCGCTCCGTCAAGAACCGCTTTGGGGCGACAAGTGAGGTAGGCGTCTTTGAAATGACTCAAGAGGGCATGATCGAAGTCGATAACCCGTCGCGCGCCTTTTTGGCCGAGCGTTCGCCCCAGGCTGCCGGCAGCGCGATTGCGGTGACGATGGAAGGAACGCGTCCGCTCCTGGTCGAAATCCAGGGCTTGACCAGCTCGACCACCTTTGCCCTCCCACGCAGGAATACGAACGGTGTGGATATGGGGCGCCTCCTTCTGCTCACCGCCGTTCTCACCCAGCGCGTGGGCCTCAAATTGTACAATCAGGATGTCTTTGTGAATGTTGTTGGGGGATTGAAAATAACAGAGCCCGCCGCGGATTTGACAGTGGCCTTGGCGATTGCCTCTTCTTTTCAGGACCGCCCCGTTGCAGAGGATCTTGTGGTGGTTGGCGAGGTTGGTCTGAGCGGCGAACTCCGGACGGTCAGCCAGGCCGCGCGCCGGTTGGGGGAAGCGGCGCGCTTGGGCTTTAAGCGTGCCCTTGTCCCGCACACCCTTGTGCGGATGAAGGAGACCCCCGAAGGGATCACTTTGGTGGGGGCACGTACGCTCGCCGAGGCGATGGAACTGGCGCTCATCAAACGCTAGCAAAGTGATTGGCGGGCCGCTCGTGCGAGCGTGTTTGTAACTCAGCGCAATAGTGGCTGATAGCACGTCCTCCATGCCGAGAAACGTCAGTCCAGGCCCACACCCAAGCTCGAATTCGACCAGCACGCCAAGGCCGCTGTCCGGTCGAAAATCCTCTCGCAGGGCAAGAAACGCCAGCCGGCGAATGTGGTGACGGCGGCACAAGTCTGCAATTTTGCTTTATGGCGATTGCACTTTGGTCGTTGATTGACTTTTGATATTTCCTGTGCTAAGATGAACTCGTCTTAATTTGACCTCTTATTTTTATCATTCTTATCAATCGCTCGTCAGTTCCTGGAAGCCTAACCGCATAGAAGCCACGTCATCCGCCGGAGAGACACTTACGGTTTTGTTCATGGCGACATGGGTCGCATAGCAGGCAGCTATTATTTCTTGTTTCCTTCCCTTCGAGTGTACCCGCCGGCGGTACACTCATTTTTTGCGGTGGGATGCCAGGAGGAGGCATCGGTGAGCATCGAGTTTCTCCTCCGCCTCATTGGCATGTTCGTTTTTGCACTCGTGGGATGGAAGATCGGGGACACCCTGGGGAGCGGCGCGGAAAACCAAATCCGCTTTGTCATCATCCTCGCGCTCGCGGGGGGGGCTCTCGGTCTCCTTATCACCCCATGGGTCACGATCCGCCCCTATGTTTGGGCGCGCCGCACGATTCGCCAGGTCCCTGCTCAGCAGTTGCTGGCTGCCACCGTCGGCCTGATCGTCGGCTTGATTATTGCCGCCCTCTCTGCGTTTCCGCTCTCCCTGCTCCCTGAACCTTGGCGCTCCGTCTTTCCCTTTATGTCACTTGTCATCTTTGGTTATCTGGGTGCCTGGGTGATGATCATGCGGGAGCGCGATTTTTTCGCCATCTTGGGTGGGCGACTCGGGCGCGACGGCTTTGCCCGTGCCTCGAATGACAAGTCCGTCCTCCTCGACACAAGTGTCATTATCGATGGTCGGATTGCCGACGTTTCGCGCACCGGATTTATTGACGGCACGATGACTATTCCCCGCTTCGTTCTCGCCGAGCTTCAGCACATCGCCGATTCGCCGGATGCCCTGCGGCGCAACCGGGGCCGGCGCGGCCTGGACATGCTCAACAAGCTCCAAAAAGAGTCTATTGTGCCCATTCGCATCACCGACCTGGATGTCGAGGACGTCCACGAGGTGGACGACAAACTTGTCCGGCTGGCCAGGAATCTGCACTGTCCCATCATCACAAACGACTATAACCTGAACCGGGTCGCGGAGCTGCAGGGCGTGCGCGTGCTGAACGTGAACGAGCTCGCGAACGCCGTGCGGGCCGTCGTCCTCCCCGGCGAGACGATGAAGGTCCGCGTCGTCCAGGAAGGCAAGGAACTGGGTCAGGGAATCGCCTATCTCGACGACGGGACGATGGTCGTCGTCGAAAACGGCAAAAAGTATCTCAACAGCAATCTGGATGTCACGGTGACCAGGATGCTCCAGACGAATCAGGGGCGCATGATCTTTGCTGCGCCCGCCGAAGAGAAAAAGCAATGACCACGATGAAAATCTACAGCACACTCACGCGTCAAAAAGAGGAGTTTGTTCCGATCACTCCGGGCCGCGTGACGATGTACGTCTGCGGCCCGAATCTTTATGGTCCCTCTCACGTCGGCCATGCCTTTTCCTATATTCTCTTCGATACCGTCAAACGCTATCTCAAATTCCGCGGCTATGCCGTCCACCATGTCCAGAATTTCACAGATATCGAGGACCGCATCATGGCCACCGCGGAGAAAGAGCACACGACGATCCAGGCGCTCGCGGAGAAATACATCCAGCGCTTTCTCGAAGAGATGGATGCGCTCAACATCCAGCGCGCAGACGCTTACCCCCGGGCGACCGGCGTCATCCCGACCATTATTGAGATGACGCAGAGGCTGATCGCCAAAGGCTATGCTTATGGCGTAGAAGGGGATGTCTACTTTCGTGTCCGTAAGGATCCCGACTATGGCAAGCTTTCGCATCGTTCCCTCGACGAGATGGAAGCGGGTGCACGGATCGAAGTGGATCCGCGCAAAGAGGATCCGATGGATTTCGCCTTGTGGAAGGCGTCCAAGCCGGGGGAGCCCAATTGGCCCAGCCCTTGGGGGCTAGGGCGGCCGGGCTGGCATATCGAGTGCTCGGCGATGAATCTGGTGGAGAACGGCGAGCAGATTGATCTGCACGGCGGCGGCCAGGACGTCATTTTCCCACACCACGAAAACGAAATAGCCCAGTCGGAATCGTTCACGGGGAAAAAGCCCTTTGCCCGGTACTGGATGCACAACGCGTTACTGAGGCTCGAAACCACGCCACCGGGCGAGGAAATGCACCGCCACGTTGGCAACACGCTCTGGATCCGCGACGCCCTCGCCGCTCATGAGCCGGATGCCATCCGCTTGTACCTGCTTTCGACTCACTATCGCACCCCGCTTGTCTGGACCGATGAGGATGTGAACGCCGCGGCTCGCGGCCTGGAACGCCTTCGAGCGGCAATTCAAAACGCGGTCCCGGTCGGCGGCGCCCCGAGCGGCCCGCTCGTGCAAGCGGCGAACGAGGCGCGGAGCGCGTTTGTCGCAGCCATGGACGATGATTTCGGAACACCGCAGGCCATTGCTGCGCTCTACGATCTTGCGCGTGAGATTAACCGTGCCCGCGGCGAAGGGGCCGATGCACAAACGCTTGCCCCCGCCCAGGCTACTCTGCGTGAACTCGCCAACGTCCTGGGCTTGACTTTGGCCGAGCCTGAAACGAAAGAGATTGCCGCGGCTCCCTTCGTCGATTTGCTTGTCTCTATCCGCCAAGACCTCCGTGCCGCCAAGCAGTTTGCCCTCGCCGACAAGATTCGGCAGGAGCTCGGCAGGCTGGGTATTACGCTCGAGGACACGCCTCAAGGTACGACCTGGAAAGCGGAACCGAGGTGAGCGATTACCTATATGGACGCCACGCGGTCCTCGAAGCGTTGCGCGCGCGGCGCCAAGTTGAGGAAATCCTTATCGCCCGTGGAGTACACACCCGAGGCGCCCTCGATCAGGTGATGACGTTTGCCAGCCAGGCGGGAGTCCCCGTCCGTGAGCTTCCCCGTGCGGATCTAGACCGCCTCGCACAGCACCATCAAGGCATCCTGGCGCGGGTGCGCGAGTTCGAATATGCCGACCTGGAAGAGTTGCTGGCCGTCGCGCCCGCCCGCGGCGAGCCGGCTTTTCTTTTGATGCTCGACTCCGTCCAGGACCCGCAGAACCTGGGCACTCTGCTTCGCACGGCCGAGGCGGTTGGCGTTCAGGGGGTCATCTTCGCCGAGCGCCGGGCAGCCGGTGTCACACCCGCGGTGGCAAAAGCGTCCGCCGGCGCCGTCGAGCACCTCAAGATCGCTCGCGTCACTAATCTCGCGCGGACGATTGAACAAGTCAAGCGGGAGAACATCTGGGTCGTCGGCGTCGAGAACGTCCCTCAAGCCGGCGATCTCTTTCAGGCCGACTTGACCATGCCCCTCATGCTCGTTCTTGGCAGTGAAGGCGCCGGCCTGGGCCGCCTGGTGGAGAGCAAGTGTGACTTGCTTGTCCGCCTACCGATGTGGGGCCGAATTGAATCGCTGAACGTCGCAGTGGCCGGCTCGATCGCGCTCTATGTCGTGAAAACTCAACGCGTGGCAATTTTGACCAAGCATTGAGCTATGCTATAATCTTGCCGGTTTCGCGGCATGATTTCACGCCCACGCGTTTCAATCGTCATACCCACGCACAACGGCGCGGCCACGCTCGCCGATTGCTTGCAGTCGCTTCGATTGCTGTCGTTGCCGCCTCACGAGATCATTGTCGTCGACGATGCATCCTCTGACTCTTCCGCCGAGATTGCCCATCGTTATGGCTGCACCGTCGCCCGAGCGGACCGGCCGATCGGCGCCGCTCAGGCTAAGAACTGCGGAGCTCGGAGCGCAACGGGCGAGGTCTTGTTCTTCACAGACGACGATGTGGTCGTGGCGCCTGACAGTCTCGCGTGGGTGGCCGAGGACCTGGCTCGCGATGGCGTCGCCGGGGTCGTCGGACTGCTCGACCGCAAAATCCCTTTTGAGGATTTTTCGAGCAATTACAAAAACCTTTGGATGCGTTTCACCTACGCGCGCCTGCCGCGTGAGCGCATCGGCGTCTTTTATACAAGTGTCGCCGCGATTCGCCGCGACCTCTTCCTCCGGCTGGGCGGATTTGACGAGAATTTCACCGGCGCCAGCATTGGCGAGGATACCGAGTTCGGCCAGCGGGCATGGACTGCCGGGTGCCGCTTGATCGTCGACGACCGCATCGTCGTCCGGCACAGTAAGCGCTATACGCCCGCCCAGGTCCTGCGCACCGATTTCCAGCGGGCGCGTGCTCTCACCCTCATGCGCCTGCGTAAATGGGGACGCCCCTTTTTCACCAGCGTCCCCGCGTTCTACCAGTTCGCCGTTCCAACCCTATTTGCGGGCATCCTGTGCCTCGTTCTCGGGGCGCTGTTTCTCAATGCCATCCCGTTGCTCCTTGGGGTGGTGCTGCTTGGCACATTTTACGGTCTCAACCTGCCCTGGCTGCTCTTTCTAGCTCATGAGCGGGGCCTATCCTTTGCCCTCCGGGCTGCCCTCATGCAGCCGGTCGATGCGGCCGCCGTGGGTGCCGGCATGGTCACGGCGCTCTTCGAATACGCCCGGGGCACCAAATACTAGAACATTTAGGATTTACGATTTATGATTTCAGGGTTGGGAAATACTTGTGCGCAAGTCGCCAAATCCCAAATCCTAAATCGCAAGTTCTACATCTCGGGGCATTCATGGCTGTCGCCAATTACATCAAATTCGCTCCACGCATCCTATACAAAAAGGGCGCCTCGCCGCTCTATTTTGTCCTCTTTGTGACCCAAAACTGCAACGCGCGCTGCGGTCACTGCTTGCTCGGTTCCCACGAACGGCACACGGGCGAACTGACCATCGACGAAATCGCCAAGGTCAGTGCCTCCATGAGCGACATGTTGTTCTTCACGCCGACCGGCGGCGAGCCCTTTTTGCGTCAGGACTTGCCGGAAATCGTCCGGATCTTCCACAAGAATAACCATGCGCCGAACGTCGGGATCCCGACCAACGGCTCTCTCACCGGCCGGGTCGTGGACGGCACGCGCGACATCCTCGAAACCTGCCCTGATCTGGACCTGCACATCGATATCTCGATCGACGGGGTGGGCGAAGACCATGACCGCGTGCGGGGGTTTAAGGGGCTGTTCGATCGTGCCATCCGCACCTACCGGGAACTGCGCGTGCTCGAAAAGCATTATCCCAATTTCTCCGCCTGCATCCAGATTGCCGTCAGCGCCTATAACCACGACCATTTGGACGAAATCTATGACTACCTGCGTTCCAATGTGGGTGTGAACACAGTCTTTACCCTGCTTTTGCGCGGCGGGCCCAAGGATCCGGCAGCCAAATTCACCCCTCCGATTGATCCCCACGCGAACGAGTTCGACGTGGACAATTATCTCAACTTTCACTATCGCCTGGAACGCGACAACAAGTCGCGTGAACTCTCCGGCTATTACAAGATGCCCTTTGGCGACTTGATCAACGCCAAGCGCATCATCCGCCCCAAGTTGATTACCCAGATGGTCAAAGAGCGCCGCCACCTCCTTCCCTGCTATGCTGGCACTCTGGGCGGGGCCATGTTCTCGAACGGGGACGTGCTAGCGTGCGAGTTGATGGGGGAGGATCAGGTGCTCGGCAACGTCCGCGAGTATGATTATGATTTTAACAAGATCTGGTATTCGCCCAAGGCGGACGAGGTCAGACGCTGGATCCGGCAGACCAAGTGCTATTGCACCTACGAGTGCTTCCTGACCGTGAACATTTTGTTCAACCCGTTCATGTATCCTTCCATCCTCAAAGAGTGGGCAACTCTCAAGTGGGCCGAGCTCCGCCACGGCTCGGCGCCGGAAGCGGTGGAGGTGGCGCCTCAGCCCGTCGAAAGCTAACCCGCCATGTACAAGAATCATCGCATCTCGCTCGTCATGCCGTGCTACAACGAAGAACGTGGGCTGCGGGAAGTGTACCGCGATCTGCCTGCCTGCGTGGATGAGGTGATCGTCGCCGACAACAATTCGTCGGATTGCACGGCAGCCGTCGCGCGCGAGCTGGGGGCAATCGTGGTCGCGGAAAAGAGGCAGGGGTATGGCGCTGCGTACAAGACCGGGTTGCGCCGTGCGACCGGCGATATCATTATCGCCATGGACGGGGATGGCACCTACCCTCGCAACTTTATCCCGATTCTCCTCGACGTCATGATTGACGAAGGATTTGATTTCATCACTTGCGACCGAACCGGCCACAAGGACAAGCGCAGTAACTGGCTGCGCGTTTTTGGCAACGACGTACTGAACTGGTTTATCCTCCTGATTTACTGGGTCCGCGTACGCGATTCTCAATCCGGCATGTGGGTGTTCCGCCGGAGCATCTTGCAGTATTTGAACCTGACGAGTGACGGCATGGCCTTTTCGGAAGAGATCAAATTGGAGGCGATGTCGAAAAAGAAACTGGTCCGGTCCAAGGAATTGCCGATCTATTACAAGGAGCGGCACGGCGCCAGCAAGCTGCACATATGGCGCGACGGCCTTTCCAACCTCTTGTTCCTCTTCCGCAAGCGCTTTGGCATGTTGGGCACGGCACCCCCGCTCGTCGAGCCGCGCGAGCTGAATCTGCAAAAAGAACCGAACGCGTAGAAAGGAAATGGTCATAGTAGGTGCCGGCTCTTGAATTGACAGCTTCAGGCTACTCCTCGTGTCATAGGACAGATTCATGACGGTACGCGCAACTCTTCTCATCTCCCTGTTGGCTCTGGTCTCGCTCATGCTGATAGCCACTCCGTCGGCTTTTGCCTGCATGCCAGATGGGGACGAACCGTGTTCCCAATGTGTCATTATGCGGCGGCGGCCATCCCCTCCAGTCCGCGCCGCCGCTAGAGCCGCGCTCACCCCGGTCCCCATTCCGGTCGTCGCGAGCCCCCGCGGGGACAGCCCGTCGACCGCTATGGAAATACCCGACGCCTGGCAGACGCTCGAACCCGGCGCGAGCTTTTGGTACCGGCTGGGCGATGGAAACCTCCCGCAGCGCCTCGAAGTTTGGCTGGATGCGAACGGCCAAGGCGGCATCGGTTTTGCTGTCTTTGCGCCGGACCAAATGGGTGATTTTTCGGGAAGCACGGTCCCCAAGGGACGTGGAACGTACAATCGGTCAGAGCCGAGCCACGACCTGTATTGGGTCGGGCAGGCGAATGCCGGAGGAACCTGGTTTATCGCGGTGACGAATAGCAGCGCCGCCCCAGTCTCTTTCAAGCTTGCCTACAATCGGGCCGAAACCCCGCGCTCGTGCAGGAGTTATTGGGAGTACATCGGCAAGGACTACGTTTATTGGACGGCCTGTAAATAGACGTTGGCGTCACCATGAGACGTCGGGCTCCCCTCTTCGGTCTAGTCGTTATTTGCCTTGTTGCCACGCTTCCTTTCCTGCCCGCGGCCCGGTTTTATTTTCTGGACGACGGCTTTCTGCACCTTTTCCGCCTCTTCGAGTTTGATCGAGTGTTGCGGCAGGGAGCCATCTATCCGCGCTGGGCGCCCGATTTCGCGTATGGCTACGGCTATCCTGTTTTCAATTTTTACCCTCCCCTCGCTTACTATCTCGCCGAAACGCTGCACATCCTTGGGCTCGCCATCCCAGGAGCCCTGATCGCCGCCTTCGTTCTCATTCTCGCGCTGGGGGTTGCGGGAGCCTACGCGCTCGGCGCCGAGTTATTCAAGGCCACCCTGACTCCCCACCTCTCTGCCCTCCTGACGGCCGCGGCTTTTGTTTTCTTCCCCTATTTCCTGATCGACATCTTTGTGCGCGGCGCGATCGCCGAAGCCTTGGGCGCCGCCGCCCTGCCTTGGCTGGTCTGGTCCCTCCATCGCACGATCGAGCGACGGACTCTTGGATCATCGCTGATGACCGCGGTGTGGGTTGCCATTTCACTCGTCAGCCACAATCTGACCCTGCTCCTCGTCGCTCCCTTTCTTGTCGTTTTTCTGGTTTGGGAAACCATCCATCTGCCGCGCGAGGCTCGCCTCGGCGCGCTGGCGCACCTTGTGGGGGCCGGACTGCTTGGCGGCATGACCGCGGCGATCTACTGGCTGCCCACCTTGACGGAGTTGTCCCTCGTCGCGATCAGCCAGGAGAAAAAGGCATTGATGGATCTGCTTCAAGGCAGTTTCCTTGCCCCCGCAGACCTGATCCAATCCGCTCTGCCGTATCAATATCACGATCAACCCTATCCGCTCGGACTACTGCCCATGGTACTCGCCGCCGCGGCATTGGCGGCTCTCGCGCTTATGGGAAGGGCGCTCAAAGGGCGCGGCACGCTATTCTTCTTTGGTGCGGTCGGGCTCCTCGCCATTTTCTTCATGCTCGATGCCGCCAAGAGCATCTGGTTGGCCGTCCCGTTCCTGAGGACGGTTCAATTCGCGTGGCGCACGAGTGTTTTGATTAATCTATGTGTTGCCGTGTTGATTGGAGCACTGCCGGCGGTGCTCTCTCTCCGTGAGAACCTCCGCGGGCTTGCGGTCGCTCTGACCGTCTTGCTCGTGGCACTCCTCGCCTGGAATGGACTGGCCAACCTTCATATGCAGGGGCTAGATAACCCGGTGGGAGACTTGACCACCGCTCAGATGGCGCGGTTCGAAGTGAACACGCGCGGCTTGGGATTTGGGTCACAAAGCGAGTATCTGCCGCTCTCGGTCAAGTTCGTCGCGGATCGACTGCCCGCGGCACGGGTCCATGGCAATGCCCCGGGCATCCATTTGGATCAAGCGAGCGCGGCCCGGCAAGTACTGGACATCGCGGCCGAGCGTCCGGCGACTCTCTCCTGGCGGACTTTTTATTTTCCCGGATGGCAGGCGACCATAGATGGCCAGCCCGCTGCAACCTTCGCAAGCACCGCGCTTGGCCTGCTCACGCTGAATGTCCCTGCGGGAAATCATCGTATCATCTTGTCTTGGGAGGATACCTGGCCTCGGCGTGTCGGCGCGCTCTTGTCCGCCTTGGGAACCTGTGCGCTTTTTGGGCTGGCTGCCCTCGCCTTCCGGCGGCGCGAGAAGGAATTGGTCGCGCTGTTGGTTCTGCTCGGATCCTTCTTGGGCATATTTTTGCTTACCACCTCGGTTGCGCTCGCAGCGGCACCACCAGCCTTGCAGTCCTCCACCGTCGATGTCTCGCCCGAGATTCGTTTGCTCGGCCTGCACATTGAAAATGCCAATTATGACTCTGCGACCTGGAAGATCACCGAGGCGCCTGACTCGCTCCAGCTGCAGGTCTATTGGCAAGTCAAGCAACCGCTCGCGAATCACCCGTTCGTATGGCGGATAACAGATCCCACCGGCCATGTATGGGCGACGCACACGCAAGTGCCACGCTATGGCACCGGCTTTCCCACCGCATGGATACCGGATGAAATCGTGCACGACGAGTATGATTTACCTCTTGCTGCAGGCATGCCGGCCGGGAAATTCGAGTTGCAGGTTGCCTTTGGCAGTTCAGGTCAGTTCGTCCCTGCGAGCACTCTCGAACTGCTGCAAGGAGTTTTACCAGCGCCTGTCGAGCCTCCGATGGCGCGGCGCGTGGATGCCCATCTGGGAGACCACATCCGCTTGTTGGGAGCCGATGTCCCTGCGGTTGCCCATGCCGGACAGACTCTGGCCCTCACTTTGTATTGGCAGGCGGAGGCCGACCTCCCGGAAGATCTGACGGTCTTCGCCCAACTACTTGACGCGGATGGCAAAATGGTCGCGCAGCACGACGGCATGACCGCCGATGGCTTTTACCCCTCTATGTTATGGAGGCCGGGTGAGGTCGTCGTCGACAAGCGCCCCATCCTATTGCCCCTTAGCCTCGAACCCGGGGAGTATCACCTGGTCGCCGGTCTGTATCGATACGGGTCGATGGAGCGACTGCCCGTCACCACCGCAGCGGGGCCTTCGCCCGACGACGCGGTTGATTTGGGCACGGTGCTAGTTCCGATGGATGCTCAGGCCGCGCGCCCAGAGCATGCCTCCGCTATTTCTTTCGGCCCCGCGATTCGCCTCACCGGGTATGATTTAGGCGTCCAGGATGCCCGAGGGAACATGGTCGCAAAGGGAGACGACTCGCAACCATCACGCCTGAACGCCCGGCTCGGCCAGACACTCGCCCTACGCCTGTATTGGCGGTCCCAAGTGGCATCGCCTGGAGAGCTCAAGGTCTTTGTCCATATCCTGAATCAAGGGGGTCAACTGGTCGCCCAGGAGGACAGCGCTCCAGGGAGGAACAAGTACCCGACTCGGATCTGGAGTGCAGGCGAGCAGGTTCTCGATTCGCATCTGCTGCCGCTCGGACTGCCGCCCGGCCGGTACCGCATCGTGGTTGGAATGTACGATGCCACAAGTGGTGAGCGGCTCGTTGCACAAGCGAACGGCGCGTCCCTGCCGGATCGCCAGGTGGAAGTGGCAGATTTGACCGTGGTGGCGAGTTCCCCATGAAGTTCAGACTGCATTGGCAACCGGCCCGCAATTTCATACCTCGGCGCCTCGCGCTCCTTCTCGTCGCTTTTGTCGCGCTCGCCGTCTTTTATTCGCTCATCATCCCTCTCTTTGAGGGACCGGACGAGGACGACCATTTTCGTTTTGCCACCTACCTTGCGGATTACCACGCTCTGCCGGTCCAACTCTTCGAGCCCGGCGGCGGCGCGGCCGGCCACCAGGGGTGGCAGCCTCCGCTTTACTATTCGCTCGTCGCCGCCGTCATCTCGCCGCTCGACACATCCGATTTTCCGCAGCATCTCTGGCGCAATCCAGCGGCGACCTTTGTCGGAGACCCGGCCTGCTGTGGGCGCAACATCTACTTCCACACCGACTCGGAAAACTTTCCGTTCACGCGCACGACCCTCGCCGTCCATCTGGCTCGCCTGCTGACGATCCTTCTCGGCGCGGTTACGGTGTGGGCCACCTACAAGCTGGCTGAGCTGGCTGCGGAGACATTGTGGGAGCCTCCTCTCGCCCGTTCCCTCGCTCTGGGCGCCGCCGCCGTCGTCGCGTTCAATCCGAGTTTTCTTTTCTTGAGCGCACTCGTTTCAAACGATGTGCCCCTCGCCGCCTTCTCGGCGCTCGTCCTGCTCGTGTGGGGGCGCTCTCTCCTTGGAGCGAGTGCGCCTAGTTACAGGACCGCCGCGGTGCTGGGCGTGCTCATCGGACTCGCGGTGCTCACCAAGACAACCGCCATCGGGCTGATTCCGCTCTCGGTGCTCCTGCTGCTCTTTTTGGCCTGGCGGCGGCGCGACCTTCGTTTTGCGGTTGTCGGGAATGCCATCCTGCTAGCCGTGACCGCGGTCCTCTCGGGTTGGTGGTTCCTGCGCAATCAAATCCTCTATGGCGACCCTCTCGCGTCGCGCCTTGTGGCCGCGTCCGCTCTGTTCCCACGAACGGGACCGTTGACGCTATCCGAACTGCTGCACATTTCGCTCCCGTGGATCTGGCAGACCTTTTGGGGGGGGCCCACGCCGGGTGATTTTTCGTTCCCTCTCCTTGTGGTGCTGGCGCTGGTGGCGGGAGCGGCTCTCGTCGGCACCCTATTTCTCGTTCGCAAAATGAGGTTTGAGATTCGCACCCTGTCCGCATTCCTCGCTGCGTGGCTGGGCTTTATCCTCATTGCTCAGCTCGAATTCATCCGCACTACGCAGGGTGCCGACCAGGGGCGCTATCTATTCCCCGCGATCCCTGCCTTTGCGCTCTTTCTTGTCCTCGGTCTCGCCCAACTCGCCAGTCTCGCGTCTCATTACCTATCCCGCCTCCTCCCTCGATTATCACGCATCACGAATCCCGTTTCACGTTTCATTCCCTTGTCATTTGTCATTTGCTCATTTGCTATCGGCGTTTTCGTTCCCTTCGCCTACACGCTCCCCGCCTATGCCCACCCGGCACTCTTGTCCGCCGATGATCTAAAACGCATCTCGCATCCTCTGCGAGTCGATTTTGCCGATCGCTTGCAGCTTGAGGGCTATGACCTTCCAACGCGTTTTGTTCGCCCGGGGGATTCGCTGCGGGTAACCGTGTACTGGCGTGCGCTTGCCCCCATGTCCGAGTCTTATCGCCTGTTTGTCCACCTCGTCGGGCTGAACGACCGCAGCGCGGGAGGTGTGGACGTGATTCCCGCGCGCGGCGCGTTCCCGACAGTCTACTGGAAGCCGGGCGATGCGCTGCGTGAGACGGTCGATATTCCTGTCACGGAGAACGCCCTCCCTGGCAAATACTCCATTGAGGTCGGTTGGTATCCGGTCGGTTCCCCGGGCGATCGGCTCGTCGTAGATGGCAGGAGTGATGATCGCATCCTCCTGGACGCCGTCAAAGTGGCTCCGCGGCAGGCCCTGGCCTATACGCCGCAGACTCGGACAGACGCGACCTTTGGGCAGTCGGTCAAGTTGAACGGTTACGATGCGGAGATCAGGTCGGGGTCGGTGACTCTTACGCTGTACTGGCAGTCTCTGTCTCCGCTGGATCGCGACTATACCGTCTTTGTTCACTTGTTGGATGGGGAGGGCAAGCGAGTGGCGCAAGCGGATCAGCAGCCGCAAGGCGGGAACAATCCCACTTCGCTCTGGCAAGTGGGGGAGCAGATTCGCGATGAATACATCTTGCCGCTGCCCGCGGACACATCCGGGCCATACCGCGTCGAGATGGGAATGTACCTTCTCGATACCGGCGCTCGGCTCCCCTTGACGAGTGGCGGCAAGCCAGGCGATCATTTCGAGTTCACCTTGCCCGGGGCTCTGCCGTGAAGCGCTCGACGTGGGTGGCTCTTGTAATCATTCTCCTCATCGGCGTCTGGCTACGGGTGAGCGACCTCACCCGGATTCCACCCGGCTTGTATCACGACGAGGCTTTTAGCGGGTTGGACGCTTGGGCGATCGTGCGTGGGGCCGGACTAGCTATCTTCTTCGAGGGCAACGGCGGGCGCGAGCCGCTCTTTGTCTATCTGCACGCGCTTTCGCTTCTCTTGTTCGGCCCTACGACGTTTGCGCTGCGCCTACCCGCCGCTTTCGTCGGTATTTTGACTCTGCCGGTCTTGTTTGTCCTCGTCCGCCGACTAGCCCCCCGCAAAAATTCGGTCGGCGTGGCCCTCCTGGCGACGGCGGCCCTCGCCGTATCATACTGGCACCTCAATTTTAGCCGTGTTGGCTGGCGGACGATCACACTCCCGCTCTTCGCCTGTCTCGCCTTTTACTTTTTCTGGCGCGCCCGCCGCACCGGGCGCCTGCGTGATCATCTTCTGGCCGGTCTGTGCCTTGGGGCGGCGCTCTATACCTATCTCTCCGCCCGCTTTCTGCCGCTCGTTCTTGTCCTGTTCTGGGGTATTGAATGGCTCGGTATGCTCTTGGCCCGTCCGCGTCACTCGACGCGATTACGCGCCGGCATCTTGACCGCGGCTGTCGTCGTCCTTGGAGCGCTCATCGCGTTTCTGCCGCTCGCGCTCTACTTTTTCATCCATCCGAATGCTTTTCTCTTTCGGGTGGGCGATGTGACGCTCCCGACGGGTGAGAGCCCCGTCGGTGCGGTTCTTGCCAATCTCGAGCGGGTGGCGGCTGCGTTCTATGCAAATGGCGACCCGGAATGGCGGCATGGAATCGCACGGCGAGCCCTCCTTGACGGTGTCACGGCGGTCCCGTTTGCCCTGGGTCTATTCGTGAGCCTGTGGCGCTGGCGCAAGCTCGAGTCTCTCTTCGCGCTCTTGTGGCTTGTCGTCATGCTGCTGCCCACCGTCCTTTCACGGGATGCGCCCGATACACAGCGTGCCATCGGCGCGCTGCCGGCGGTATGTCTGTTCATCGGCGTGGGCTTTGACGCCATCGCCGAGTTTCTATCCAGTCGCTTGGCGCTGTCGAGAGATGCAGCGGGCAGAGCCAGATTCGCCCCTTCATCAGGGCAGTGGCGCGTGGCCTTGCTTGCCCTTGTCCTTGCTGGCGCCGGCGGAATCACTTTTCGCGATTACTTTCAAACCTGGGCCGACGACAAACGAGCCTATTACGATTTCCAGGGCGACTTGGCCGGGTTGGCCCGCTGGATGAACGCGCAACCTGGAAACATGCTTCTTCCGGTGGCCCTGTACGCCGAACCAACTATCCATTTCCTGACCCTCTCCCGCTTTCCCGAGGTGCGCTCGATTCTCAACCTGAGCGACGCGGAACGCGCCCAACTCGGCGCGGAGCCGGGGACGGCCATATTGCCGGTGTTCGCATCCGACGGCGCGTTCGTGCTCTTGCACGACCATAGTGCGATTCTGCTCGCGCCCAATCCGCGCATGGACGCCCTCTTGCGCGGTCAGGCTCCCCAAGAAGAATGGAAGGATAGATGGGGCAAGCTGCTCGGCGTGAGCGTCAAGCTGCCGCCCGGCTCGACCGCAGCGTTCACGCACTCGCCCGCATTCAGCTCTACCACTGCCGACTTTAATCGCCAGTTCGATTTGGTTGGCTATAGCTTGGATGACCGACATGTGACCCCCGGCCGGCCGTATGCGCTCACCCTCTATTGGACGAGCCGCGCGCCTACGTTGGCCTTGACCGACGTCTTTGTCCATCTGCTCGATGCGCAGGGGAACGTCGTCGCCGGTTCCGATGCGGCCCCCGCCGATGGCTTTCCGCTCAGCCTCTTTCCTCAGGATCAGATCGTTCCCGACCGCCGCATCCTCTCCCCGGACGGGACTCTGTCGCCGGGACGGTACTCTCTCGAGATTGGCGCCTATCAACCCGCCAACGACTCGCGTCTTCCGGTTTGGATCGACCATGTCCGATCTGCCGACGACCGCGTGCTCGTTTCGCCCCTCAAGGTGCCGGTAGCTACCTCGTCAGCCCTTCCCGCTCATCCGCTGGATATACAATTCGGTCAAGCCACCTCCGGCCCAGACAAAGATAACTCAGCCATCGCCTTGGCCGGTTTTAGTCTGGACCCTCAGAAAGTGCAAGCGGGCAACCCCCTCGAACTGACCCTTTTCTGGAAAGGTGTTCAGCCCGTCTCCCGTGACTATACGGTTTTTGTTCACCTCCTCGACTCATCCGGCCGGATTGTTGCACAGAACGATCACCAACCGCAAAACGGCGAATACCCGACCTCGCTCTGGGATGCCGGGGAACAAGTCCAAGATGTGGCGACTCTGACAGTGCCGACCGAGAGCCCAGCGGGGAAATACCAGATCGAGGTGGGCTTGTACGATCCGAATACTTTGCAGCGGCTGAGTGTGGTAGGGAACAGCGATGGAGCGAAGGGAGATCATATCGTCCTGGAGGTTCCCGTGGAGGTCGAGTCGCGTTGAGACGGGATTTCTCATTCGCCAGGCTCTATCCGCTTGCGGTCGCGGCGACGTTTGTACTCGCCATCGCCACGCGCCTCTACCTGCTCGATACGCTCCCGCCAGGGCTGAAATACGATTCGGCGACCAACGGCCTCCACGTCCTTGACATCCTCTACGAAGGCACGCATCCCTTTTACGTGAACCACCTGGGCGCTCCGGAGCCTTTGATTCTCTATCTCCAGTCCGCTGCGGCCTGGCTCTTGGGCATCAATGTCCTGGCCCTGCGAATCGTTTCCGCCATCGCCTCCATCCTGACCGTTTTCGCTCTTTATTTTTGCGTCCTCGAGTTTGTGCGGGACCGCCGCATCGCGCTCGTCGCCGCATTCGCGCTGACCATCTCCCTCCAGCAGATCCATGATGCCCGCGCCGGCTTGCGTTTTATGCTCGTCCCGCTGTTCGAGGCGGCGCTCTTTTATTTCTTCTGGCGGGGCTGGCGCGATCGCTCTCGGGTCCAGTTGATTATCGCCGGTTTCGTTCTGGGTCTCAGTATCTATACCTACTCCCCGGCCCTGATGTTTTCGGTCATCCTTGCCGTGCTGTGGGTACATCAATTCCTGTTCGCACGCTCGGACTGGCGCGCCCGTTGGCTGGACCCGCTTTGGACCATGTCCATTGCCTTTGTTTTTGCGCTGCCGCGCATAATTTTCATTGCGAGCTATCCGACCGCCGCCTTCGCACGCGCCGGCCAGGTGAATGTGTTTTGGAACCCGGAGACTCAACAGGCCGGTCTCGTCTACGTCGTGGCCGCACGTCTTGTCGCCTATGCCAAGCTGTTCGGCATCGAGTGGCAGGATGCCCTGCTGCAGCAGCCGCTCCTCGAACCGTTCCTCTTTCTCCTTTTCCTCTGCGGCGTCGTCGTCTGCCTGGTCCGCTGGAAGCGGACCGAATGGTTCTGGCCGTTTGTGGTTATTCCAATGATGCTCCTGCCCGACCTCGTCGCGGGGAACGAACCCGTGCCGAGCCGCTTGCGGACGAACGGAATTCTGCCGCCGACGTATTTCTTGGTCGGCGTCGGAGCCATCGCGGTGCTCGATCGGCTTGCGTCGCGTCCGCGCATTCACCGCATCGCGGAACTGGGCTTGATCGGTATGCTCATCCTGAGCGCCGTGCGCACATTGGATACCTATTTCGTGCAGAGGGTCGCTGCGACGCCGCTGAGCACAGAGTGGAACGAGTTTAACTTGAGCCCCATCGAGGTGGCGGAGGCCCGATGGATTGTCCAGCAAAGCGCTCCGGTTTACTTGCCGCTGAATGAATTTGCACGCAGCCCTGTCCGTTATCTCGTCGGCGCACGTGCTCCGCATTTGCGCTCTGCGCTGCGCCCCGATGGCTCCCTCGACCCACAAGCGAAAGTGGATCACGCGCTGCTTCTGTTACCGATCAATCCTGATCGAATGCGGAGTGAAGGCGTTATCTATGTGAACGACCCCGCTTCCTTCGTGCTCGTCAACGGAGATACCGTCTATCTCCTTCCTCCGGCCCACGTGTCAGTGCCTCAGCGTTCGCCAGATGTCGTCGTGCGCGATATGAACCATAATCCCGCTGCGAATGCTTATGCGGTCGATACGGCAGAGTCGATCCAATTTGACCAACTGCCGGCGCAACCGGTCACCCAATTCTCACAAGGAATCAAATTGCTTGGGTACCAGGTCGATCTCGGACGCGTGCAGCCGGGCGAAACCATTCCCGTATCTCTCTTCTGGAGCATCTCGCAGCGGACGGGGGCGGATTATGCGATTTTCGTCCATTTGATTAATATGGATGAGGCGGTCGCGGCGAATGCGGATATTCTACCCGCCCTCGGTGCGTACGAGACATTTCTCTGGAAACCGGGTGAAATCATTCCGACCCATCACCAAATCAAGGTGCCGCAGCGGACTCCGCCAGGCAAGTACCGCGTGGAGGTCGGCCTGTACAATAACCTGAACCAAGATCGCCTGGACGTTATCGACGCGCACGGCAGTGCGGTAGCGAATCGCGTAGTGGTTGGGACGGTCAAGGTGGCGCCGCGCCAGGCTCCTCCTGCGAACCCAGAGCACCCACAGCCGATCGATTTCGATCATCGGGCCCAATTGCTCGGGTACGACCTGAAGTCAGGCGAGAGTCCCTCCCAATTTCAGCTGTCGCTCTACTGGCGCGCCCGGGCCGAAATGGACCGCGATTACACCGTGTTTGTTCACATTCTGAATAGTGATGGCAAGATCGTTGCGCAGGCGGACCACCAGCCGCAGCAGGGGAATTACCCCACCTCGATCTGGGATGTTGGCGAAACTGTCCGAGATGACGTCCCGCTGGCGATTCCGGACGAGGTCCCGGCGGGCGCCTACAAGATCGAAATCGGGTGGTACGATCTCGCAACAGGCGCCCGTTTGCCCGCTTTCGACGCGCATGACCAACCCTTGGGCGATCACATCCTTCTCGATCTTTTGTTGGAGGTGCGGCGCTAGTGGCACCCCAGACTCGACTTGTTTTTCGTTATCGCCGAATTGCGGTCATCCTCGCCGTCTTTATGGGCCTGGGAATCTATTATGCCGCGACCACTCCTCTTTTCGAAGCACCGGACGAGCAGTGGCATTTCGCATACGTGCAGTATATGGCGACCGGACATGGCCTGCCGGTTCAGACTCCAGACCATCCGGCGCATCTGGCCCGCCAAGAGGCGAGCCAACCGCCCTTGTACTATACGCTCGCCGCGGGCCTCACCTTCTGGGTGGACACTTCTGATTTTCCCGGCATCGTATGGGAAAACCCCCACTATGGCTACAATATTCCCGGCGTCGTGAACGATAACAAGAACCTCTTTATCCACACGGCGCTTGAGAATTTCCCCTACCGCGGCGCAGTCCTCGCCGTTCACCTGGCCCGCTGGCTCTCGGTGCTCATGGGAGCGCTTGCGGTCCTCTTTACGTATCTTTTGACCCTCGAGATTTTCCCGGACCGAGAGTTTCTCGCCGAGGGCGCCGCTGCCCTTGTAGCTTTCAACCCGCAATTCCTCTTCGTGAGCAGTGCCGTCAGCAATGACAGTACGATTGTCGCGATGTCCGCGCTCTCGCTCTGGATGACAATCCGCCTGTTCCTCGTTCACCCGCGCGCGCGCGATGTCGTTGCCCTCGGAGTTGCCGTGGCCCTCGCTTCCCTCGCCAAGGTGAGCGGCTTGGGGCTTGTCCTGATTGCCGGGCTCGTTCTCGCGTATGTCCTCCGCCGCGAGCGTGCCGGGCTCGTGAGATATCTGTTGCTATTTGGGGCTGTCGTTCTTCTGGTTGCCGGGTGGTGGTACCTGCGCAACTGGGTCTTGTACGGCGAGCTAACCGGAACTGAAATGATGGTCCGCATCTTCGGCGCCCGCACAAACTTGCTCACCGGTCCCCAGCTCTTGACTCAACTCAATGAGGTCTGGGAGACTTTTTGGGTTGGCTTTGGCTGGGGGAATATCCGAGCCCCCGCCTGGGTCTACGACGCCCTGGAAATCCTGGTTCTGCTGAGCGGGATCGGGCTCGTCATCGCTTTCATCCGGCGGCGGTCCCGGCTGCACCCGACTTTTGTCAAGGCGCTCCCCTTTTTCGTCCTGGCGGCCTGGATCGTCCTTGCCTTTGCCGAACTTGTCCACTGGATGGAAATCACTCAAGCGCCGCACGGGAGGCTCTTCTTCCCCGTGCTCCCCGCGGCCGCTCCTCTTGCCGTTTTTGGTCTGACCCAATGGGTGCCCAAGCGCGTGGAAAAGTGGGTTCCGCTCATTCCAGCCGTGAGCCTGGGCGTGCTCGCCTTCGCGGCGCCCCTCACGATTCTCGCGCCCGCCTACGCCTATCCGCCGTTTCTCAGCCTCCAGGAGGTAGGCCGGATACCACATCCCGTGGATATCAACTATGGCGACAAGATGGAACTGCTCGGATACGAAATCTCTCCAGAAGCCGTCCTGCCGAACCAATCGATCGAATTGACGCTCTACTGGCAGTCTCTCGCACCGATGGACACAGACTATTCCATCGGCATTCACGTCGAGGACGTGAACCAGCGTGTGATTGGGTCGCGGGACAGCTATCCGGGACACGGCCTCCTGCCGACCCGATTGTGGCAACCGGGACAAATTATCCGCGATGCCTACTGGGTGCCGGTCGCCGCGAATGCAAGCGCGCCCTCGGTCGCCAATGTAAAAGTCGCGCTTTATTCGCGCGACACCAAGACAGATTTGGTCGCGCATGACCCCCAAGGGCGCCCGATTACGCCTGTGTTGGGACGCTTCAAGATTCAGGCGCCCGCACAGACGCTATCCCAACCGCAGCACGCGATGCACACTGTCTTTGGGCAGCAAATTGTCCTGACCGGCTACGATCTCAGTCCCGACGCCCTCACGCTTTATTGGAAGCGGCTCGCGCCGATTACCGCAGACTATACCGTTTTTGTTCATGTGCTCGACGCTCAAGGGCATCTCCTGGGGCAGCAAGACCAGGAGCCGGCGGGTGGCGCCGACCCCACTTCTCTATGGCAAGACGAACTCGTCGTCGATCGGCACCCGTTCAAATCCTTGGTCCTCTCGCCCGCTTTTCGGATAGAAATCGGCCTGTACCTGCCAGAGAACGGCTCCCGTCTCCCTGCTTTTGATGCCCGGGGCAACCCCTTGGGCGACCATGTAGAGTTGAGCTCCTCTGAAGGTGTGAGAAGTGTCAAGTGACGAGGCCATGAGCCAATTATCCAATGAGCCAACCCCGCCCAAGTCCCGCGGGTGGCTGGACCGCGCGACCTTTATGCGCGTGGATGCCGGGCTCGCCCTGCTCCTCTTTGCGGCCTCCATGGCGCTCTATGTCCGGACAGTCGCTCCCGGTCTCCTCGACGGCGACGAAGGCGAATTCCAGGTAAATATCTTCAAGCTCGGGGTCAGCCACACGGGCTACCCGTTCTTTTTCATGCTTGGCAAGCTATGGACGCTCCTCGTGCCTGTGGGCACAGTCGCCACCCGCGCCAATCTCTTTTCGGCCTTTTGGGGCGCGCTCTCCGTCGCTGCGGTTTTCGTCATCATCCAGTTCCTCACCCGCAATCGGTGGGCGGCGCTGATTTCTGCACTCCTCCTCGCCGCCTCGCGCGTCGAATGGTCTCAGGCCGTCATTCCGCGCCCCTACACGCTGAATTCGCTCTTCGTCGTCGTCGTCACGCTGCTCTTTTTCCTCTGGCGGGCGGGCAAAGTCGATCTCACCGTTCCCGTTTTTGCCTTTGGCCTGAGCCTGACCAACCATCGGACGATCATGTGGATGGGGCCGGCGATCGCGGTGCTCGTGCTGTGGCACGAGCGGACGGCGCTCTTCCGACCGCGCCGCCTCCTTTCACTCATCATCGCCTTCTGCCTGCCTCTCTTTCTCTACGCGTATGTCTTTTGGCGGGGCGAAAGTGATGTCGGCGTCGAGTTTCACTGGAAGGATTTCAACGACGAGATCCTCGGCGGCTATGTGCGCGCCTCCTGGCGCTTTGGGCCCGTCGGCTGGCTCATCAGCCGGATCACCGACCTATATCTGCCGATGCTCGTCGAACAATTCACCTGGCCTGGCTTGGTCGCCGGTTTGCTCGGCGCCGGCGCCCTCGCGCTTGATCGCGCGCCCCGAGGTTGGCCGCGCAACCTTCCGCCGCGCGAGGCGTTTCTCTTCATTCTCCTCGCCAACCTTGCGAACACGGCGTTCTGCGTCATCTTTTGGGTGATCGACATTGACAAATTCTTTCTTCCCTCCTTCATCACCTTCCTTTTCTTTACAGGCATAGGCATCGCGGTAATTTGGGACTGGCTGACCACACGGCCGGCAAGGTGGGCCACCCGGCTTGCTCTCGCGCTCCTCTTCGTAGGCGTCACGGTTTTTCTGGTTGTCCACAATCTCCCGCTGAATGATGAGAGTTCAAGAACGGATGTCGCCGCGGCGTGGGCAGAGAATCTGTCGCAACCGCTTGAGCCGAAGGCGGTGATTGCAGGGCCGTGGGAGTCCATCACCCCGCTCGAATATGCCATGTACGTGGATAACCGCCGCCGCGATCTGGAGCGTTGGAAGTTGATCGTCAACAAGTATCAACTGGGAGAGGTGCCTTACGGCTCACGCCAGCAAGACATCGAAAAGGCGGTGAGGGCGGGCCGCCCCGTCTACATGACCGTCTATCCGGGCGATACCGAAACCCTGGGTGCCCTCGTGCACGAATTTCTCCTGACGCGGGTGGGCGAACTATGGCGCGTGGTAGATGCACCCCCCTCCAACAAAGCAATGCTCGAACAGGTCAAGACGAGTTCGCCGCAAGCGGTATTCTCTGGTGGCGACGACCTCACACTCGAACTCCTCGACAGTGCGGTCGCCCGTTACGCCGCCCCCGGCGCCGAGGGCGAACCCATCTCCATGGGGACGGGCGACACCGGAAAGGATTTGCACGCGGGGGATTTTGCCGTCGTCACCCTCTACTGGCGTCTCCGCCAGTCCACGCGCGAGCGCCTCAGCGTTTCGCTTCGGCTCCTTGACGCACAGAATCACCTGATCGCCCAGCGCGACTCTGAGCCATCGAGCGGCCGCCGTCCCACAATCGGCTGGGCGACGAATGAAGTCGTGCAAGACGATGCCGGTTTAATCATCCCGCCTGACGCTCCGCCGGGCACCTATCAACTCCAATTGGTCGTCTACAATTCGGCGACCGGCGAGGACCTGCAGGGCCCGGAGGGGACCTTGTATCCGCTCGGACACTTGAGCATCCGTCCCGCCGAATGGGCGCCTTCACCGGATATCCTCACGATTCCACACCGTATAGACGCGTCTCTTGCCTCTCTGCGTCTCCTCGGGTATGGCATGGACAACACATCGCCCAAGGGCGGCGACACGGTCGAGCTTTCGCTGTGGTGGCAGTCGGCCGGTTCGACCCGTGAAGCGGATACTATCACACTGTCGCTCTTGGACGCGAGCGGCCGGACAGCCAAGGTGTACACCGGCCCGCCGATCGCGAACTATCCGGTGAGTGCCTGGGCACAAACGGCGATTCTCCGCGGCCGCTACGCACTCGCGATTCCCCTGGATTTTGCGGGGAGTGTCCGTGTGCGGATCGAATCGGGAGGCGGTTCTGTCGAGCTGCCGCCTCTCGAAGTACAACCGAGCGGTCGCACCTTTGTCGTGCCCTCAATTCAGAATCCTCAGGCTGCCACCTTCGGCGATTCGATCCGCCTGCTGGGCTATGCGTTGGATAAGACCAGCGATCAACCGGGCGGAACGCTGCGGGTGACGCTCTATTGGCAAGCGCTCAAGCCGACGGCGTCAAGCTATGTCGTCTTTGCGCACCTCCTGGATCCCAACGGGATACTCCGCGGGCAGAAGGACACGGTCCCGCGGGGAGGCGAGCTCCCAACGGATCATTGGCTGCCGGGCGAAGTGATTGCCGATTCCTACGATATCACTCTGGCCTCCGACGCCCCACGCGGCAGTTACCTGATCGAGGTCGGAATGTATCTCCCCAACACGGGCGCTCGTCTGGCGGTTCTTGATGCAAGCGGCACGCGATTGCAGGATGATCGAGTGATTCTGAACACCAAGATTGAGGTCAAGTGACCGCGATAAAGAGAATTCCGGGAAGTGTCTTTGCTGGCGTCGTGGCGGTGGCAGCCATCGTCCTGATCACCTATTCCCAAGCGTACCGAATTGGTTACTATTTTAACGAGGACTATGAGTACCTCTTGAGAACCCACGCAATGTCTCTGTGGCGGGCGATGGGATACTTTTTTGACCCGCGGCAGCAATGGCGTTGGTATCGTCCTCTTTATGGCCTCTTGATTTGGGCCCTCGACGGCCCCCTGGGCGCGAGCCCCTCTCACTATCACGTGTTGAGCTTGGTGGCCCACTTCGGCAACAGCTTGATGCTCTGGGTGGTCGTGTCGAAGGCGACAAGAAAAACGGGAGTGGGCCTGCTCGCGGCGCTTGTCTTTTCTGTGCTGCCCGTCTATCGGGCTTCACCCTGGTGGCCTCTGGATTCGGGTCCTCTCGCCGATTCCCTCTGCCTGGTCACCGTCTTCTTTTGGATAAATTACCTTGACGAGGACCGGTGCAGAGACTATATCTTTGCGCTAATAGCCTATACATCAGCCATACTTACGAAAGAGACGAGCGCGATTCTCATCGGCATTTTGTTCCTATCCGATCGCCTGCTCGTTGGGAAACAGGCCCCGCTTCCCTTACTCGTTCGTCGTTATGCGTTGCCCGCAGTCCTGCTTGGAGTTTACCTTGGTCTGGAATTGAGCTTTCAGACGCGCGGAATGTTCGCGGGGATTGGCTACTCGCTCGGTTTGCACGTTGTAGCGAATCTGGTGGGCTATATCGGCACGCTGGCTGCTCCGTGGCGGGACGAGCCGGCGTCTATCTATTGGACGGCGGCCATCATTGGGCTTTTGCTCCTTTGGTGGAGCAAAACGCATAGCCGGAGAGTATTATTTCTCGGCTTGGTCACGCTTCTATGCCTGCTGCCTGTTTTGCCGGTCAAGAGCTACGAATTTCGTTACCTTTACACACCCGCGATGCCCATCTCAGTTCTCCTCGCCGGATTGATCCTCAGCATGCCCAAGAGAATCGCCAACCCGCGTGCGGGCATTGTCCTTGTCAGTGTCTTTGTCACCGCGTTCCTCGTCTACGGCGCCGGGCAGAGTGCTCAAGCCGTGGAGGCGATTGCAGGAGTCGCGGTGGGCAGCCGCGTGCCTTTTCGCGAGATTGCGCAAAAGTATCCCACTCTCCCAACGCGGACCCTGCTGTACTTTATCGGGCCGCCCGTTCCCGAGATCAACTTGGCGGGGATGTCTTTACTGCGCTACGGCGATCGAGTGGCTCTT
This sequence comes from Chloroflexota bacterium, assembly GCA_023381515.1. Next base: position 59,062 of record JAMCQI010000100.1, on the reverse strand, counting down.
GGCAGCACCGAAACCGACCGCCCGGCGGACCTCGCAGAACATCCTCTTTCTCTTGTCTTCTACCAAAACCGGGGACAAGAGCGGGTGGTTCGGATAGAAGCCGGGTCCTCGGATGTGGAGAGCGGATCGGGCCTTGTGCCCAGGATCGCGACAGTGCCCATTCGATTGACGGGCGTAGAGATGGTCAACCCGCGCGTGCAGGCGGGGGATAACGTCGTACTGCTCATGTATTGGCAAGCGACGCAGAGAATTGCCAAGGATTACACCGTCTTTGTCCATCTCATCGATGGTTCGGGAAACATGGTGGGGGGTGCAGACCATCCACCCGGGGACGGGAAAAAGCCAACGACGGGATGGGCTCCGGGGAAGACGGTTGTCGACTGGGCGATTGTGCCCATCGACGCCGCGCTTCCTCCCGGCAGCGATTACAAACTCGAGATCGGGTTGTATGATTTGCGGACGATGGAGAGACTAGAGTTCTTGAACGAACAAGGGGCGCCTGTCTTCGACAAAATTGAGATCGGGCCATTGGAGATTATTCCGTGAGAGGGATGCCGCAGCCCGTAGGACTGGGTACGCGTAGGTGGGCACTGCAGATTCACTATCACCTAGCGAGCGTGGTCGTGGTTGCCGCAGTCGCGTTGGTCGCGTTTAAGCCGTTCTTGTCTATTGGTTTTTTTGCAGAAGATAACACGATTATTGGAAACGCGGCGCGACTCCCGTTCGCGGTTTTTGTCGCACGCTATTTCCAGTGGGGCGCAAGCGCAACTTTCTACCGACCGGCTGAGGGAATCCTGGAGTGGATTCAGTTTCGCGCTTTCGGCGATAACCCTGAGCCCTATCGTGTCATCATCCTGCTCATGCATTTGGCTAACTGCCTTCTCGTCTATACTCTCGTGAATCATGTCGGCAAACGGTGGCGGGTCGCCTTTCTCTCTGCGCTCATCTTCGCAGTCCTGCCGGCAACGAACTCGGTTTTCTTGTGGATAACGGTTCCGGAACGCTTCGTCACCTTTTTCTATTTGCTGGCGATCCTCTTTTGGATCGAGTTTCTAGTAAAGAAAAGGATGCACTACTATGTCTTGGCGCTGCTTGCCTTTGTTCTCGCGCTACTGACCAAAGAGGTGGGCGCGACGCTTCCGCTGGCCCTTTTTCTTGAAGACCGCTGGTTGGTGAGCGAAACTGTCGGGCCGGTTCGACTCCTCCGTCGGTATGTCCCGTTTCTCCTGTTCCTAGGCCTGTACGCGCTGCACTATGCGCCGCTGTTGCTATCATTTACGGCGGGGCGGTACGGCGGCCCTTATGCAGGGATGGCGCTAGGGTCCAACCTCCTGTCGAACTTGCTTTTCTACGTGGCGGCACTCGCCTACCCCTGGAAGGAGAACTGGCCGGCGAGCTTGGTCTGGCTAGTGGTCGAGGGGCTACTTATCCTCTATTTTATCGCGGTGAGACGCCGGCGAGCGGTGGCCTTTTGCGCCGCAACCAGCCTCCTGCCTATTCTCCCCGTCCTCCCGTTCAATTTTGTCGGAGAACGCTACCTGTATCTCCCTGCGATTGCTTCGGCCGTCCTGTTCGCGCTCGCCGTTCACGCAACCGAGCGCAGGTGGGCAACCCGCCGGGCGGTGTTGGTCCTTGGAGCGACATGTCTGACTCTTGTGGGGCTCGCGTGCGTAGTGACAGACGCCGAGGCGTTTGATAGCATGGCTGCGTTTGTGCGAGAGTGGCGCTCGCCTGTCCGCCCCGTGTTTCAGCAACACCCCACTTTCCAAAGTGGCACCTTACTGTATTTTGTCAACAGCCCGATTGGCTGGCAAGTCCTAGAGGGCATCGCAACCATGCGCTATGGTCCGCTGGTGAAGGTTGGAGGGACGGATGACACGCGCCCGGCGGCGCTGCGGGCGCAGGCGGATGCGTACATTTACGTGTTTGATGACAAAACGCTCACGACAGAGCAACGGGTGACTTCCGCTGCCGATCTGCAGACGCGTCCTGCACCTCCCATCACCTTTAGAGTGCCCATTCGGCTGGAAGGGCTGGACGTCTCTGGAGAAATCATCCCGAGCAGCGAGAGCCTCATTATTCTGTCCTATTGGCGAGCGACGGCCAAAGTCGCACGAGACTATACTGTGTTTACTCACTTGGTCGATGTGAACGGTGATATTGTGGCTGGCAGCGACGGCCAGCCGCGCTCGGGCGAGGCGCCGACGAGCACCTGGGCGCCCGGAGATCTGATCGTGGATTGGAGCGTGCTGCCACTTGCCGACGTGCGGCCAGGCAGCAACTATCACGTTGAGATCGGGTTGTATTATTTGCCGACGATGGAACGCGTTGGCATCGTGGATGCGGCCGGCCAAATCATCGCCGATCATCTCGTCCTTGGGCCGTTTTCTATCGGTGCAAGTCAATAGGAAATTGGCATTTACACCTTCGGGAGCTCTGGCTAAAATGGTGGCGTCCTAAAGGGGTGCTCAGGCTTACGAGCACCCTAATGTATGTCCTCAGCCAATCGTTGTCACCTGGCTGACCGCCCGCTCATCATCACGTTGCACTGAACAGCCATTCATCGATAAGGAGACCTTTCAATGCGTAACGGTCGACGGCAACGGGGACGAAATCATTCTGTGGCACATGTCCTACAAGCTTTCTTTCTTTCATTCATTGTTTTCGGCCTTATGATCGTCGTTAGTCGCTCGATCGATTCTGCCGGCGCCTCCGATCTCGCGCCGTTCGCCGCCGCTGGTCCCTCGTCTTCCGCGCCGCAGTGGCTGCCCACCGGTTCTCCAACGCCGACGACGACTCCAAGAGCGCGCTCTCCCAAGAACGCGAGCGAGCCGGCTATCCCGGGACAGACGCAATCGGACCAGTACACCGTCGCCTTGTATCACTTTGATTCCCAGACCGGCAACGTGATCCAGGACGACTCGGGCAACCATCACGATGGCACCTTGTACAATGGGGCCGCGGTGACCAATGTTGGCCTCTATGGTGGCGCGCTCCAACTCAACGGCAATCCCGCCTATTTTTCGACCGGATATCTCGGAAACCTGCCGATGGGGACCATCGAGGCCTTTATCGATTTTCGCGACACCTGTTACGCGACCGATTCGTACCTCACCATTTTCGCCGCCGGGGGCGAGTTGGGCGGCCAGCCTGCAGTGATGGCGATGACGATCGCACCCGGGCTCTACTTCGGCATATACGTAAACGGCCAATGGCAGTGGGCCAGCAGCGGTATCAATCCCTGTCGCTATTTTACCGGTGGTGACCAATACACCAACTTCAACAACTGGGGTCTGACGGTCAATTGGCCGTACGAGACGTGGCGCTTTCACCAGGTCGCCGGCACCTGGGGGCCACGGGGTGTCGAAATCTGGACCGATGGCGTTCTGCACGGCGTTACCGTCCCCGATTTGGACAAAACTCCACCTCCGTACGGCTTTTCGGATTCCTACTATTCCTGCAACCCGCAGCGCCAAGTCTCTTCGCCTCTCTATCCGGTTTGCTCGACGCCGGTCTTTGGCCCAGCCCAGCAGGATTCATACACCGGTGGGCTTCCTGCTTATCAGACTTTTACCATTGGGTGTGATCCCGACCCCTCCAAGATCTGCTTCAAGGGGCGCCTTGACGAATTGCGCATCAGCAACATCCAGCGCAGGTTCACAGCAGCAGTTGATCCGACTTCGACTCCTCCGCCGAGCCCGACGCCCATCTCGATTGCACATGAGTACAGCGTCGATCCTCCCGCGATGGCGCTCTATCATATGAATAGCACGGATCCGTGGAATCGGACGACGGATGCTGTGACCGGGAAGCTGACCGGGCTGGGAACCAATACGCACGTGGTGCCAAATGGGCGATTTGGCGGTGCCGATGCGGTGACGAGTAAGAGTGGACCGACCGAGTTGAGCAATCTGAGCGTACCGGATGAGGGCACCTTTGAGACATGGGTAAATCTCTCGGCGGTAGGGAACAACTTTGTCATTCTCGGAGCGAAAGAGTATAGCAATAGTGGCGAGGACGTATACCTCGGCGTCGAGAATGAGTACGGTCGCAATATCCGGTTTGGGATCTATGATACGTCTGGGTTATGGCATTGGGTAGATAGTGGCATTGATCCCTCAACAATGGTCGGCTCATGGCATCACGTTGCGGGAACCTGGGGACTACGGGGTCTCGAGATCTGGGTGGACGGCGAATTGTGCAGTTCTGATCCGACTTACCGCAAACCACCCACTAACCCGGTCTATGCGTACCTAGTCGGATGCGGCTCGCTCGGGCTCTGCACACAAGGCATGCTTGACGAGGTGCGCCTCAGCAATGTCGCTCGCTCTTTCTTGCCCGCGGCGCTCACCGGACCGGCCTCAGCCAGTCCCTCCAGACTGGTTCGCGCGCCCCGGTCTGTGTTTGAACTCTTCTTCCCGATTGTAAGCGTGAGCCCGCCGGACCCGTATCTGCATTGTGGCGGCCTCCACTAGCAAGAAGCCGGGGTGTGTAGCCCGGCTTCTTGCATCGCCATGAGCGAGGTCAAGTACGCATTTTCGGAAGAGTGGGAACGAGCGCTACGAAGGCAGGCTGGACCAGTATCCAGAGCGGCCTGAACCCGGAATGGCAAGAGGAGGGCCGATCTCATTTTAATTTATCTGCTTGGATCCAAGCCACAAGGCAGAAGGTCAGCCCTATGAGAAGCTCATATCATGCGCCGGTCCCTGCGGTCTTCACCAGGTCGGAGCAGAGATTGGACGCTGTCTCTCAGAAACCGCCAATTTGACTGGGGCACTGGCAGGACACGGTCGATTCCCCTGTGCAGTGGAGGTAAACCCGCACCTCCTTAATGTCAATTTGTGCAGTGTCATCGACGGGATCCAGGCGCAAGCGAAGAATACGGTCGCCCAAGAGGAGTCCTTTGGTTTGGGCCGGGTCAACCCGATATGTTCGAAATTCTTCTCCTGGCCTGACGGCGAAGGATGCCTGGAGAGCCGGGGAAAAGTCGTTCTGACCGGTGGCTAGCCAGTAAACGCTTCCGTGCATTTCCGGGTGCCTTGAGCGAACCCGCATGGTCACCTCTACGTCTCCCATCGCGATAGCCGGAATATCGATCGGCGGGCTGGCCATGTATGGATCGGAGCCGTCAGACTGAGCGTGAAGAGCTCCGTCACGCGCTCCAAAATCCGACAATTGATTCCATGCCTCCCATCCTTGCGTGTCTCGAGAAAAATCCCAAGTGGATGTGGGCATCGAAAAACCACTGCACTGTCTACGCTCTGAGAGAGCTGCGGTCAAATCGGTGCGCTCCCAGACGCGCCGGTGATCTACACTGAAGAAATGCGTTCGATCCAACCCGTCGAGTACAAGCGGGAATTTGCCAACCTTCGAAACGGCCAGGCTCGGATTATTGTAGGCCAGCCGGAGAGAATCCTCAAATCCGGTAATGTAGACGAGGGGTCCTTCAGGTACCTGATCCGGTACGCCGACAAAAACGAGGTGCGCCCCGTCCGGCATCGAAGGATGGAGTGATTTGACTTGCTGCGGAATCGCGTAGGCAACTTGGCCGGCGCGGTTGTAAGCTAGGTTCAGAGAAAGCAACGCTTCTCCGCTCCAAAAAAGCAACACGAGAGCTGTCCCCCATCCGACGCCTCGGATCACGCGATTCGGCTGCCCTGCGAGCTGAGCGAGCAGAATGGCAAAGGCCAGTGAGAGCCCCAATGCTGGAATGTATGACGATCGGTCGCTAGGGCCGTTCGTGATTGTTGGTAGGAGCGCGATCGGAATCCAAAGCAGGGCAAAGACAATTGCCCGTGAACGGTTCAAGAGGAAAGCCAGTACAGCCAACCCGACGACGAGCCATGTGGTCGTGCCTGTGATATCGGTCAGGAACGGCTTAAGCAGACTGTCCAGACTGGCATCAAACCAGTATTTGTAGCCTTCCGATATGACCTGAGGGCCACGATACCCCACTTGCCACAACGTCAGTCGCATAGCCACTATCAGCCAAAAGGGCGCGTGCCGCTTAATTGAGTCCAGGACATGGGTAAGTCGCTTGAGATCAAATAACGCGTCATAAAGTAAGATCACTGCGGGCAAAGTGATAGCCGTCTCTTTGGATGACAATGCCAGCGCAAATGCAGCGACAGAGGTGACATAGAACTTGGGTGAGTTCCTGCGGAGGTAGAGGACGTATGAAGTGAGGCTCATTAAACAAAAGAAACCGGCAAGGAGATCGGGGATCGCGGCGATCCAGGACACAGCTTCCGCGTGCACTGGCATTGCTGCAAAAAGCGCGGCCGCCAGTATACCCACCGCTTTGTTCCGGACCAACTGTGAGCACAAGAGGAACGCTTGGAAAGAGCAAAGTACATGGAGAATGAGATTTGCCAAATGGTAGCCAACTGGCCACCCATTCCAAGCCAGAAAATCAGTCAGCAGAAATAAATACGCCACCGGGCGGAAGTATACGTATCCGGTGACTCCCTTGCCCAGCCACTCCTCCCACTGTCGTCCATTCAAGAGTGCAGGCAGGTGGCTGTGTAGGGTGGACAGAATCGCAAAGTCATCGCTAATGAAGTATGCGTTGACGGCGGGAAGATAGAGAATAGCATTCAGCAGGGCTAGACTCACGAAAATCACAAGAAAGGGGTGCCGCCGCATGAGGGATATCACCTGGCAGTGTCTCCTGTTCGGGATCGTCAACAGATGAGCAAAAATGCAAAAGAAATTGCTGGCACGGCACTGGAGTTTGAAGGTAGCAACTAAACCTCTCGCCTGAGCCTCGTCCCCGCGGCCTTGCCCTCCGGTCGTCGGGATATTCAAGATCGCTTTGTTGCGAGAGCAAAGCTCCGCGTAACAGAATGGAGTGATTCTACTCCAACAGGACGGCAACGCAAAATGTTGTGGGCCAGCTGAAATCGCGTCACACTATGCCCAGTCTTGACCGCCGATCCTTCCGCTCGCGCTTTAGCCACAATGGACTGATCTGTGGGTTGTAGGGGTAGCGAAGTGGCGACTCGTGAGCAGAGCAACGGCATCCTGCTACAATTTGCCTCTCCCTGCATTCTCTGCTACACTATTAGCCTCCCGACAAGCATTTTCCCTGGTCCACTTTCATGCGTTTACTGCAGCGTTTAAAATCCTACGGCACGCTTGTCCTCCTCCTACTCGCGGCTTGGCCGTTTCTTTACTATTGGCCCGCTAGCAGTGGCCAAAAAGTCTTTGCCGAGGGGGACATTCAATGGCTGTTTCTTCCCATCCACACCGAGCTCGCGCGCGCACTCGCCCAGGGCGGCTTGCCTCTCTGGTCTCCTGCAGTGCAAGCTGGTTTTCCTCTTTTCGCACAAGGTCAGGTTGCGGCGCTCTATCCATTGAACCTACTGCTCGATTTGCTCCTCCCTGTTCCGACCGCGCTTTCCTTCATGATCTTACTCAACTTGGCATGGGCGGGCATCGGCATGTACGTCTTGGTCCGCGCATCTGGTCTGCGCGTCCCGAGCGCTCTTCTTGCCAGCCTGGTCTTTGGGAGTAGTGGTTTTTTTACCGCGCACATATCCCACGTCTCTCTCGACGCCGTTGCTGCGTGGTTGCCCTGGCTCATCCTCTTACAACTCAAGATGTGGCAAGCGCGCCGCGCACGCAAGCCATCAGTTGTCTGGTTCTCGCTTCTCGCCCTTGCCGTGGCCCTCCAATTGCTCGACGGCCACACACAAATCGCTGCCCTCAACCTTGCCGCCTTGGGTGCCTTTTCTCTGTTTTCCCCTCTTGTCTGGTCGAACCCCTCGTCGCCCGACGACCGCTCGCATCACTTTTCCGCTTTCTGGCTCGCGTCCCTCCTTCTCAGCGTTGCAGCAATTCTCCTCGGACTGGGGGTGGCAGCTGTTCAACTGCTCCCTTCCATCGAATACCTCGGTCTCTCCGACCGCGCGGCTGACGTAGGTAGATACTTTTTCACCAGCTACTCAATGGACCCAGCTGCACTGCTTCAGTTCATTCTCCCTTTCAAGGCGGTCGGCCAGCCGACCGCTTCCAACATGGAATTCTGGGGTTATGTGGGCGTGCTCCCATTCCTTTTGGCCATCGTCGCTCCGTTCGTCCGTCCCGGCAGGCGGACCGTGTTCCTTTGTCTCTTTGGCGTTGTTGCGCTTTCACTGGCGCTTGGAGGAGCTAATCCCCTCTACAACCTGCTTTACTTGATCCCAGTCCTCAATCGCTTTCGCGCGCCCGCTCGCTTCCTCCTGCTTTTCGTTTTTGCTGTTGCCTGGCTTGCCGCCGTCGGCTTCGATGAATTGCAGACACGGCTACCCAATCGTCCAGCGAAGCTCTGGACGTCCTCCGCACTCGCTTTATTAATCCCCGTAATCATCACGGGGACCATCTACCTTGCCTATGATCTGCCGGTCGAGATTTGGCTGGACATCTGGCAATATCTTCCCGCGCTCCTGTGGCTTCTCTCTATTCTCGTCGTGCTCATCGTTGCCCGTATGAAGATCGCGCGCCCCATTTTCGCTTTGCTCGCCCTCGGGTTAACTCTTGGTGATCTCGCCGCCTTTTCCGCTCCATTTCTCTCTACCCTGACGCGCATGTCACCACCCGCGGAACTCGTTCAGGTGCCCCGCACTCTCTCCGCGATGGATAACACGCAAGCAGTCTATCGGATCAACGTCGACAAGTTCCCTTCGGTCACCCCCGCCTCTGTTCGCGCGACCCTTTGGAGTTTTCTCCCAATGGTGTATGGTAAGCAGGCAGTAGTGACGGGTTATGTGCCCGGCATGGCTGTGGAGCGAAACAGCAAATTTATCTCGGACATGTCGCTCGAAATGCGGAACCTTATTGGCATTCGCTATTACATGCTGCCGCTCGAGACTGCACCTCCCGGCGATCCGTCCCCTTTTAACCAATCAGAACCGGAAGGCGGCCTCACGCTCGACCTCCTGCGCGATGGCACGGCGATTCCACCTACGCCTGCGGGCCGCATCGAGATCACCTCCTACACGGACGGAACGCAAGCACTGCCGAATGGATTTGTCGTGGGCGAGGTTGACCTCACGACGCTCGATGGGCGTGTCTTGGTGATCCCACTTCGCCTCGGAGCAGAAACGGCCGATTGGGCTTACGATGGGTTATCTATCAAAGGCAAGGTCAATCACACCAAGCCTGCCGGCGCAATCGCGTTCCCCGCTTACACCAGCGCCGTCGGTCGCGAGTTTCAGGGTCACAAGTACGTGGCAGAGATCGATCTTGGTAAACCCGGGCCGAATATCGCAACTGTGCGCGTGCGCTCCTTTCTTCCCGGTTCTGGGCTCACCGTCGAGAGCATGGCCTTTATTGACGATGCGGGGCATTCTGTCTCGCTTGCCGCCCTATTGCATCGGGATGACCTATCGCTCGTCTTTCGCAGTCATACTGCCGCAGTGTGGGAGAACCGCAACGTGCTCCCGCGTGCTTTTGTCGTCCATCAAGCAGAACGGCTCGGGGATGAACAGACGCTCGCCCGTCTCAGACAGGACAGCTTTCAGCCGGCCCGGACAGTCATCCTCTCCAGCGATACTCCGGTGGTCTTTGCCGGACAAGTGGGCCAGTCCGCCGCAGCCGATGCAACTAGCATCGACTCATATACGCCCGAGCGGGTTGAGATCCGCGTCCGGGCGGACCAACCGGGCTACCTCGTGCTCACCGACACGTGGTATCCCGGCTGGGTCGCGACCGTCGACGGTACCGCTGTCCCCATCTACCGCGCAGACTCTATCTTCCGGGCCATCTCACTCACCACCGGCTCTCACGTCGTTGTATTTGAGTACCATCCCAACTCGTTCTACATGGGCATCGTCATTAGCGCGGCCAGTCTGTTAGCATGCGCCTTCCTGGGCATAGGCTTGTTTCGGCGAGCGAGCGGCCGGCGAGACGTAAGGGCCTAAGGACCAATTCCGTTCCGGCAAGTAGGCAAAAAGGAAAAAACTGGCCTCAGATCTACGGGCGCAGCCAGAAATTCGAACATGGCTCTAGAGTTTGGTCCACCCCTTCACGGGTCCCCTCGTGAGGGGGTAAAATCAGAGTTCCAAGGGGCTGTTGACCGCAGGTAGTGAAAAGTGCTCTTTGTAGGTGAATGTGCCTGCAAAGAGCATTTTGTTTTCCCAAGGAGGTGGGTCGATGATTTCCCCTATATCCCCAGTCACCTAATCTCCTGGTTACCCATTCGGCCCCCAAATTTGTCTCCCTCGCTCACCTCTGCTATACTGGATCCAACTCTGCCCAGGAGAATGGATGTCCAGCAAGCTCACCTGGCCCGGGCGGCTCGTCATCGCCCTCGTGGCCCTCGTTACCTACCAACCCGGACTCAAGATCGGCCACGAAGGGGGTTGGTGGTACATGGAATGGGCCGCCAAGCTCCCCTTTTGGAACTATCTCGTCCAATACTTTGATCCCGGCCACGTGACCCAGGGCTACCGCCCCATGCAAGGTATAATGGTCCTGGCAGAGTACACTCTCTTTCGTGTCAACGCCGACGGCTATCATCTCGCCCAAATCGGCATGCACATCGTCACGTGCTGGCTTCTCCTCGCTATCGTCTGGGAGCTCTCGCGCAATATCCGCCTTGCGTTTCTTTCGTCCCTCTTCTTTGCCGGGCTCCCCGCCTACCATCTCGCCATCTTCCGCGCGCCCGCCGTCGTGGACCCCTGGGCGGCTATGTTCTACCTTGGCACCATTTGGTTGTGGACCCATTACCTGCAGACAGGGCGCCGCGTTCATTACGTCTTGACCCTCGTCGTCTTTGTCCTCGCGCTCCTCAGCAAAGAAGTCTCGGTTTTTTTGCCCGTACTCCTCTTTTTGATTGAATGGTGGTTCGTCCGCCGGCAATTGCGCCTGGATCTGGCGCTCCGCGAGTATCCGCTCTTTTTCGTCGCGATGGTCCCTTATCTCCTGCTCGAGTTGAACGTCCAATCGCATGGCGAATTTGCGAGCCAATTTGGCTACAAGGTCGGCGTTCAGTTCCTGTTCAACCTCCTGCCGTACATGGCCGCGCTCACCTTTCCTTGGTATCTGGATAATTTTGTGGCGCCCCAATGGAGCAGTCAGATTGGCTTGCTGCTCTATCTCTGGCTCGGTGTTGCGGGAATCGTGCTTGCCCTGGCTGCCCTCAAGCGGCGCAGTCTCGTCATCTTGTTCCTCGCCATCTTTGCCGTCCTCAATATCTCGCCGCTCCTCGGCTTTCCGCAGGAATGGTTCCAAGCCCGTTATCTCTACATTCCCTATATGGCCGTTGCCGTCCTCCTCGCACTGTTCGTCGAGTTCCTCTGGTCGTCGTTCCGTCGGCGCGGCTGGCGGTACGCGAGCGCATCGCTGGCGATGGCCTTGGCGCTTGTCGTTCTCGTGGATGGGCAGGGCGTCTCGGTCAAGGCAGCGGAATGGGCGGAATATACGCGCGAGGTTCGTGTACCATTCCATGATATCAGCCTAGCGCACCCAACCTTTCCCAACGACACCTATCTCTACTTTGCCTATTCTCCCTTCTCCTCCGTCTGGGATCTCGAGGGGCTTTTCTTTGTCCGCTATGGCACGGGCATCAAGGTCGACGGGACCGACGATGGCCACCCATCTGAGCTGCAAGCTCACAATGCGGCCTATGTCTACTATTTCGACAAGACAGGCAAACCGATCGAGGTGCCTGTCGAAAAGGGGGCACATGCTTCCAGTTCCACCCCGCTCCCCGCCCGATATGAAATTCCGTTAACATTCGAAGGCTATGAGATTCCAAGCACGACGATCCTGCGGGGCAAGGCGTTCGTCATCATCTTGGACTGGATGCCATCCGATCGCATTCCGCGAGACTATCAACTCTTTGTGCATCTGGTCGACGCCAAGGGGCAGACCCTTGCGGGCTATGACGGCCCTCCGCGCCGCGGCAAACTCCCGACGAGCACGTGGGTGCCGCATAACCTCGTCGTCGACACCGTTGTCCTTCCGGTCAACGCCAACACGCCGATCGGTGACGATTATCACGTGGAAATCGGCCTCTACGACTTGCAGACGATGCGCCGCGTCTCGATCGTCGACAGCGCTGGCCGCCCCACGGCCGACAGCATCACCCTTTTCCCCTTCTCGGTGCGCTAATGTCCACACGCCAACCGCCAGACTCTTACCGTAGAGACGCTGAGGCCGCAGAGCGGCCTAACCCAATTCTCTCACTTGCTCCCTTCCGCCCCAGCCCCCTGGCTCCTCTGCTGCTCTTTTCATCGCTCGTGCTGCTTGTTTGTGTTGTCTTCGTCACCTATTCCCCCGGCCTGCGGATGGGCTTTTACCTTGACGACTATGTATATCTCGAGCGGGCCGGCCATACGACTTGGGCCTCGGCCCTCGCTCAAATCTTTGACCCGCGCCTTCAGACCCAGTGGTACCGCCCGCTCCAGGCGATCCAGTTCTTTCTCGAATATAACCTCTTTGGCGGCAATTCCAACGCCTACCATCTCATTAATATGGGTTTTCACGCCGTCAACGTGCTCTTTCTCTACGGCCTGGCGTGGCGCATCTCGCGCCGCTGGATCATCGGTCTCCTTAGTGCTCTCTTTTATGCCAGCTTTTCCGTCTATGCTTCTGGCATCAACTGGATCGGCATTGTCGATCCATTGACCGCCGTCTTTTATCTTGCGACGATCTGGTTTTGGTGGACCTATCTCGAAAAACAGGACTGGATCCATTACGCCCTCGCGTTTGCCGCCTTTGTCCTTGCACTCCTTGCCAAGCAAATCGCGATCACGCTTCCCGTCGTTCTTTTCCTCGCGGAATGGTGGCTGATGAGCCATCCGCTTTCCATCCCACACGCAGTTCGACGGTATGCCCCTTTTTTCGTCGGCGCCGCCATATATGCGGCCGTCCAGGCGATGACCCAGTCTACGCACACCTTCGCCGCCGTCTTTGGCTGGCAGGTAGGCGCGTCCATGGCCTTTATCCTCGTGCAATATCTCGTGCTCTTGTTTTTCCCCTGGGGTACTTTTCCCTCCATCGACATCAATCAGGTTGAGGCGGGCGACGTGCGCTTGTACGCCTGGCTCGTCATTGCACTCCTCGTTTTTCTCTACATCCTGCGGCGCAAAAAGAGCCGCGTGCTTTTGTTTCTCTCCGTCTTTACACTTTTAAATCTCGTTCTTGTCCTTCCCTTTCCTTTTATCGAGCACCGTTATCTCTATATTCCGATTCTCTCCGCGGCGGTGATTTTGGCTCTCATCTTTGACGCGGTACAATGGCGCTTGCGCAAGCCCGCCTGGTGGGTAGCTGGGTCCTCCGCGGGGCTGGCCCTTCTTCTCCTATGGAGCGGCGTATCCGTCAATGCCTCCGCGCTCGACGCCGCCGAATGGGCTCGCCAGTTGCGGGTTCCCTTCCGCGATATCGAGCGCCAGCATGCGACCTATCCGAAGGATACCCGGCTCTATTTCATTGATCCCATCACGCCGACGACGGGTGGACTCTCCGGCATGTTCCTGTTGCGCTACGGTCCAGATATATCGGTGGGCAATTGGACGGAGTACGCGGGTCTGCGTGAGCACAACGCCGCGTATGTCTACTATTTCGACAAGGCCCGGCGCCCGCAGGAAATCCCTGTGGACAAGGGCGCTGTCACACAATCATCGCTTCCCTTGCCCGTGACCTACAACGCGCCCATTTCACTGGAAGGCTATGAGGTCGCGGAGACCAGCGTGCAGCGAGGGCATCCGCTCCTTCTGATTCTATATTGGCGGGGCCATGCGCCGATTGATCGCAACTATACGGTCTTTGTCCACCTGTTGGACGCGAACGGCCAAGCCGTCGCCGGTTATGACAGCGAGCCGCGCAAAGCCAAGGACCCGACATCGTCTTGGGTTCCAACGCTCCTCCAATCCGATCCAATCCTATTGCCCATCGGCAATGGCGTGCCAGTGGGCACTGGCTACAAGCTTGAAGTCGGCCTGTACTACTTGCCAACCCTGCAGCGACTCTCGATCGTGGGGAAAGGCGGCGCCCCTCTCACGGACGCCATCACCATTTCCTCCTTTACCGTCACGCCATGATCCATCCACAGCCAAAGTCTCGACCGCAAATCGGACGCGACCGCTACGAGAAATCATTGAAGAAACCTGGTTTCTGCCCCCTTACGCGTCCCTACGGTGAATCTGTGTTGATACCATGACGACGCCTTCGCTACGCAAGCTTGGAGAGAGGCAGAGCCAGGTGCAGGACCAGGCGTCTTGGCGGCAATCACTCCTTTCGGGAACGCAATCTGCAATCCTTCACCCTTTGCTCATTGGCTCATTGGTCTTGGCCGCCTTTTTCCCTCTTTTCAAGGCGAGCTTTGTCGGAGACGACTGGATCTTTTACGAGCTCGCGGGCCGATTGTCCCTGTCCGATTATCTAGTCAAATACTTCGACCCACGCGTCCAGACGGCGTGGTACCGGCCCGTCCAAGGCGTGTTTTTCAGGATCGGGTATCTAGTCTTTGGGTCCAACACGGTCGGTTATCATCTCGTGAATGTTCTCATTCACCTGGCGAATTGCCTCCTCCTCTCCGCGCTCTCCGCGCGCGTCACCGGCCGGCGGTCCGTCGGTCTGCTGGCCGCGCTCCTCTATGCCACATTCCCAATCGCGACCGAGGCGGTGTTCAAGCCTGGGGTGGTCGACCCTCTCACGACTCTCTTTTATCTGGCTACCCTCTGGTTCTGGCTGAATTACCTCGCACACGCACGCCGCCGTGACTATGCGTTCGCGTTTGCGGGCTTTCTCCTGACGCTCTTGAGCAAGGAAATCGGCGTCACGGTACCGATCATTCTTCTTCTCGTCGATCGCCTGTTCGTCCAAAAACCGGAGGCGCTTGGGCATCTCGCGCTCCGCTACCTGGGCTTTGCCCTCGTATGGGCGGCTTATGCGCCCGTCGAATGGATCGTCACTCGTCGCAGCGTGTTTGTCAGCCACGAGGGCTATCAGCTAAGCATCAGACTGATCGGGAATTTCCTCGACTATCTCGCCGGCATGGCCTTTCCATGGTCCACGAACCGGCTCGTGGGATATGCTGCGCTGGTCTGCGCGGCAGCGCTCCTGCTCTACGCCATCCTGATCAAGCGCCACTACGCTCTTTTGATTGTTCTCGCGGCTGCCGTGCTTGCCTTTCTTCCAATCATCCCATTTCCCGAAGTATCCTACCGCTTTCTCTATCTCTCGCTCACGGCGACCGCTTTTCTCTATGCTCTCCTCCTCGACCGAGCGTGGCGCGCCCTCCCTTCCGCGCTCCCGGTGCGCGGCGCCGCGTTCGCCGGTCTGGCTCTCCTCGTGGCGGTCGGGGGGCTTGGCATCTCGAATGCAGCTATCGATTTCGGCGAATTCGGACGCGTGAGTCGCGTCGCGTTCCGAAATATTTCCCAAGCCCATCCGACTTTTCCGCCGGACACGTTCCTCTACTTTATCGATCCGCCGATCCCCGGCCCAAACCTATCCGGCATGTTTTTTTGGCGCTACGGTCCCACTCTCTCAACCAATTCCACAGACGGTGGGGCCCCTGCAGACCTGCGCGACCATGCCGTATCGTACGTTTACTATTTCGACGCCAAGGGGGATTTTACAGAACAGAAGGTGGACAACGGCGCGGGGGTTCGTGCCACTCCGGCCCTTCCTGTCAATTTCGTCGCCCCATTGCGGTTGGAGGGATTCGAAATCCCCAAAACGCATTTACGCAAGAACGAGGCGATCATTCTGCTCTCCTATTGGCGGGGGCTCGGGCACATCTCCAAGGACTATACTCTGTTTGTGCATCTCTTAAGCGCGGATGGCAAGATGATGGCCGGATACGACCACGCGCCTCGGTACGGCAAGGCGCTCACGAGCACCTGGGTGCCTGATCAATGGCTTGTGGACGCATCTGTCATGCCGCTGCCTCCCAACGTGCGTCCTGGCGACTATACCCTCGAAATCGGTCTCTACGACGTACAGACGATGGGGCGGGTCAGGCTGGCGGGTGCAAACGGCCAGACAGGCGCCGACCACATCCTTATCGGCCCGGTGAGCATCTCAGATGAGGTGGGTCAATAAGGTGCGCACCAGATTCGTGCATGTCGTGCAAACCCATCGGCTGCTCGTCGTTATTCTCCTCGCGTTCATCCTGCTGGCGGTCGTCTATTCCGTGGCCACACCGATCTTCGAGGCAGGGGACGAGATTTGGCACTATCCGTTTGTCCAGCATCTCGCAACGGGCCATTCCCTCCCGATTCAAACGCCTGGAGCCAAGACCCTATGGATGCAGGAAGGAGGCCAGCCTCCACTGTATTATGCCCTCAGCGCACTGGCGACCTTTTGGATCGATACGCGTGACCTTTCGGAGCGGTTGTGGTACAACCCGCACACGCAGAATATCGGAGTTCCGCTTGCCTACGGCAACAAGAATCTGATTATTCATACGAGTGCGGAGGATTTTCCCTGGCACAATACGGCGCTCGCCGTCCACCTCATCCGTCTGCTCTCTATCCTCCTTTCCACCGGAACGATAGCCCTGACCTATGTGCTCGTTCTCGAGATCGAGCCGGAGCGCAAGTTGCTTGCAGCGGCCGCCGCGGCAATCGTGGCGTTCAACCCGATGTTCATTTTCATCAGCGCATCGGTGAACAATGACAACCTGGCGACCCTGCTCGCAACGCTCGCACTCGTTCTCCTCGTGCGGTTGATCACGCGCGGACCAACGCTGCAGCGGTTTGCGGTGCTCGGAGTGGTGCTGGGGCTCGCGGCGCTCTCGAAAGTGAGCGATGCGGGTCTGATGGGGCTGGCGGGTCTCGTCTTTGCTTATCTGTGGTGGCGCGGACAGCCACAGAGTCCCTCTAGGTCCCTCCTGGTTCCCCCGGGCTCTTCCGAGCCCCTCCGAGTTCCTCCGAGTTCCTCCGAACCCTCAAGTCCAGCCTCGGGCATTTCCGCTTACCGGGGCACCATTCTCCGCGGCAGCTTGCTCTGCGCCGCGCTGGTGATGGCTATTGCCGGTTGGTGGTATGCGCGGAACTGGATGCTGTATGGGGACCCGACCGGATTCAACGTGTGGGTCGCGATCGCCGGGAGCCGGCCGGCGCCACTAACGCTCTTGGGACTGCTCGGCGAATTTCAAGGATTTCGGATTTCGTTCTGGGGGAATTTCGGTGGGGTCAATCTCATTGCGCCAGATTGGGTGTATACCATCCTGGACGCCCTGTCGGTCCTTGCCCTCATAGGGCTTGTCGTCGGCCTCCTCCGACGCACTCTCCCTCGCCTGCTTGCCATTCCGGTGCTGTGGACGATCATTCTGCTCGCGGGCCTCGTCCGTTGGACACTACTCACGGTCGCTTCGCAAGGAAGGCTAATATTTCCGGCTATTGGAGCGATCGCGGTGCTGATGGTCTATGGGCTGGAGAGAGCTGGAAGTTGGAAATCGAAAACGAGAAATTGGAGAGGCAAAGACGCAACCCCCGAATTCGGGTTCCGGAGACCTCTTCTGTTTCCGGCGATTCTGGCCACTTTTTTGCTCGCGTTTGCGGTGGCGGCGCCCTTTGCGATCATCGCCCCGGCCTATGCCTTGCCTGTACGCTGGCCGGCAGACACCCAAGTTCCCAATCCCGTCCACATTACTTTCGGGGATCAAGCCGAATTGGTCGGCTATGCCCTTCCGCAAAGGGCGGTCAAACCCGGCGCCGAGCTGCCGCTCACGGTTTATTGGCGGACGCCGTCGCCGATCGCCGAAGACCTCTCAGTCTATATCCGATTGTACGATACGACAGGTAAGGTTGTCGGACGATGGGATGCGTATCCCGGCAATGGCTTGTACCCCACCCGCTTTTGGCAGCCGGGCGAACTCATTGTGGATTCGTACCGCATACCCCTGGCGCCGGACGCGCAAGGGCCGGGGGTGGGCCGGATCGAAGTCGGCCTGTTTCATTACGCGATGCCGCAGGAGAATCTTGTCGCACGCGATCCGAGCGGAAAGACGATCACGCCGACAATCGCCCGATTCAAGATCGTCTGGCCGGAGCCGACGCCCCTGCAGAATATTCAGCCTGCCATCTTTGGAGACCAGCTCGCTCTCATCGGCTATCAGCACGCGGACAATGCAGCGCCGGGGAGTTCCTTGCCGGTGAAGATCTACTGGCGCGCTCTAGCATCCATGACGCAGGATTACACGGTCTTTGTGCACCTTGTGGACACGAGCGGCAAGACGGTCGCGCAGAAGGATGACCAACCGGGCAGGGGTACTTTTCCGACGTCGTTCTGGGACGTCGGGGAGGCTATCGCCGACGAGTACGTGTTGGCAATCCCGGCAGATATTGCGCCGGGAGATTACCGGATAGAGGCCGGCGTCTATCGGGCTGCAGACAACAAGCGTCTTGCTCTCCGGACTGGCGGGGATGCGCTCAGCCTGGGCCAAGTGCATGTCGGGCCGTAGAGGTTGACACACATAGTTTCGCGCGGGAAACCTTGGAGTCAGGCGCGACCGAGGAATTGCTGGAACATGGTGAAATAGAGACGGAGATAGAAGAGCGGTTCGTTGTTTTCAATGCTCCATACACTATTCGCTGGGTCCGCATGGAAACGGACGCCGTAATCCCAGAGCCCCAAGCTCTGGATAAAGATGGAAAAGACGACGAGTGCCCACCATGGGGCACGCATCCACCCTCGTATCTGCGTGAGTACGGGCACGAGCAGCAGGCAAATGGCAGGCAGCGCATCGGTCAGCATGCGGGCGCCATAAGCCCAGCCCCCGAGGGACCCCCACGCCGCCATAATGCCCGTATAGAGCAAAAAGGCCGCGGCGAGGAAGGCATAGAAGGGATGGCGCTCGCGAATCCAGCCTTGCCAGAGGCCGAGTGGTGCAAGGAGCAAGAAAGGTGAAAGTACGAAAATGCCGCGGCTGGGACTGAAGAGCAACCCCTGGATAGATTCCCAGCTTGGGAATGCGAATTGCTGCCACACTCCTTCCTGGTAGCCGAAAACAAAAGGCGACCCGTTCACGGCGGCATTGTACCAGACGGTGAGGAGGAGGGGGGGCAGCGCCAAGACAAGTGCTCCCCAGAACGAGCGTCTGAGATAGAGGACGAGATAGAGGCCGAGGATGGCCGCGATCGCGAGGACGGTGGGCCGGGAGACGACGGCGAGGGAGAGAAAGAGTCCGGCCGGCGCGGCGGATTTGCCCGAATGCTCTCCCCGCAGCAGAAATCCGATCGCGAGTAGCTGAAAGAGGATGCTGGGCGTATGCTGCCACAAGCCCTGCGAGGCGGTCGTCCAGACGCTTGTGCCGAATGCGAACGCGACGGTGGCGAGGACACTCGTGGATGTATCCGCGAGCTGCCGAGCGCAGAAAAAGAACGCGAGCACGGCGGCGGCAGAGATAAACGCGGCCGCGAGCTTGGCCACGTCGAATACATTGTCCGTCCGCGCGATCCAGCCGGAGCCGAACCCAGCTCCTTCAAAGGGCAATGCCAGAACGCCAGCCATCACCGGATAACGCGACACCAGGTGCCCCTCGACATCGTCGACAAAGTAGGGCTCGGGATAGTGATTGGAAATGTAGCGACGATACTGGTCGAGGTAGAAATTGCCCCGGGTCAGGAGGCTCGTCGGAACCAGCGAGGCCGAAACCACATCCTGGCTTGGAATGGCATGGAAAAAAGGAGTAATGAGGGCGTTAAACATGAGTGGGACTGTGTAGACGAAAAGAGCGAGGAGGAAAAGGAGCAGGCCCGCGCGACGCGTGGTGTTCATCGCGGCTATTATAACACGGCCTGAAAGGGTTTCAAATTGACAAATGCATACCTTTCTGCTAAGATAATTGCAATTGAATATCCCACTGGACACTCATCCAGAGAGGTGGAGGGACCGGCCCTGTGAAACCTCGGCAACCATTCTAGAGGTGAGAAGTTGGAAATTGGTTGTTGGACTCTCTTCCAACCTCCAAATTCTAGCCACCAGCTTCTAAACGCGGTGCCAATTCCGGCAAGCCCCCTCCGGGCTTGAAAGATGAGAGGCGGATACTGGATTCTCTCTCATCGAGAGAATTTTTTGTTTTTTCGGAGTCAGGAGTGCGGACGATTGAAATGGACAGTGGGCGCGGTGTCGTCAAGATGGTCGACCAGCGCCAGCTGCCCCACCGGCTTACAGTGGTCGAATGTGACAATTATCGAGAGGTCGCCAGCGCGATTCGAGAGATGACGGTGCGCGGGGCACCCGCGATCGGAGCGGCCGCAGGATTTGGCCTGGCGCTCGCGGCCCGCGAGTCTGCGGCGACGACACGGCCGCAACTCGAGCGCGATTTGGCGCAAGCGGCTGAGGTCTTGAGGGCCACCCGGCCAACCGCCGTGAATCTCGGATGGGCCCTCGACCGTATCATGGCCAAGGCTCGCGCGGTCGAGGGGACTCTGGAACAAGTGCGCGCGGCAGTGACGACCGAGGCTTTGCGGATTGCCGACGAAGACGTGGAGATGAATCATGCGATGGCCCGACATGGCGCCGTCTTGATTCAAGACGGCGACACGGTTTTGACGCACTGCAACGCCGGTGCGCTGGCCACTGTGGATGTGGGGACGGCGCTCGGCGTTATTATTGAGGCGCACCGGCAGGGGAAGAGAATCCACGTCTTTGTCGATGAGACCCGGCCGCGTTTACAGGGGGCGCGCTTGACGGCGTGGGAGTTGATGCAGGCGGGCGTCCCGATGACGTTGATTGCGGATAATGCGGCCGGCCATTTCATGCGCAAGGGCAAGGTGCAGTGCGTGATTGTCGGCGCCGACCGTGTGACGGCGAATGGGGATGTGGCCAACAAGGTGGGGACCTACAAGCTTGCCGTCGTCGCGAAGGAAAACGGCGTCCCTTTCTACTCGGCCGTGCCCTCGTCCACGATTGATATCAAGTTGCCGAATGGAGATGCCATACCCATCGAGGAGCGAGATGCTCGCGAAGTGACCCATATCGACGGGGTGCCGATTGCGCCTGAGGGAGTACACGTGAGCAATCCGGCATTTGACGTCACGCCGAACAAGTACGTTACGGCGCTCATCACAGAGCACGGGGTAGTCCGTCCGCCGTTCGACGAAAACCTAGCGCGGATTATGGGCGCAGGTCCATCCTAGGGAGGTCAGCCGCAGGTGAGTGTCCTGGTTACGGGCTCAATCGCATACGACTATATCATGGTCTTTCCCGGCTATTTCAAGGACCATATCCTGCCGGACAAGATCGAGAATATCTCAGTGTCGTTTCTTGTGGACTCGATGAAAAAGCAGCGTGGCGGGGTTGCGACCAATATCGCCTACAATCTCGCCCTTCTCGGCGAGCGCCCGCGAATCATGGCGACGGTCGGTCAGGATTTCGCCGAGTACCGTGCGTGGCTGGAACGGAACGGAGTGGACACGAGCGCGATCGTGGAAATCCCCGAAGATTTTACTGCCTCTTTCTTTGTCAGCACAGACCTCAGTCAGAATCAGATCGCTTCTTTTTACACGGGCGCCATGGCGCACGCACGCGAATTGTCCTTCAAGGAGCAGGCGCGCGGAGACAAGATTGATCTCGTCGTGATTTCCCCAAATGACCCGAGCGCCATGGTCCAATATGTGCGGGAGTGCAAGGAGCTGCACCTACCGTACATCTACGACCCGAGTCAGCAAATCATCCGCCTGAGCGGACAAGACCTGGCCGATGGAGTACGCGGCTCGACCATGACGGTCGTCAACGAGTACGAGTTTGAAATGCTCAAGAACAAGACGGGCTGGGGAGATGCCCAGGTCGCCGAGGAGACACAGGTTCTCATCATTACGTGCGGAGAAAAGGGCTCTGAGATTCGGATCAAGGGCGAGGAGTTGAATATTCCTGCCGTCCCGGCGCGCAGGCAGGCCGACCCGACAGGGGTCGGCGACGCCTATCGCGCAGGTATCATCAAGGGATACCTAAAGCAACTGTCCTGGCCGGTTATTGGGCGGGTGGGGAGTCTCGCCGCGACTTTTGTATTAGAGGAATACGGCACGCAGAACCACCGGTACACCTATGGAGAATTCGTCGCGCGATATCGCGAGTACTTTGGCGCTACGGATGGGCTCTGAGCCGAGATTCCGGATTTCGGCCTGGGTCTGTCCAATCTGACGTCATTCGCACACACTCTGAGCGTAAAGGGGGGCAGAATGGAGGCAGGGCCAACGGTCCCCAACTATTTCAAGGCGATCGTCAGTACGGCCGAGTTCAACCGAAACGCCGCGATGCAGTTCATCGGCGTGCGCTCATTGGTCATGACCGCGGCCACGATGGCGGACCTGCTCGACGATTTCTATCTGGTGTTGGGCGAGCGTTTTGTGGACGCGCGCTTGTATCTGAGTGGACGCCGGGCCGGCGTACGTACGGCGCAAGCCCTTGTGGCCGCGTTCAAGATGGCCCCCGGCGACAAAAAGGGGACCGAGCGGCTCTTTAGCGATCTGTTCGCGGCGCTCGGATGGGGCGGCCTGAATTTTCAACTGGATTATGCCAACCGATCCGGTGCCGTCATCGCGGCCAATTCCTTCCTGGCGCAAGGTGCGCTCAGCAGGCCTTCCGCCGCTCTGGACCCGTCTTCGCTACCTCGCTGCGCCATGCTAGGTGGGTACGTGGCGGGAATGGTCACGAATTTGTTTGCCAATGATGTGGATGTGAAAGAGACCGAGTGCCTGGCGCAAGGTCACTCGGCTTGTCGCTTTGAGGTCACCCCCGAGCGGCTGTATGTTCTGAAATCCTAGGATCGCGGATCCTAATCAGGAGATGATGGATGGCCAAGCATGAATTTGATGTCAAAGACTCTTCGCTCGCCGAGAAAGGGCGGTTCCGTATTCAGTGGGCGGAGAACGATATGCCTGTGCTTCGACAGATCCGGTCCCGGTTCGAGAAGGAACGGCCGCTCAAGGGGCTGCAAGTGGCGGCTTGCTTGCACGTGACGACCGAAACGGCGAATCTGATGTGGACTCTGGTTGCGGGCGGCGCCGATGTGGTCCTCGCCGCTTCCAATCCCCTTTCGACTCAGGACGACGTGGCCGCGAGCCTCGTCGCTCATTTCGAAGTGCCGGTCTTTGCCATCAAGGGCGAAGACAATGCCACCTATTATCGGCATCTGCGGAGCGCACTCGAATTCCGGCCGAATATCACGATGGACGACGGCGCCGATTTACTTTCCACCCTGCACAAGGAGCGCACGGATCTGCTTCCGAATGTCATCGGCGGAACGGAAGAGACAACCACCGGCGTGATCCGGCTGCGCGCGATGGCGAAGGAGGGCGCTCTCAAATACCCTGTGATCGCCGTGAACGATGCCCTGACCAAGCATTTCTTTGATAATCGTTATGGCACGGGCCAGTCCACTTTGGACGGTATCATCCGGGCCACGAACGTGCTCTTTGCCGGAAGAGTGTGTGTCGTCGGCGGATATGGCTGGTGCTCGCGTGGGATTGCGAACCGCGCGCGTGGGCTGGGCGCTCGGGTCATCGTTACCGAAGTCGACCCGCTGCGTGCCCTCGAAGCCGTCATGGACGGCTTTGACGTCCAACCGATGACCGAGGCAGCCAAGTTTGGAGATATTTTTGTCACCGCGACGGGAGACAAGAACGTGATCGACGCGCGGCATTATCCCCAAATGAAAGACGGCGCCATCCTGTCCAACTCGGGGCACTTTAACGTCGAAATCGATATCCCGGCACTCGAAGCACAAGCGGTCGAAAAGCGGCGTGTCCGCGAATTTGTGGACCAGTACGTCCTCAAAGATGGACGGCGGATCAACTTGCTCGCCGAAGGACGGTTGGTCAACCTCTCCGCCGCGGAGGGCCATCCCGCCTCCGTGATGGACATGTCGTTTGCGAATCAGGCGCTGAGCGTCGAACACATCGCCAAGCACGGCCGCACCTTGCCCAAGCAAGTTTTTCCGGTGCCGCCCGAAATTGACAAGGATATCGCCCGTCTGAAATTGGAAGCGATGGGAATCCATATTGACAAACTCACGCCGGAGCAGGCGCGCTATCTGGCATCGTGGGAAGAAGGCACATAGCCATTTATGATTTCGGATTTATGATTTATGATAAGGAGTGTCTGATGAGTAATACGTTCACGAGTTCGCCGAAACTCCTGCTCACGTCGGAATCGGTGACTGAAGGGCATCCGGACAAGATTTGCGATCAAATCTCGGACGGCGTACTCGACGCGATCTACAAAAATGACCCGATGGCACGGGTTGCCTGCGAGACTGCGACGACGACGGGGTTGGTCGTGGTGATGGGCGAGATTACGACGACCGCGTACTTTGACGCGCAGGACATTGCGCGCAAGACTTTGGAAAAGATCGGCTATACGGATTCAAAATATTGCCTGGATTACAAGACGGTGGGTGTTTTGGTCTCGATCAAAGAGCAATCGCCGGACATCAAGCGGGGGGTCGACGATGCCCAAGAGGCTCGCGATGGAGACAGTGACCCCATCGACAAGGTGGGTGCGGGCGATCAGGGGATGATGATCGGCTTTGCCTGCAACGAGACGCCAGAGTACATGCCGCTCACTATCTCGTTGGCCCACAAATTGACCAAGCAGCTCGCGGCGGTCCGGAAAAATGGGATGGTCCCTTACCTCGGCCCTGATGGCAAGTCCCAAGTTACGGTGGAGTATGCCTATGGGAAGCCGGTTCGAGTGGACACGGTCGTCATCTCGACGCAGCACCTCGATTCGGCAAGCAACGAGGAGATCTATCGGGATGTGAGAGAAAAGGTCATCGGACCCATCATTCCGCCCAGCTTGTTGGATAAACAGACCAGAGTCCTCATCAATCCGACGGGGCGGTTCGTCGTGGGCGGCCCACTTGGGGATGCAGGATTGACAGGACGCAAAATCATTGTCGATACCTACGGCGGTATCGCCCGGCATGGCGGTGGCGCTTTTTCGGGCAAGGACCCCACGAAGGTAGACCGCTCGGGTGCTTACGCGGCGCGCTATGTGGCAAAGAATGTCGTCGCGGCCGGCTTGGCGGATCGCTTTGAAATGCAGATCGCATATGCCATCGGCGTGGCCCGGCCACTTTCTATTATGGTCGAGACGTTCGGCACAGAAAAGGTCTCGCACAAAAAGATTGTCGAACTGATCAACAAGCATTTTGATCTGCGGCCGGCGGCAATCATCCGTGACCTAAACCTGCGGCGCCCGATCTACCAGCCGACCGCCACCTACGGGCACTTTGGCCGGCACGATATTGACGCCCCTTGGGAAGTGATGGACAAGGCAGAGATATTGCGAGCCGAAGCGGGATTGTAGCTCAAGACCTGGCCGGGTTCCGAACCCCGCCAGGTCTTTTGCTCACCAGACCTTGTGCTGTAAGCGAGAGGCGGCGCATCCGTATCGGGATAGCCATAATGGAAACACCGGTTATGCGTTCCTATGAATGAAGAGGTCGACCGTGCAAAGCGTTGACGCTGAGATTGCGAAAGTGGTATAATATCATTCAGTATTGTCTAGAGGTGTGCCGAACCAAGCATGGAACAATTAATAACTGATGATTTAGATGCACTCCTGAACGTCTTGCCCCCGCATTTGCAGAACCATCTGCGCGAGATTGAACGTCTGCCGGATTTGCTGGAGGTCGTCGTCGACTTGGGGCGCGTGCCAGAAGCGCGTCTTGTGGGCGAATCCGTGGCTTTGAATTCCCGGGAGGCGACTCGAGAGGACATTGATTATGTCGTTTCCCGTATTGGCGAGTTTACGGATGACAACCGAGCGGGAATCCCGCGCACTCTGCATCGTATTTCGTGCATTCGCAATCGGCAGGGTAGAATCGTGGGCTTGACCTGCCGGGTGGGACGCGCGGTTTATGGAACGATTGAAATTATCCGTGATATTGTGGAATCAGGCAAGAGTATTCTGCTCCTGGGCCGGCCGGGCGTCGGAAAGACGACCATGCTGCGCGAGTCTGCCCGGGTGCTGGCCGAGCTCAAGCGGGTCGTCATCGTAGATACTTCGAACGAAATCGGCGGGGATGGCGATATCCCGCACCCTGCGATTGGCCAGGCTCGACGCATGCAGGTGCCCACGCCGGCGCTCCAGCACGAAGTGATGATCGAGGCCGTCGAGAACCACATGCCCGAGGTCATCGTCATCGACGAGATTGGGCGGGAGCTCGAAGCGGAGGCGGCACGTACTATCGCCGAGCGCGGGGTGCAGTTGATCGGCACCGCACACGGCCAGTCCCTCGAAAACCTGATGATGAACCCGACCCTCGCCGATTTGGTCGGAGGGATCCAGTCGGTGACCTTGTCCGACGAGGAGGCGCGGCGGCGGGGCACCCAAAAGTCCATTTTGGAACGCAAAGCTCCGCCGACGTTTGACGTGCTCATCGAGATCCAGGAACGCAATCGCCTTGCCGTCCACCACGAGGTGGCCGATGCCGTAGATGCGATCTTACGCGGCCGTCCGCTACCGTCCGAAATACGCATTCGGGATGACAGCGGCGAGGTGCACATTGAAAAGCCACAAATCTCGCCCCGGGCGACCCTGCCGGCTCGGGCAGGCCGACGAAGTGAGCGACCTTCCGAACGACCGGCACGGGCCGAGCCGGAGGCGCGGCGGGCTTTGCGCATCTACCCTTATGGGCTGAGCCAGGACCGTCTCGAGCAAGCGGCGAAAGGATTGCAGCTGCCGGTTCGCGTCATTGACGACATCGGCCAGGCCGACGCGGTCCTCACTCTCAAGAACTATTATCGCAAACGCCCTCCTCTCATCGGCGATGCCGAGCGGCATGGGGTGCCCGTATATGTCTTGCGCTCGAACACCATCACTCAGATGGAAGGAATTCTCGAAGACCTGTTCGGCATGAACGGGCAGAATGACCCGGTCGAGCAGGCGATGCGGGAAACGGAAGCCGCGATCGAGCAAGTGCGTGAAGGCGCCCACTCGGTGGAACTGTCGCCGCAAGCCGCGCATGTCCGGCGGAAGCAGCACGAGCTGGTGCGGGATGCCCATCTCTTTTCTCGCAGCCTGGGCAAAGAACCCAAACGGCGCGTTCGAATCTATGCGAGCGATGTAGTGTAGCAAGAGGCCCCGTCCGCCAGCGGACCGGGCCTACTTTGAACTCGGGATGAGTGTCTTGAGTCTCCTCGTGACTTTTGAGGGTCCGGAGGGCAGTGGCAAGACGACCCAGATACCGCTCCTTGCCGATTATCTCCGGGAGCGCGGCTACGATGTCCTCTGCACGCGCGAGCCGGGCGGCACGGCGATCGGGGAGCAAATCCGTGAGGTCATCCTCTCCTCCAAGAACGATTCTATCGGTCACGAAACTGAAGCGCTCCTCTTCTCCGCTGCGCGTGCGCAAATTGTCGCTCAAGTAATACGTCCCGCGCTTGCCGCAGGGCGAATTGTTCTCTGCGATCGCTATGCCGATTCCACGATTGCGTATCAAGGGTACGGGCTCGGACTGGACCTCGAGGCGCTCCGGGCGATCACGACTTTTGCGACGGGCGGTTTGATCCCTGATTTGACGTTCTATATCGACGTGCCGGCGGACATCGGGCTGGCGCGAAAAAAGGGACAAGCCGGTTCCGGTGCAGGCGAAATGAACCGGCTTGACCAGAAGGAAATGGCGTATCACACTCGGGTACGAAAGGGCTATATAGAAATGGCCCGGCAAGCTCCGGAACGTTGGGTCGTGATTGACGGTACCCATTCCGCAGCCATCGTCCAAAAGACGCTCCGCGAACGACTCGACGAGGAGTTGAAGAAGCGTGGGATTTGATGGGGAATGCCGCAGAGAAATCGACCTGCGGCAAAAGGGGGAATCATGAGACTGGTCGTGGCGATTGTGCAAAGCGACGATGCCCGCCCGTTGACGGATGCGCTCCGCGACAACAACTATGCTTCGACGGTCATCAGTACGACCGGCGGTTTTCTACGCGAGGGGAATTCGACGGTCCTCATCGGCGTCGAAAAAGATCGGCTGGGGAGCTTGCTCGGCCTCATTAAGGAGACATGCACGACGCGCACGCAGTTTGTAAACCCGCTCCCGCCCGTGATGGAACCGGGGGAACTGTACCTTGCTCAACCGGTCGAGGTCCAGGTCGGGGGCGCGACCGTTTTTGTGCTTGAGGTCGAGCAGTTCGCCAAGTTCTGAAAAATGACGGGCCGCATGGCGGCGGTTTAGCGTTCGCACGAGCGCGCAGACCCCTACTCTAGATCGCCCATTCCTCCCGCGCCCATGTCGTCCGCGCCTTCACCCCCCAGGCCGGGCATCGACTTTTCAATCTCCTCTGGGTTTTCCCCTGATTCTAAACGGTCCACCATTTCGTGGAACTCCGGACCAAGATCTTCGCCCCCCATCTGATCGCCCATTTTGCGCATAAAGCGTGCCATGCTCTTGGGATCGTTCTCATCCACATCGCCAAACGAGGATGGGTCCGAAAGGGCCTCGAGGCGCGCGTCCTCGGATTTCACGGTGGCCACCCGCGAGACCAGGCGCGTGAGATGCTCTCCACCGCAGTTGGGGCAGCGCGGGTTTTCGATGTTTGAAAACGAGCGGAAAAAGACGCTCACGCGTCGTCGACAGTCCGCACAACGATACTCGTAGATCGGCATCGCGCGATCACCTCCTCATCAGGAGTATTATATTGAAAACGAACTGATTGACAAGCTTTCGGCCTCATCATATAATCGGCTCAGCCTTGGGCGCGATGAGGTCAGGATGGCCACAGTCGAAGAGATCACGGCGCTCTTGCACCACTTGTCCCCCGCGAGCCTGGAGCAGGTGCGCCAGTTGGTCCAATCTCTAAGGGAGCAGGATGCGGGAGCGGCAGCACAGCCCGGCCCGCAAGCATCGCACTGGTCCTTTGATTTCGTCGACCACTTTTCCGACGCGACCTTCACCGCGTCGCGCGATCCAACCGGAATGGAGTGCAAAGTGGCCGACGCGACATGCGATGGAGGGACACGGCCCGCGCTGTGGGAGCATCCTCCGGTCGCGGGGTCAGCTGTCGTCGCCTACTTGGTCGCAATCCCGAACGGGGTGCGCCGGGTCCAGCTCAAGTTCTCCATCGGCATTCGCGATGGAGCCGAGCTGCCCGCCGACCAGTTTGTCGCTTTTCGTATTTTGGTGAACGGCTGGAAACTTTGGAGCACCGTGAAGAACTCCCATGCCTGGGAAGAACACGCGATCGAAATGCCGCAGTTGGGAAGCGACGTGGTCCGGGTCGAGTTCGTCACCGATGGCTTGGGCCATCACCGTTGGGACTGGGCGGTATGGGGATTGCCAAGGTTGGAGGAAAAGTCAGAAGGATGAAGGATGAAGGATGAAGGATGAAGGGAAAGCGATTGTAGCCCCTTGTGGGCGTCGTGGGAGGCACGCGTAGGTGCAGAGGAGCGGAGGGGCAGGGGAGAGAGCGGAAGCCAGAAAGCAGAAGGCATTAGGCAGAAGGCAGGGGAGCAGGGGTGCAGAGGAGCAGAAGGCGTCTCATCCCGCGTGTCACTTGGCACTTGTCACATTTTCGAGGAGTGAGCGATGGATTTCCATTTGACTGAGGAACAGCGTGCCGTCCAGGAGATGGTGCACGATTTCGCCGAGAAGGAGATCGTGCCCCACGCCACCGAAATCGACAAGACAGACGAGTTTCCAGCTGAAATCTTTCGCAAGATGGGCGAACAGGGTCTGATGGGGCTGCCTTTTCCCGAGGAGTACGGCGGGGGAGGCGCGGACGCCATGTCTCAGGCGCTCGCGGTCGAGGAGATCTCCTGGGCGTCGGGATCCGTGGGCCTCACTTACGCGGCGCATCTTTCCCTCGGCTGCGCTCCGATCTATAACTTTGGCACGGAGGACCAGAAGAAAGAGTGGCTCACTCCGTTGGCGCGGGGCGAGGCGCTGGGCGCGCTCGCTCTCACCGAGCCCAAGGGAGGCAGCGATCTCGCCGGTTCCGTATCCACCACCGCGGTGCTCAAAGGGAACGAATGGATCATTAATGGTTCCAAAATGTACGTTACGTCGGGCGCGATTGCTCGGTCGATCAACGTTCTGTGCATGACGGATAAAACAAAGGGGCATCGGGGCCTCAGCCTCATCATCGTCCCGCGCGGGGCTCCCGGCCTCGTCGTCGGCAAGCTGGAAGAAAAAATGGGCCTGCATGGCTCGCTCACAACCCAGGTCTTTCTCGAGGACTGCCGAGTGCCCAAGGGGAACCTGTTGGGCGCCGAAGGAGACGGGTTCAAGCAGGCGATGATCACGCTCGACGGAGGCCGCATTGGAATCGGGGCGATGGCCTTGGGGTTGGGGCGGGCGGCGCTCGAAGCGTCGCTCAAGTATGCGCAAGAGCGGCAAGCGTTCGGCCAGCCGATTTCCAACTTTGAGGCGATCCAGTGGATGATTGCGGATAGCGCGATGGAGCTGGAGGCGTCCCGGTTGCTCATCGCCAAGGCCGCCTATCTCAAAGATAGGCATCAGCGTTTCTCGACGGAAGCGGCGATGGCCAAGCTCAATGCCTCTGAAGCCGCCGACCGGGCCTGCTCGAAAGCGATTCAAATTCATGGCGGCGCCGGCTATCTCCGTGATTTCCCCGTCGAGCGCTATTATCGAGACAACCGTCTGACGCTCATTGGCGAAGGGACAAACGAGATTCTGCGGATGGTGATTGCGCGGAGTATACTGAAAGAAGTGGGGTAGGAGATCTGCGCCATCTTACCCCCCGGTCTTTATCGTGACCCGTGAGGCCAAGTCCTTGAGAAGATCTGTCGGGACGTTACCAGCCACTGTGATGATGAGGTCCCCTTCAATGAACACCACCTGATTTGTCACCTCTCCGGGCATGTCCTCGGTAGCCCACGCCGTAATACCATTGGTCAATCGGATCGTCTGACTACCGAGCACAGCTGGTTGCTGGGCCGCAGAAGGCGACGGCCGTGCGGTGGTGACAAGCACGATCTGGCCGCTGCCCTCATAGCGGACGCTGGCAAGGACCGAATACGCCACACTGGAATCCTCGATACCGGCGGTCTTGGGGATGTTCACTGCGATCCGCTGCCCCAGGTCGGCGGGGGCCTCAGAAAGCTGTGCGACCGGCCTGCCGTCCGGCGCGAAGATAACTGAAGTCGCTGGGGTGTAACCTGAGCTCCCAGGGGGTGCCAGCAAGGGAGGTACGAGCGCAGGAGCTTTCGCCTCCTCTGGATTGATGGCGGTCAACAACCGTGAAGCGGACACGCCAACCCCCAACGCGAGAAAAACAATCAATGCAAACAGGGCGCCGATCGATCTGTGTCTAGTCAGCATTCCATCCTCCCGTGGCTGAACAGTCGCTGAGCGCGAGATCATTCGGTTCTCGCTCGTTTACTGGCAGAACATCGAATCACCATAACGACTTTCTTGCCCGCTGAAGAACGACGATACGCTCCCGCCCGTCCCTTGATAATACAGGTTGTGGTGGTACTCCACCGGTGTGGCGAACGGCGTGAGGTCTCCTGATTCCCCGAAGACCTGGCCAGAATCCTTGGAACCGACTTGCACCCAACCCCCTAGAGCGTCGCTGTCGTACCAGTGCCATGCGGTGGTGCGCCCCCAGTCCCACAGGTTGGCCCCGCTCCAGGAGAAAAGAGACCAGCTACCTGAGCACGATGTAGTGGCGCTGGCGTTCCACGATGCTGCGTAAACCAGCGGCACCAGCACGGAAGAGACAGCAATTGCAAGCGCAAGCGACAGTGTGGCGCGGCGAGACCAAATCGCTTTCCGAGTTCGGTGAACCGGCATTTGATCGTGTCCCTCCTCTTCTGCTCACCAGTTGAGTTAGTGGCGAAGTTGTTGTACGCCTGTATGGTGGTCGGCACAATGGGGGAATCCCTACTCCCGCGGTAGGGATTTCCCTATTAGCGCAACTCTCTGCCCGCTCGTCGAAGGACCCGGGGATAGTCCGAGGCCGGTTCGTCACCGAGGGGGCTGATCAAGGCGACCGGTGATCCTGATCAGCATCCAGGCAATGCCCAGCACTCCAACCGCTTGCAATGCCAATGGTGAGAGTCGCGTGACTCCATCAGCGTACTCAGCCTTCACTATGCTTGCGGCTTTTTCCTGGGATATCTCCCCTCTTCGAAGACCTCCGTCGGCATACGCGTTTGCATACGTAACTTGCTCGATCACGGGGACCGCTTGTTCAAGCAAATTGAGTAGCGCAAAACATGCCGCGATGAAAACGATCACGCGTGCAACCAAAAGGAACCTTCTTCTATCCATACTCACTTCCCCCTTGATCAGCAGCCCCTTGTTTGTGGAGTCTTCATTTCAAGAAGGATTACCCGTTTCCAGCAAGCTTGCTGGAAACGGGTAGCGCTTGTTTAGCTTGGTGACCCCTGCTATTCTCGGCTATTGAAAGTTCTGAATACCAAGATCCTCCATGCGAGGAAAGGTTGGAAATACCCGAATCGCTGACGGTTTCAGGAGCAATCCCCGCCCCATTTCGGATACCTGGGACAGGACAGCGGATTTGGTAATGTCGACCATGAATACCGTTCGGCTGGCCGCTATTCCCTCGTAATCGGCAGAGCGAATCACACCCTCGACAGAGAATACACCTTTGAGGTCGGACGCGCCCCGCTTGGCAACCAAGTCCACAACCCGATTCAGGTGAGGCTCATCAACCAGTTGCCCGCCTGAGGGTACCGCGCCTAGTGTGACACGGCTTCCATCCTCCGCCAATACGCGAAGCGTAAACGCATCGATCGCGATCCGGTTTTGAGCGGCCCATGTGCGGAACTCATTGAGCAGGACGGGATGCCTAAAGGTCACAATCGCCCTGAACTCCTTGGTTCCCTTCGCTCGAAGTTGTTGGGCTAGAGCCTTGTTCAAGTTGGCATGCCCGCGTAGGTCTTCGACGTTGTCCTGTTTGTAGCTCACTTCAGCAGACGTGTAGCCATCCTGCTCAACCCAAACTTTATAACCCCAAGTTTGAAATTGCTGATCGACTACCAACTCCGGCGAGGGAGGTTCCGCCATTACATGCGACAATCCTATTGTAACCATCAACGCGAAAACGGCAAGTCCGAACGGAATAGTAATGGTTCTTCTCTTGGCTGACATGTGCTAGCTCCTTTTGGCGTTCATCAGTAGCCTTTGATTGAGAGATCAGGTCACGCCAGATCCGTGGACTATTGAAACTGGTTACTCGTATTGTAATAGAATTTGCTCATATGTTCCTCGCAGGTGAGGCAGGAGTAAGCATCATAGTTCATTTCTCCATCCAGCCTGCCCCCTCCCGCCTCGAAAGAGCGGTCCTTGTATTCGGCTCCGGCGTAGTAGGTGACATTGGCCTGCAAGCTGCCAGGAACCGTGTTCCATATTCTTAGTTCATTGTTACCCGAGTAATTCTCGCCAGAGCAGTTGGCTGTTTTCATCTCTAGCGAAGGATAGGGATAATTCGTCCAGTAATACCCGGTGCCTGTCATGTTGACAAAACAGTTCGTGTCGCGCCGAAAGGCATGGTAAACGATCGAGGTCTTGTAAAGTACCCCCATCGTGCCAATGCGGTAGCTGTCGTAGTAGAAGTTTTCTGCATCGGCATCGAGGTACCTACTGCGGTAGCCATCGTCGGCAAACTGAGCATACATCTCGCCGTAATTCGGAGACCAGTACTGAGCCCCGGAGAACGTGCCAAGGTAAGTCCAGGCAGAAACCGTGCCTGCGGCCAATAGGATGAGAAAGACCGCAGTCCCTAGTGCAACAGCAAGTTTGGTACTGCGCATCGTGAGCCTCCATTCTGTTCTCCAAGATGTCGTTCTTCTAAAAAATGTAAGCCTGTTTGCCTCCTAACTCAATGGGGAAATCCCTACACTTTCAGTAGGGGTTTCCCTACCCCAGTCCCTCGCGTGCCGCCCACGCCGCTGCGGCCGCTCGTGAGGGCACACCTGCCTTCGTCGGTACTCGGCCTCGATGTGTGTCCGCTGCCTCTTTCATCATCATTGTTTCTACTTGAACGTGAAGCCCAACTCAGAGCGTCCTGGCATTACGCACTACAGGCGCGCCGGCGGACCGAGCTAGCGAAGTTCGACCGGCTTGCCGCTGTCGAATGTTTCGCAGATACAGAGCGATTGTCAGCTGCTGGAGCATGACCTGGTCGATTCCATCACGGAGCACAGGAACTAGTGCAATTTTCGTGCAAAGTTACGCTAGAGGGTTGTGGCAACAGAAATACGAGGCGGCGATGTTGGCCACCATCGAGTTGATCGAAGGAGCTTGGTCTCCTGCCCACACCCCCTGGGCAAAAGAGACACTGGAGGTCACTTCTGCTGTTCTGGATTCAACCGGGCGCGTCGCAAGCAGGTCGGGATGCTGTAGGTGCGGAGCGGGTAAGTGGACGCAGTAGGTGGAAGCGGGGTAGTAGCGACCAGACAATACGATCTGGCCGGTTCACCTGGCGCCACGACGATGGGTCTCATCCACAGGCGAGGACTGACATTTCGCGCTCAATGCTCCACTCCAAGGGCACTCTAAGGAGAGGGTGTGGGCAGGATAGAGGGATACGGCCAAAGCGGGCTCTTGTATTCATTGATCTGCGCAATCTCTTGACCCTCCGGGGTGATGAAATGCAGAATCATAGCATTCGGGACCGGCCTGGCGAATTGCACGAACTGTACTCCGGTGTTTGTCGGTTCCACGACTAGGAAGATATTGGTCCCTTCTTGTCTAACGCTCTTCAGCGAGTGTAGAAGGACCCAGATTTCCGCCATCTCAAGCTTGAAAATAGCGTCTTCGCGTGCGGGCTCAAAGCAAGTGCTTCTCACGCCATCAGGCAGAGTCCAAAGCCCCGAAAGGTTTACGTTGTCGAAGTCAGGGCTGGGCTCTCCGTAGTCCACGAAAAAGTCACTGGTCCAGTAGGATTCGCGAACGCTCCTATCCATGGAGGCATAACGGCCAAAGGTCCACCATTTTTGATTCTCTTCATCTCGTGTCGGGCGCGTCCATGCCTTTGATTCACCGCACACGTCAAACTGCACGGGATTCCCTCGGGCCATAATGGCGCCGATTCCGGTGGGCAACGTCGGCGGACGGGAAGACTGGAAGAACCACGCAACGGCGATAATTAACCCGAGGACAAGAACGCCGGCGGACAGGGCCACGGCGAGAGCCCGTTTTTGGGCGATTTTCCTCGCTTGGTCATATTGTGGAGCCTTCATTTTGGTTCGGCCTCCTCGGTCAACAGGACACGCAAGTCTTCATGTGCCCTGTGCAAAGGGAGACGGATGGTTCTGTCGCTCCGGGAAACGATCTGGGTAATCCCAATCCGGATCCCAGAAGCGCGGTGTGGAAGAACAGGACGCGTTTCGATGTTGGTGTCGTGTTCCTGTCAGTTCCACAATACTCGCACTGGTTTGAAGCCATCGCCGCGGGAATGGATCGACCAAGGTGTGAGAAGCCCATAATCCCAGACCCTCACGCGCAGCATTGTCTTGCTTTGGTCAGAAGTGTCAAACGCCGCCCCATGTGGCTCTCCGCCACTTTTGATGATTGAGAGCTGAATTCGCGGGATGATGGTACAATAACGGGTTTGAAGTGTTGTCTCTGGAAGGAAGATCGGATTGTTAACGAACCTGTTGTTGCCTATACTCCCCGGCGTTTAGCTGCGGGAAGTGCTCTCCGATGAGCACTCGATTACCTTGGTGATGCTCATGACGCGATCCAGCGCTGCCTGTCCGCTCTGCCAAAAGTGCTCAGAACGGATTCATTGCCGCTATGTGCGTAAGATTGCCGATGTCCCGTGGAGTGGGGTGCCGGTGAAGATCCGACTGCGTGTCCGCCGCTTCTTCTGTGACAATCCGGACTGCTCGCGGCGCATCTTTGTCGAGCGACTCTCGCCAGCGATTGCTCCCTATGCCCGGCGGACCCACCGTCTCGAGCTGCTACTCGAGGCCTTCAGTCTAGCCCTTGGTGGAGAGGCGGGAGCGCCGCTCGCCCAGCGTTCTGGCATGCCGACCAGTCCCAATAGCCTCTTGCGGCTCATCCGCCGGACTTCCCTCGCACCGGTCCCTACCCCGCATGTACTTGGGGTCGATGATTGGGCCAAGCGCAAACGGCAGAGCTATGGGACGATCCTGGTCGATCTCGAAAAACACCGCCCAATTGATCTCCTGCCGGATCGTACACCGGAAGCGTTGGCAGCCTGGCTCCGCGAGCATCCAGGGGTCGAGATTATCACTCGGGATCGCTCGCACGATTATGCTCAAGGCTCGACCCAAGGCGCTCCGCAGGCTCGCCAGGTGGCGGATCGCTGGCACCTGATTGGGAATTGCCGCGAAGTTGTGCAACGGGTGCTGGAGCGTCATCCGGCCCAATTACGCGCCGCCGCTCGTCGTGCCGCTGAAACCCAACCGGCTGAGCCACCCCAGGTCCCGGAGCCAGCGAACTCCCTGCCTGTGGAAGCCGAGACCCATTCAGCTCAGAGCCATCAGGCCCCACAGCCACCTTCTGAGATGGAGACCTGGTATGCCGAGATCAAGGCACTGGAACGACAAGGCGTCAGTCAGCGTGTCATGGCGCGGCGACTGCACTTGAGTCGCACCACGGTTCGGAAGTATCTTCGTTCCTCCCAGGTCCCGGTCCGCCATCACGGACCGCAGTCTCGCTCGACGGTGTTGCCGTATTTGGACTATCTGAAACAACGCTGGGTTGGAGGAGTCCAGGAGTACATGCAACTGTGGAAAGAACTGCAGGGCCAAGGTTATCGGGGTAGCTATTCCAGCGTGCGCCGTGCCCTGTCGCGTTTTCCACGCTCAAACGAGCCTACGGGGTCTGCGCTCCGGCCCGAGGCGATCCAACCCCTGTCGGGACGCCAAGCCAGTTGGTTGCTGGTTCAAAAGCCCGAATCCCTGCCCCGGAGCAGATGGTCCGCCAGGTCGCGTCGCGCGAAACCTGCCCCGATGCAGCGATCATCTATCCGCTATCTCAGTCGTTCGGGAAAATGATCCGCGAACGCCGGGGCGACCAACTGGATAGTTGGCTGGAGAAAGCCGAAGCCAGCACCTTGCCGGACCTTCGCAATTTCGCGACCGGCTTGCGACGCGATTACGACGCCGTCCGAGCTGGGCTGAGCCTGCCCTGGAGCAATGGGCAGACCGAAGGCCAGGTCAACCGACTCAAAGCGATTCGCCGTCAAATGTATGGACGCGGCAACTTTGATCTCGTGCGACGGCGTGTGCTCTATCAGCGGAATTGAGCCGCCGCGTCATCAAAAGAGCACCATGCCACCAGGCAGCATGCATGAACACAGAAACTAGCGCGCCTGATGCTATAATGCGAAGCGACTTTCGGACAAGCTAAGACCGTCGCCACAGTGGTGTGAGATTCAGCCCGATCAAAAGACTGGTTCCGATCGGGGGTGATGCGATGAGTGGTGGCTTCGTGCGGGCTGGCGAAGACCCCGTTGAGCAGTGTACGATTCTAAACCTGATCGGGTCTGAAGGTCATCCCATTCTTTGGAGGTGACCTCATGAGTCGCGCAACCACCAAACGAGCATCGTTCGACACGCTCCCAATTGTGAATCCTGATGCCGCGGGTCTGGACATTGGGAGTGATGAGATCTGGGCGTGTGTGCCGCTGGGCCGCGACCCACAGCCAGTGCGTCAGTTCGGAACATTCACGCCCGACCTCCATCGTCTGGCTGATTGGTTGGCCACGTGCCACGTGAACACGGTGGCGATGGAGTCCACGGGCGTCTACTGGATTCCAATCTTTGAACTGCTCGAAGCCCGTGGGCTCAAACCGCAAGTGGTGAATGCTCGCCATCTCAAGAATGTCCCTGGCCGCAAGAGCGATTGGCAAGATTGTCAATGGATTCAGCGCTTGCATACCGTGGGGCTATTGAGCGCATCGTTCCGCCCTGAAGCTGAGCTATGCGCCTTGCGGGCGTATTTGCGTCATCGGACGACGCTCCTCGAGTATCGGGCGGCCCATATTCAGCACATGCAGAAAGCCCTGCAGCAGATGAATGTCCAGTTGACCCAGGTCTTGAGCGATATCACCGGCGACACCGGCCTAGCCATCATCCGAGCGATTGTCGCTGGGCAGCGCGATCCCGTGGTCTTGGCCCGCTTGCGCGATCCGCATTGTGTCAGCAGCGAAGAGAAAATCGCCCAAGCTTTGAGCGGTCATTACCGCGCCGAGCATCTCTTTGCCTTGAAGCAGGCGCTGGAGTTGTTCGACTTTTATACTCAGGAACTGCGCGCCTGTGATACGGAAATCGAGCTACAGTTTCAAGCGCTCAAGCCGACGACGAGTGCCGCTCTGCCTCCGCTAGAGCCTCTGGACAAACGCTCGCATAGCAAGAATCAGCCTGCCTACGATGTGCGCACCTTATTGTATCAAGTGACGGGCGTGGATTTGGTGGCCATCTCGGGACTCAATGCGCTGACCGTACAAACGATTGTGTCGGAGAACGGGACGGATCTGACTGCTTTTCCTAGTGAAAAGCATTTCTGCTCCTGGCTGGGCTTGGCACCGCACAATGACATTTCGGGTGGTAAGGTGCTGCGCAGTCGGACGCTCAAGAATCGCAACCGCGCCGGACAGGCTTTCCGACTGGCGGCACAGTCGGTCAGTCGCAGCGAGAGTGCCCTGGGTGCGTTTTATCGTCGGATGAAGGCGCGTCTGGGACCCAAACAAGCCATCGTGGCCACCGCCCACAAAATTGCCCGTATCTTCTATCATGTGCTCAAGGAGCATCAACCGTTCGAGCCGCTGGGTGCGGTCGAATATGAAAAACAGTTTCGAGATCGCGAAATTCTTCATCTACGTCGCAAGGCGGCCAAGCTCGGCCTCTGCCTCGTTGAGTCCCCGGCCGAAGCCTCAGCGTCTTGAAGTTTCTGAGCAGTGACGGAGAGCCACATGAGGCGACTATGGCTGGCCCACATCAAGCGGCTATGGGTGGCCCACATGAACCGACTGTGCCCGGCCCACATGAGGCGACTCTGCCTGGCACAGTATACCCCGGTCAGTGACAAGAAGCCGTTATGATGACATCGGCTTCCGCGCTGTAGGTGGGATCGTCATCCAGTAGACTCACAAGAAAAGTCGCGCCCGAAGCGAAGCGCATGCGAGAAACCTGCATGGCCTGATCCACAAACCGGAAGTCTGCCCGTTTGCAAGTCGTTGTCCAACAACTTGCTTTTGTCACAACCTCCGGTGTTTGGACAGGGATATCACGACAGCAATTGCCAGTTTCATACGAACGTAGCCGATCGAGTCACACACCGTCCATCCATTGAACCATGAAGTCTGTGAGATGCTTGCGCCGACATTATGGACTAGCGGGATTCGCATCACAATAGGAGGCTGTTGGCGCGGCCTCGAAACAATGACCTAAACGGGCATATGTGTTGAAGTACGCGACTGCAAAACTTCCCACTTCCAGTCCTGCCCCACCTGTACCGTGGAAGCTGAAATCCATTATTCTGGAACTCCCATCCGCATAATGTAGGACAGCCGTGACAGTGGTGGTGGGATACCAATCCGTGTAAAGCTCCATCCTGACCTGGGTGAGCTCAACCTTTGTGGTTTTCGCCGATGCTCCCGGCGGATAGGTGC
Organism: Chloroflexota bacterium; assembly: GCA_023381515.1. The sequence continues at coordinate 19,538 of JAMCQI010000100.1, read as the reverse complement.
CATCCCTGGCAATCTGCCGGTTGAGCACTTCTAGCAATCGCTCATCGGGGCGATCAAACGTGACAAGCAGACCAGGCCGGTCCCAGCGCGGATCATAGGTGTAGGTGCCCGTGAAAGGATTGAAATGCCATACCGGAAAAAGCCAGACGCAGACAAGCAGCAGGCCAATGGCTACAAGCAGGAGACGACGACGCTCCCAAAGCACTTTTCTCATCATCCTTCAACCTGTTAGCAAGTGTAATGGGGCAATGCAATGTCGCGGTTGCCTTGAGATGTATTATACACCGATGAGCCTTAGGGCAGTAAACACCACCGATGCAATAAAACCTCCCCAGGTCATAGCAGCCCGAGGAGGTTTCATTGCATCCTCTTCTCTTCCTGGAATTGATTCTGCTACACACATCACGGTGTTACTTTCGGTGCAATGCTGGTTCGCTCGAGCGCCGGATAAAGTATGGACCACTGAATTTGAATCTTATCCCTTGACACGTCAGGGTACTTTTCTCTCATCATGTTCAGGAGCACTTGCTGCATAACGTCAATCGTATATATGTGCGCATCTTGGCGCACCTGCGCAAACATGTTTCCATCGAGGACGACATCAGTGCTGATTACGCCAATGGGACGAACTTGGCGCTTGCCCGTGATGAATCGAGCCAGCCCGTCCGTGTCGAGAGGGTTACCGCCGATGTCCGGTTTGCCAATAATCGGGTGGCCGGCCCCATCCCGCGCCCACACAGGGGGCACTCCCAGTTTCACAACGTCTCCGTCTGTACCAACTCCCCGCATGATGCTTCCAGTAGGAGCCAAGTCTGCCTTATGAATCAGGGCTCGAAACTCCTCACTCGCAAGTGGCTGCTTGAACACCAATGTGGCCTTAAAAGGAGCGCCGTCGGTTGCAAACTGGGCTGCGGCCTGATTTAGAGAGTCCGCTGCGAGGGCTATGTCTTCTTTCGAATTCCTGGGATACTGATAAGTCACGACAAAGTTGCCATTTCCATCTTCCGTGACCGCGTAGTCATACTGCATGCGGTTCAGAGCGCCATGGTTCGTTTGAGTACCGGCCTGTGCAGAGCTAGAACTCGACCATGGAGCCGGAGCAAGCAACGCGATGACAACACTTAGCCCCGTCAGCACAAAGCGCACAGTTAGCTTGTTCACGAGAAAGACTCCTTTCATGGGTCTAGCGTTAAGAGAGGCCGGTTAGCATCTCCAGAGGTTGGGGTTCGAATGGCTATCGAAGCACCAGGTCCCACTGCCAATTTGGTCTTTTCTTTCAGAGATGTTGCCGAAATAGATGTCATTGGAGACTTTACCCGTGTAAGGGTACATTGCAGAGCCATTATAGTGGTAGGCAAACTCAGCCCCACCATAAAAGCTATGTGACGATGTAACTTCGCCCGCAGGCCAAGTCACGCGCGCTTCATTGATTGGCCAGGTATCCCCTCCGGAGCAGGTTGCATTCTTCGATTGAACCCAGGCATCGGCTTGACTGGATTCAAAGTAACCGTCATAGTCGTACGGAGCCGCGCAGTTAGCTGTGCCATATTGAAAAACGTGAAACGTCGGAGCGACCCAAGCAAAATCTAAATCTACCCTCGTCGCCGCCGCGCTGGTCCAAGCAATACTATCATTCTCTGCTTGAAGGTACTGATAGGTGCCGTTAATGACATTGGAAGCCCAGATCGAGCCATCAAAAGGGCCATAGGTCGGGTCCGACGTGCTCAGGTTGTAGGCGGTGATGTACGTATCCGCAAATGCAAAGGCTCCAGAAATCGTGAGCAGTAACAGGCCGACTGCGGCCAAAGCAGCGAGTACCGAGCGCCGTTGTTTGAGGTGGCAAGTCAGAAGCACAGTGTCCTCCTTGTCTCATTGAATTCGTGACTTGAAGGTAGCCACTGGTCCGCTTTTGGAATCGCAACCTCCTTGTATATAATATTCTCTGGAATGAGTTGCATTAGCCGGGTGTCCCGGCGGCGATGGAAGCGGTTCGATCTCGGTCGAACTGCGACTCCACCGGGCAAGTCTCCACCTCCTTGCCAGGTCGGCTGCGATCACGCCTGCGAGAAGTCTGACGCCCGGCTCACCGGGGATCAACGTCTGGCCTCGCACGATGCTCCAACCGGGATCGGTCTACCCGGTAGCAGCGAGCAGAAACCCCGACCGCGGCGGATAGCTAATTGGTCGCAGGGGGTTGCCCTGAGCCCCGTGGGAGGGATGCCGCTCCAGAGAGCACCGAGACACCCGTTGCGGCGAAAATCAGGATCAAGGAGGCCAGTCCAGCGATTAGTCTCTTTCGCATTCTCTGCCTCCTCCGTAACTTGGTGCTCCCCAGGTTCTGGCGGCGCTGCCAGCATAACACCTCGGGGCTGTCCAAGCAATGGGGAAATCCCTACACTTTCAGTAGGGGTTTCCCTACCCCAGTCCCTCCCGCGCCGCCCAGGCGGCTGCAGCCGCTCGTGAGGGCACGCCTAGCTTTGTCAGTATTCCGCTTACATGCTTCTCCGCTGCCTTCTCACTGATCCCGAGCATTTTGCCGATCTCTTTGTTCGTCTTGCCCGCGGCCACAAGCTGCAGTACCTCCAGCTCCCTCTCTGTCAAGCCGTGGCGTTTCTGTTGTGCACCGCGGGCCCAAGCAGTGATCTTCGCCGCGACCGAAGGGCTGAAGCATGCTTCTCCCCTGGCTGCTGCTCGGACTGCTTCTACTATTCTTTCCGACGCTTCATCCTTCAGAAGATAACCCACCGCACCCGCGTCGATCATTCCACGCAGATACCGTTCACCACTGTAGGCGCTGAGAGCCAAGATCCGGGTTGAGTAGCCGCGCCGCTTCACCTCCGCTGCGACAGCCGTCCCTTCCATATCGGGCAACTGACAGTCCAGCACGACTACATCTGGATGCAACGCCTCGATCTGAGCGAGGGCATCTTTTCCACCTCCAACCTCGCTAACCACAGTAATGTCAGCGGCCCGTTCCAATAGCACGCGCAGGCCGACCCTTAGCGCGGGATGATCGTCTGCTAACAGGACGCGGACTGATTTAGACATTAAGCCTACCGCTGTTCAGCGTTGGAGTAGCAGGTCAAATTCTGCGGAAGCGTCTGCAAGCTGACCTGGATGCTTGAAAAGGCTGAACCAATTCCACTCGGGATCGCCGGAGAGGTCGCTGTCCACGAACCAGCAGAGCGCCCGAATCTGCGGTTGTGAATTGATTTCGCCAAGCGCGGCCGTCAGCCAGCCCGGAGGATAGTTCTGCGCCGGCGGCACATTGTCATCAGGGGCGAAGGTATTTGTGGAGGTGATGTAAAGGGGTAGCCCTCTAGTACTCGGGTAGGAATTGACGATTGCCAACCAATCTCGATAGACGCGAAATCCTGCCTCGGAGTCGCCCCAGCCTTGGCGATGCACATCAGTGCGCGGCTCTTCCGAGGCGGGCTGCCCGGATAATTCTGGGGCATCCGGGCGTCCAGGCGCCTGAACAGCGAAGCCGTCGGGTGCCACAAAGGGAACACCGCTTGCCGCCTTGGATCGCGCTCCTTCGTCTAGGTCTGCTACCAACGTGTTCATGTAGTTGAGCCAGGGAACGTCGATGGAAAAACGCAGTGCGCCGTTCTGCTCTTGACTCCAGGGTCGAATTGGGCCGACCAGTATCTCGGCCTGTCGGTTCTCGTTGCGCATGACCTGAACAACATTATCTGTGCGGGAAGGCGCCTCGCCATAGCCGTTGAAGAGTCGGGCATACCATTCAGGCGTCACAGGTCGATCGGGCGATGCCGAGTTGCTTGCTAACTCGTTGAAACTGCTGCCGATGAAGTAGCCGTAAACGTCCCGCAGACGATCATCCCGCGCGAGGCGCCTCAAATAGTCAAGGTATTCGCCAAGTGCCACATAATCGTTCCGCGGGGGCAGGCTTTGGCCTTGGGCATAGTCAACCCGCACCAAGACCCGCAGGCCGTTGGCCGTGGCTTGTCCAACCCGTTCCGCAAGGTCATCCACGCCCCAATACTCGCGCTCGGCCATTCGCGCATAGGTCAACTCCACATCCCATCCGCTGCGACCATGCCAGTCTCGCTTTGGATCTGCGAAAACGACTCCCAGTTTCGTAGGAGTTGCGTTGACAGCGAGCTGGGGCAGATTTGTGCCCAGAACGGCGGTGCCCCTCTTGACGCAGCCACTCTGGCATGAGTGATAGAAAACCAATGTGGTGGCTTGTGCATCTGGCGCCGCAATAACCCATTGCCAGGTCCAGGTACCTCCAGGATTGGACCACCAGTCTTTTACCTGAATGGATTTGCCCGCAACTGTGAGTCGCACGTTCGCCCATGGGACGTTGTCTGTCACTTGAATTGTAACAGGCTGCCCGGGGTATGAGGTGGGAGGATCCACGCGCATCTGAGGCCAAAGCGAGGAGGGCGCCGATCCGCCCAGAGCCACGACGATCTGACCATCGATGGGCGAGAGCCAGTATCCTCCCAAGAGAGCCACGAGAAAGAGGAGCGGCAACCCGATTTTTCGAACGGTCGTCAACGGGGTCGGCATCAGTTTCCCTCCTTTTCAGAGATCGCGGGCAGGGCAAAACGAACGCGGGTGCCTGTATCGGCGCCTTCACTCTGACTGATGATCTCCAGCTTGCTCCCATGGTGCATCAGGATCTCACTCACCAGCGCCAGCCCCAGACCGCTTCCGGCGATCTCTTCCGAAGCGACCCGGTAAAAGCGGCGCGTAATCTTGGGCAGATGTTCGGCCGGAATGCCCGGCCCAGTGTCGCGAATTTCGCAAATGACGCTCCTTGAGGCGCTGTCAGGGTTAAGAGTGAACCTCACGTTGTCACCGGCTCGAGAGTACTTGATGGCGTTGTCGAGCAGATTGAGGAATACCTGTCTCAGCCTATCAGCATCCCCTATCACAAACGGCAGGGGTGTATCCACCTGCAGGTCGACTCCAATCCCTCGCTCTGTTGCTTGGGCCATGACCTGCGTGACCACGTCTTGAGCCAACGCGAGGATCTCCACCGGCCGTCGCTCAATTCCCGATCCTGTATCTAGGTGCCCCAGCTCAAGAAGATTGTGCACAAGGCGGGTCATTCGCTTGAGCTCCTGGAGTATGAGATCGACCGATTGCCGTCGAGTCTCTTCCGCCACTTCCGGCGGGCGGAGAACTTCCATATGTGTCAAAATCGTGGCCAAAGGCGTGCGAAGTTCGTGACTCAGGTCGTTCAGCAAGTTGTTGGAGGGTTGTTCTGTTCGCAAAGATGATTCGGTATCCAAGAGAAAGACCAGGTCTGCCTCGCCGCAAGCCGTTACCCACCAGCGGATTACTTGCGCTGTTCCATTCGGAGAATTGCGAAAGCGACCGGTACCGATATGTTCTCGCCTCAGGGCCACGCGGTCCTCTTCGAGAAGGACTGTCCAATCGACGTTTGGCAACACGCAGGGGTAGACTGCCAATCCCAGCATACGCTGGGCCGATGGGTTCGAGTAACGGCAGAGGTTGTTGGGGCCCAGTACCATTAATCCGAACGGAGCCCGCTCGATTGCCAATTGCATATCGACGGGATCTGGAAGCAGCGCCTTCGCTCTTCGCGACAGATGCTTACAAAGCCAAACGGCGAGAACGAGGGAAATTGCCCATCCAGTGGTGAGGGCAAAGAGAGTTACTCGCAAGTCGAGGGAAACCAACATGAGCTCCTTTGCAGCAAGTGGCTGTGGCTGAGAAGCGCCTGTCGGTATCTAATAGACGGAGCTGTAAGCTGAGTAGTTCCCCTTTGAGCTGCCTATCCCAGGGGAGTCGCAATCGAATGAGGAGCAGAGGACACCTCCCATTATATCGACCGTCCGCTTAATGTCAATTAGGAAAATACTCTGCGAACATTCAGAGATGGATGAAACCCATCTTCGGACCCAAAATGTCGCGGTCGCGGTCGCCTGCTGGTACAGCATCCTGTGGCTAATAGATGCCTTCACCAAAGGCCAAGCTCAATGCCTCTGAAGCCGCCGACCGGGCCTGCTCGAAAGCGATTCAAATTCATGGCGGCGCCGGCTATCTCCGGGATTTCCCCGTCGAACGCTACTATCGCGACAATCGCTTGACGCTCATCGGCGAAGGGACGAACGAGATCCTGCGGATGGTGATTGCGCGGAATATCCTGAAGCAAGTGGCCTGAGAGATTCTGGATCGTCCAGACGAATTGGTAGGGCCAGGCAGAGCGGCAGGCCGGAGAGATTGCCCTGTACTAGGGCGGGCCGGGCATCCGAATGGTTATTCGGTGCCCGGCTTTTTTTGCATGTTCGTTCTACCATATTTCTGCGCCCCCAGATTAAACTCGACCGCTCTCCAAGAACTGCAAAACATTGCGCCATGAATCTTCACTCACAAACGCGTTGCCTGCCGCGGTGCCGCCGAGATGTACCATCACGCCAGTAATCGGATGTGGAACCTCCGTAATCGTGGTCGGTGTGTATGGGGCTGAGATTGCGTGACCGGCGCGATCATAACTCAAATGCTTGAACGCATAGGGATGTTGGCAGGCTTCCAGCCTCTTGGCGATCTGGTCGCACATGCGCGCAGAAGGCCATACCTCGTCTTCCTTCCCAGAAATCAGCAGAGTGGGCCCATTAATTCTCTCGACCGGAATACTGGTGTAAGGGAGCCTGTGGCCGCGCCACAGCCACGCGGGTACCGTCGCCGAGGTGCTGTAGATATCTTCCGACATCAATGGGTTAGCCCAGAAGTTGCTATCACTCGGCAAGACCATTTGCCGCATTCTGTTCCCAATACCCGGGTTGACTCGATCACTCGGGACATAGGCGACCACACGCCGTATCGCGGGAAAGGTTGCACCGAGAATGAGAGCGAGTTCACCCCCGCGAGAAAAACCCACTACTCCCAACGCGTCGGGCTTGACCTCCGCATGCGACCGTAGCCACGCAATGGCCTTTTCGAAATACTCCAATGGGATTTCGACGAGCTCTTTGGGCAAATCCCCGTCATGGAAATAAGCGAGAGCCAGCACGGCAAATCCATGTGAGGCAAGGAGAGCGCCGTATCGCGCCTCTCGTCCGAGCCCCCCACTGCTTCCACCAAGCACGACGACTGTAGGAAATGGGCCTTGCCCGGCTGGCCGGAAGAGGATCCCCGCCAGGCCATTATCTCGCACGCGAGTGGCGCTGACACCCGGAGACAGGATACTGCGGACAATATCGGTCCAGGCGATCACCTGGCCGTCCACCTCCACGCTGAGTCTCACAGTACCCTTCGGCAAAGGAGGAACAATCGCGGCGATTGCTTCCATCTCCTTCGCGGGTTTGAACGACATCGACCAGAATAGTCCCATCGGGTCGGTCTCGTCATACGTGCCCGATTGAGGTTTTTGGGAGCTCAAATCGATGGTGCCTTGCGCATCCGTCTGGAAAGCAGCATGGGATTCCCACCAGTAACGTCCTCTGGTCTGCATCGCCGCTCGCACGGTCACGATCTGGAAAGGCTCCAGGCCAACAACCTGGATGCGTACGCTCTCATCTACCAGAGCGGACGCTGGCGCAAGAATCCTTCGTTCGAGGATCGGAGGAACCTGTTCAGTGGTTAGGCTCATTTTCTTGTCCTTAAACCTTCGAGCTTCCTGCTCAAGACCCGTAGCGACAATTCTGCGGTCGTCCCTGCAAACATTGTTTTTGCCCTGAACTGGCGGGCGGACTCAATCATAACACCACTTTTCCTGGAAGATGTGATTGCTACTTGATGGGATTAAGTCGTTTGTCTATTCCAGTCGCTAGGGATATAATCAGCGATGAATACGCGTTTTATCCGCGCGCCTTAACTTCCCTCAGGGGGTTGCTTGGGTGCCCCACAGGATCCAAGAGCTCTTCGATGACAACGAGCTTGTGGAGAAAATCCAACACCGCTTACCCCATTTGTTTCACTATGCTGAAAGAGATTGTTCCCGCGGCGGCAAAGTCGGGATGGAGGTTGGCTCCTGGCGAGAGAGAATCTTGGTATCACTTCTAATCGTGCGATTTGGGAAGGAGAACGTCGAAACGGGGCTCCGAATTACTGAGCATGAGGTAGATGTAAAGATTTTCGGAGAGCCCGTTTCAATAAAGACCCTTACTACCACTAGCCCTAGGATCGGCGCTGTGAAGGCAATTTGGACAGTCGAGGCACAGCAATCGCAGGAATTTGTGAGGCATTTCAGGCCAAGGGTAGATTACTGGGTTGTGCACATTGTCTGGGAGGACACGGGTGGGATGTACTACATTCCAGTTGAAGCGCAAGACGAAGTGTTCCGCGCACTGGGAAGAGATGGGTACTTGAAGCTTCCGAAGGGGGGAAGAATCCGAGAGGACTCGAAGTCACGACAAAAGCCATGAGAATGCTTGTCGAACATCCATTCACCCGAAGAATTCCGATAACGTGGCACAGGCCTGGGGAAAATTATGACCAATATGAGAGATGGATCGAGCTCTGGAGGATGGGTTAAAGTGGCTGACCGGACTGGGAACCGCGTCAAGGGAACTCAGACGAGCGCATTCGGAACATCTGGAAGAATCAATCATGACTCTTCCCGCTTTTATAGTAGCAGGATGTACGGCGTCCTCCCGAAAGAGGAATCGGTCGAGTATGTTGAAAAGGCTTTGCCGGATAACCTACTCGATAGTATCGTATGTAGTTCATCCACTCGCATGAGAGGACTGCCAAGCAACAGCGTTCACTTGATGGTGACATCCCCGCCGTATAATGTGGGCAAAGAGTACGATGAGGATCTCACGCTCAAGGAATATCTCGGCTTTCTGAGAAAAGTGTGGAAAGAGGTGTATCGCGTTCTGGTGCCGGGCGGACGGGCGTGTATCAACGTGGCTAACCTGGGCCGCCGACCGTATTTGCCCCTCCACGCTTCCATCGCAACACAGATGGTTGACCTTGGCTTCTTGATGAGGGGAGAGATAATCTGGCACAAAGGTTCGAGCGCGGGTACCTCCACTGCCTGGGGGAGCTGGATGTCTCCCTCCAATCCGATCTTGCGTGATACTCACGAGTATATTCTGGTATTCTCGAAGGAGACTTTCGGGCGGGTCAATAAGGCAGATAGGAAAAGCACGATCACAAAAGAGCAATTCCTGGAGTTCACAAAGAGTGTCTGGACGTTTCCCTCGGAGTCGGCCAGGAGGATCGGCCACCCAGCGCCATTCCCTGTCGAACTGCCTTTTCGATTGATTCAGCTCTACACTTTTGAAGGGGATATCGTCCTCGATCCATTTATGGGCAGTGGTCAGACAGCAATTGCAGCAGTCAAGTGCGGCAGGCACTATGTGGGCTACGATATCGACCCTACCTACGTCAAGCTGGCAGAGAAAAGAATCCGTGAGTTCTGCGCCAAGTTGGAGGAGCCGACTCAGCTTGAGCTCTCCGGGTCTCGATTGGAAAAAGAGCCCGCTCCACCATCAGTTATCTAGGTCTTTGCTCAGCGAAATCATCGAGAGCTATTGATGAGCAATAGTTCATGTCGAGGCCAACAACTGGCCTATGGGGCCTCTGCAACCAGCCAACGGAAGGAACCAGAACTAGGACGCTGGCACGGAATCGCGCCAATGGTCATCCCGGGCAATATCCATAGGTTGCGTCGCCAGGCGAGAAGTAGGTCGAGGCTGACGGTTTGGCGAAGGCTGTTGGGAGCTCAGGCCCATTCGCCAGGATCAGATTAAGCGATACCCTGATGAAGTCTAGAATGTTAATCATGAAGCAATAGAGAGCCGCCCGTGTGATTGCGGGCGGCTTTTGTTTTCCGGTGAGGAGGCCTGCTGAGCGCTCATGGGTCGAGCCGAAGCCCTCGTGAGGCGTTTGTACCCGTAACCGAAAGGGCGCGGTTCGCGATGGCTTACGACGAGCAAGAGGGACGTTTTAGACGACAAAATGGGGCAGGGCCCGTCATCGGAGGTGATACCTTCTTAGCCAAGCCGTTCAATGTCTCTCGATCAGATGCGTCTGTGGGCTCACATGCGGCGGCTGTCTGCGCAGTGGATTCTGTCAAGTGCCTCGGAGCCCATTGAAAGACAACCGCGCGCAGGGCGATTGCAAGGTAAAGTTGTGGGATCCCTGATCCCGCAAAGGACGCCCCGCCCAGGATCGCGGGGTCTTCGACGGGATCTCCGCTGCGCTCCGAAGGCCAAGGTTAGGTGTGTAGGATGGCTTGTGGTAAAATGGCCCGCGTGGCAGAGGTACTCCCATGAAACACCGTCTGCGCGTCGCCGCGGTGGCCATCGCATTGCTCCTCCTGGGCCTTTTCCTCTCGCGCGATTCCCTTCACCAGGCGCTGGCCGATTGGACGGGCGAAGAAGACTGGCAAATGCAGCTCAAGGGGGTCGGCTACCTCGCTTTGGGTGCTCTCCAGCCGGCTCCCCAGACCGCCGATTTTGCCCCCATGCGCTATGCGGACGTCAACCCCTTTGGCGTCAATACCTTTCTGGACCAAGAGGTGGAAGAGTCCAAGATACGACGCTCCCTGCAAATGATTCACGATGCGGGTTTTCATTGGATCCGGCAGGAATTTCCGTGGGAAAGCATCGAGCAGCCGGGCAAGGGGCAATTCTGGGATGTCAAGTACCAACACAGCACCTGGGACAAGTATGACCTGATCGTCAAACTTGCCCACGAGTACGGGCTGGAGGTCGTCGCCCGGCTGGACCACCCTCCAGCCTGGACGCGGGCAGACGGCCGGGCCCGCGGCGATTTCGCTCCCCCCGATAATTATCAGGACTATGGCGATTTTGTCGCGGCCGTCGTCTCGCGTTACCGCGGCAAGATCCGATTCTATCAACTGTGGAACGAGCCGAATATCTATCCCGAGTGGGGGGAGCAGCCGGTCAACGCGGCGGACTATGTCCGTCTGCTCAAGATCGGTTATACGAGGGCCAAGGAGGCGGACCCCCAAGCCGTCATCCTCAGTGCGGGGCTGGCGCAGACCACGGAGACCGGCCCGAAAAATCTCAGCGATTTGACCTTTCTCCAGCAAATGTACGACGCCGGAGCGCGAGGCTATTTCGATATCCTGGCGGTCCAGGACTATGGGTTGTGGACGGGACCGGGCGACCGGCGAGTTGATCCCAACCGCACGAATTTCTCGCGTCCTATTCTCATTCGCGAAATCATGGTTCGAAATGGAGATGCGGACAAGCCCATCTGGGCGATGGAGGTCGGCTGGAACGCAGCGCCGGCTGGTATGGACGCGCCGTACGGCCGCGTGACGGAAGGCCAGCAGGCGCGCTATACGGTGCAAGCTTACGCTCGCGCCGAGAACGAGTGGCCGTGGATGGGCGTGATGATGGACTGGTTCTTTAAGCGGGCAGATGACCACGAAAAGGACCAGCCCTGGTACTATTTTCGCTTGCTCGATCCGGATTTCACGCCGCAACCCGTCTATGCTGCGCTGCGCGACTATATCGGGCAAGCCCGCGTGGTCTCGCCGGGTTTCCACAGCACGGAGCACTGGGCGGTGGACTATGCTGGGGATTGGCAAGTGCGGCAGGATGAGCACGCCTACTTTGGCGAGTACCGGATGGGCGAGCCGGGCGATTCTCTAAGCTTTACTTTTCGCGGCACCGACCTCGACCTGGTGGCGCTGCAGAATCCGTACGGGGGCACGATCCGAGTGCAGGTGGACCAGCAGATCTCGAACGTCGATCTGTGGCGCACGGATTCGAGCGCGGGGGGACGGATTGCGCTGGCGCGGGACCTGGACGACGGCGAGCATCACGTCCAGATCACCGTTACACAAGGGCCCGCGGCGATCAACGGGTTTATTGTCCAGCAAGGGAATGCGGGGCTGGTCCGTCGAGTCGGGTTGGGTCTGGCATTCACCCTCTTTATTGGAGGAGGCGTCTGGCTGTGGACGCGCGTCCGCTGACTCCTCTCGTCTTCAAGCACAAGGAGCGCTTTTGGCTCCTGGTGAGCCTCGCTTTCGCGTTTGCGCTGCGGGTCTATCTGCTCGCCGGGCAAAGCTTGTGGAACGACGAGGGCACGAGCGTCGCCCTGTCCTCGCTCAGCCCGGAGGCGATTATTGCGGGAGCAGCGCATGATATCCATCCCCCCCTTTATTATCTGCTCTTGCATTTCTGGATGCTGGCTGCCGGACAGACCGAGTTTGCAGTTCGCTTTCTCTCTGTCGGCGCAGGCGTGCTCGTGGTCGCCGTCTCCTTCCGATTTGCGCTCTTCTTTTTCGAAGAGGAGGTCGCGATCATTGCCGCATTCTTGTGCGCCTTTTCACCGTTTCAGGTCGACTATTCGCAAGAAACCCGCATGTACATCTGGGTCGCGCTGTTCGGAGCTGTGGCGGCCCTGGCCGTCGTCAAGATGTTAGGATGGCAGGGCCGGGATGGGCCATCCCAAGCTCTGGATTTGGAACGAGAGCCTGTCGGACAGAAGCTCGAAACTCGGGCGAGGAATTTCGAATCGGGATTCACGAGGTACGTCTTTTGGTTTGTCTATTTCGACGCGACGGTCGCGGCGCTCTATACGCACTATTTCGCAGCCTCGGTCCTTGTATTTGAGAACCTGATTTTTGGCTTCTGGTTCTTGCTCGTCGGGCGCAAGCGGCAAGGGAGGCGCGCAACCTTCCTCGCTTGGGTAGTTACGCAGGCACTGATCGTCCTCGCGTTTGTACCCTGGTACTTGTACACGCGCGCTCAGTTGGCCGCGTGGCCGGCCATCAGCGAGCCTTTTGATCTGCCAACACTGGTCTGGCGCGCCCTCAATGTGTTCAGCGTGGGCAAGACGCTCGACCCGTCGGCCGCGTTTATCATCGTCGTCGCGTTCGCCATCCTGGCTCTGGCCGGGTTGGTGCCTGGACGCGAGCGGCGGGATGATTTCGGCGCTCTGTCACTGCTCGCATGGACGCTCGCCCCGTTGGGAGTCTTGTACGTCATCTCTCTCTCCCGCCCGGCCTACGACCCGAAATTCCTGCTCTTGGCGGTGCCGCCTTTTTTGATCCTTGTCGCACGAGGAGTGGCGCGCATCTATCAGGCCATTCTTCTGCGTGGTCGCCATTCCTCATCGGGCAGAATGGGTTATGCCTACTTGTCCATCGCCGCCCTGGCCGCCATGGCGTGTATCCCGGCTCTGCGGAACTATTACGAGGACCCGCGCTATGCTCGGGATGATTACCGTGCGATCCTCGAAGAGATCGATCAAAATGAAAAGCCGGGGGATGGCATCCTTGTGGATGCCATGGGCCAGATCGACGTCGTCAAGTACTATCATCGGGGTCACCAGGCTCTCTATCTCCTCCCGCGCATGCGGCCGCCGGACCCCCAAGAGACCCGGGCGGATGTGGACGACATGCTCGGCAAGGTCGGCCGGCTTTTTGCGATCTATTGGGCAACTGCACAGAGCGACCCGCAGGGAATCGTCGAATCCCGTTTGGCACAAAAGGCTTTCAAGGCTGAAGACCGCTGGTACGGCGATGTACGCCTGGCTCTATATGGCGTTGGCGCGATCTCGCAGGGGAGCGTGCAAAAGAGCGGCGTCAAAGTGGGGGACGAAATCACGCTGGAGAGCTTTTGGTTGGGGGGTGGGGAGGCGAACGGGACGGCTCACCGTGGGGATATTGTGCTGCTCTCTCTCAATTGGCGGGCGGACCGGTCTCCGACGGGGCGCTACAAAGTCTTTGTCCATTTGCTGGACTCGGATGGCCGTGTGGTCGCCCAGCGAGACGGAGAACCGGTCGGAGACACACGGATCACAACAAGCTGGCGTGCCGGCGAAGCGGTGGAGGATCATTACGGCGTTCTCATCCCCGCGCAACTACCGGCGGGAGAATATCGCATCGAAGTCGGTATGTACCGCGCCGACAATGGCGCGCGGCTGGCCATGACGGACGCGGAGGGACAAGCTTTGGGCGACCATTTGATCCTCGGATCAGTTCGAGTGATCGAGTGAAGGCGAGCAGAGGGAAACGCGCGCGCAAACCAGGTATCGCATTTGAGAAGCCGGGTTGCTCCAAGGAATCTGGCTTCTAGGGCGGTTGCATCGTGCCTGTTGACATCTACATCGGTCCCAGAAAGCCTTTATTCCCGTGGTGGGCGGGCTGCGTCGTCTTGGTGGTGGCCATGCTCATCGGGGGATATCTAGGGGTTCTTTTCTTTGCCTCCAGAGGTGTTTATCTGGTGCAGATGATCCCCTTGCCCGAGTCGCTCGCGCCCTCGCCGACTCCGTCGCCGACTCCGACGGAAACCGCGTCCAGTCATTTTCAGAAAGCGGAGGCGTTCTATGCGGACGGCCAACTCGAGTCCGCGGTGGCGGAATACCAAATGACCGTAACGCTCGAGCCGAACAATGATGTCGCCTATGCGCGCATGGCCAAGCCGTTAATCCTGCTGCGTCGTTACAACGACGCGGTGAACGCAGGGAGGCGCGCGGTCGAGATCAACGGGCAGAGCGCAGAAAACCTGGTGGCCCTGGCCGAGGCGCTTGACTGGCACGGCGACTATACGGAGGCGGTCGACTTGGCTAATCGCGCGATTGAGATCAAGCCGCAGTATGCTCTCGCCTACGCGATTGGCGCCGAGATTTACGCCGACCTGGCGCGTCCGGACAAGGCCGTGCCGATGGCACAAAAGGCGGTGCAACTCGACGACAACAGCATCGACGCACATCGCAACCTGGCGTATGCATACGAATCGAGAGGAAGTTACAAGACTGCAACCCCGGAATACCAGCGGGCTGTCCAATTGGGTCCCAAGTACGGCTATCTCTATATCGGGCTGGCGCGCAACTATCGAGTGCTGGGGAACTATAAGGATGCTATTGCGACAATGCAGCAAGCCGTCAAGGTGGATCCCAAGAATTCCCAAGTCTATGATGAGCTCGGCTGGACCTATGCGTTGTCGGGCGATATGGCGCACGCGATACCCACGCTGGAGCAAGCGATCAAGCTGGACCCTGAATATGAAGCTCCATACGGCCACATCGCCCATGTCTATTTCGTTCAGCAGGACTGGGAGGACACGGTATCGAATCTAGAAAAGGCGATGCAATTGGGCGGTGGGCGCCTCGAGTACTATTACAAGCTTGGCTTGGCCTATGTGAATCTAAAGGATTGCTCCAAGGGTAAGCAGTGGATTGACAAAGCGGTGCAAATCGATGCCCAAGACCAAGCCGTACAGGGGGCAGTGACGTGGTATCAGCAGCACTGTGAGAGCGCTGCGCCGACGCCGCAGAAATAGTAGGGGGCCGAAGGACGCGGCCTACGCATGAAAAAGCGAGAAAAATCGAGAGAAAACGAAGAAAGACGTGCAAACTCCTGAAAGTTTGACCTGGTTGGCTATTTCACCCGCGCGAGGCACATGCTGTGACTTGCGCGTTTTCTATTTTTCGAGTATTATAGGCCTTGCTTAGCACTCGCCACCTTCGAGTGCTAATCCCCCCAAAAATCTTACAGCAAGGAGGCGTTAGCATGGCGGACAAAAAGGCGTTAAAGTTACGGCCGCTGGCGGATCGCGTGATTGTGGAAGCCCTCGAGAAAGAGGAAGTCACACCCGGCGGGATTCTCCTGCCTGAGACGGCGAAGGAAAAGCCGCAGGAAGGGGTCGTGTTGGCCGTGGGCCCCGGACGGTGGGATGAGGAAGGCAAGAAGCGTGTCCCGCTCGAACTGGCCGTGGACGACAAGGTCGTGTTTGCCAAATACTCGGGAACCGAAATCAAGCTGGATGACAAAAAGTATTTGATTCTGAGCGAGAAGGATATTCTCGCCGTGCTGGAACAGTAATCATGCCGGTTTCTGACCGGAGAATGACCAATTCTGAATCTGACAGGGAGGAATAGAAATGCCTGCAAAGCAACTGGCTTTCGCCGAGGAAGCCCGGCGCCGCCTGAAAGAGGGCGTGGACGAGATGGCGAACGCCGTCAAGACAACTTTGGGCCCCAAGGGCCGCAATGTCGCCCTCGACAAGAAATTCGGGGCGCCGACCGTCACGCATGACGGTGTGACCGTTGCCAAGGATATTGAACTGGAAAATCCGTACGCGAACATGGGTGCCCAACTCTTGAAGGAAGCGGCGACCAAGACGAACGACGTCGCCGGTGATGGCACGACGACGGCGACCGTGCTCGCGCAGACGATTGTGACGGAAGGTTTAAAGAACGTCGCCGCCGGTGCGAACCCGATGCTGCTCAAGCGCGGGATTGAAAAGGGCTCGGCGGCCCTCGTGGACGAGATCAAAAAGATGGCCAAGCAGGTCAAGGGCAAGGAAGATATTGCGCATGTCGCCGCCATTTCCGCGGCCGATCCCGAAATCGGCAACTTGCTCGCCGACGTGATGGATAAGGTTGGCAAGGACGGCGTCATCACCGTCGAAGAGTCCAAGACCGGTCTGGCCTTTGAGACCGAGTATGTCGAAGGCATGCAGATTGATCGAGGCTACATCTCGCCGTATTTCGTGTCCAACCCGGAGCGGATGGAGGCGGTCCTCGAAGACCCCTATATTCTGATTACCGACCGGAAGATTTCCGCGCATACCGATATCGTCCCGCTGCTCGAGAAATTGGTGCAGATGGGCAAGCGCGATCTGGTCATTATCGCCGAGGATGTGGAAGGCGAGGCCCTCGCGACCCTGGTCTTGAACAAGCTGCGCGGCCTGCTGAATGTGTTGGCCGTCAAGGCGCCGGGTTTTGGCGATCGACGCAAGGAAATGCTGCGCGATATTGCGATTCTGACCGGCGGCAACGTCATCACCGAGGAAATGGGCCGCAAGCTCGAGACGACTCAGATCAGCGACCTCGGCCAGGCCCGCCGCGTCGTCTCGACCAAGGACGACACGACCTTTATCGAAGGCAAGGGCTCGGACAAGGAAATCAAGGGGCGCATCAACGAGATCAAGGCCCAGATTGACAAGACGACTTCGGACTATGACAAGGAGAAGCTGCAAGAGCGCCTGGCGAAACTCGCGGGTGGTGTGGCGGTGATCCGAGTCGGCGCCGCGACTGAGACGGAACTGAAAGAGAAAAAGCACCGTGTCGAGGATGCGCTGAGCGCCACGCGCGCCGCCGTCGAAGAAGGGATCGTCCCGGGTGGTGGAGTTGCGCTCATCAACGCGGCACACGCGCTGGACGCTGTCAAGGGTGATGGCGACATCGGCACGGGCGTCCAGATCTTGAAGCGCGCGCTTGAAGAACCCCTGCGTCAGCTCGCCGAGAACGCCGGCTATGATGGCGCTGTGGTGGTCCAGAATGTCCGCCGCGAGCAGAAGGAAAAGGGCAACACCAATATTGGGTTTGACGTTCTCTCCGAAGACTATGGCGACCTGGTCGAAAAGGGGATCATCGATCCTGCGAAGGTAACCCGCAGCGCGCTTGAGAATGCGGCATCTATCGCGGCCATGATTCTGACGACCGAAGCGCTGGTGACCGATATTCCTGAAAAGGAAAAGGCCCCCGCCGCGCCGCCGATGCCAGAATACTAAATCGGCTTTCACTCTCTCACTCTACCCTCTCCCCCGCTAGCGGTGGGAGAGGGTTTTGTTTTGGCTGTGGGTGGCCCTGGACGCCTTGCGTCCAGGGCCACTCGGGATAACTAAAGCCCTCTCTTTCCGAGGGGAAGAGAGGGCTGGGGGCGATGGGGAGCGCGACTAGGCGAGCAACTCTAGCAGGGCGCGGCGGGCGAGGACGACGGCCATCTCTTTGCGATACTTGACACTGCCTCGATAATCCCCGCGGGGGGCTAACCCCGTGGACGCTGCGCGCGCGGCACGTTCGATGGATTCTGCCGTCAGTTGTTTGCCCTCCAGCTCACGTTCGGCGACCAGAGCCCGGGTCGCGGTCTCGGACACTCCGCCGAGTGCGACGTGGACCTCGCGGGCTGTGCCGTTCTCGACTTGCACCGCTGCAATGACACTGACAATCGGCTTGTCGCGCGGGGTGCGTGCGACCGTTTGCAGGGAGGCTTTGGGATTCGACAGAGGAATCTGGAGCTCTTTGACGAGGGCGCCGCGGCGAAGCAGCTCCTGCCGCCCGGAGAGAAAGCCTCCTCCACCTGCTTGCTGGAGCGGCAGACTCGACGCTCCCGCCGGGCTCACGGTGACCACTTTGGCATCAAGTGCCACGAGCGCCACGGCGAGAATGCCATCCGGCTCTGAGATGCAAGTGCCCGCGAGCGTGCCTTGGTTACGCAAGATGCCGGCCGCGCTCCTATGGGCCGCCTGCGCCACAATGCCGTTGGCGAGTGCACGCAGGAGGGGCGAGTCGGCCAATTCCGCGAGAGTGGTCGTGGCGCCGAGAGCCACCGAGCCCTTTTCCTCGCGAATGTAGGCCAGGCCAAGTGCGCTGAGGTCGACGACGGCGCGGACATCCCCCCGCGGTTCGGCGAGCAACATGGTCCCGCCGGCCAGGGCGACCGTGTCCGGCTGTTGCAGCAATTGGGCGGCTTGTTCAATCGTCTGGGGCTTGAAGATCTCTCGCAGATTGAGCATCGGAATCCCATCACACCTGGGCAAACGTATCGATCATCAAGCGCACGTCTTCGCCGAGCGGATACAGGATCGGGCAGGTGCACCCATAGCGCCGGTATTCGGCTACCTTGGCTCGCACCTCGTCGGGAGTGCCACTCGCCGTAATACGTTCAATCAGGTCATCTGGGACGTATTGCATGGCCTTGTGGATCTGTTCCTTGGTGGCGGGCCAGCCCAGGACGCTCTGTACCTTTTTCACCGTCTCTTCGGGCGTCCCGCTCGCTTCGGCAATATGCGGCTGCTGGGCAAGGTATTGGGTGATCAATTCTTTGGCCGCATCCACGGCGCGTTTGTGGTCTCTATCGACGGAGCAAACGACGAGCTGTGGACGGTCGATGTCCTCCATGCGACGTCCCGCTTTTTTCGCCCCGACCTCGATATGTTTGAGCGCCTCGATATTGTACGCAGGCGGCACGCAGTAGTTGAGGAGAACGCCATCCGCAATTTCGCCGGCCAGCTCCATCATCCCCATATGGGTCGCGCCGATATACATTGGCACGTCCCGCGGCTCGCGCCGCCCGTGCACGACGTCCAGTTCGATCCCCTCGACGTTGTGGAATTCGCCGTGAAATGTGACGCGCTCCATCCGCAAGAGGCGGCGGAGCACCTCGATGGTCTCGCGCATGGCCTTCAAGGGCTTGCGGCGTTCAACCCCCACATTCTTGGCGAGGGGGTCCCACCACGCGCCGATGCCGCAGATGATCCGGTTCGGGGCCAGATCGTCCAGAGTGAGAAAAGTTGCGGCGAGGAGTCCGATGTTGCGGGTCCAGTTGTTGATGACCCCGCTCCCGACCTTGATCCGGTTGGTCACGGCGGCAAAGGCCGCCATCGGAACAATCGCATCGCGCACCAGGCGGGATTCGGCTTGCCAGACCGCCTCAAAGCCCTTGGCTTCGGCATACTGGCAGTACGCCATACCCTCGCGGATCTCATGCTTGTCTTGCAGGTACATTGCCACGCGCTCTGTCATGGCGACAACTCCGATCAGGGATAGATCTTTTCGAGCATGCGGGGGAACGGGATCGTTTCGCGAACGTGAGCTGGAGG
>JAMCQI010000029.1 GCA_023381515.1 Chloroflexota bacterium | reverse complement strand
TAACCATGACGATATCGCCCGCGTTGATGACGCGTGGGGTGGACGGCACAAGCAATGTCCCTTTGGTACTTCCAATCGGCCCGGCCCCAACTTCGCACAACGCGCGCACGAGGCGCGCGCCTTTGCGGCCGGGGCCTTCCGCTCGGATCGTGGACTCGACCAGCGCTCCGACTTGCGTTTCGGTCATCCCCGGCTCCAGCTTGGCGAGGAATGCCTTCATCCCCACCTCGGCGATTTCGTTGGCGACGCGCAGCTTGGCCAATTCGTACTCGCTCTTGACGGCGCGCGTCGTTTGGAGCAAATCAGTCGCGTCCAACAACGTCGCGTCGGCGAACACTTGCTCGAGCAAATGCGCCCATGGGCCGGCGGGCACGACCGGCTCGGCGGAGCGGTAGGTCGATCCAATAACTTCGAAGCTCTTCTCGACGCCCAGCTTTGCCCCTTTTAGCCCAAAGCGGTCGTGGGCTTGCGTGAGCAAACGGCGATAGTTGGCATAGAGGTCGCCGTCTTTGAGCAATCCCCAGCCAAATTGGATCACCTCTGCCCAATCGGGGTCCGCGTACTCCCCCTCGACCTCGGGCACAAAGAGCAGCGGCTTGTCACTCTTGGTCAGGACGGCAACCGAAAAGCCGTGATGCGGCCAATAATCGGTCAGATAAACCACATTCTCCGGCAGCCGGCAGACCAGCGCGTCGAGACCCGCCGCTTTCATTTTCTCCCGCAGACGCTCTAATCGGAAAGTATCGGGTTTAGACATTCGTTCTCCTCCTTGCCAGATGCCTCCGGACTTGCTGGGCAGCCCCGTGGGTCTGGTGCTCCACATGACAATCGTCAATTCGTCGCAGCGCTTTCGCTTTGCACTCTGTGAGTTAGCTATCTCGGGTTGCTCTTGCGGCGCTCGTTAATGACATCCACCACCACGGCCACGATCAGAATCAGCCCGGTGACCAGGTTTTGCCAATAAACATCCACGCCCATCAAGTTGAGAGCATTCGCCAGCACGCCCATGAAGAGCGCACCCAGGAAGGCGCCCAGCACCGAGCCTTCGCCGCCGGACAGGCTGGCTCCGCCGAGGATCGCGGCGGTGATGACGCGCAGCTCCGTGCCGCTCCCCACCGTGACCGATGACGATCCAAAGCGGGCGGTGATGAGCAGACCGGCGACCCCGGCCAGTAGGGCAACAATGCAGTAGTCCACAATGAGGACCAGGTCCACGTTAATACCGGAAAGCCAAGCGGCTCGTTTATTCCCGCCCAGGTAGTAGTTCTGTCGCAGGAAACGGCTGTTGCGCAGCAGCAGGTCGCCCAGGATAACCAACACCAACATGACGTAGATTGGGTACTGCATGTCGAACAACCGGCCCTGGCCGATCACCGTGAAAGAGCTGGGCAGGTTCAAGACAGCTCGACCCTGCGCAATAACCAGCAGCAGTCCGCGTACGGTAATCTGCATCCCGAGTGTGGCGATGAAGGGATTGATCTTCATCCTGGCAATGAGCAGACCGTTCGTTAGACCTACACCTAAGGAAGCCAGCAGACCGATCAAAATCGAGATCGGCGTGGGAATGCCGTTCGTCAGCGCCAAACCAGTGGCGACGCCGGCGAATCCAAGCGTGGAACCCACGGAGAGATCAAAACCCCCGAAAATCAAAACGATGGCCATGCCGATGACGATGGTACCTTCCACCGTCAGGCCCAGCAGAATCGCCTCAATGTTTCCTCCGGTCAGGAACACCGGAGAGAGCAAGGACATCGCGAGGCCGAAAATCACCAGCACGAGCAGCATCGCAAATTCGCGGAACGCGACCAGGGGCCGCACGGTAGATAGCAGCGTAGGTTTGTGGGATCGGATCATGGCTCTGTCATTGACCATGTGCACTCCTCATGATGGGTCGGCCAGCGCCCTGGGTTTGCCGTTGAGAGTCAGTCCGGCGGCATAGGACATGATCTTCTCTTCTGAAAATTCGTCGCGGCTCAGCTCACCGCTGATTCGACCATGATGCATCACGATGATGCGATCACACATGCCGATCAACTCCGGCAAATCGGATGAGATCATGATGATGCCTGCCCCGGCGCTGGCGAACTCGCGCAGGATCTGGTAAATCTCCGCACGCGCACCCACATCCACACCGCGCGTCGGCTCGTCGAATAGGATCACTTCTGGCTTCATCCCCATCCACATAGCAATCAGGACTTTTTGCTGGTTGCCGCCCGAGAGATTGAGAACCTTCGCCCGGTTGGACGGTGCGATGATGGAATACTGCTTCACTCTCTCTGAGGCGTAATCATCGATTCTCCGACCGCTCAGAAAGCCAATCCGCGAAGCGAACTGTCTAAGCGAAGGGGCGATTAGATTGTCCCGTACGGACATGTTTAGGAATAGGCCCTCCCCCTTGCGGTCTTCAGTCAGATAGGCGATCCCGCGGCGGATGGCATCCGCCGGGCGCACGATATCCAGCGCCTTGCCATTCAGCAGAATTTGCCCGGCGTCTTTGATTTCTGCCCCGAATATGGCGCGCGCCGCGTCAGAGCGCCTCGCCCCGACCAAGCCGGCCAGGCCGAGTATCTCGCCGCGGTGCAATCGCAAAGAGAGATTTTCGAAGATGCCCTTTTTGGTCAAGCCCTCTACGCGAAAGTACTCCGCCCCGCGTGTCTGTGTCCCCCAGCCGTATAGATTCGTAATCGCGTGCCCAACCATCATGGCCACCAGATCATTCTCGGTCACCTGGCTAACAGGTTTAGAGTCGACGTGTCGGCCGTCACGCATGACCATCACCCGATCGGCAATCTGGAAGACCTCAGAAAGTTTGTGGGTGATGTAAATGAAGGACATCCCCTGCTTTCGCAGTTTGCGAATACTCTCAAATAAGTAGGCAATCTCCGATTCCTAAA